>JBILHS010000042.1:0-42143 GCA_044350425.1 Saprospiraceae bacterium | reverse complement strand
AAATCCAAAATCGTAAATCCAAAATCGTAAATCCCCATGCTTTCCTGGAAAAATCTCTGGCGTCATCGAGCCCGTAGTTTGGCCATCATTTTCTCCGTAGTGCTTGGCACTTGGGCGGGGGCATTCATCATGTCCATTTATTACGGTATGGCCAAGGGGCGGGTGAAGATTGCTATTGAGCAAGAGGTTTCGCATTTACAGGCGCACCATCCAAATTTTCGGGACGAGTTTGAAGCCAAATGGCATTTTACCCAGGGGCGTATGGATTCGCTGTTGCCAAAAATGCCTGGATTGAAAGCCTATTCGCTTCGTTCGCAGGCGCAGGGGATGCTGGCCAACGCATCGGGTAGTAATGGGGTGCAAATCAATGGCGTTGATCCGGAACGCGAAAATGCGACACGTGGCTTTAAGGAAATGGTAAAATCAGGTGCTTACTTTGATCCGGCAAAGCGCAATCAAATTCTTGTAGGGAAAAAACTGGCTGAGAAAATGAAACTCCTGCCTGGTGCCAAAGTTGTGTTGACCTTTCAAGATGCCAGGCAAGAGATCGTTTCCGGCGCATTTAGAGTAGTGGGATTATACGAATCGCCCAACGCACCCCTGGATGAACGCAACGTTTACCTGCGGCGCGAAGAATTGAATGCACTCCTTGGTACACCGGGAGGCGTCATGGAGGCAGCCGTTTTGCTTTCGGGCGAAGAGCAGGTAGCGGAATCTTTGGCCTGGTGGAAGGTACAATGCCCTGATTTGCAGATTGAGGATTGGCGCAGTATCAGTCCGGAGGTTGCGTTGGTGATGTCATCTATTGATTTTTCTTCCGTGATTATCTTCATTATCATCCTGCTTGCGCTCGCGTTTGGCATTGTGAACACGATGCTCATGGCAGTTCTGGAGCGTACGCGCGAAATCGGGATGCTTATGGCTATTGGTATGAACAGGCTTCGCATTTTTGGGATGATCGTGTTCGAGACTCTCCTACTAGCCTTGGTTGGCTGCCCTGTTGGTCTGGCTATCGCCTGGATTACTGTCGAATGGCTGGGGAAAACAGGTATGGATCTGTCGAGTATTGCGGGCAACGTAATGAAAGGCTTTGGCTATGCAGCCGTGATATACCCCATTTTGCCTTTGGAAAAATTCGGCCAGATCATTTTGCTGACGGCTGGAACGGCTTTGCTTGCTTCGGTTTTCCCAGCCTGGAAAGCTTTGCGGCTGCGACCTGCGGAAGCAATCAGATAAATTTATTATTTGCGATTTTGGATTTACGATTTACGATTTTTTTGATCCGAATAAGGGTATAATCTTGCATTTTTCGGATCAAAAAATCGTAAATCGTAAATCCAAAATCGTAAATCCAAAATCGTAAATCAATGGATACCGTAATTGACATCCACAACGTCAGCAAAATTTATAACGCCGATACCTTGCCGGTTGCGGCGGTGAACAACGTGCATTTGCACCTCGAACGGGGCGAATTTGCCGCACTTGTCGGACCATCCGGTTCGGGGAAAACGACGCTGCTCAACATCATTGGTGGACTGGATGCTCCAACCGATGGAGAGGTGATCATCAATGGCACCTCCATCACAAAACTATCCCCCAATCGCCTGATTGATTTTCGCCTGCACAATATTGGGTTCGTTTTTCAATCGTACAACCTGATTCCGGTGCTCACAGCCCGTGAAAACGTGGAATTTATAATGCTTTTACAGCACAAGCCCAAATCTGAGCGCAACAGCCGGGTGCGTACCCTGCTCGAATCGGTAGGCCTTTCTGATAAAATGGATGTCCGCCCGGCGCAACTTTCAGGCGGACAACAGCAACGGGTGGCCGTGGCACGGGCCTTAGCGAGTAAACCTCAGTTCATCCTTGCCGACGAGCCGACGGCCAATCTCGACAGCAAAAGCGCATCCACGCTTCTTGATATCATGGAAAAGCTCAACCGCGAAGAAAATATGACTTTTCTCTTTTCCACCCACGATCAACGGGTCATTGACCGTGCCCGGCGGGTCATCACCCTGGTAGATGGTAGGGTAGCGAACGACACTGGGCTGAACAGAAATCTAACCCATTAATTTATCTAAAAATGAAAAACAATCCTTCTGTGTTTTGCTGGCTGGTTTTTCTTTTTTTTACCCAGAACCTCCGGGCTCAAAATGAAAAGATCCAGTTTTCCGGATACCTTAAGAACATGCAGACTTGGTCCTGGTCAAAAGATGCAGACCTGTTGTTAAATGATGGATTCATCCACAACCGGATGATCCTAAAATGGACTCCGGATTCTTTGTGGACATTTAATGCGGAAGTCAGGAACCGGCTTTTTTATGGTGAAACGGTAAAGCTTTTACCCGGATTTGCTGATTATATAAATCAGGATAATGGTCTTTGGGATGGCTACTTTATCCCTCTGAAAAGTAAAAATCTGGTCTTAAGTACTCAAATAGATCGGCTTTGGCTCAACTGGCAACATGGCCGGTTTGACATTCGTCTGGGTCGGCAACGTATCAATTGGGGCATTGCCACTTTCTGGAATCCAAATGATATCTTTAATGCCTATAACTTTCTGGATTTTGATTACGAAGAACGCCCTGGAACGGATGCAATACGGACAAGGTTTAAAACGGATGCCAACAGTAGTATGGAACTGGCATACAGTCCTGGCAAAACCTCGAAACGTCATATTGGAGCGATGCGATATCAGACCAATTTGAGTGGTTATGACTTGCAAATGCTGGCAGGAAAGTATCACGACCAATGGACACTCGGATTGGGTTGGGCTGGCAGTTTGGGGCAGGCCGGGTTTAAAGGAGAATGTTCAGTTTTTAAATCGCAATCTGTGGATTCCTCAGCCACGCTCAGTCTAACTGCACAGATAGATCACATGTTTCCCGGGGAATGGTACGTTAGCAGTGGATTTCTTTATGCCGGAGCCGCTGACAACAGTGACTTTCGTCCAGAACAATATACCACCACAGTATTGGAGCCTAATCGTCTTATGCCGCTGAAATGGTCGGCTTTGGTGATGGTATCCAAACCAATCACTCCAATCCTGAACGGATCCATGACTGTGGTTTGGTCGCCCAAAAAGAAATTACTCATACTTATGCCCACGATGGCGTACAACATCAGGGAAAACTGTGACCTTGATCTGACCGGTCAATTGTTTTCCTGGGAGCCACAGGACAAGCCTTTCGCCAATTATTTTGACTACCTGTTTTTGAGATTAAGGTGGAGTTTTTAACCGCTTTCAAAGCTTATGCAGTTTGATAGGTGATCAAATACAATCTCCCAGATGACCGCCGTCAGATTGATTTTATACGCTTTCCAATAACTTTGTAAAAATTAGAGCCATGAAACTTCAGGATCAAAGGAAGGTTTTTATTCCGGTAGGCGAAGTAATGGTCGAGGGCGAATTGATCATCCCGGATCAAAAAAATCGTAAATCGTAAATCCAAAATCGTAAATCCAAAATCGTAAATCAAAATGTTTACCGATCGTTTGGAAGCGGGCAGCCTGCTTGCCCAAAAATTGCAGCAATACAAAGGCCAATCTGGTGTTGTGCTAGCCGTTCCACGTGGTGGAGTTCCATTGGGTTATGTGGTGGCGCATGACCTCAATTTGCCGTTGGAACTTTTGCTTACTAAAAAAATCGGCCACCCGAATAATGAAGAGTACGCGATTGGCGCCGTGAGCCTGACCGATCGGTATATCTCGTCTCAGGAAAATATTTCAATGGATTATATTGAAGAGGAGACCAAACGCGTAAGATCACGGTTGCGTGAGATGAAAGAAAAGTTTAATGGTGACCATCATCCTGAAAATATCGAAGGAAAAACGGTTATTGTGATCGATGATGGTATTGCCACGGGGTTGACGCTGATGAGTTCAATAAATATGTTGCGCCGTCAGGAACCCGAAAAAATTGTGATTGCCGTTCCGGTCGCTCCGAGGAGAACCTTGGATAGAATATCTAAACAAGTAGATGAAGTAGTATGCCTGCTGATTCCGGAGGATTTTTATGGGGTCGGCGCTTTTTACGAGGATTTTGATCAGGTGAGTGATGAGGAGGTATTGAATTATTTGAAGAAACACCGGGAGGAGTATGTGCCGGTGTCCAAGGCGGCGAAGTAGTAGTCTGCTCTGCCCCTTATACTAACGACTTCTCTGGTACAATCCCATATGCTCGCCTTTTGACAGTATATGGCCGTTCATTGCATTTTCCAGTTGCATTTTGGTGGTATGGTCAGGAAGATCCAGCAGGTTATCCAGGGCAAATACATTAAAGAAATAGCGATGGGTGCCGTAAGGAGGGCAAGGACCGCCGTAATGATGCTTTTTAAAATCATTCAATCCTTCTTTCCCAGGTATGTAGTTTTCTTTCAGGTGCTGGCTTATCGGAATGTTCCAAACAACCCAATGTACCCAGATTCCGACAGGCGCATCCGGATCATCTACGATCAGCGCCAGGCATTTTGTTTGTTCTGGAATGTCGCTTATGTCCAGTGCCGGATTAATATCTGCGCCATCACAGGTGTAATTAATTGGAATCAGTTCACCTGAAGCAAACGCCGGACTGGAAACTTTCAGTGGCTTTAGAAGGGCCTGCTCTTCTTGGTTTTTCATGGTTGATGTGTTAAAAAGTTCAGATTTTGATCCTTGTTTACAAGAAAAATAGAGTATAAAAATGGTCATTACGAGGCCACCACTTTAGCCCTGTATTTTCTTTCATAGCAGTCCATTCAAGGCATTTTATAGTCAGAACAAGGTGGTTTTGAACGGCGAGGTTTTACAATCATTTGAAAATCAAATTTTTGTATTCAATCAAATCATTAAAATCACTTTAATCACAGTATAGATCGAACATACGCCACCAAACTTTCCAGTGTCGCCGTCTTCCCATAATCCGCTTCCGGAATATCTATCCCCAGTTTTTTATCCAGCGCGACCAGAAATTGCAGGGCATCAAAGGAGTCAATGCCGAGCACGTCCCGAATATTGTCGCTGGGTTTCAGGGTAGAGGGCTCTGTATCGGGAGCGATTTGTTTCAGCAGTTGGAAAACGATCGTTTTGATTTCAGATTCGTTCATAGCGTTTCCGGTTGTTGTAATTTATTTTTCAAAGCAGTTAAAAAGCGACTTCCCGTTAGTCCGTCGGTAGCGCGATGGTCGCCCGCGAGCGTAGCCCGAAGTACCGGACGAACGTCGAGCATGCCGTTTTCTGCAACGGGCTGTTCTACAACTCCTCCAAATCCAACAATAGCCACTTGCGGTGGGTAGATCACTCCAAATACCAAATCAGCTCCGCCATCACCGAGATTGGTCAGTGTAATGGTAGATTCGCTCAGCTCAGAACTGCGCAGTTTCAAAGCCCGCGCCCTGGGAATCAGGTCGTTCAGCGCCTCCATAATTTCGTCAAGGCTTTTTTCATTGGCCCGATGAATGGCAGGTACGACCAATCCGCCCGTTCGCAGCGAGACCACAAAGCCGATGTTGATCTCGTTTTTCCGCAGCAGACCATTTTCCCAAAGGGCGTTCAAATCCGGAAATTCGAGTAGTGAATTGGCCACCGCTTTGATGAGTAATACCACGGGGAGCAAGCGTTTTTGCACAGGTCGCTGCCGATTGGCTTCGGACAGCCAGGCAACAGCCTTGCTCATGTCAATGCTGGTTTCGAGGTAGTAATGTGGGATCTCTCTGTTTGATTTGCTCATCGCGGCCGCAACAGCCATGCGGATGTTTTCGGTGGAAGCAACTGGTGTTGTTGCAGTTGCTTCTGGAACGCTTGGTTTTAACCGGATATCCCGCTCGGCCAAAGCTTTTTCCACATCCTCGCGGGTAATGGCGCCTCCATCGCCCGTGCCCTGTACTGTGGAGAGATCAAGATGGTTTTCAGCTGCGATTCGTTTGGCAAGCGGGGAGGCACGCACGCCCTCATGCTCATGTATGGGCGAAATAGGTATGGCTGACCCCTCTACAATCGGATGGAGTTCTGCGGGTTGATCTGAAGGAATCGCTTTTGGGTCGCTGACTGAGGCGCCTTTTTTCGGAATGATGCGTGCCATAACCATTCCGACGGGCACTTTTTCGTCTTTTTTTACCAGCAACTCCCCGATAGTGCCCTCCTCGAACACTTCGATTTCGATAATCCCTTTCATGGTCTCCACGTCAGCGATGATGTCGCCGCGTTTGACCGTGTCGCCCGGCTTTACCTTCCATTCCCGAAGGATGCCGTCTTCCATGTCTGCGCCAAGGCTGGGCATTCGGAATTCTATCATTGAATTTACGATTTGCGATTTGCGATTTACGATTATTTTGATCCGAAGTAGGTTGAAATCCAGCCTTCTTCGGATCAAAATAATCGTAAATCGTAAATCTATAATCCAAAATTGTTAAGGTTTTATCATTTTTTTAACGGCCGCTACAATGTCCTCCTTTTGTGGAATAGACGCATCCTCCAAATGTTTCGGATAGGGAATAGGAACCTCTATACCGCAAAGACGCTGCACGGGTGCATCCAATTCGTAAAAGGCTTTTTCCATGATTCTGGAGGATATTTCAGCAGAAATACTGACCGAACGCCAGGCTTCTTCCACAATGAGGGCGCGGTGGGTTTTGGTAACTGAGGCAAGAAAAGTGGCCTCATCTAAGGGGCGTAATACCCGCAGGTCTACTACTTCTACATCAATGCCGTGCGTGGCCAATTCTGCCGCAGCCTCCAGCGTTTTGTACACGCCTGCACCGTAGGTGATGATGGAAATATCTTTCCCTTCCCGCCGGACTTTTGCTTTTGTTATGTCGACTGCTCCTGCGTTGGCAGGAATTTCAGCTTCCATGTTGAGCATAAATGTGTACTCAAAAATGACCACGGGATCCGGACTTTTTAAAGCCGAAAGCAACATGCCACGGGCATCCTCATGGGTGCCTACCGACAAGACGATCAGTCCTGGAACATGGGCAAAAAACGGCTCCCAACTATGAGAATGCTGTGCAGCCAGTTGTCGCCCGATACCACAGCCCATTCTGATTACCACGGGGACATTTAATTGCCCGCCCGACATATGCAACAGCGTCGCGGCGTTGTTGACGATCTGATCCATGGCCAGCAGGCTGAAATTGACGGTCATGACCTCCACAATGGGACGCATTCCAGCCAGTGCAGCCCCGATGCCAGCGCCTACAAACCCTGACTCAGAGAGCGGCACGTCCATGATGCGCTCGGGGCCAAACTCCTGCAACAGACCCTTGCTCACAGCAAAAGCTCCGCCGTAGCGCCCCACATCTTCACCCATCAGAAAAACGCGCTCGTCTTCCCCAAGTGCTTGGCGAAGCGCCTGCTTCAAGGCTTCGCGATAAGTGATTTTGATTGGTTCGGTGTTCAAAATTGATTTCTTTATTTTGTGCGTTTGCAGAAAAGTGTGCCACACTTTTCTTTCAAGTATATCACACTTTTAACAAAAAAACTTAATCAATAGAAACATATTCAGGCTCCTCGATCTCCAAATTATTTTCAACATACGTGACGCCGGGTGCAGACCAGGCAGCATATTCAGCATCTTCTTTTTCGGCCAGTGAACGAACCTTGCCATACAGGTAAATTTTGCTTCCAAGCACCTCTGTCGTAATTTGTTTTGCATCCATGGTAGCGTGGCGATGGAAGGCAGAAATTATCTTTTGCTGAATATCAGTAGCAATGATTTGTGGTTTTAAAGTAATCTGGTTGAGTACTGATTTAACACCACTTAAATTTTCAAGGGCTAGTTTTGCATTGCTGCGCTGATATTCCCATACAACTTCGCCTTCGAGTTTAACGTTCCCGTTTTCAACTTTGATTTTCACTTTTTCTTCCTGTACGGCTGAATTCCATTTCAAGGCATTCAATACTGCTTCAGCGATCTCGGTATCTGTTTTCTGAGTAACTGGAGATACCCCGATTTGGATATCTTCCGCAATTGCTCTTACGCCTTTTACCCATTTGGCAGCTCGTTCGGCAGCCATTTTTTGGGAAAATGAATCTACGATCCCTGATAGGGTGACGATCCCGTTTTTAACGGCTACCCCAATTTCTGAAGCATCTAAGAAGGGCTCCCACTTTAGTTGCTCCATCACGTCTTTTTGAATTTGAGCGTCGCTTTTCATTGTTGAAAAAAGTAAATTGTTTAAAAAGATCATTTCAAGGATGTCTCCTTGAAAATTCTGGTTCAAATGTGTGTCTGGTCTGGTAATCACGGAGAGATTTTGATCCTTTGTGCCATTTATTTCTTTAGATCATATGCTTCCTGCACCCACTCCATCAATGCTTCGTCCATTTCATCCGCTGTATATATATCAACATAATAGAGGAAACGATGGGCCGACATTTGGACGGACTGCTGAAAACGCTCGCTTTTTATATTGCGGCTTAAACTAAAATCAACCCGTATTTTGTCTTTAAATATTTTTATAGCAACAAAAGCAGACGAGCGAACAAAATGAATACAGCATTCCAGTGATTCTATTTTAAAAGCACCAACCTGCTTCTCTATAGCTTTTTTAAACGAGTCGTACAATATTCTGCCAGTTGCTTTCCGTACAAAGTGTTGTTCCAAGGCATAAGGCCTGCAGGAGTGTGATTGCCCCTGCCGTTCAAATTGCCTTCCGCATTTGGGACAAGTCCATAATTCCTTTATTTCTGATTTAGCTTTCATATCACTGAGCGCTTGTTATGGATTTTGGATTCGGGCTTCAACCGGCCAATTTTGTTTCACTTTTCGGTATCCCGATTGAAACGGGAGGCCTTAGGCGTCTGGTCAGGGCTGCAAATTTTGCTTCCATTGAAATAAAATTTGCTCAATTTTGCCTCGAGTTAGAATCCCGAACAAGTTCTTACAGGTTGCTGTAAACAAATCGTGTAAGTTGTTTGAGGGGTTCCCACGTGCCGGCTTCTGCAAAGTCAACCGCTTTTTGCACTTCTGCTGCCACTTTTTTCCCCATATCCTGCATGTCCTGTTCGGCGATTATTTTTTCTTCTATCAAATAATTGCTGAGCGTAAGAATCGGGTCGCGTTTTTTCCAGGTTTCTACTTCACTTTTTTCCCGATACAATTCAGCGTCAAACATGGAGTGAGCCCTGAAACGGTAGGTATTGCAGACGAGAAAAAAAGGCTTGTTATGGCTTCTGATTTTTTTCACCGCTTCCTGTGCGGCCTGTTCCACAGCGAGCACGTCCATGCCATCCACTACAGCTGTTTCGATGCCGTAAGCAGCGCCTTGCTTTTCCACATGTGTTTCGGCATGGGTGTAGTGCAAAGCAGTGCCCATGGCGTATTGGTTGTTTTCGCAGACAAACAAAACCGGTGCCTGCCACAAAGCGGCCAGGTTCATTGATTCGTGAAATTCACCTTCTGCCATGGCCCCTTCGCCAAAAAAGCAGCAGGCGATCGTGCTCTTCTTTTGTTTTTTAACAGCCAGTGCCATTCCTACCGCCATCGGGAGGTGGCCAGCCACAATGGCGTTTCCACCGAAAATCTTATTCCCATCGAACAAGTGCATCGAGCCGCCGCGGCCCCGGCTGCAGCCTTCCTGCTTGCCGTACATTTCAGCCATGATGGCGCCAGCGTCCACACCCCGGGCCAGTGCATGACCGTGTTCGCGATAAGTGGCCAGCACGTAATCCGCTTCATTCAGTGCCTGCATGACGCCGACGGCTACCGCTTCCTCCCCATTGTACAAATGGAGAAAGCCCCGGATGTTCGTTTTGGTATACATCTCGGCGGACTTCTCTTCGAAGCGGCGGATGAGCAGCATTTGGTGAAGCATATTTAATGCTTTGCTGCGGTCAATAGAAGTAGTTGGTTCAACTTTCATAATCGTAAATCCAAAATCGTAAATCCAAAATCACAAATCTCCCTATCCTTGTTCCAAAGTTGACAGATCCCCTTCCGGCAATCCCAGTTCCCTTGCTTTCAACAATCGTCGCAGGATTTTCCCGCTGCGGGTTTTCGGGAGACTGTCCAGGAAGCTTATTTCCTTGGGCGCTACAGCTGGGCCCATTTTTTTGCGGGCAAAACCAATGATATCGAGTTTTTGATCCTCGCTGGCTTCAAAACCGGTTTTCAAGACAACGAACGCTTTGACCAGCTCTCCGATGTTTGGGTCAGGTTTCCCGATCACTGCCGCCTCGGCTATAGCCGGGTGGGCCATCAAGGTGCTTTCCACTTCAAAAGGCCCCACCATGTGCCCGGAGGTTTTGATAATATCGTCTGCGCGACCCACAAACCAGAAATAGCCATCGGCATCTTTTCTGGCCAGATCGCCAGTGATATACCAATCGTCCCGAAAACATTTTTTGTATCGTGCTTCATCGTTCAGGTAGGCTCTAAACATTGAAGGGAATCCTTTTTTTAGCACCAAATGCCCTTGAATGTCAGGTTCCTGGATAATCTTGATCTCAGTTTCGGTCACTTCTGCAATAGCCGCTGTAACGCCTGGCAGGGGTTTGCCCATCGAACCAGGCTTTACAGCCATGGCGTAATAGTTAGCGATCATAATGCCCCCGGTCTCCGTTTGCCACCAGTTGTCGAGCACGGGGATTCCAAAGGTTTTCTGGCACCACACTACCGCATCCGCATGCAAGGGTTCTCCTACGCTGAGCATCAGGCGGAGATTTTCTAGACGGTAGACCTCTGTTGGACGAATATCCATGCGCATCAAGCGCCGGATGGCTGTTGGTGCAGTATACCAAACGGTTACTTTTTGTGCCTGGAGGATAGAATACCAGCGGGCTGCGTCAAATTCTGCTTCATCCACGATATTAGTTATGCCATTTACCAACGGCGCGATGATGCCATAAGAAGTACCCGTCACCCAACCTGGATCGGCGGTACACCAGAACACATCGTCTTCATGAAAATCAAGCACATATCTACCCGTCGCAGCATGTGTGAGCACGGCTTGATGCGCGTGCAGTGCCCCCTTGGGCATCCCCGTGGTGCCGCTGGTAAAATGTAGTAAAGCCGGGCATTCGGGATCAGTAGGAGGTATCTTGAAATGGTCGGAGGCCTCTTTCATCAAAAGGGCAAGGGATAATACCTGCTCCGAAATGTGTTCAGGTGCATCCGTGAGCAATACATACTGTAGCGTGGGCAGTCTGTTGAGTAATTGTTGCACCGTTTTGTTAAAGAGTGACGAGGTGGTCACTAATACCTTTGCGTTGCCCCGGCTCAATCGCTGCCAAACGGGTTCCGGACCGAATACCGAAAACAGAGGGCAAAAAATGGCCGTTATTTTCAACGTGCCAAATGCAGCAATGTACAGTTCAGGTATCCTTCCGGCAAAGGAAAAAACGGCGTCACCTTTTGTCACCCCCAGGCTTTCGAGCAGGTTGGCAAATTGTGCCGTTTGTTTTTTTAAAGAAGCATAAGTAGCTTCTTCTATGCTGTTGTCCTTTCGTAGCCAACGTATAGCAACCACGTTTTTCCTGCGACCCAGCGCATGACGATCAATAGCCTCATAGGCTATGTTTAGTCCATTCCCTCCTGGAAGGCCAGTTAGCAGATTTCGCTCGTTTCGCCAACTGAATGCCTGATATATAACATGGTAGTTTTGCAAATTAGGCTCCATGATAAGAGTAAATTTGGTATCTATGCTTTGCAAAACTACGGGTTATGGGCGGGTAAAAAAGGAAACCTGGGTTAGTGGTTAAAGTGATTTTCGTCACCGAGTGGCTTGAAGCTTGGATCTGCTATTTGTTAGGTGAAGCAATTGCTTATACCTTCGACAATCAATCCTAGATCCTTTCTGAGCAGAAAAAATACCTGGCATGCTTAAAAAAGAACGACAAAAGAAACGTTTTAAAGCAATTGGAAAGGCTATGTACGGCCATTTAACGGCCTTTTTCGAGCTTCAAAACCCCGAAGGGCTACATCATTTTCGCATACAGGTCAAGAAGATGAAGGCCCTGCTCTTTTTTTTGCATAATGGTGTGCTGGAAAAACATGAAACAAAGCATCTCCAGTTGGTTCAACACATTTTCAAACACGCTGGTCGAATTCGCACTGCTCATCTCAACATCGGTTTGCTTACGCAGTCTCCGTTGGCCGATCTGTCCTATAAAATTGAGCAGGAAAATATTAAAAAAAACGAAATCGAACGATTTATCGCCAGACGCCATGCTTATATCAAGACGGTGAAGTCGATACGCAAAGGGTTTAACAATGCCTTTCGAGATATAAATGATAAGAATATTGTAGCGTTGTATAAGAAGCATCTAAAGAAAATTTTCGGTATTTTAAAACAGTCTAATGACCGTATTGAAAAATGGCATAAAATCCGGAAGAAGATCAAAAACCTGCTGTACTTATATCAAATATTACCCAAATCGCTTGCCAGGAAACTACACTTAAATGAGGCCTATCTGGAACATTTACAGGAAGCTATCGGGGAATGGCACGATGTCATATTGCTCCTCGAATTATTGAAAACGGAAGCTTATGCCAATAGGAATGAAATTGCCGCGATCCAAAGAAAAAAAAGGCGCCTGTGTCGTTCTGTTCAGAAATTATCCGATGAATTTGAAATATATGAATAATTTTTACTCTTTATTATTTCTCAGGTAGACAAACCAATAGACCAGACCGACCAAAACAGCACCTCCAATAATATTACCTAGGGTGACCGGAAATAAGTTATTTATAAAAAAGTTAGACCATGTAACGGTATCATAATTTACACCGGATTGCTCGATCAGTGCTAATATTTTAGTATCCTGCTGATAAAGCAGCATAATTGCCTTTGGGACAAGATACATATTTGCGATAGAGTGTTCAAAGCCACAACTAACGAATGCAGTTACAGGAAACAGGATTGAAATGATTTTACCTGCGACTGATCTTGAACTGAAGCATAACCAAACTGCCAGGCACACCAAAATGTTACATAGTATGCCTAACGCAATCGCCTGTGTAAAACCCAATTCGCATTTAACCTTTGCTATATTGAGCATATTCATTCCAACCATACCTGATGCCGATAAATACTGACGGGAAATAAGCATTAAAACAACAAAAAATAAAGCGCCAACAAAATTACCCAGATAAACCAGGCACCAGTTCTTGAGTACTTGTAATGTGCTTACCTTTTTGTTTGCCCAGGCCATGATAATTAAATTATTTCCCGTAAACAATTCAGCGCCACCAACAATTACGAGTACGAGCCCAAGACAAAAACTGAGCCCGCCTAAAAGCCTTGTCACGCCGTATGACATGGTCGAAGCGCTTGTAACCGTTGTAAAAAAAACAGAGCCAAACGCAATAAAAGCACCAGCAAGCACTGCGAGGACAAACGTTTTTGATGGTGACATTTTTGCCTTTATAACGCCTATCGATTCTGCCTGAGATGCCATTTCGGAAGGCAATAAGGAGTCTATTTTAACTGAATCCATTTTATTACGGTTTGATTTTATTGTTCTGTTTGCTTATGATAATTTTTTTCAGTGTATCAAGGATTTTCCTCTTGCAGCCCCCCTCCATCGTACTGCCGCGTCCGGCCATTAAGGTGTGAATATGGCGGTCTAATTTTTCCTTTCTCTGCGTTGTTCGTCGGTTAAAATGTCCCGCATTGCGCCCTTCTCACGCCTTGATAAAGAAAAAATTTGCCTTCCCAATTCATACCTTAATAGCCGGGCGCGGCAGTACGCTATGACAAAGATAGATTCTATTGCAAATCCAAACAAGTCCAAAACGCGCTTTGTGATGACGAACGCTCAGCATCCAACCCATAAAAAAAGTCATTTCTTAGGTGACAAATATTTTTCCCGAGACTGATACAGATCAGTACTAATATGGTTTAACACAATCAATTTTGCAACAAAACTGAATTAGTCATGAGTCATTTTTTTGAAAAATCGGCTTCATTTGACCAACATGAAATGGTAAGCGCTATTAAACAAGGGGCTTATCCGTTACACAACAAGTTGGACTTACAGCCTTTATTTGATCGGATCGGTGATTCCAGGATTGTCATGCTGGGGGAAGCAAGTCATGGTACCCATGAATATTATACCTGGAGAGCCCATATTACCAAACGATTGATCGAAGAAAAGGGCTTTAATTTTATAGCTGTAGAAGGCGATTGGCCAGATTGTTACCAGCTCAACCGCTATATAAAAGGATGTCACGATAAAATAATGACCGCTTTTGATGTACTGCAGGCATTCAACCGATGGCCTACCTGGATGTGGGCCAACTGGGAGATAGTAGCACTGGCAGAATGGTTGCAGCGGTACAATACCAGGTTGCCAGCCAATAAAAAAGTAGGGTTTTATGGATTGGATATTTACAGCCTTTGGGAAAGTTTGGAGAGTATCATCCAATATCTGACAAAGACGGACCCTGCGGCCTTAAAAGTGGCAGAAAATGCCTTTCAATGTTTCGAACCATATCACGGCCATGAGGGGGGGGCTTATGCCTCGGCATTAAGATTTGTTCCAGAATTGTGCGAAACTGCTGTGGTGCATTTATTGAAAGAAATACAACACAGGCTGCCTACCTATAATACAGACTACGAAAATGTCTTTAGTGCGGAACAAAATGCACTGATCGCAGTCAACGCTGAAAAGTATTACCGTGCCATGATTTCGGGAGGGGCGCATAGCTGGAATGTTCGGGATGGACACATGGCCGAAACGCTGGATCGTTTGTTGAAATTTTACGGGGAAGGTTCCAAAGTGATTGTTTGGGAGCACAATACCCATATTGGAGATGCCCGGGCGACAGATATGGTAAATGAAGGAATGTTCAATATTGGGGAACTCGCCAGGGGGAAACACGCCGATAAAGGGGTGGTATTGGTTGGGTTTGGTTCTTATAAAGGAACGGTGACCGCAGGCAAAAAATGGTCTGCCCCCATGCAAAGGATGCAGATGCCTGAAGCCAGGGTGGGGTCTTGGGAATACTTACTGCATAGCGTTTACCCTGGAAATAAACTGTTGTTAATGGATTATTTTGCTAAATTTGACGTTTTCATGGAAAATCATATTGGTCACCGGGCTATCGGAGTGGTCTATAATCCGGATCATGAACGACACGGTAATTATGTGCCCAGTATTTTACCTTTACGTTATGACGCTTTTATTTTCCTGGAGGAAACCAGTGCTTTGCACCCCTTACATCTGGAAGCGGACGAATCTCAAATGCCGGAAACCTTTCCTTTTGGCATATAATCGAATCATTTTTAAATAATTAGGATTATGGAAAAGAAAATTCAGCCAGACAAACCTGTAGAGATTCCAGCACCTCAGAAAAGGGAAGAGATTATCCCTCCTTTGGATCCGGAGGAGCCTTTTGTAATGGTTCCAGAAGAAATTCCTGATATCATTCCAGACGAAGAACTTTATGAGCCGCCACCTTATGAAATTAACATCCCTGGGGAGGGCCCCTGAATCATTCAAATCAATCTGACTTCGTTATTATGAAAATCAAAATTGCATTTTCCAGCATCTGCCTAATGCTGTCGTGCTGGGTTATTTGTGCTACAGATGCCTCTGCCCAGCAAGAACCCAAGGCTAGGAGTTACCTCGTCTCCGTTTTTAATGCGGCTACCCAATTGCCCATCGGACAGTTTTTCTCAACGCCCATGCACGTGGGAGCCACTGCCGGGGCTGAATTCCGATACAATCGCAAGCCGAACAATCAATGGTTTCAGACCGCTAAACTGGGCTTTTCATATCATCAATATGCGCAAAGTACGATTCAATTGTACTCTGAGTTGGGCTATCGGCGTGCTATCTGGCGCGGGACGGCTGCTGAGATGAGGCTGGGTGCGGGCTACTTGCACGCTATCCCTGCGACTGAAATTTTCATATTGAAAGACAAGGTCTATAAGGAAAAAACGAATCTCGGGCGACCGCAATTCATGACTGGTGCAGCGTTGGGCTTGAGTTATACCCAGCAAAAAGCAGCCAAACCACTTCGGTTTTTTGTGGATTATCAGTTTTATCTGCAAATGCCCTTTGTTAAATCGTATGTGCCGCTGTTGCCCAATACCCTGCTTCATGTGGGCGTGGCTGCACCCTTTTCAATCTTCAATAAATAACACCTCCAATGGGAAATAATAGAACCGTTTCCATGCTTGTGGCGATAGCCTTACTTTCACCTTTTTCATGCCGGAAATCTGAAATCGGACATACTGAGCAATGCACCTACACACCAGGCCCGGCACATCCAAAAGCTGCTGTTTACCAGGCTGTTTTAGACAAATACACGGCGAATGGCTTGCCAGGGATTTCTGCCTTGATCCGGGACGAGAATGGGGTTTGGGCGGGGGCTTCCGGAAAAGCTGATATTGGAAAAAATATCGACATGTCCCCCTGCACCGTCTCTAAAGCAGCAAGCCTGACCAAAACTTTTGTAGCAACCCTGGCCTTGAAATTGGTGGAAGCGGGTAAATTTGGTCTGGACGATCCACTCACGAAATGGTTGCCAGAGAAAGTGCTTTCCAAATTGAAAAATGCCCGAACCAGTACGGTCCGCCAATTACTTAACCACACCACAGGAATTGCCGATGTGATTGAAGATGATGGCTTTTACTTGGCCTTACTGAATGATCCAGCCCGGAAATGGACCCCTGAAGATTTGCTGGAATACGTCTATGGCGATGCGCCTGAGTTCGCACCGGGTACCGGGGTTTCTTATTCCAATACCAATTTTCTCTTGTTGTCCATGGTGATCAACCAGGCCACCGGGCAGCACCACAGTAAATTATTGCACGAATTGGTGCTGGACCCACTCGCGCTGGACCAGAGTTTTTATTATTGGCATGACGATCTGCCAAATACTGTGGCCCAAGGATACTTCGATCTGTATAACAACCAGACCATTGTGAACATGACCAATTACAACACCGGAAGTGGCAACGGCTATGGCGGATTGTATTCCAATGTGTTTGATCTGCAAACCTTTATTGAGGCATTGGTGCGGGACAAAACCTTGCTTTCGCAAAGTACATTGGATCAAATGTTGACATTCGGTGAACCGGAAGGTACGACCAACAAGAGGTTGGGGCTCGGCATCTTCAAAGATTTTCTGGAACGGGCACCCGATCAGTTTGCTTACGGTCACCGGGGCCGGGATCTGGGTTATACGGCTGATATGTACTGGTTTCCGAATCAGGACATCACGATGACTTACCTGATCAATTACGGCACGGATGCCTCAAGCGATCTCAAAGCACAGTTTGTTGATTTTCGGAAAGAGATCGTAGATGTTATGATGGAGTAGGGGAGCTGTGCTCTGCCTTTTCCTTTCGCTGCATCCGCCCCAGAAAAAACAACAAAACCAGGCTGATCGAAAACCAAAGTCCTAAGGACGAAATCGAGGTGCGCATACTCCCGGTCAGGTTATCTATATAACCCCAAATGACCAGCCCGGACATCATGGCGAGCTTTTCACAGACATCGTAAAAACTGAAGTAACCCGCGTTGTTGCCTGTTTTGGGGATCAGTTTGGAATAGGTGGAGCGAGACAATGCTTGAATGCCGCCCATCACCAGACCGATGCAGCCTCCTGCAATATAAAAATGTATAGGCGTAACAATGAAGTAACATCCGACACAGATGGCGATCCATACCATCACTGCGATACGAATGCTGGGGATATTGCCCAGTTTTTTAGAGAGCCAGGCAAAGAGATAGGCCCCGGCAATACCCACGAATTGTAGCAGCAGAATCATGACGATCAGCTGCGTGACCTGTAGGTGAACTTCTTTTTCCCCAAAGGATCCAGCCATAAACAGCACGGTTTGCACCCCCATGATGTAAAAAAAGAAACTAAGCAGAAAGGTGCGTAGCACGCGCTCCTGCTTCAGGCGGTTCCAGATCTTAATCAGTTCCTGATAACTGTGGAACAAATTTTGTCTTCTGGCCTTTTTATTGGGAATGCGATTGGGAAGCCGGGAAAATGTGATCTGGGAAAACCCCAGCCACCACAGGCCTGTCAGCAAAAAAGCAAGGCGCGGAATAAAGGTGCTGTCCGTGACACCCAGGTTTTTTTGGTTCATGATCAGGGCCAGGTTGATCAGTAAGAGGATGGTGGCGCCAACGTATCCGAATGCAAAACCTCTGGCGCTGACCTTATCCTGCTCGTCTTCGGTTGCTATGGCTGGCAAATAGGAGTTGTAAAAAACAATACTTCCGGAATAACCAATGGTGGAAAGCATGGCGCCAGCCAGTCCGATATACAGATGATCCCGGCCATCAAACCAAAATAGCATGGTACAGCCAAGCACTCCCATGTAACAAAACATGCGCATGAATCCCTTTTGATTGCCCGTATAATCTGAGATCGAAGACAATAAGGGTGATATCAGGGCCACGATGCCAAAGGCAAGTCCCATGTTGATGGAATACGCGGCCGTATTTTCCATGGGGATGCCGAAAATATCTACCACACCGGAGCCGTCCAAGCGGGTAACTTTGTTATAATATGCCGGGAAAATGGCGGAGGTGATTACTAGAACATACACCGAATTGGCCCAATCATACATCACCCAGGCCCGGATGGTTTTGGGGTCGTTTTTTAAGATCTGCTCGGATGCCATTTTTTATATTTTAAATGGTGATCAAAAAGCTTCTCCGAGGAAGAAATAAAATCCGCTTTGGCGTTTGCCCGGACCATCTGAGTTATCCCGTAGCGCGATGGCATAGTCGATCCGGATATTGGAACGGGACTTCGGATTGAGCAAAATGCGCAATCCACCACCGGCTGCCAGGTTGAATTGGCTGAAGGATAATTGTTTTGTATCCTGAAATACTTCGGCGCCCCCCAAAAAACCTACCACGCCGAGTCGTTTCCATACCTGCCACAGCTTGGAGGGCTGGCCTTCGCGCCACAAGGGCAGGCGGTATTCGGCTTCAAATGCGAGCAGGTGGTGGTCCTGATAGGTGCCCTTGAAATAACCACGGATGAATTTATGTCCCCCCACCCGCGATAAAGCCCGCAAAGGCACCGCATCGTTGGTATACTCCAGACTTGCCAGGCCGCGCAACGCCAAGGTTTGGTTGGACCAGGTGTTGATGTATTGTCGCAGTTCCAGGGAGTAATAACTGAAGGTATAATCACTGCCCATCCACTTGGCGTAATGTCGGTCGTTAAATTCCACAAAAGTGCCACTCAGGGGATTGATCAGGTTGTCGCGGTTGTCGTACAAGATCTGAAAACCCATGCCGGACCGCAGACCGGCGATGGGTAAATCGTAAATGAGCGCTGAATCAGCGTTGAGAAAATAGTATTGATCGGCGGTCACTTTGTATTTGTACACGTATTCCAGGTCGGATTGAAGGCCGACATACAGGTTTGGTCTTATTTTGCGCAGCACTACCGGAGAAAACTTGATCCGGTTAGAATTGTAATTCAGGTAATTCAGGGTCTCGCGGTTCCCATCTTTGTCGACCTCGGCCACCAGAACGGAGGCATCATTGCCAATACCATAGTTGCGATCTGGATATTGCTGGAGGAGCAACTCTCCTCGGGTTCGCCACACGCGTGCATGGGTGAACACTTCCCAGCGGCTTTCGAGCAAAACCTGTTTGGAAAGGGTGTACACTGCCAAAAAATCGATATTCGACAAAGGGGTACCGCGGTCGCCTTTTCGCAGATCGAGGTAATAGATCCCGATAGCGCCCAGGGTAAGTTTCGTCTCCGGGGAATAACTAATGGCCGGGAAAATGTCCAGGCGTTTGTAATCGCGGGGAGTAGCAGGTTTAGCTACGGAATCAACTGATTGGCCCTGGCTAAAAGTTGCTCCTGCAACCAGCCATGAGCACAACAATAATTGCCTGCAGAAGGTAAAGTGTCTCATGGGCGCACTTTTCTGGTAGCGATAAAAGGGCTGATTGCACATATTATATAAGATTAAGTCCCTGTTTTATTGCTTCGCCTCGGCTGCCTTCTTTGCCTTGGCTGCTTTCTTCTCCTGTTTTTTGAAATAGCCACGGAACAGGAAATTGCTTTTCGCTGCTTCCATATCTTCCGCAAAAGCAGCCGTTCCTTTTTCTACATTTTCAATCGAGGCGCGCAGTCGATCTGCCATGACAGAATCGCGCATCAGGGCATTTACAGAGCCACTTCCCTGGTTAATGTCCTTTTCAACTGATGCGACCATTTGGTCAATATCTTTCACGAGCCGGTCGGCGCTGTTTTCCAGCGTTCTGATTTGTCCCACGGCTAATTTGAGTTCTGCGGCAAGCGTGGTATCTGTAAGGATGGTGGCCAGGGTACCTTTGCCTTCTGAGGCAAGTTTGAGTGTACTCACGGCATTTTTCATCATCAGTGAAGCATTTTCAGTTGTATTTCGGAGGTTTTGTAAGGATATCCGAAGGTTTTGTGACAAAGTCTTGTCATTCAACAAACTGGTCAATTCGCTGCTTTTGTTGATCAGCTGCATGGTATTGAGCACTTCTTCAGAGATTTTGGCTACATTCTTATTGGTTTGATACAAGGTGCGCAACATTTCATCCGTGCGCACCTCTTCTTTGGACGGGAGCATTTCTCCGCCTTTTACGAAGGGCTTATTGCCTCCAACAGGTTCAATATTGACTACCCGGTTGCCGATTAAACCGTCTGTACCAATACTAGTCAGGGAGTTGTTTCGAATGAAATCTTTCATGTTCCTGTCCAGGTTCATGGTGACTTCAATGGTGGTGTCATTGAGGATCTTGATTCCTAGGACACTTCCAACATCGATTCCTGAAAAGCGCACGTTGTTACCAATCAGGAGACCATTCACGTCTCGAAATTGTGATTTCAACTCAATACTGTTGCCAAAGAAAGTTTTGTTTTTGCCAAGTATATAAAGCGCAATAATGAGCAGGATCAAACCTGCGAGTACGAATATACCCAGCTTTATGGCGTTAAATGATTTTTTTTTCATAAAGTATTAATTGAAGAATTGTCTGATTTTTTCATCGTTGGAGGCACTTAGCTCGTCATAGGTACCCACTGCGTAACATTTCCCGTCAATCAGCATGGCGATGCGGTTTGCGACCAATTTCACGCACTTCATGTCATGAGAGATGATCATGGAGGAGGTCTGATATTTTTCCTGGATCTTATTGATCAAAGAAATGATCTCAAGGCTTGTAATGGGGTCAAGTCCGGTAGTTGGTTCGTCATACAGGATGATCTCTGGTTTAAGAATTAGGGTTCTTGCCAGAGCAATTCGTTTTCGCATCCCGCCGGAAAGTTCGGCGGGCATCATATCTACGGTATGTTCGAGGCCCACGTTTTGAAGTGCTTCCATCACCATGCCCTCCACTTCATCTTGAGTGAGTTGAAAAGTATGTCTGCGCAACGGAAATTCGAGGTTTTCGCGCACCGTCATCGAATCATACAAGGCATTGCTTTGAAAAAGGAAAGCTACTTTAACCCGGATATGATCCAAAGCGGTTTGATTGAGGTTCAGGACGTTTTCTTTTAATACGTGAATTTTGCCGTGTTCGGGTGTAATGAGTCCGATGATACACTTGATCAAAACCGATTTTCCGGAACCGGATTTGCCCAATACTACCAGATTCTCTCCCCGAAATAACGAAAGATCGAAATGATCCAGCACCTTGTTGGTGCCAAAGGATTTACAAAGTCCCTCTATTTTGATGACTGATTCGGGCATTTTTGATGGGTGATTGGTTTATTGAAACAAGTCAGCTATTTGTACGGCGATCAGGTCAATGATAAAGATCAGTACAGACGAAACGACCACGGATGAGTTGGCAGAAAGTCCCACGCCTTCCGTCCCTTTTTGAGAATAATACCCTTTGAAACAGCCAACAATCCCTACCGCAAAACCGAAAAAGAAGGTTTTGATAAATGCGGGAATGACGTCGATGTAAATCAGGTTGTCAAAGACCTTTTTGAAGAACAGGTTGAAGGTGAGTGCCTCATAAATATTTACGCCCAGAAAGGAACCAAAAAGAGCGATCGCATCGGCCAGAATCACCAGAATTGGCAACATCAGTGTGGCTGCAAGGGTGCGGGTCACCACCAGGTATTTGAACGGGTTGGTGCCGGAGACTTCCATGGCGTCTATCTGTTCGGTTACTTTCATGGAGCCGAGTTCTGCCCCAATGCTGGAACCGATCTTCCCTGCGAAAATAAGTGCGGTCAAAATGGGGCCGATCTCCCGCACGATCGCCACCCCGACCATCGCCGGGATCTGTACATCCACGCCGTAACTAATCATGGTAGGTCGCAACTGCATCGTCAGCACCAATCCGATGATAAATGCAGTAAGCGCGACCAGGGGCAATGACTTGTAGCCGATCACATAACATTGGCGTATGAACTCCTTCACCTCATACCGCGGGCGAAAACCTTCCCGAAAAAAGCGAAGTATGAAACGGAAGATCTCACCGGTTTCATGGAGGAATAATTTGAAATCACTAGGTTGGGCTAACATACTGGTATTCGTTCATAGATTAAAATAAGGTGTCGCAAACGCAAATTCCTGTTGTTTTTTCAGGCCATAAACCTGCTACAGCAACTGGTTTTGAAGGTTTTCCTGTACGCCGAATTCGGTAGATATCTTCATAAAGAAGCGTATCGCCGGCTGCATTGATCTCTTTTAAATCATACCGGACATACACTTTAGTGCCGAGCGGGGCAAAAAAATACACTCTCCAGGCATCGGCCTCGCTCATTCCGATACAGCCATTCGAGGCCGGTTTTCCAAGTGATCTGGGGTTGGTGGTAGGGTGAATCATTTGCCCTAAGCGTTGTCCGTTGATCGTGGGTTCGAGCCATGGAATTTGTGGCATGAGGGTGGTTAGGTGGTCGTCACGTTTGGTAAATTTAAATCTTTCTCCCGTTACAGGGTCTATAAAAATAGGAAACTGATTCACCCGAATGATTTCGCCGGTTCCGGTCCTGGTTCTGAGATCAACGGTATGGCCAGCCGCCTCCAGGTACTTTTTTTTGCTTTTTCCTACCCTGACAGGGCATTTAAACAGCACACTATCGCCTTCCTGGATGCGTAGTTCGAAAGCCGGGATGTTGATATTCAGCCATGTTTTGCTCATTTTTTCGAGTAATGCTGCGGCGGTTTGAGGTCCCGGTATCAGGAGGGTATCCCCTGATTTTAAGACACGCATTCTTTTCTGATCATACACAAAATTACCCATTGATTTCTGAATGTAGTAGTCCGTATTGACCAGCGAGTCCAGGATCCATGGGTTGGCACGCAGCAGTAGGTTTTCGCTCAATGGGTAGCCGCTCAAGGTATCATGCTGTTGTACTATTTTCTCCAAAAACTGAAAGAAATTGCCGATTGCGATGTCTTTTTGAACAGGTATTTTGGCTAGTGGGGGTTCTGGCTTGAATGGAACAGCATTTGGCTCTGTTTGTACCTGTTTTTGGGGTTTCGGTTCTGCGCTGGACTTTTGTTTGCAATGGAGGGACAGCAGTGCCACCACCACCAGGATACCGAATGGGATGCAAATCTGTTTACGCCATGTCCATCTGGTCACAGTGCTATATTTTAATATTTTTACCATTAAATGTTGCATAACTCATCCGTCGTTAAAGCAAAAAATAGATCAAAACGCCCGCAGCTGCAGTCATGATCACACAGGCTGCACCGCCTAGAAAATTAGACCATCGACCGTTTACAAATGTACCCATGATTATGGAATTATTGGAAATATGCATGACAATTGCAATCAACACGGGCGCAGTGACCCCGTACAAAACAGCCGCCAACAGCAGTGCATCAATTGGGCTAATGCCAATATAATCGAATAAAAGCCCAAGTCCCAGGGAAAGCGCCATGACTCCGTAAAAGCCTTTTGCTTCGTAATACTTCTTATTCATGCCTTCTTCCCAACCAAAAGCCTCTGCCAGGATATAAGACACAGCACCAGCCAGTACAGGAATAGCCAGCATGCCAGTGCCGATCACCCCAAGTGCAAAAAGCCAATAGGCCCCATCGCCGGCAAGCGGGCGCAAAGCCATCGCTGCATCCTGTACGGTATTGATATCGTGCATACCGCCCTCGTAAAGCACGGTCCCAGTGGTCAGGATGATAAAAAAGAAAACCAGGCAGGTCAAAAACATCCCAAAATCAACATCCTGGCGCATGTCTGTGATCAGTTTTTTATCCACCACGATTGTATTGCTACGCTTACCTACCTCCTCCACTTCCATACTGGTTTGCCAGAAAAAAAGGTAAGGAGAAATGGTGGTACCCAGAATGCCCACCAATATAATCAGGTAATCTTTGTTAAATTTGAGGGACGGCACGAAAGTGTGAAAAAGTACGGACTTAAAGTCAAGCTTGACTAAAAATGGCACGATTAAATACAATAACAAGGACAAACAAAGATATTTGAGCGTCGCGGCGAAGGGCTTGTAGGGCAAAAATATAATACTAACCAACAGCAAAAAAGTAAAGAACACACTGGCCCAATGAGGCAGAATCTGAGGGAAAAGCATGTTGGTCACTGCGCCCATAGCTTGAATATCTGCACCAATATTGAGGATAATAGCGGGTACGCTGAATATGATCATCCCATACAGCAGGGGTTTGGGATAATGTTGTTTCAATACCCCCGTCAATCCCTGACGGGTCACAATGCCTATGCGGGCACACATTTCCTGTACCGCTACCATTAGCGGATAGGATAACAGCGCTGTCCAGAGCGTAGAAAGTCCAAACATGGCTCCCGCCTGCGAGTACGTGGCAATGCCGGAAGGGTCATCATCGCTGGCGCCAGTGATGAGCCCTGGACCTAGTTTCTTCCAAAAACGAACGAATTTATTGGGGTGTTTTTTGGGGTTCACAAAATCTGGTTTAAACTATGCGAAATGGATAGGGCGAATCTGAAAAAACAATAAAGTTACAACAAATCAACGGTTTTATTCTGGGTTTCTCATTAAGGCAAGAAAGAAAAATGAACCAGTAGTCTGACCAGCAGCAATTGCACGGCAAGTCACTCACCCCAATATTGCAATGAGAAACAAAAGCAGCGCAATAGTCACCAACACTGCAAGAATCAGCATGACCAGTGTGGCAATGAGAATACCCCTGGCTATTTTCCGGGAATTCTTGTTCTCATTTCCAAAAAGAACGATCATAGCCATGATATTACTGGCCAGAATCCCCAGAAGAGACAGATAACCGAACACCGGAAGGGCATTGCTGAAGGCTCCGACTATTACGGAGGCGGCAAAGATGGTCAGTGCTACAAGCGCCAATTTACTGGGTTTTTCTCCGGATTCTGTTTGTTCCCGAACGCGCTTTTTTAAAGCTTTTATTGCCCTGAATTTTTCGAAAAATCCCGGTCTTTTCTGTTTTAGGGTTGGAATGATATGCCCCTCCGTAGCGGAGTCAATTTGAGTGGAGAAAGTAGGTGAAATTACAGCGGCCTGCGTCTCTGAGCCGGGGATCAGCATTGTAAATGCCAGCAGAAAAAGGGTAAGGGCTGTTCTCATGTGCTATAAGATGATTGATTAGAAAAATGATTTATTAAACCTTCATTCGTCCTGGGTTCAACGGGTATCCATTCAAATGGAACCGGGAGCAGAAACTTCCTCAACTTACCATATTTCGTATGCTCCAAATGTCCAGATCAGATCAACACCCCAATAGGGCTTTACTTCATTGAAATTAGCATTGCCCCCGAGCTCAAGACCACTCCAGTCACCAACTTGCCATTCAATTTTTCCCCTTAAAGAGATGCCGATCGAATTTTCTTTGACCTTATCAAAGGTGTAGTTGCTGGAAAATAATTGCCAGCCCGGTTTACGTTGAAAGTTATCTGCAATGGAGGTGTGTACCAACGCAGGGCCTGCCTCGACTCCAAATTTGAAGTATTTTGAATTGGTTGGCCATTCTTTCAATACCCTGATTGCCGCTAAAAGTGTAAAATCGTGAACGTTATTGCTTAATGAAAAACCTCCCCCATGATATTCCAAGGGAGCGTTCGTAGCAGGTGACCACATTGCGTTCAAGGAGAGTGTTCCACCCCAGCCACTTTGGTTGTATGCGCCTCCGTTGGCTACAAAGCCCCAGGGATAGGATGCACCCAGGCCTATATAAAATGGTCTTGGAGCCAGGTAAGACTGAGCGAGGCATGGGCCGGTTGCGAACCCAAGAAAGATAATGAGAGAGAGAATTGGCTTTTTCATGGGCTAAAAGTGAGGAATCAAGAGATCGCTGAGGATGATGCTGGTCACTTTGGTTGGTGATTATTGAATTACAGAAACAATTACTTTAATGGAAGATTTGTGTAAGTAAAATGAATGCCGTAATAAAGCCCCGATTTGCTTTTTTCATAATTTGTAAGCATTTAAAGAAATGAGAAGGTTTGCCTCAATGCCGGGAAGGAGTTAGGCTACTCAACCACCATTTTCCTAATACCACTCCCGCTACCATCCGATACCCGCACCCAATACATCCCCGATGGTAAATCGCGGCAGGAGATCGTTTTTTGCACCACACCTGATTGAAAATCAAGTACTTCCTGATACAAGCGTTGACCTGTACTATTGAAGAGGCCCACTTGCAGAGACTGTTGAACTGGACCTTTCAGCTGCAGGGTAAATTGGTCTGCTGCCGGGTTGGGGTAAAGGTCGAAGACATCCAGAAAGTTGGGCGTGGTTACACCCACCGTGACAGTGATGATTTGTTCCACTGTTGAAATTCCTCCGCAGGCATTGGTGACGGTCAGTTTGACGAGGTATTCGGCGGAGGCGGCGTAGGTGTACAGCGGGTTTTCCTCTCCGCTAAATTGGCCGTCGCCGAAGTCCCAGAAGGAGGAGGTGGCGTTGGTGGAAGTGTTGAAGAATTGAGTGGTGGTGCTTTGGGTGGAGTAGGTAAAGGCGGCTAAAGGGGAGGAGAGGCCTTCGTACTTTATGATGGTACCAGACCAACCTACTGCCCAACCTATCTGACTATTCGCAAAATAAATGGCAGAAAAGTACCCTATAGATTCGAATGATTGCTGCTGCCAGGTCATACCTCCATCCGAAGTTCTAAAGATTTCACTAATCCAATCATCAGATGCAACTACAATCCAACCTGTTAGATTATCAATAAAATGCACATCCTTCAAATCAAATGAGCCAACTGACAATTGTGTTTCCCAATTTATTCCACCATCAATCGTCTTTAGAACTGTCCCGAATGCCCCTACAGCCCAGCCAGTTTGATCGTTGATAAAGAAAACGTCTTCGAGGCGTGATGAAATTCCAGACACTTGTTCTTGCCAGTTTACCCCTCCATCTTTTGTGGTTAGAATATTTCCTGAGTATCCTACGGTCCAGCCTGTTTGGCTGTCTGTAAAACAAATGCTGGAGAGGGATATGGACGTCCCGGATACCACTCCTTGCCAATTTACTCCAGCATTGGAGGTTTTGATAATGGTACCATTATCACCAACGGCCCAACCTGTTAGGTTGTCAATGAAATGAACACCTAAAAGGCTGTTTGTAGTCCCGGATGCTTGCGTCTGCCAGTTCGTTCCTCCATCGGTAGTATGCAGTATGGTGCCATTGTCGCCAACAGCCCATCCGGTTTGACTATCAATAAAATAAAAATCATTGATACTATTAAAGACTCCAGTGGTCTGGGTTTGCCAGCTTGTGCCGCCGTTCTGGGTTTTACGAATATATCCGCCATAAGAACCTATCCATCCATTCAATAAATCAGTAAAAAAGACGCAATTCCAACCCGAAGAGGAAAAATTGGGTTGGAGTATCCAGTTTTGTCCGCCATTCACAGTATGAAGTATGTTTTCGTCCCATCCGACGGCCCATCCAACTTGGTTGTTTAGGAAATGTATATCCTTTAGGCCGCTGGAGACGCTGGTTTGATCTTGCCAGGTCGAGCCACCATCTATGGTATGTAAAATGGTAGTATCGTCGCCAACAGCCCACCCAATTTGACTATTAGTAAAAACTACATCTCGTATGGATCTAATTCTATCGCTAGATTTTTGCTGCCAGTTTGTTCCGCCATTCGTTGTTTTAAGAATGACTCCTGCATCGCCAACCGCAAATCCAATATTGTCGTTAATAATTTCTAAGCCGTACAACCAATGTTCATTATAAGGGGACCATTGTTCTTGCCAACTTGTACCACCGTTGATGGTATGAAGGATAATTCCAGCACCTAATTCTTCTCCGACTAGCCAACCTTCCAGGCCGTTGATAAATTGTACATTGTAAAGCAATCCATGGGTTCCTGAAATCTGGGCTTGCCATGTATTGCCGCCGTTGGTTGTTTTGAGAACGACCCCATTATAGCCAACGGCCCAACCATTTTGGGTATCCACAAAATGTATATCCCATAAATCTTCAGTCGTCCCAGAAGGTATATTTTGCCAGCTTACACCGCCATTTGAAGTTTTGATTATAGTACCGTTTTCACCAACAGCCACCCCTAAATTGCCATCAGAGAAATATATACTATTTAGCTGGTTGCTAGTACCAGAGACTTGCGATTCCCAACTCAATCCACTATTATTTGTCATGAATATTGAGCCTCCATTGCCAACCGCCCAGCCTGTTTGGTCATTAATAAAACAAAGGCCTGTAAAGACATCTACCCAACCTGGTTGTTGATTGGTCCATGTGATACCGCCATCAACCGTTGAAAGGATAGTACCGCTGCTAAGATACCCGCCACCTGCAGCCCAGCCTTTTTGCTCATTGAAGAAAAACACATCATATAGATAGGTATTGGTGCCAGACTCAAGCTTTTGCCAACTTTGCCCGCCATCTATGGTTTTAATAATCGTTCCGTATCCACCTACCGACCAACCGGTTGTAGGATTAATAAAACAAGCTTCTGTTAAAAGATTTCCCTGAGGTAAAGGATTCTGCCAACTCCAACAATAATCGAAAATAGCCTGGCTTTGAGCGGCCTGCGAAAAACCGACCATAAAGAGGAGGATGAGTATCTGTTTCATAATCAGAGTGTTGAAATATTGAATTGAATGGGCATACTCGCTGCTCTCAGTTCCGGCGATCAAGGTTTATTTTGGATTCGTTCTCACTTATAAAACACCCAATCATCTCCCCCCTGCTCCCATTCCGGGTTCGTGACCGGCGCAGATTTTACATAAGTATGGTCCCGTTCCATCACCGGCATTTCCTCCACGATCTGCATTTTTTCCTGCGGCCCGGCGGCTTCGGCCTCGACCATGTTCTCAATCCCTTTGATCAGGGCATCAGCGTTAAAGGAAATGCTGTTGATGCCTTCATTGACCAGGAACTGCGCAAATTCCGGCATGTCGCTGGGCGCTTGTCCACAAAGCCCGATCTTGATGCCTTTGCGGCGGGCGGTTCGGATGGCGGTGGCTATGAGCCGCATCACGGCTGGGTTTTTTTCGTTGAAAAGACCGCTCACCAAAGCTGAATCGCGATCCAGGCCGAGGGTGAGTTGCGTCAAATCGTTGGAGCCGATTGAGAAGCCATCAAATATCTCTGCAAATTCCTCCGCCATGAGCACATTGCTTGGGATCTCAACCATCACATAAATCTCCAGTCCGTTTTCGCCTTGCACGAGACCAAATTCTCGCATGGTTTCGATCACTTGTTTGCCTTCTTCAACGGTCCGACAGAACGGGATCATCAGTTTCACATTGGTAAAACCCATTTCCTCCCGTACCCTTTTCATGGCCTTGCATTCGAGCGCAAATCCGTCCTTATACAGCGGGGAATAATACCGCGAGGCACCCCGGAACCCGATCATCGGGTTTTCTTCGTTGGGTTCAAATTGTTTTCCACCCACCAGGTTGGCGTATTCATTGCTCTTGAAATCACTCATGCGCACGATCACATCATGTGGATGAAATGCTGCAGCGATCGTAGCGACACCCTGGGCAAGTTTGTCTACAAAAAAATCTTTCTTGTCGCGGTAATGCCGGGTGATATGCACGATCTCCTGCCGTGCTTTCTCGTCCGTAAGTTGTTCAAAACGGGTCAAAGCCAATGGGTGCACCTGAATATGGTGCGTGATCATAAATTCCATACGCAATAGGCCCACACCCTGATTGGGTAAAAACGACTGTTGAAACGCCAGGGAAGGGTCGCCCAAAATGAGCATCGGGGCGGTTTTGGGCATTTTTAGATTGGAAATGTCCTTTTCTGTGACAGTCCATTCGGCTTTTCCGGCATAAATAAATCCTGTTTTACCTTCTGAACAAGAGACAGTGATCTCTTCGCCATCGTGGATCTTATCGGTTGCATCCCCGGAGCCGACAATGGCTACGGTACCCAGTTCCCGTGCGACAATGGCCGCGTGGCTGGTCCGTCCACCCTTGTTGGTGACAATGGCTGCCGCACGTTTCATAATCGGATCCCAGTCCGGGTTGGTGATGTCGGTCACCAGCACCTCGCCTTCCTGCAACAGGTGCGCTTCTTTGGGCGTGCGCAGCAGACGTGCTTTCCCGGTGGAAATTTTTTCTCCGAGCGCGATGCCCTCTGCCAGCTTTTTGCCCTTGGACTGTATCGTGTACGTCCGAACGGTAGCGGCGCGCTGCTTGGTTTCTTTGGAATGAACGGTTTCCGGCCGCGCCTGCACGATGTATAATTTGTTCGTGATCCCGTCTTTCGCCCATTCGATGTCCATGGGCTTTTGATAGTGTTCCTCGATTTGAGCGCACCATTGGCCAAGCGTCATGACATCGGCATCGGAGATAGAAAAAACATCGCCCTTCCCGGGCGCAGTGGGCTGATTGTCCACCGGAGAGCCGGTTTTTGCAGCATCTGCATAGACCATGGTCCATTCTTTTTCGCCCAGTTTCTTTTGAAAGATCGGATTGAAAGGGGAGCTAATATGGGGTTTGAATAGCACAAATTCGTCGGGTGTAGAACGGCCCTGCACGATGTTTTCACCCAGACCGTAAATGCTGTTGATGACCACTACTTTGTCGAAGCCTGTGTCAGGATCCAGGGTAAATGCCACGCCGGAGGCCGACAGATCAGAACGCACCATGGTTTGTACTCCGACCGAAATAGCTACGTCCGCATTGCCAAAGCCCTGATCTTCCCGGTATTTGATCGCGCGATTGGTAAACAGGGAGGTAAAACAGCGATGCACCGTTTTGACCAGCATATCCTCGCCGGAGATGTTTAAAAAACTCTCTAACTGACCGGCAAAACTTGCCGAAGGCAAATCTTCCGCAGTGGCACTGCTGCGCACGGCGAGTGAGATATTTGTGTTTTCACGTCCGCGCAAGTCCCGATATGCTTGATTGATCTCTTCCAGTATAACTTTCGGGAGTGCTGCACTTTGGATCAGATCCCGCGCTTGCTGGCCGATTTTGTCGAGGTTGAAAAAATTAGTTTTGTCCAACTTTGCCACGATTGCCTCTAAGGGTTGTTTTAGCTTATTTTCTTTCAAAAATAAGCGATAAGCATCGGCAGTAATGGCAAAACCATCCGGAACCAGAATACCTTTAGGGGTAAGTTGGGAGAACATTTCACCGAGAGAGGCGTTTTTACCCCCGACCATTGGGAGATCCTGAATAGAGATTTCCGAAAATTTTTTGATATAAGTGGACATAACACTACAGTTTTGTGGGACAAAATTGGTTATTCGCCTAAACCTGAACGATGATATAGGTCTACGTTTATGGTGACAAAAATCACCCTGAATATCTGACAATGGGTATAGATTTGCAATTTGATTTAAATGTTAGAAACCCCGTTCAAGTCTAAATTATGGCTGTTAAAGATTTTTATAAAATATTAGGCCTTGAAAAAAATGCCGGTTCGGATGAAATCAAAAAGGCCTACCGGAAATTAGCGCTTCAATACCACCCTGACAAAAACAAGGGCGATAAGGCGGCAGAGGAGAAATTCAAAGCAGTAAATGAAGCCAACAGCGTACTGATCGATCCGGAAAAACGCAAACTCTACGATCAATACGGAGAAAACTGGGAGCAGGTGCAAACCAGTGGTGGTCGGCCAGGGGGAGCCTCTGGGAGACCAAGACCTGGAAGACAGCAGCCACCGTTTTCTTTTGACGCCAGTGATTTTGAAAATGACGACCGTTTTGAAGATCTTTTCAGTCAGTTTTTTGGGGGCGCACAGGGGGCTCGGGGCAGAGCGCCCAGGGCACGCAATGGGGCCGATATGGAGGCTAAAGTCCAGATATCTCTGGAAGACGCCTTTGAAGGCATGTCCCGAATGCTTTCTTTGGGTTCAGGCTCCGAGCAGTACCGCCTGACGCTCAAAAAGGGCGTGCGGGAAGGTCAGCAGTTTCGTCTCCGGGGTAAGGGCCAGGCAGGAATCAATGGAGGAAAAACGGGCGATCTGATGCTCAATGTTCGCATTGCCTCCCACCCACGGTACACGCGTACAGGCAATGATTTGCATTGTAAACAAACCGTCGGTCTGATTACAGCAGTTTTGGGCGGTAAGGCTAGGGTTCCGACCTTGCATGGAGAGAAAATGATGACCCTTGCTCCGGGCACTCAAAACGGGGCGATATTGCGAATGAAAGGGCTTGGAATGCCTGTTTATGATGCAGTGGACAAGTTTGGAGACCTTTACGTGGAAATTTTGGTAGAGATACCCCGTGAACTATCGGGTGCAGAGCGCGCATTGTATGAGCAACTGGCCGCATTGAAAAATTCATAACCTAAACAAAACCATGGCAGAACAAACCGATACCGAACAATTGCTGCAGCGACTTTTAGAACAGGTCACCCAGCATATCGAAACCCGATGGGATTATTTTAGCCTCACACTAACAGAAAAATTATCCGGGCTTGCGGCTGAAATAGCCGGGGCGTTCACGCTGTTTGTCTTCGCCTTACTAGTGATGTTTTTTTTCTGTATAGGTTTTGCCTGGTGGCTAGGCGATCTTATCGGCAATCGCGCCGGAGGGTTCGCGCTTGCCGGACTGATTTTTATACCCATAGCCTATTTCGTGTATCGTTGGATCCGTCCGTTTGTCCGCAATAAATTTATCCAAACCGTCCTGGATGAGATGGACGAAGAAAACCCAAGCAAAAATGGATAGCTTAAGTAAACTCAGGCGCCGAAAAGCGGACTTAAAAACACAAATCGAGCAGGAACGCAATGATTTGAAGGAGACCTTTCAAGCCGTTCGGCAAGAGATTGAGCCGGTCAATTTGCTCAAAAAAGCGGTGAGTGGGGCCTTGGGCTTTTCTAAAAAAAAGCCGGGCGATCCTTCCACGAGTATTTTAGGACAGATGCCAGCGCCTATTTCCTTTTTGGTAGATGTGCTGGTGAAGGACCCTAAGTGGGCGCTGGGATTGAAATTGATCACACCTGTGGTGTTGAAATATTTTCCAAGATCATCCAAGCCTAAAGTTCCTGCCGCAGAGGATGGCCCTCAGACTACGGTTAAAACCAAGTTTCTAAGCCAACTTCGAAGGGGCATTTCCTCCCTTCGTGGAAAGTTGCAAAAACAGGAGTCGCCAGTTGCAAAAGCACCCGAAAATATCACCGATCAACCTGAAAATTAAACTGTTATGGAAAAAAGAACTGCCACTGAGATCTTGCTTGCCGCGGCCGTACTTGCCGGGGCTGCCTATTTTCTTTTTTATACAGAGAGTGGCCGCCATTGGTTGGAACGTTTGAAAAACACCGCCACCGATCAATTAGACAAATGGCTGGCTGATCTGGAAGCACATTTAGAACAGTTGGAATTGGCGGAAGAAGCCAGGATCCTTCAACAAATAGCTGAAAAGGAATGAGGGTGAGCGAGTACTCATAAACAACATCCACCTTAGATCATCGCAGCCGATGACCAAGATCCTTGTGATCTGGTCATCGGCTGCTGCATTTTTGCGTGAAATCAACCTGTTTAATTATGAAAATGAAGCTCCAAATATTGCTTTCATGGGTGTTCCTTGGGCTGCTGGGTCCGCTGCTCGCGCAAACAGATGTTGCGTTGCTTACTGATCTGGCAGAGGAGAATAAAACCTCCGTTGAGGCCTTGGTCCTGTACCCCGCCGAAACGCGCATGGCCATTCTGGAAGGTACCAAACACCCGGAAATATTGGTCAAAATGCAGAATATGCGCGAAAAGACCAGTGCTGCGTTCCGGACCTTGATTGAAGACTTTCCGCGCAGCACGCAGGAGGTTTTTTACGACTTGAATCGGTATCCGGGATTAACAGAAAACCTGGTTTCGCAAAGAAATGATCTGGGTGCGCTCCGTACAGCCCTGGAGATCCTTCCGGAATCAAAACGAGCGGACACTTATGGGGTAGTGAGCCGACAAATGGCCACGTTGGCGAAAATAGAAGATTTGAACCAGACGACCCTGCGCGCTTTTGATCGAATGATTGCAGGGTACCCTATTCCGGCAAAACAGGCTTTCAAGCATTTGTTGGGGTTGCCCGAGGTCATTGATCTGCTGAATGAAGACCTGCGCTTTACCATTCTGGTAGGGGACACCTACCAGGATCAGCCGTCCTGGGTGATCCAGCAAATGGATTCACTCAATCTGGCGGTCGCCCGCGCGCATGCCGAAGAACTCGATAACTGGAAGACTGCTATAGAAAACGATCCTGCAGCCAGGACTGAATTGGAATCGGCCACGCAAGAGTATATCGCAGAAAATGGGTATAACGCTTCGGATTATTACAGTGACGACCTCTACAATGATGCCTATCACCCCAGGCGGGACAACGATATTCAGGTATACCATTATTACGAACCTTATCCATACTGGTATGGTTACCCCTGGTGGGAGCCTTTCCCCCGCTGGCATCCTTACCCCTGGTGGTATGATTGGGGCGGCCCTTTTTATCCTAATGGCCCTTTTGTGATCGTGTATTTGCCCTCCTATCATTTTACCCAATGGTACTTTGCAAATCCGCACCACCACAATCATTACAACCATCTTTCCACCCATTTTGTGAACCACTATTATGGTCACAGACATTCAGGAACGACCATTTCAACGGGCGTACGCGAATGGCACCGACAGAATCGTACCGTTATTTCGGATGAGTTTCTGGCGGATAAAGGCCGTTTGCCGGAGCGTCTGAAAGAATATGGAAAATTTGAACAAGGCCGCAAGGATTTCAATGTAAAGCATCCGGAGAAAGCGGTCTCTCAGGAAGAATATTTGACCAAAAATGCCCGAAAATACCCTGAGATCGAAAAATCCAGAACGGCTGCCAATGCAGATATTCAGCGTGAAGACGGGGTCGTCCGGGAAAAAAGATCGGATTGGGCTCCTTCTAAAGCTCCGGTTACGCCCGAACCCGCTCCAGCAAACAAAGCAGAACGACCAACAAGGGTTTCGCCGGTACCTGTACCAAAAGATCCTTCAGGCAAGCAGCCGGACTCCCGGGTTCCAGTTCCTGCGCCTAAAACGGAAAGGCCTCCCCGTGTGTCCGATCCCAAAATACCCACAACGAATCGGCCTGCTGCGCCCGTACAACGCCCGCAAACCCGTCCGGATGCAGCAAAGGATTACAACCGGCAGAAATGGGAGGAGAAGAAGCCTCCAACACGAACAGCCAATCCCGCTCCGTCAACGCGACCAATAAAACCAACCAAAACTGCTCCAAAACCACAAAAAACCAGGGGGAATTAATTTAAAATTACAAAAAAGTAAAATATGTTAGGCTCATTTTTTCGAAAAGCAAAACCTGAATCCCACTCGGAATTAAACCTGCCGAATGTAGACAAAGAAGAAGGTACGGAAATTGCCAATCTGCGTCCCACCACGGGTACTGATCCTGAAATCATGATCCCGAAGTCCAAACCGCCCTTACTGACCACGGAGAATATTGCTTTGCTGGCCATTCTGTTGCTGCTCGTGGTCGGATCATTGGGGGTTTGGTCTTGGATGCGATTCAATACCCTCAATGAACTAAGGCAAACGGAGGCAACCCAACATGAGGTCATGCTGGATTCGTTGTTAACCGTAAAAATGGGCTTGGAGCATAATCTGGATGAATTGCAGACTGATTTTGCAGACTTGAGCAGCGACAATGATACCCTTGCAAAGCGACTGGCAAGAACCACCAACATCGTAGCCGAAAAGGAGGCTGCCATGGAGGAGATGAAGCGTCTGAATATCCGCGAAGAAAAGGCACTGCGGGAGCAAGTCCAACGCCTTCAGACCCTCAAAGACCGATATGAAACTATTATAGCAGTTTTGGATCAGAAGAATGCCCGGTTAATGGAAGAAAATGCCAGGCTCCGCGGTACCAACGACTCACTTTATATGGAGATCAGCGATCTCGGTCGACAATTAGAAGCGCAGATTCGCCAAACACTTTCTGCCAAATATAAGGCCACCGGTTTTCGTCTGGAAATGGAACGTCGCAATGATAAGCCCACCATTCGTGCTAAACGGACGCGTGAATTGAAGGTCTTCTTTGAGCTCAACAATGTGCCGGTGAATTATCAGGGCAATCAATCCCTATACATGGTCATCACCAACGATAAAGGGATTTCGATTCCTTCCGATAACCCCATTGATGCGACCGTGAAAACGGAAAAAGGGGCCGTGGATATTACTGCTCAAATGACTCAATTGCAAAATGTCATTGATAACCAACGGATTGAATTGAGTTATAAGCTGGAAGACCGTTTGAAAAAAGGGACCTATATCGTCTCGGTATATTCTGAAAAAGGCTTGCTGGGAGTGGCCAGTTTTAGATTGACCTGATTACAGAATAACAGGATTGTGGACAAGCTCATAGCACTCAAACGTCGGTAGAGAAAGCCCGGGTTCAAGTGTTTTAGAGGTGCGTAGCACCGGAACTCTATGCTTTAGGGCGCGTATGTTCCGGCGCTACGCACCTTTTTTGTACTCCGATTAACATTTCTTATGGTGATTATACCCGTATTACCATCCATAGAATTATCGCCACCCGGAGCTTGATTCAGGGATGGATCATTCGAATAGAATCGGGCATTAGCGATGGTGAATCCCAACATCATACCACCATAGGTGTCTAATTTAGGTTCTTTATAAAGGGCATAAGGGTACGCAGCTCTGGCGCCCAGCATGATATAATTGTAGGTTCAGTGATAGTTCAGATCATTGAAGCCACTGTAATTGTAGCGCGAGGAGGCATACCCTGCATAGCCGCCTACCCCGATATTTTCTGTAATCTCTTTTTGATGTTACAAAGGTGCGCACCCCACTACCCGGCCGCCAAATTTTAAACCCTCAATTGGGGCAGGTTTGATATGAAGCGTGGTAAAATTGCATTGGAGTGTTTTGCTGAAAATAGAAATGTCACCTCCCCTCCATCTGGAGAAAAAGTGACATTTATTGAAATAGAATAAGCAAGCAAATAAATCCTATCTGGTATTAAGGCTCAACATACCCATTACGCTTGGCAAGATCATCCTCCGATGGAAACTCCGATCAAGTGACCCACACCATAGGTAATGGCAGCAGCGATCAAACCAAATGCTACCTGCCGGGCACCTGAAAACCAGACAGATCTTCCGGTGAACAGCGAGGTTGCGCTGCCGATACCAAACAGACCGAAAACGCTTAGGATCAAACTGATATAGATCGCTTCGCGGCCACTGGTGAAAAAGAAAGGCAAAACGGGCAGGATGGCGCCCATCGCAAACAAGAAGAAAGAGGTCAGGGCTGCTTCCCAGGCGGAGCCGCCCAATTCAGCTTTGTCAATTCCAAGTTCTTCTCGTAACAAGGTATCCAGCGCGGTGTCTTTGTCCAGCATGATCTTGTGGGCCATTTCCTGAGCCTTTGATTTTTCCATCCCCTTGGCCTGGTAAATGAGAGCCAGTTCGAGCTCTTCATGCTCCGGAGAGGCTTCCAATTCCTCCGCTTCTAGGGCAATCTGTTTCATGAACAACTCCCGGGAACTCTGAACCGAAAGCCATTCGCCTAGTGCCATGGAGATCGCCCCCGCCAGCAAACCTGCCAAACCGGTCAGCAAAATAGTATTGTTTCCTACTGCAGCGCCTGCGACGCCCATCACAAGGCTCATGTTGGATACCAGACCGTCATTTGCACCCAGAACGGCCGCCCGCAGTGCATTGCCTCCCACAGATTTGTGCCGGCCTTCCATTTTGGACATGAATCCTCCGGAGACGTTGGCCGTGCTGTTTTGGGAAATTGATTCCAGTATTTTGAGGTGGTTGTGCTCAAAACCATTGGGTTTTTCTCCCTGCTGGAGTTTTTGTTCAATGGTGGACTTGGCCAACATTCGCTCCACAGACGACAGGTTGGCAATGATAAAATCATAACCAAATACGCCACCTAATTTTAACTGGATACGGGCACGGCGGCTGGGCGGTGGCAACTGAAAATCAGGGTTGGACTCCCTGGCCTTAGCCAGAAAATGTTCTGCGTGACTTCTTTCAATACCAGCCAGTTCCCGCAAAACTTCTGCGGTGGAGGCATCTTCCTGGATGTTTGCGAGACTTTCGTAAAGGAAGGCGGTGTCTACTTCTAATTGGAGTTGTTCGGATTTTTCTGCCATGGTAGTTGCCCTTTGTGCTATTTAATAAACAGGCCGCCAAAATTCACTGATTTTGGCGGCCCATTCTCATTTCCATTCATTTCTTTTTAGTCGTCGTCGTCTTTTTTCTCTTGCAGGGCTTTTGAGTTGGCTGGCTCAAGGCTGGGGCAGCTATTTAAACGTTTTCTATGCGCACAAATTTATCAGCATTGGTCATAGAGATTCCACAGCGTTTGGGCGGTTTTGCGTCATAAGTATTGCCGCAGGTAGGACAGATATAGTATTCCATGGAAAGCGTTTTTACCTGGTTGCCTTGTAATGCTGCCAAGGCTTTGTCATAAAGCAATTTGTGCTTCTGCTCCGTTTTGTAAGCATAGTTCAAGCTGATCATACCCATCTGACTACCCACAGTCTTGGCGTTGGCCAAAAATTCAGGATACATGGTGCTGATCTCATAAGATTCCCCTGCGATGGCATCTTGCAGATTCTCCAGGCTTGTTTTAACCGTGAATACAGGCTTCACGTCCGGGATCTTTGCGCCCAGATCTTCCAAAACTGCCTGGTGATTGTTGGCGTGTATTTTTTCTGAAGCAGAGGCTGCTTTGAACAGCATTGCGATCTGAGGTAATCCTTCCTCTTGTGCCTTTTTTGAATAGGCTGCATACTTGGCACTTGCGGTGGTCTCACCGATCAAGGCATCTGTGAGGTTGGTTATCACAGTGGCCTGGGTGGCTGAAGTTGCTTTTTCAGTGCCCTCGTTTTTACTGGAAGTCTCTGTTGCAGGTGCAGTAAGGGGCTCCTGAAGTTTGTCGTTTTTGCCCGTGTTATTGCAGGCGGTAAACATACCCATTGCAATAAATGCAGCCAGGATTGGGAGAATAATTTGCTTTTTCATGATTGTGTTTGTTGTCTAGATTGTTAGTGAATGTTGGTACAAAAGTGGGGGAGCATGGATTAAGGATGCCATTGCTTTTGTTTAAAATCACCTTAAAAACCAGTACTATGTCCGGTTACTTAATCAATACTATAGCCAACACAGCGTGGTTTTGAACAAGGATGATTTTCAATCATTTTGAAATTAAGCATTTGTATCACTAAAATCTTTAAAATCACTCTAATCCTAGTATAAGTTCTACCCCGGCAGCGTGTTTAAATACCAGTTGGCCGCCCAGATAGCCCGTTCGCGCAACTGCAATAGTGGATAAGGTAAAGAACAGGAAAGCTGCAATCCTGACCCATTTCTGGTGCTGTTTCAATAATTCAGCCCCACCCCGGAGCAGTACCGCAGCTACCGCAAGCCAAAGGGTAAACTGTGCCGCCTGTTCATGGAGCTCCAAGGCTTTGCCCATACTTCCTTCTTCCATCCCGGAACCGGCAGCATCACCGCTGAAAAAGGCAGCTACAACGCCAGCGGTGCCCAATATCAAAAGATACAGCGCGGCCTGCCGGAAGAAGATTTTGGAACTGAACAAGCCCAGGACTTCAGATAAAAAACCAACAAGCAGTAACGCAATAGGGAAGTGCACGAGCATGGCGTGCAGATGGGTGGAGGAGATCATGTTTTTACTTTTAATTGCATGAAAAAGGTGGTGCCCCGCCCCGCTTCACTTTGCACCGTCAATTGAATGCCTTGTAAATCAGCCATTTTTTTGGAGATGGAAAGCCCCAGTCCGGTCCCGGGAATTTTTGTGTTTCGGGAAGCGTCAGCACGATAAAACCGATCAAAAATATGCGGTAAATGTTCGGTTGAGATGCCTCGGCCATTGTCTGCAAAAGCGAGTGTATGGGTAGCTTCGTTCCAGGATATGCTCAATGTGGACCCTTTCGATCCGTATTTTAGTGTGTTGCTGAGTAAGTTTCCCAGGATGACTTCCAATAAACTGGCATCAGCCAGAATCGTGGTTTTAGGTGGGATGACCAGTTCAAGATGCAGTTGTTTTTCAGCCAATAAAGTTTCCCATTTTTTTAAAAAAGAAGTACAAAAGGGCTGCAATTCGATCTGCTCAGTATTGGGTTTTATATGGCCGGTTTCGATGCGGGACAATTGCAGCAGTTGCTCTAAAAGTTTATTCATCCGGTCCGTTTCGCGGAGCACCTGTTCGATCTTTAGTTCGTATTGCTCGGGTTCGCGGCGTTTACGAAGTAAAACTTCAAGGTTTCCGCGAATACCTGCCAAGGGTGTGCGGAGTTCGTGTGAGATGTCTGCTGTGATTTGTTTTTCGCGCTGCAGGCTGTGCTCAATACGCTGAAGCAGTGCATTGATGGTGGTAGCGAGTAAGTAGATTTCGTCGCGACGCGGAGGCAGGGGTAGGCGGATGCCCCTGTTTTGATCGTCTGTTTTGTTGGCGGCATCGATCAATTGATGGATGGGGGCGATGCCTTGTCCGGCTGCAAAGGACGAGGCCCAATAAAAGATCAGGCTCAACAATGGGAATGCGATCAATAAGGTCAGGAAGAGATTGTGAAGCACGAGCGCGGATTCAGCCCGGGAAATGCCCACACTCAATTGAGCAAGGGCGAGACCGTCCCGATCGAAAATCGGAAATTGACCTTGCCGAATTTTCTTACTATCAAACTGATTGTTGAAAAACTGATCTGTTTTCAAGGAAGGATTAAAGGGCAAATGGTTACTTTTCATATTGGCAGAAAGAAAAATCAACACACCTGCTCTATCCGTAATCTGGATGAAAGTGGGGTTCATCTCCACCTCCTGATGCTCCTTTTCATCCCTCATCATTGATGCGATAACCAATGCCCCGAATGGTAGTGATGAAGGATTCTTTCGCATCCGGGTCTTCCAGTTTTTTGCGCAAAAAGTTGATGTAGACATCAATGACGGCGGTGCTGTGGTCGAAATTGATGTCCCATACTTTTTCGATGATGCGGGTCCTGCGGCACACTTTTCCTTTGTTGCGCAGCAGGTATTCCAGTAATGCAAACTCTTTTTGAGTCAGCTCTACTTCATTCCCGTTTTTGATCACCCGGTGGGTTTCCAGGTTCATTTCCAGGTTTTTATAGCGAAAAATCGTTTGCTCACCTGTTTTACTGCGCAATAAAACACGGATACGGGCGAGCATCTCTTCAAAGGAAAAGGGTTTTCGGATAAAATCGTTGGCCCCGGTTTCAAGTGCAAAAACCGCGTCGTCTACCGTGTCTTTGGCAGTCAGAAAAATAATGGGTACCTGCAGGTTTTGCTTGCGGACGGCACGGCAGATCTCAATGCCGCTCAGGCCTGGTAGCATCCAGTCGAGCAAAAGGAGGTCATATTCGTCCAGATTTTCAAGCGCCATTTCGAGGCCTTTTTTGCCATTATCCGCTACATCCACCGCAAAATTTTCTTCTTCCAGACCCTCTTTGATGAAGTTTGCGATGGAGGTTTCATCTTCTGCCAGTAGTATTCTCATGGCTTAATCGTCGTCTTTTTCGCCACCTAGGATCTCCCCGGCAGGTACTTCCCCTGCTACCCCGCTTCGAATTTCCGAGTGACGTATTTGGCCACCCAGATATCCTGTACGGGCCATCAACCCGAAGGTGATCAGGCTCAGAGCGAACGTGATTCCAAGCAAAGTTTTGGCGGAACTTGCGTTTTTAAATTTGATAAAAAGTGAAATTAAAGAAAGCAGGCCGAGTGCCTCCATGACCCAGATGGCCAGTTCAGCAGCTTCTTCATGCGCTCCAATCAGTGCATCGGAAACTCCCGGCAAGCCTTCTACCATTTCTTCCGCAGGTTCACC
>JBILHS010000037.1:0-44186 GCA_044350425.1 Saprospiraceae bacterium | reverse complement strand
TCAAATTCCAAATGTGATCAATGAAAAACCCAGGTCCAACGCCAATTGTCCACATTGACCACATTCCACTAATTGACCACATTTGATGAAAGCATTTCCCTCAATTTTGCTTTCGCCCGACTATACTGAGATTTTGAAGTAGCTTCCGTAACACCCAAAATCTGCCCGATCTCCTCATGATCATACCCTTCCACCGCGTATAAACTGAATACCACACGATATCCGTCCGGCAACTTTTCAATGGCCTGGTTGATCTTTTCTACCGACCAGACGGGCTCCTGGGTGTGGTCGGTGGTATCCGAGCGGTCATGGGTAGCAGTCAGTTCTGTCAGCTCTAACTTCCTGCTTTTCAGGAAGTTGATACATTTATTGATCGTGATCCGCTTCATCCAGGCACCGATACTGCTCTCATGCCGAAACGACTCCAACTTGGTAAAAACCTCCACAAACACGCTCTGCAAAAGATCCTCTGCATCATGCGGATGCCGCACCATGCGCAGCGCCGTGTTGTACATGGCACGTGAATACAGTTTGTACAACTCGAACTGAGCGTCGCGCCGGCCTTCCCGGCAGCGTTCAATAAGGTCGTGATGCGTTTGTGTGGCGTCCATTTTGTTAGTCTCTCTTATTGACAAGTGTTAAAGTCGGAGGTTGCATAATAAGTTGGATTGTTGCAAAAAAATGCGCTGCGGGGGTGGTTCCACGACGCAATTTTAGTGAATTTGATTGGATTAGCACGGAAAAGACAGACTTGCGCAACTGTGTTTCCGGTGCAAATGCTTCCGGGGAAGTACATTTCTTCGCCGCCTTTTCTTCATTTTCAGCGGCATCTTGTCACAATAAAATTTAGTGTGATACCTGTGAATTATGCAACAAATTCCATGAATTATGCACGGTTTCGTGCTGGGAATCCCCGAATTTTGTGGGTACATTAAAAACTTGTCACCATGAAAAATAAAATAGTGATCATCACGGGCGCTGCGTCCGGAATTGGGAAAGCCACAGCTGAGATATTTGCAAAATACGGTGCAAACGTCGTGGTGTCAGATATACAGGAATCCGAAGGGGAGGTGCTTGTCGATCAGATCAATTCAAACGGCGGGAAGGCTTCGTTTTTTAAAACAGACGTTGCCAAACCGGAAGAGATGGAAGCCTTGGTGGACTTCGCGGTCAAAACTTATGGGAAACTGGATGTTGCCGTGAATAACGCCGGGATTGGCGGCGAATTAAATCCAGTTGCGGAGATGAGTATCGAAGGTTGGCAAAAGGTGATCGGCATCAACCTCAACAGCTTGTTCTATGGAATGAAATATCAGATACAGGCGATGCTTAAAAATGGCGGCGGCAGTATTGTGAACGTTTCGTCCATCTTAGGCTCGGTTGGATTTGCCGGCTCAGCGGGGTACGCCGCCGCTAAACACGGCGTCATCGGTCTTACCCAAACGGCCGCCTTGGAGTACTCAGCCCAAAATATCCGGATCAACGCCGTTGGACCCGGCTTCATTGATACACCTTTGCTCAATGCATTGAATGCTGAAATGAAACAACAGTTGGTAGCATTACATCCTATCGGCCGGCTTGGAAAAAGTGAGGAAGTCGGGGAGCTGATCCTATGGTTAAGTAGCGACCGGTCTTCCTTTGTTACTGGCAGCTATTACCCGGTGGATGGTGGATACCTGGCGAGATAGAAATTATTTGATGATAGATCATCTCCGTGGATGACGGTTGTCACCCACCAAAATAGGTTCCCGCAGGATATTTGTGGGGTACTAAGTCCCGGGACTTATCATCCAATAAAATTCTAAAACTATGGACAGTAAAAAAACGATTTATCAACTGCACGAGGAGCACAAGACTTGGTTGAACATGCTCTTATTCTACAAAGACGAGCTTTCGATCATGGCCAAGCGGATCTCAGAAATAGCCCAAAAGAATACGTCAAAAGAAGTGCTTGCGCTGGTAGAACGGTATCAAAATCAATTGATCATTCAAAGAGAGCAGATTGATATCTTAAATCATGAAATAAGGGCCCACGAATCACAGCTTGAAGCCGCAGTTAAACAAAACCCAACTGCTATTGACCACAAACAGTTCCCAGACCATCCCAAACAACGCGAAAGTGTAGAAACGTTCGAGAAAATGTTCAATGACCTGAGGGGGGAATTGATTCGGTTCCTTTCAAAATGGATGTAACAGGCAAGGTTTAGAGGTTTGATTTTATTAGAAAAAAATGCGCCGTGGGGTTGAATCCACGACGCATTTTTTGTTTTTCAGGTTGATTTTGGGGGTGAAAAGGCGATTTTCCAAAGCGCTGCTTGAAGCTCCTGGAGAAGGAGCGGGCATCTTCATAACCGACTTTCGAGGCCACTTTAGTGATAGAATCGTAACTCCGGTTTTCTAAAAGGTGGCGGGCTTCATCAAGTCGCATCTCTTGTAAGTACTGAATCGGCGAAAGCCCCGTGAGGCGTTTCAACTGGTGCAGCAGCGTGGATTCACTCATGGCGAATGTTTGTGCGAGTGCTGAGACGCTAAGCAAATCACTGGAAAGATTTTTCCGGCGATAAGCCTCAAAGCCTTCCAACCATTCCCGTTCAGGCTGCGACAAGTGTGGCACACCTTCGAGGGGTGCCACACTTTCATCAGCGGCCGCCTCCAATCGTGCGGCCTGGTTTTTCAACAAATTTTCAATCCTTGCCAGCAATTCTTCTTCGTCGAAGGGCTTGGTCATGTAATCGTCCACGCCAATGCGCAAGGCGTTCAGTTTGTCCCGCGCTTCAGCTCGCGCTGTAAGTTGGCGCGGGCTCTGACTTCAGACCGAGATCAAGGATTTTGGGGGCAAGATCCGAGATGTTTGCGTTGTCGGCGCGTTTGACGGGGATCCATACCCGAAACGTCGTCCCTTGCCCAAGCATACTTTTCACCTCAATTTTTCCACCAAACAAATGTGCGTACTCGTGGCAGAGGGCCAGGCCAATGCCCGTGCCGCCTCGGCGGGTTTGTCGGGTCGGGTGGTTTGGAAGTAGCGGTTGAATAGATGCGGCAGATCGTACGGGTGGATGCCGGGGCCGGTGTCGCTTAGTTGGATCGTACCATCGCTCAGCGATAGTTTGGCTGCCACACGTTCACCCGTCGGAGTGAATTTGAAGGCTTTGAAGAGCAGGTTGTTCAGAATTTGGCGGCATTTGGCTTGATCTAAAAGAGCTACCACGTCATTGTCCACAGCCACGTCAAGCGAAAAATCAATATGCCTGCTTTCGGCCAGCGACTCAAACTGGGTGAAGTAGCTGCGGAAAAAAGGTGCCAGCGCGGTCGGCTTTTCGTCCAATTCCATTTTGCCCATTTCCATTTTACCCAGGTCCAGGATGTCGGTGACCAATTGTTCGAGTTGTTTGCTGCTCTTCCGGGCCAGTTGCAACAGATTGCCTGGTTTGCCGGTCAGTTGCTTGTCTTTCAGGAGGGTGCCGATGGGGCCGAGTATAAGCGCGAGCGGGGTGCGCAGTTCGTGGGAGACGTTGGCCAAGAAGTGAGACTTGGCGGTGTCGAGGGATCCCTGCATGCTTTCCCCTATGCTTGGATTTTGTTGGGCGGAGGCGAGCGTTTGAAAAGTCACCATAAAAAGCGTCAGGGAAAGCAGGGACGTAATAACTTGTTTCATCGTATTTAACAACCCGATTTGATTCAGTTATTCTCCGGCCCAAAAAAGAGCAGGGGGGATACCGGGTAAAATACGACAAATATTGTTGTAGCACAGACAACAGGTTTGTTTGACCGAGTATGCGACCTGCTACCTACCCATCCGCAATGCCGTCGCATAAGCATTCGGCAAAGGGCTATGCTCCACCGCTTCAGCCGCCTTTTCTACATCATATTCAAACCGCACAAACTCCACCCGAATGCTGTTTTTGTTTCTCAAATTGCTGTGCTCGTCCAGTTCTAGCAGGACGTAGCCGCCACGGGGATCGCCGTCTTTCGGTTTGCCCACCGAGCCAATGTTGATGGCATGATGAAAATGAGGTTCGGCATCTGTGCCAGAATTGAGTATGCGGTGATACGGCTTGTGCGTGTGTCCAAAACAAAGGATATCCGCATGAGCGCCTTCCAAGATGCGCAACATACTGGCCTCCTCCCGGTCCTCAAACAGGTATTCGTTGATCTTGCGCGGGCTGCCATGCACCAGCAGGAGCGAAATGGGATGGCCTTCTTGCATCTCCAATTCGACGCGGATGTGCCTGGGTAATTCCTTAAGATATTGACGCTCCCTGGCTTCCACAATTTTATTGGTGAAGGAAATGGACACAGCACCATTGGCTTTTTCATCGTCGGTTTTGTAAGCGCAGCCGCAGTCATCTGTGGCGTGGCCAATGCCGAAGTCGTAGTTGCCGGCAATGGTCGGGATGCCCCTGCGGCGTATTTCGTTGATGACCTCGTTGGGCCAGATGTTGTAGCCTACCAAGTCGCCGAGGCAGAAAACCTGGTCGGGCTGGCGTTTTTCTACATCCTCAAAGAAGGCTTCGAGGGCAGGTAAATTGGCGTGGATGTCGGAGAATAGAGCGATTTTCATAAAAAATGGGATGAATGTGATCAATATGATCCATGTGGCCAATGTGGTTATGCGAAGTTCTTTTGTTGCTTCAACGCCACATTGACTAGTAATATCAGCACCGGAACTTCAATGAGCGGCCCAATCACCGCGGCAAATGCCACCCCGGAATTGATGCCGAAAACCGCAATTGCTACCGCAATGCCCAGTTCAAAGTTGTTGCCGGCAGCCGTGAAAGCCAGCGAGGTGCTTTTGGCATAATCCACCCCGGCGCGTTTGGCCAGGAAGAAGGCGCTGAAAAACATGACAACGAAATAGATGACCAGGGGAATCGCTATCCGCACCACATCCATCGGGATTTGAACGATCAGATTGCCCTTGTAACTGAACATCACTACGATGGTGAACAACAGCGAAATGAGCGTAATCGGGCTGATCTTCGGAATAAACACCTGCTCGTACCAGGCCTTGCCTTTGCTTTTGATCAAAGTATAGCGTGTAATCATACCTGCGATAAACGGAATGCCCAGATAGATGAATACGCTTTCTGCGATCTGGCTGATACTGACGTTGACTTCCACGCCTTTAATACCAAACAAAGGCGGCAGAATGGTCACAAAAAACCAGGCATATACGCTGTAAAAAAGCACCTGAAATACACTGTTTAAGGCCACTAAACCGGCCACATATTCATTATCGCCCTTGGCCAGATCGTTCCAGACGATTACCATGGCAATACAACGGGCTATTCCGATCATGATCAGTCCGACCATGTATTCCGGCTTGTCCTGCAAAAATACAATGGCCAGAATAAACATCAGCGCGGGCCCGATCAGCCAGTTTTGCACCAGCGAAAGTCCCAGAACACGCTTGTTTTGGAACACCTTAGGTAACTCCTCGTATTTTACCTTGGCCAAAGGCGGGTACATCATCAGGATCAGTCCGATGGCAATGGGGATGTTCGTGGTGCCGCTTTGAAATTGGTTGATAAAGTCGGCGGTTCCGGGGACAAAATAACCCATCCCAACGCCAATAAACATGGCGGCGAAGATCCAGAGGGTGAGGTAGCGGTCTAGAAACCCTAGGCGCTTGGGGGCAGGAGTATTGTTTTGACTCATATTTTAAAGTGGACTGTTATTGGTACAGGATTCGTTGGTGGAATGAGGTGTCATCTGCGAGGAACGAGCAGGTGAAATCTCATTCCATGCTGTTTTTTAGATGTCGCCCCGCTCTTAAATTGCGTAATTGGCCGCTCTGAGATATCACCAGCTCGTACCTCGCAGATGACACCTTAGAGCTACTGCCCATATTTCAAAATCAACGAAATCTGACCGCCATGCCAAGCAGTATGGGTAGAAATCCGAGCCAGTGCTTCCGCCTTTGTCTTTCGTCCAAATTCTTTTGTTTCGATATAGAGCTCCCAATCCGCATCGGTTTGTTTTTCAAATGCAGCGCGCAACACCCGGTGGGCATCCTCCAAATGTTCAATCAGGGCATCCAAATCGGTGAATTGACCATGGTCTTTGGCCAACGGGCCTATGGTAGAAGCCCGAACTTCAATGGGTTGACCAAATACATTTTTGGCAAATAAATGCTCCACTTCACCGATGTGCCGGAGCAACCAACCCAAAGAATTGGATTGTGGGTGCAGGCGGCGGGAAAGGTCGGCCGGGGTAATGCCGGGCAACAAATTGGTCAGTCTGGTACGGCCCTCTTCCCACAGGCCAAGCATGAGGTCAGTTTTGCTCATTTTTCCGTTCAATTTTAAAGTTAAAGCCCACATAAAACTCCCGTCCACGGGTCGGTCCCCAGGCAAATGAAGGATCAAATCCCCGGGCAAAAGGTTGTTCCCAACCCAGAATCGGGCGCTTCTGACGGAAATCAAACAGATTCTCACAGCCTGCAAACAGATCAAAGCGCTTGAAGGCTCTACGGACTTGCATACCGGTCACCGAGTAAGCTTCAGATTGGTCCGGCCGCCGCAGGTTCTCCGGATTGAGCTGGGTATCGGGCAATCGCTGCGGTCCGTACCAGTGCAGGTTGACATCAAGCTGCCAGCGTTCGCCGGGGGGGCGGAAGGTGGCGACGCCCAGTATTTTGTGCCGGGGATTGAAGGGGAGCAGCACTTTCTCCCCGTTTTGTTGGCGGTATACATCCAGGAAATTATAGGCGGTGCGCAATTCCAGAAGACGATTCAAGGCTGCGCTGAGCTCCAATTGCAGACCATTACTTCTGGATATTCCGGTGAAATTGGCAATAATGGCCTGGTTTGGGTTGCTATCATAATCCGGGAAAAACTGATTTTGAAACCGCGTGTGGTAAAGATCAGCGGTGGCCGTCAGGCTCATTTTTCCAAGTTTGAAACGATGAGTGGCGTTGATTCCGGCATTCCAGGATTGTTCAGGCCGCAGGGTTTCAGCAAATAAGATATCGCGGCTTCCCACCAACAAGGCGATGTTTTCCGGGAAAAGATTAGCTGTGCGCCAACCCGTACCGATGCTACCCCGCAAATCGAGATTGGGATTGGGGTTAAAGCGCAGCATGGTGCGCGGCGTGGCAAACCAACCAAATTCGTTGTGGTGATCTGCGCGAACACCCGCTACCCAAACCCAGCGATCATCCTGGAAATGGAAGGTGTTTTCCGCAAAGACTCCCGGGATATTTTCTTCGCGTCGGTAATTCCCGCCGAAACTCCGGCCCAAGGTGTCAGCAATTGCAAATCCAATGGTTTCGTTTAAGTTGAAATGCCGGAAACTGATGCCGGTTTTCAGCTCCTGTACTTTGTTTGTACCCCAAAAAAGTTCGTATTGCAGGTTGGCGTAGGCATGACGCTGCCTGGCGTCGTACTGTGTCAGGCCGAACCAGGAGTTTTGATCTTGGGCCACAAAAGAGGCCAAAAGGGAGATCTTGTGGTTGGCGTCAAAGCGCCAGCCTGTTTTACTAAAGATCTCAGGCTGTTGGAAACGAACGGTTTGGCCGTAGGCATTGGTGGTTCCTTCATCGATTTTTGGATCGAAGTTTTTTTGTCCACCGATGCGCTTTTCGGTGACGAATCGAGCTCCGATAAAGGCACTTAAGCCATTTTCATTTTCTTTTCGGTAGCGCCACTTGTTGTAAACAGAATACCGGGTCAGTCGTGGCAGATCCAGGAAGGTGTCGTCGTCGCGGTCCCATTTGCCACCGGGCTGTGAAGTATGCAGGGCCAGGTAATTGGTCCACTTTGTTTTTTTTGTGGCAAAGCCAGCGTTCAGGTGTTTTTCGCCAAAGCTGTTGACCAGCACATCAGCGGTCACCGGTTCAGCAAGGCCGCCTTCCCGGGGGAATACCGTGATCTGCCCGACCATGCCTTCGTAGCCCTGAAGCACGGAGTTGGCGCCTTTGACCACCCAGATGTTTTCCAGCATACTGCCCGGGATGGTACCGGTGCCGTAGGTATACGTCAATCCCTGGATCGTTGGCAGGCCATCTACCAGCACCTGATTGTACACGCCACTGAGTCCGAGGATGCGCAGTTCTTTGGCATTGGTTAAGATATTGGTGGTGGTAGGCTGGACTGTGCTTTGGGTCTCAAAACAACCTGCAAGGTCGCAACAAGCAGCCTTGCGCAACTCAGATCTATTGATGATCTCCGTTTTAACAGGCTGTAAAACAGAGATGAACGCGCCCGTCACCTCATCCTTTATGGTCACTTCCTGCAAGGTGACATTGGCTGAAATGGCCACCGTCCAATAGCTGTGCAGATCATCAATGTTAAAGGTGTCCCGCGCACCGCCAAAAATGGCTGACAACTGCCAGGTTTTTTGAACCGTGTCACGCGGGTAGGGTAGGGTGAATTCGCCGTTTTCATCCGCTCTGGCGCCTATACTGGTACCCGTCCATGCCACCGTAGCTCCAGGCAGCGGTACCGCTTTGGCATCGGTCACCTGGCCGTAAAAAGTTTGAGCGAGGCCTGAGTTGGCCATCAAAACAAGAAGGAGCAAGGGGAGGACCCTTGGCGTAAAAAATCGCATGTGGGTATAGTTGGTTCAGGTAAGCGTGCTTGGTTTGTTCAGTCCAGATTCATGGTCATCACCACTGCCGAAGAAGGACAAAGTGCTGAAAACTGTTTTGTTTCGAGGATTTCAACGGGAATAGCATCTCGATCCACACGACGGAAGCCTTTTTTTCCAAAATATAAATCTGCGGATTCAGTAATTAAAAAGACTTCCTGAACCTGCTTTGTCCGTGCGTATTCCATGGCCGCCTCAAAAAGTTGCTGACCGAGTTTTTGATTGCGGTGGGTGTCGGCCACGGCAACCGAACGAAGCAGCCCGATTTTGCCCATCCATTCCACCCCGGCAGAACCTACAATTTGCGTTTCATCCATGGCCAGGGTAAAGCCAGACAAATCTGATGGTAAATCGCTGGTAGGCAGATTGGCTTTTTGTAAAAAATCAATCAAACCTGGTATTTGATCTGGGTGGACTGTTTTTAGAAGGATGGACATGATGGGAATAAAATATTGAAAGACAAGGAAATAGATACAATTGATTGTTGGGGTCCTCCAATTAATGAATTAAGACCTATTAGGTTTTTAAAACCTTATAGGTCTTCAAAGTTCGTATACTTGCCTAGCAACACCCACTTCCAGGCGCACAGCTGGCCTTACCCACTTCCGTAGCCAGGTTCCGCATTTCAACCTTGCGTTTTTCAGTGTGAACTGCTTTTTGAGCCGGATCCCCCCCAGGTTTTTCCGCGTAGGCGGTGATGCTAAAAATGCCGGTTTTAGAGGCAATAAAGTCTTTCAATTCCTCTGGAGACAAATATTCCAGCAGGATGTCGTCAGGAATAAGAATTGGTTTTTGTTTCTGAACACTCAGATTTTCAAAACCCGTCCGGCGAATGATATCAAGGTATTCATCCATTTGAATGGCTCCGGATACGCAGCCGGCATACATTTCGGCTGCATTGCGCAAAGTGTCAGGTAATTCACCAACCAATACAATATCTGAAATACTGAAATGACCTCCAGGGCGCAAGGTGCGCAGAATTTCGTTGAACACTTTGGGTTTGTCAGGCACCAGGTTAAGCACGCAGTTGCTCACGACAACGTCTACGGAATTGTCGGAAACGGGTAGATCGTCAATGTCGCCCTGGCGGAATTCTACGTTATGGAAATTCAATTTCTCCGCGTTTTTGCGGGCACGTCGGATCATGGTCGGGGTGAAATCCACACCAATGACCTTTCCGGTTGCTCCGGTTTCTGCACGGGCCACGAAAGCATCGTTGCCTGCGCCCGAACCTAGATCGAGTACGGTATCGCCCGGATTGATCTGGGCAAATTGGGTAGGAAGTCCACAACCTAAACCCAGATCAGCATCCGGGTTATATCCCTCGAGTTCGGTATAGGAGTCGGCCATAATGGTGTAGGTACCCGGTGTGCCCACGCCGCAGCAGGAGGCTTCGTTGCAGCTTTTGTCCTGAAGTGCAATTTCTGAGTATTTTTCCCGGACGACGGTTTTAATCTGTTCTGCAGTTTGCATAGCTGTGATTGTTTGTTGTTGAATGGTGGATTTGGTGAATTGGGGGCTTCGGGTCTGAGGTTTGTTTTATCGTAAAAATGCGATGGTTTTGGACAAAAAAATGGTTTAAAAGATTTGGAGATACGTTTACAAAACCTTTAAGGTTTAGTAAACGTGGGGTCAGCAGCACTGCTGGTTGGCAGTGCTTACAAAAAACGATTTCAACATTTGCTCAAATCGTTGAAATGTATCCCTATTGATGCAATAGCAGGATTTGACTCCGTCTACGGTACCTTGAATTAGCCCTGCTTGTTGCAATTCTTTAAGATGCTGGGACACCGTACTTTGTGCAAGCGGCAGGACTTCTACGATTTCCCCGCAGACGCAGGTGTTTCGCTTGGCCAATTCTTTCAAAATGGCGATCCGGGCCGGATGCGCGAGTGCTTTGGCGAGTTCCGCGAGTTCTTGTTCGTCCTGCCCGAAAGCTTCTTTTTTATGGGTGGCCATATAGAGGGTTTAGAAATTATATCGCAAAAATACGATGAATATTTGAAGCTGCAAATTTTTGAAGGAAAAATTTATCGTACTTTTACGATAAATTGAAAAGGCCTGGATTCAGGTTTATAAAATAGATAGAAGAGTGAGGTGCAAGGTATTGACCATCAATAATTTACAGGCATTTGGGTTCGAAACATAACCAAGCTTATAATTCAGCTGCCAATAGCCAATGCCCGCATCATGGCTTCAGCTTTCACCATGCATTCCTCGTACTCCTGCTCAGGCACAGAATCGTACACGATCGCGCCGCCCACTTGTGCCGAAACGTAGTGCGAAGCAGCGTTGTACAAAATGCTGCGGATCACCACATTGAAATCAAAATTACCGTCCGGTGCAAAATACCCTACGGCTCCGGAATACAAGCCCCGGCGGCTCCGCTCGTAGCGCTCAATGAGTTCCATCGCCATTACTTTGGGTGCACCGGTCATGCTGCCCATGGGGAAACAATCGCGGAGGGCATTTAAGGGAATGTGGTCAATTGGATTAATGTGGTCAATTGTTTGAATGTGGTCAATGGGGTCAATGGGGGATTTGGGCAAAATCCCGCTCACGGTAGAGATCATTTGATGCACGGTGGCGAAAGAATAAATGCCGCAGAGTTCTTCTACCACTACGGATCCGGGCAGGCAATTGCGTGAAAAGTCATTCCGAACCAGATCCACGATCATCACATTCTCAGATCGGTCTTTTTCACTGGCGGCCAGTTCCTGTCGGATGATTTCATCTTCTTCCGGAGATTTTCCGCGACGGCGCGTGCCTTTGATGGGTTGGGTGGTTAATTTTTGACCTTCCTTTTTTAAAAAACGTTCGGGGCTGGCTGAAAGCAGGTATCGGTCACGCCACCGTAAGAAAGTTGTAAAGGGAGCTTTCCCGATCTCATTCAGGCGTTCAAAGACAGCCACGGGCTCAATGCATGCATTTTCTGCAAAAAACTCCTGGCAAAAATTCATTTCATAAATGTCGCCTCTGGCAATGTGCTGGCGAATGGCTTCAACCGTTTGCAAATAGTCAGCTTTGGAAATGCGGGGCTGCAGGGTAATCTTCCCGGGCTCAAAGGTCTCTTTGTCACCAAATCTGGGATCAGGTGCTGCTGTTTTTATGTCCTCAAAAACCTCCTCAGGAGCGCGGTCCAAAGTTTGAATTTCCAGCACGTAAGCAATCCGAGGAGATTCCAGGAAACTGTAAGGTTTAATACTTGCGACAGTCCCCGGGCGGAAAAATCCCAGATCAGGAAGCCTAATACCATCATAGTTCTGGCTGGCAAGGTCTTCCACCTCGTTTTTTAGATCGTAACCTAAGAAACCGAAAAGCCAATCATTTGTATGTTGAATAAAGTCCCCTAATTGTTCGAAAGCATTGCCTGCATTCACTTCCAGTAGGTCGACAGGGTCAGCGGCAGCCAGGCATTCCCAGGATTGATTTTGGGGAGGGCGGTGGGGACCTCGGAGGTCTTCGAAGACCTCCGAGGTCTCCACTGCCCTCCCCAAAATCAAAGTGTTATTGTCCAAATAAACGCCCTGTTCAAACCCTGCAGCCCAGTAAAGCAGTTGCTTTTTCCAGAATTCGGGATCATCAATTGGAAAGCTGGCCGTTTGGCGCATCAGGAAAGCAGGGCTAAAAACTCAGAAAGGATCATGGCAGTAGCGCCCCAGACGGGTCGGTCTTCAATCATAAAACAAGGTACTTCCCGCACCAGTAATTGGCCACCCACCATCACATCGGCGGTGCTGAGGAAGTCGGGATTTTGTAAGTGAGTCAGGGGCACGGAGAATACCTGCTCCACTTCACCGGCTTGCAACTGAAAGCTTGGTGGCTCCTGGAGCAGCCCAATGAACGGGTAGACCGAAAAATTGCTAACGGGAATATAAAGTTCTGTCAGCGTGCCCAGTATCTCCACCTGGCTGGGAGGGATTCCAATTTCTTCATGGGCTTCACGCAGGGCGGTGAATGCAAAGGAGCCATCAGTCTCGTCGTGGCGCCCTCCCGGAAAACTAATTTGACCGCTATGCCGGTCCCGAGGATTTTCAGTGCGCCGGATCAGTGCTGTATGCCAGGTGCCTTCTGCCTCCCAAAGCGATAGGAGCACACAGCCGGTTTTGGCATTATCTGGCGGATTGAGTCTGCGCTGAAGTTCTTCTACCCGATGGGCAAAAGCCATTTTATACTGGGCTTCGCGTCCAGGGAGTGGTAAAGCGAGGCGTTCGCGGATACTTTGGATGAATGGAGAGGTATCTGTCATTTCAAATGCAAAGGAACTATTGTCTCGGGAAAATTGAAGGTTAATTCGCCAATCTGGTTAAAATTGAGTTCTGTCTATATTATAAAGGACCGTATGATGAATTTATCCGTAATTCGTCCAGGTTTTTGACACACACGTTCAGTTCAAAGATCGCTCAAGCGAATTGAATTTAACAAGCTTGCAATATGAAACATCAAGTTAAAGAGACTGTTTTGCTGGATGTAAACGTCGAATCGTTTGAATACGAAAAGGGCGTCCCAATTTTGAAAAACATACATGAAAAGGTGCGCGATATTGTGCGGCCTGATGTGACACAAGGCCAGATCGTAGCTATTCTGGGGCCTTCCGGGATTGGGAAATCTACTTTGTTTGAAGTCATCGCAGGGCTCCGGACGCCTACGAAAGGCTCGGTACAGACCTTTGATTCGGTAAAAAACGCACTTGTACCCGTGCGTACGGGCCTGGTCGGGATGGTATATCAATCCTACGAACTGTTTCCGTTTTTAACCGTGCGCGGACAACTGGAACTGGGTGCTTCCAAAGGCGGAATGAAAGGCGCAGAAGCCAAAGAGAAAGTAGATTTTTATCTGGAGCATTTCAGACTGCGTGAACACGGGCGGAAATATCCGAACCAGCTTTCTGGTGGACAACGTCAACGACTCGCCATTGCACAACAGCTTTTGTGCAGCAATATGTTGTTGTTGATGGATGAGCCATTTACGGGCCTTGACCCCCTGATCAAAAATAACATCTGTGAGCTGATTGCAGACGTAGCCCGCTTAGACGAACTCATGACGATTCTCATCGTTTCGCACGACATCGAGCCGACGCTCTCCATTGCCGACACCGTTTGGCTGATGGGTAAAACACCCGATGGCAGCGCGACCATTGTAGAAAATATCAACCTCCTCGAACAAGGCCTCTGCTACCGTAAAGACATCCGGGAAGACCCGGAATTCCGTAATCTGGTCTACAATGTATCCAAACGTTTCGGCGAACTCAGCGGAAAGAATTGATGTATGAACTATGATGTATGATAGGGCTCGCTCAGGGATGGAATGATGTTTTATGCAAGGGTAGGCAATTGAACCTTCCCTTTTTCATACATCATACATCATATCCCCACCTTCTTCCGGTCCCAATAATTCTGCTCATCCACTTCGTCTAAAAGAGTGAGGTAGTGGGTGTATCTTAATTCGCTGACTTCGCCGCGTGCGAGGGCCGCTTGCACGGCACAGCCGGGTTCGCTATTGTGGAGGCAGGCGCCGCCAAAACGGCAATCCGGAGAAAGTTTGAAAAACTCCCGAAAGCTGTGGGCGATATTAGTTTTGTCTTTGTAATTGAAGCCTAATACCTTGATCCCAGGGGTGTCGATCAGGTTTCCACCAAAACTGAGGGGGAACATTTCTGCAAAGGTGGTCGTATGTTGCCCTTTACCAGAATAATCACTGATCTCTCCGGTCCTTAGATCCAGTTGGGGCTGTAGGGCATTTACCAGGGTGCTTTTTCCTACACCGGATTGACCGCTCAGAAGGGTCGTTTTGTCTTTCAGGATGTTTTTTAACTCGTCCATACCCTGTCCCGTGATCACCGAGCTGAGCAGACAAGGGTAGCCAATGCCTTCATAAACTGCCCTTAATTCTTCGTATTTCTCCAGATCTTCGGCATCATAGAGGTCGGCCTTATTGAAAACGATGGTGACCGGTATGTCATCGCGTTCGATCATGACAATGAATCGGTCGATAAAACCTGGTTTAATGGTAGGCTCCACAATGGTCACAATAAGTACCGCCTGATCAATATTGGCAGCCAGCAAGTGAAGATCGTGCTTTCTGCGCGGAGATTGCCGGATGACGTAGTTGCGGCGCGGAAGTATCTTCTTGATAAGTCCTTCCGCGGCTCCTTCCGGATGTACCTCCACCTGATCTCCCACACCCACAGGGTTGGTAAGGGGAATGTCATCGAGCCTGAACTTGCCGACAATACGGCATTTTAGCACTTCGCCGCTTTCGTTGAGGCGGACATTGTACCAACTACCCGTGGATTTTATTACAGTTCCTATTTGCATGATTTTCTTTACGGGCACAAAACTCGGTAAAGCGGTTGGGAGTTCCTCCAAAGAAGTGATTCTTTTTCAAAAAGGGGCACTTCTATACTTCTTTATATCTTTGGCCGTACAAAATCAGGCTTTTATGCTGAAAGAACTTCATATTTCTAATTACCGTCTTTTTGACGATCTGACCATTCCCGAACTTGGGCAGGTGAACCTCATTGCAGGGAAGAACAATACGGGCAAAACTGCGCTATTGGAAGCGTTGAGGATTTTGGTTGCACGCGGTGGGAGTACTACCGTTAATCACTTATTGAAAACCCGAGGAGAATTTACGCCATCAAGATTTGACTCTTATGATTTTTTATTTCCAAAAAACAAGGTTGAAAAAATCAGGGGCTTGACTTTAGCTATAAATGAGTTAAAGATCAAGGAAAAATCGCGTGTAAATATGGAACCCCGCTTCAGTGTTGAATGGTCAAACTCCGAACAAGAAGACCTCAATCCTAATATTACACCTAATTTCCCGCAAGACAAGCCTCTTTTCGTTCCTTTTAACAATGAAAACTTTCCTATTCAAAACCTATGGAAGGAAATTGTGCTAACTCCTCTTGAAGAGGAAGTAATTGGTATCCTTAAAATAGTTGAGCCAAACCTGCGGAGAATAGACGTAAATGATAGCAATAGTAAAGTATTGCTAGAAGGAGACCTAAGGCCCGTACCGCTAAAAAGCCTCGGCGAAGGTATCAGTCGTCTGCTTTGGCTTGCAGTAGCACTGGTTAGTGCAAAAAAATCAATGCTGCTTATTGATGAATTCGAAGCCGGTCTACACCATTCCGTTCAAGAAATACTTTGGGAAAGAGTATTCCAATATGCTAAAGAATGGAACATACAAGTCTTTGTTACTACGCATAGCATCGATACTGTACGGGCTTTCCATGAAGTTGCAGAACGCACAGACAATACAGGTGTGGGAAAATATTTTAGACTTCAGCGTGATCAGAATGGGCAAATTGAGGTCATCGGTTACAATGAAGAAGAATTGAGCACCGCACTCGAATTTGATTTAGAAACACGCTAAAACCTCATGAAACAGCATTTGATTATCGAAGGCCGAGATTCATGGGTGTTGGCTGAACTCTGGGGCAAACATTTGCCCAATCCCAAAGGTTACCCCACGAAGGAAAGCCTAAAAGAAAAAGAGTTTTTTAAGCCTGCCAAGGGCTATTCTAATGTCCCCCGCTTGATTTCGGCGACTCTAAAAATTGAAGGTTTGACAAACTTGGGCATTATCGTGGACGCAAATGATGTGGGTACTGGAAGTCGCTGGGACGCAATCAAAAATCGCCTTTCGGGAATATTTGGGGAGGATGTGTTAATAAATTTTAGCCCAAAACCTGAAGGAGTTGTAATTAAGAAAGATGGGTTACCCCTAACGGTAGGTGTTTGGATTATGCCAGATAACCAATCCAATGGCTACCTCGAACACTTTTTAGAAAACAGGCTTCCACCTGAAGGAAAGGAGAATCTTTGAGAATATATTGGAAAGACATTAAAAGAACTTCAAAACCAAGAATTCTGCGAGTTCGAGGAGAAAAGTTATCAAAAAGCACTTGTCCAAACACGGCTAGCCTGGCAAAAAGAGCCGGGGCTTTCCTATGGTACGGCCTTATCAAAAGGTTATTTCAATCCCAATTCTGAGTCTGTGAAACCGTTCCTTCGATGGGTTGCGAATACTTTTGAGTTAGAATATCCTAATTAAAAAGCCCCCTCAAATCCGTGTCATCATCATCCCCATCCATCGCTCCGGTGAGGTGATCTTTAAATACCCAGCGTGTTTGGACAAAAGACTTGCTCAGGACATCAAATTCAGATAGCCCGTGTAAAATGAGCTCCATATAGGTCTGGGATTCCGCATCGGAGGTTTTGGAGTCTTCTGCGATCTTCTGCAGGCCTGCCACGGCTTCCAGTTCTTCGGTGAATGCTTTGGCCTCCAGTTCGGTCAATAAATCTACCACATTCCCCGCTGAAAACCATGCTTTTAACACCCCGTAAGGGTCGCGTTCCTGGCCTTTTTTCAACTTGTTGGGGTTGGGGAAATATTGCAGAAATACTTTTTTTACGGCTTGTCCGATCAGATGCAGTGCCACGCTGTGCGGGCCTTCCTGTTCGCCTTCGTAAACCATTTCCACTTTACCAGTAATGGCTGGAACCACGCCCCAGAAATCAGTGATGCGGGCAGTAGTTTGCTTTTCACCATTGCGAAGCATCCGGCGTTCGGCGGCAGAGTACAGGTTCTCATAAGCAGCTATAGTCAGTCGCGCACTCACGCCGCTTTTTTTGTCCACAAATTCTGAATCGCGGGCAGCAAAAGCGATCTCTTCGATCAGGTCTTTGAGTACATCAGGTACCTGGATGTTATTTCGTTGTTCCGGACTAATGCGTGCCTCTTGTTCTGTAATTTTTCGTCCGATCTCGATTTCAGTCGGATAGTGCGTGGTGATCTGACTTTCAATACGATCCTTGAGCGGAGTGATGATGCTGCCGCGGTTGGTGTAGTCTTCTGGATTGGCGGTGAAAATGAATTCCACATCCAGTGGCAGGCGAAGTTTAAAACCACGGATCTGCATGTCGCCTTCCTGCAAAACGTTGAACAGAGAGACCTGAATACGAGCCTGTAAGTCGGGCAACTCATTGATCACAAAAAGGCAACGGTGTGCCCGAGGGATCAGACCAAAGTGGATCACCCGCTCATCCGAGTAGGGTAGGCGCAGGTTGGCGGCTTTGATCGGGTCTACATCACCTACCAGGTCGGCGATGCTCACGTCTGGAGTAGCCAATTTTTCAATATACCGGTCACCTCGGTGCAGCCATTCGATCGGGGTATCGTCACCTTTTTCAGCGATCAGATCTTTTGCCCAGCGACTGATGGGGGCCAAAGGATCGTCGTTCAGTTCACTGCCTGATACGACGGGTATGTATTCATCCAGAAGGTTGACAAGCATTCGTGCAATGCGGGTCTTAGCCTGTCCGCGAAGGCCAAGCAGCAAAATATTGTGACGGCTCAGGACGGCGCGTTCTACGTCGGGCAAAACCGTATCGTCAAAACCATAAATACCGGGAAAAATGTCGGCCTTGCTATGGATCTTTTCGAGCAGGTTGGCTCGGAGTTCGTCTTTGACAGAACGGGATTGGTAACTGCTTTTTTTCAAGTCACCCAGGGTGCGGATTTTCTGAACATCAATCATGATGCGGAAAACGTGCGGAGGGCAGAAAGGTTTAAAAAATGGATCAATTACCCGAGATCTCTACTTCTTCCCGGATCTGTCGTCTCCGGTCGCGCAATACAGCAATACCGGCATTCAACTCAAAACCAATGAGCAGGATCATACAATTCAACTGAATCCAGATCATTAAAACTATGAGCGTACCAATGGAGCCATAAAGCTTGTTGTAGCTCCCAAAATTGTCCACATAAAAGGAAAATCCCCAGGAAGTCAGGATAGAGAGTACTGTAGCAAGCAACGCACCGGAATTGAAAAAATTAATCGGGCGCCAGGTGGAGGAGCCAAACCGGTAAATGCTGGAAAATGTGGTGTAAAACAGGAGTAAAACGACCAGCCAGCGGAGTGCCGAAAATGCAAACACGGTAAGTGTATCTACATGAATATAGTGAAAAACATAGCTGAGTATCGTATTCCCCATAATAATAAGGACCATGGAAGCCACCAGAACCAATGCGATCAAAAACGTTAATTGAATAGAGATCAGTCGTTTATGGAAACCACCCCTTTGTTTAAATGTGGTGGGATAATCTTTCTCTAATCCGCTCATCATAGACATCATGCCATTGGAGGAAAACCAGATAGACAGGAAAAAACCAAAGGACAACACGCCACTTCGGGGAATAGTGGCGATGTCTTTGACGGTCTTAAAGATCATGTCGCCAGCACTACCAGGGATGATCTGTTTAATGGATGTTTGAAGCGTTCCAAAAAAGTCCAGGCTTATTGGGAAAAACGGTAGCAGGGAGATCAACATGATCAGACCCGGGAATATGGCCAGAAAGAAGCTGAAGGCCATACTATTGGCACGGGTGAGTATGGTGTCTTCTTTTACTTCTTCGTAAATGAATTGCACCAGATTGTAGAGTGGAATACGATTCAGCCCTGGGAAGGAATGCGTTTTAGACCATTCTAAAGACCGGAGCCATAAAGGGTGGTGTGTGAAAAAACGGATAATGCGGGGGAGGACGTTTGGACGTTGCACGGGGGGGAGGGTTAGTACAAAGCGCAAATATAGCGATAGGCAGTTCAATGGTGAATGAACAGGAGCATATGTTAATTCTTACCTTCATCCATTGCTTTCTCGTTTAAATAACAGTACCTTAGCTGAGCATTTTTGTTCTGAGGATTCCTGTTCTATGTACATAGGAGCAAAGGTGCAAGCAGGCCTGCTTTTTAATCCCGTTTTATGGCTTTAGACTTTTTGACATTAGACCTTGGACAATAAAAAAATAGTCCAAAGAACCATGTCAGCCCGCACACGCCAAGGCTATGGCGGTTGAAAATCTGAAGCCTTTTATAATCGCGCTTTAATCCAAACACTTACTTTATAGCGATTTTATGTAAAGTTTTGTCAGTCGACACCAACTGGCAGTGTATTCTCTATTTTCTTTTCACCCAACCAAATTTTTTCGATTATGAAAAAAGGAATCGATTTAATTCATTGGTACGCAAATACCACTCAAACACCTTCGGTATTTTTCAACACCCTTAAAAGTTTACTTTTTGTAATTGGGATTAGTTTCGTGCCACTTTGGGCGGCAGCACAGACAGAATGCCCAGAAAGCACCCCTCCCAAATTCGACCCCGAACACGAACCACGTACGCTTTGCCAAAAATACAGCCCCCCAGGGAAATTCCCCAACCGCTTCGGAACATCCGAAACCCATCTTGCTTCACAAATTATCTGGAACCTGAACAACGGTAGCGACGTTTTTACCGGAGATATTGATCTGGTAGGTGAACTGATTATTGATCAGGACTTTACCCTGCTTGATTGCAAAGTAAGAATCTCCCCAAATGTCAGGATCAAGGTTGAATCCGATGTGACCTTTACGCTCAATGGTAGTAAACTCTTCTGCTGTCAGGATATGTGGCAAGGTATTGACCTTGATTACCGCTCTACAGTGGTTTCCCGCCACATAACCGAGATTGAAGACGCTATGGTAGCAATGGAATCCCCCTGCACTGCCACCATGTCCATTCGGAATACCATTTTTAATCGAAATACAGTGGGTATTCGGTTGGGAAAGGATGGGCCATTGCCCTGGGACCCCTGCCCCTCTTTCCCAATGTTTACCCAGTTTTCGAGCAATACCTTCCAATGCAATGCGCCTTTGAATGGCACGACAGATGGCGTTTCTTTTGTGGGTGTACAGGTATTCAAAACCAACGCAACCATTGGGGCATTAACTTCAGTGCCAAACACTTTCCACAACATTCAGTTTGGCATTCGTTTCGAGTCGCAATGGTGGGGCACTTCCGTTGTCAACCGTTGCAGGTTTGAAAGCGTACTCAATGATGGCATCTTCATGGAGCAGGGAAACCTACAGGTGGAATATTGCTTTTTCCTGAACAACGGGTTCACGGGTATAAACGTGTTGAAAACACGTGGTTTAGTCGCTCAAAACAACCGTTTCGAGCTTAATGACAATGTTGCAGCTCAAGTAGATGATGCCAATATTTATCACCATATAAAAGCAGCAGAATTAGGACTCAATTGTGCCGTTAAAATTAACCACAATTTTTTTAGCGGCAATTTCTCTGACCTTGCGAAGGCTGAACAGATTAGAGGCATCGAACTCATAGGAGGCTCTACCATGGGTGAAGGAACAAACATTAAAATAGACTTTAATGATTTTGAGATAACTGATGTGCATACAGGTGTTACATTGAATTCGTATGGAGTACTTCTCTCAGGCGAATTCCCTCTCACTAGTTCGACGATCATTGAGGTTAATAATTTTTATCTTGATAATCCTTCAAGTTTACATTTCGATAGCAATTTGCGTGGTATTGCCTTGATTGATGGCAATAAGAATAATGTCAATATTTACACCAACACATTTGATTCGGATCAATGGGATCCCTTTTCATTGCCGGGTCAAGAGTATGGCATAGCCCTATGGGGATCATCTACAGGAACTGGCAACGAAATTGTAGATAACAGGTTTATTCCCAACTTGAATTTTGAGTCAAATAACTTTTTAACAGGAATTTGGTCTCTTGATTACACGGGCACTACCTTTTGTCAGAACAATCTGCAGGAGTGCAATAACCTCATGTTTTTTTCGGGAACAAGCATGGGGACCCAGTATATTCGGAATATTCATACGGGTGGCGCGGTTGGCTTAAGGGTACAAGTTGGCTACATCGGCGAACAGGGCTTAGAGGGCGGCGAACACAACGGTAACGAATGGTATGATAAATGGGCTTACCACATCCCAATGTGGCATGCTTTCCATTACCCTTACCAACAATCTCTAAATTCTCGGATCTGGGCATCCACGCCACAATCGGAAAGAAACCCGCCCATCCAACTAGGCTATGTTTACTTCTCGAAATATTACCCAGCAGACATTGACCCCGTCCAAACATATGAATGGTTTAAGGAAGATGCAACTGGTTTTCCGAGTACTGCCAACTGCATTGATCATCTCGCTGTTTCAACCGAAACAGATAAAGCCATCGCGGGTGGCACCATAAATAATTTCCAGTTAAGTGCTGCCCACATCTGGACTGGCAAACGCTACTTGTACACCAAACTAATTCAAAACCCTGGGTTACAAGATGATTATACAGAGTTTGGGGCGTTCCTCAATAGTGAGTCACAGACATCCGTGGGAAAATTATACGCTGTTGAGCAAAAAATTGCTGAGGGTTTGAAAGTATCAGGCACCATTGAAGCGCAACTAAGCCAGATTAAAACAGGAGAAAGTGTGGTTGTTTTTAATCTTTTGCTGGCAGACTCTATCCTTGACACAAGCACAGACGCCTCCGTTTTAGCCTCCTCCCAAACGGATAAAAAGGTTGGTTTGGCAGCACTCCACGCATTAGACAGCCTTTACAGTGAAATCAACACCGTTTATCAGGCCGCGTTGATGTTAAAACTGCAAGAGGCACTTGCACTCAACGATGGGCTTATGGTCGCCACCGATTATGAGCAATACGAAAAAACAGTGAACGATATCGCAATTCGGCAAGTGCTTTTCCAAAACGGCGAATTAACCCCCGCGCAAATCGCGAACTTAAACAGCATAGCCTCCGAATGCCCCAGATACAGTGGCCACGGAGTTTATCGTGCTCGGGGTCTGCTCACAGGCTGCAATGGGAGCAATTGGAGCGATGACTATGCTGATTGCTACCCTGTCCCACCTCCTGTGCAAGGACAAGTCTTGGATAACGACTTTAGCGAGCGTGCAGTCAATGCGCAACTGTCCTCTCAAGCCGTGGCTTACCCCAACCCGGCAACCCACGGCGTTTTTATTCGTATGATACCTGCTTCGACAGGAGAGATCGTGCTACAAGATATGACGGGAAAAACATGGAACAAGATGCAGTATACTAGCGCGGATGCGGTCAAGTTTATTGACCTTTCAATCGTCCCTGCTGGTATGTACATCTGCACCTTGGCCACCTCTAACGGTGAACGTCAGACAATTAAGGTAGTTATCGTAAAGCCCTAAATTTTATCATCAAGCATTATACATCCGATCGGGTGTATAATGCCTTTTTCATTATTAAAAATGAAACTTTTGATTGTTATTTTGCTGTGTACAGCTCATTCAACTATGGCATTTACGCAAAACAGATTTGACAACAACTGGGTATTTCCCAACCTGAATCTTGGCGGGAAATTGCTTAGTTTTGATGGCGACACGTTGCAAATCTCTGCATTAGGCACAACTGCAGGAAGAACTAGAGAAGCCTTAGCCTGCATGAGCGACAAAGCGGGCAACCTGCTTTTTTACTCCAACAACTGCACTATTTTTAACAAAAATCACGAAATCATGGAGGACGGAGAAGGCTTGAATCCTGGCCAGATCCAGACTTATTGGTGCACGGTCAATCCTTTTGCCAATCCAAGTGATAATTCTATACTCATTTTGCCAGCACCTGAGAATGATAGTATCTTCCATGTATTCCATGTAGACTTTGAATCTTTTAATGTAGGTCTGCCGCCAGACGGCACTCAGTTTGCGCCATTGCATTTTTATCATACAGTTGTTGATATGTCGGAAAACAATGGCTTGGGCAAGGTCATTTCAAAAAATAACTTACTCATTGAAGATACGCTTTCCTCTTGCGCTATGCAGGCGGTAAGGCATGCAAATGGCCGTGATTGGTGGATTCTGATGCCCGAATACAATGGCAATTGCTACTACAAAATTTTGTTAGGCCCTTCCGGGCCACAAGTGTATGACAAACAGTGTATCGGAAGCAACTGGGGGAAGTTCGCCCTTGGCGGTGGCGTTCATTTTATGGCAGATGGTTCAAGGTATGTGAGATGCGATGCGGAATACGGCCTGAACATCTTTGATTTTGACCGATGTAGCGGGGAACTGTCCACTCCTGCGAATATTCCCATAGGCCCTCAGGGTGCGTTCCCAATCAATTGTATGACTTTATCCGCGAGCGGTCGCTTTGCATACTATCACACGCTTAGCCAAATATACCAATTTGATTTAGAATCGCTGGACATTCCTGGCAGCAAAATTTTAGTGGCCACTTTTGACGGTTTTCATAGTTCTGGCAACTCTACCGACTTTTATAAGTCTCAACTTGCCCCCGATGGAAAAATATACATCTGCACATCCGGCCCGACCTATTACCTGCATGTTATAGAATACCCGGATTCGGCTGGTTTGGCCTGTCAGGTAAAGCAACATAGCATAGAACTGCCAAATCGTCATTTTGCCGCCATGCCTAATTTCCCTAATTATCGGCTGGGGGCTTTGGCTGGGGTCTGCGACACGCTCAATGTAAATACTCAAGAACCCCAGTATAAAAGTTCCAGCTCCATTCTGGTGTACCCAAATCCAACATTGGGGGAAATTCACATTGAACACAAAGGCGGTTTAAATATCGTCAGAACGGATCTATTGGATTTAACAGGTAAAACCATTTATATGGACAAGCAAAATGGGAATAAAATCACTATACATAAAAAGGCGTATAATCTTAGCCCAGGGTTTTATTTGTTGAAGGTGACAGATGATCATGGAAGGTCAGAAATCAAGAAGATTATTGTAAAGGAGTATTGAGTTTTAAAAGTAATTTGCCCATGTTTTGTGACATGATCTTACAAAAATTGCCCTTACTTTATGCGTAAAACATTACCCAGCTGAATTTGCCTTATTTTCTAGGGGAGAAACTCAACGAGTATCTAGCTTGGATGAAGCAAAAGGGCTAAAAACAAAAATCCCCCGCCACCCAAAATATGGGAGCAGGGGATTTCTCTATTTTCAATTCAAACAACGCGGATGCTCTAAAGTCTAACGTCCAGAGTCCAACGTCTAAAATCTGAATTACTTGTTCTCCAACTGTTCACGCAATTGAGCGAGGATGGAAAGATCGCCGAGGGTTTCTTTCTCCACTTTCTTCTGAACATCCACGATGGCGGCCTGATTTTCGCCTTCTTCTTTAACGCGTTCAGCTTTCACAGCTGCTTCAGCTTTGTACTTCAAATCCTCGAGGTAACGGGTATGCGAAACTAAAAGGCGGCGGTCATCTTTGTTGAATTCGATGACTTTCACTGTTACGGTTTCACCAGCGTCGAGCATATTGCCGTCGTCTTTGCGGATGTGCTTCGCAGGAGCGAATGCTTCGATGCCTTGTGGCATTTGGAAGGTAGCGCCTTTGTCGTCGCGCTTCAACACGGTAGCCTCATGGTAAGAACCCACAGGGAATACGCTGTCGAAAGCATCCCAAGGGTTTTCCTGGATCTGCTTGTGGCCAAGGCTGATCTGACGCTTCTCGTTGTCGATGTTCAATACAACTACTTCGAGTGGGCTGCCAGGCTTGGTGAACTCACTTGGGTGCGCGTAGCGCTTGGTCCAGGAAAGATCGCTGATGTGAACCATACCGCCTACGCCGTCTCCGAATTCAACGAAGATGCCGTAGTTGGTGATGTTTTTCACGATACCATCGTGGCGGCTACCCACTGGGAAGCGGCTTTCGATGTCGCTCCATGGATCATCCGTCAATTGCTTCACAGAAAGTGACATTTTGCGGTCGCCACGGTCAATGCTGACCACTTTAGCTTCCACTTCTTGTCCCATTTTGAAGAATTCCTTGGCGTGTACCGTTTGGTTGCCCCAGGTAATTTCGCTGACGTGGATCAAGCCCTCAACTCCAGGCTGGATCTCCACAAATGCGCCGTAATCTTCGATGTTGACCACTTTACCGGTAACGGTAGAGCCTTCACCCACTTCGGCGGACAACACTTCCCATGGATGTGGGGTGAGTTGTTTGAGGCCGAGGCTGATACGTTTTTTGAGTTCGTCGAAATCAAGCACCACCACGTTGATACGCTGATTGAGCGCAAGCACGTCGGTTGGGTGGTTGATACGGCCCCAGGAGATATCGGTGATGTAGAGCAAACCGTCTACGCCGCCCAGGTCAAGGAACGCACCGAAATCGGTGATGTTCTTAACAATACCTTCGAGTACCTGACCTTTTTCAAGGCTTCCGAGGATCTGTTCGCGTTGTTCAGCCAGATCACTTTCGATCAACGCCTTGTGGCTTACCACTGCATTTTTGATCTGCTCGTTGACTTTTACTACTTTGAACTCCATCATCTTACCTACATACTGGTCATAGTCCAATACCGGTTTGATGTCGATCTGCGAACCAGGAAGGAAGGTTTCGAGACCATTGCAGTCCACGATAAGACCACCTTTGGTTTTGCTGATAACAGAACCACGGATGATGGTGCCGTTTTTGAAAGAGTCAACAATGCTCTCCCAAGCGCGAAGGATCTTAGCCTTGCGACGGGAAAGGCCCAGTTGGCCCTGGCTGTCTTCCTGGCTTTCTACGAATACTTCCACATCATCGCCGGGAGCTAGGTTGGGTGTATCGCGGAATTCGCTCAGTGCAATCAAACCATCACTTTTGTAGTTGATGTCGAGTACAACGTCGCCGCCGCTGATCGAGCTAACACGACCTTTGATGACTTGATTTTCCTCAATTTGGTGCAATGCTGCGTCGTATGACTTCAGCATGGTAACCCTTTCTTCCGGGGTGTACACAATGGCACCGCGTTTGTCCAGATTCCAGTTGAAATCGTCAAATGCAGTAGCCGCAAGTGTTTCGATCAAAGGAAGTACATCCTCGTCCTCGTCTTCGTCAGCAGCAGCAGGGCGTTTGCCGTAAGCGCCCGGTGTAGGCATCTCTTCAACTGCATCAGCAGCACTTACTTTAGTGCTACGGGTTCTCTTCTTCGAAGCATCTTCTTCTGCCACTACAGGAGCAACTACTTCTGCAACTGGTGCAGCAACTTCTTCTGCAACTGGTGCAGCGACTTCAGCAACAACTTCAGCTACTGGAGCTGCTTCTTCAGCAACTGCCTCAACTACTGTTTCAGCTTCGGACATTTCTGGAGTTTCCGGAGTTTCTGTAGACTCCTGGATTGGATCTTTTTCTTCTTCTAACATAGTAAAATGTTTGGTTTTCAACCGCTTGGTGGGCGGAACGGGGAGTTTTTCTCATGTGAACCTTTGCCGACTTCACTTTGGGACGAAGCCGTTGCCCCCTCGCTTTTTCAAAAGCGGGCGCGAAGGTAGCATTATTTGTTGGGAAAAGTAAAATATCCTCCAAAATATTCGGGGAGCGACTTCTAGTCGCTCCCCGAATATAAACTGATCATTGTTCAAACTTTCCTCCCACCGGAGAACGGTACTTCAAAAAAGGCAGTTTGAGCAATTCCCAGATATTCGAATGTTCTTTTGGATCAGGGTGTGTATCAATGCCAAAAATGAGTTTGTCATTGTCCAACCGCGAAAAAGTGCCGAACAGGCGATCCCAGACTGAAAAGATATTGCCGAAATTGGTATCGGTGTAAGGCAGCACATAATGATGGTGTACCCGATGCATCCCCGGGGTAACGATGAACCAACTCATTGCTTCGTCCAGCCGCTTAGGGAATTGGATATTGGCGTGATTGAATTGGGTAAACACCAGAGACAGGGACTGATACATAAAGACCAGTCCGATCGGAGCGCCAATGAGCAGGATGCCCAGTGTGGTGAATCCAAAACGAAAAACACTCTCGCCCGGATGGTGCCGGTTGGCAGTCGTGGTATCCACATTCGGGTCGGTGTGGTGCACCAGGTGAAATCGCCACATCCATTTTACGCGGTGTTCCATCCAATGTATAAAGTAAGCACCCACCAGGTCCATTAAAAGTAATCCAATAATAAAGAACAACCAGAGCGGCATCTCCGGCATCCATTGCAGTAGACCGATTTTTTCTGCAACCACCCAATCCGCCGTACGCAGCAGAATGAAGGCCATCATAAAATTGACCAATACCGTAGTAAAGGTAAAAAAGAGGTTAATGCCCAGGTGGGCAGCTTTTTTATATTTGGTACGATAATAAGGAAGGCCGCTTTCCAACAATAGGAAAAAGGTGAGACCACCCAATAAAATGGCACTGCGGTGCGGGGAAGGGATATTGCTGAAGTAGTTGGCGATGGATTCCATAAAAGTAACAAGTTTAAAGTTTCAAGTTAAAAGTTCCAGGCTCCAGGTTGGAGATGCCAGGCTTTGCCCGAACTTGAAACTTTTCACTTGAAACTCTAAACACAAAAGTAGCATATCAATCCAATAAACAGGACATTATGACCTCGTCCCAAAAACGATTTTCACTTTTCAGGTGGGTAAAGCGGCGTAGTACTCCTTCCTTTTGGAATCCGGTCTTTTCGTAAAGCCGGATGGCGCGTTCGTTGATGGTAGCGGTGCTCAGTTCAACCCTCTGGAAACCCTTTTTTTGGGCCAGGGCAAGTATCTCCAGGATCATTTGTTCTCCAAGGCCCTTTCCCGCAAAATCCGGGTGTATGGCAACACCGCCAAGATAGAGGATGTGATCATTCCGATAGGGAAGCGGAGCCAGTTTTGCCATTCCAACCCCTTTGCCCTCCTGTTCAAAGACATATAAGATGCTCTTTTCCAGCAAATCTTGAAAAACAGGTTCAAATTCAGCCGGCTTCATCGGCTCGTACAGCAAAAAAGGATTGGTTTGGGGATGAAAGTACAGTTCGTAGATAAACTCAAAATCGGAGGGGGTAGCATGGCGTATCATGGAGCAAAGTTCGATAATTTGCACTTCATATGCTTGCCAATACGATCTTGGCCCACGGGCGCTTTCAAATCTAACATTTTGCTGTTTACTGAACCTCAGCTTTTTTCTGATGTTTTATCCGGGGAAAATGAGGGAATCGCTCCAGCAGCCACATGTCTCGGGTATTTTTCAGGAGAAGAATCCGTAATTTAATAAGCGCATAAGCACAACATTCAAACATGAAAATTGCCATCATCGGTTCCGGCAATGTAGGTGGCGCACTGGCCCAACAATGGGTAAAAGCGGGCCACACGGTACTTGTGGGTGCCAAATTCCCGCTCAGTGAAAAAAATATCCATTTGGCTACCCAAATAGGGGAAGACCGGTTCAATACTGTCGCCTCTGTAGCGAAGCAATGTGATGTCATTCTGATCGCGACTCCGCCCACGGCCATTTTTGATGTCATCGCTGAAATAGTCAAGTGCTTCAATACCACCGGGTGAGCGTAAAAAAAGTGTCCAGCATCCGGATGGTGCGCTTCAATCGGCCTTTTTTTCGTGTGATTGACCATGACAGCGAAGTAGGCTGCAAAGGCGTGTTGTTTTTTGGGGCTTCACAATTGCCTGTATTCCAGATACCTGCAGAGGAATTGGAAAAATTTGACATACTCTGGCGCATGTTCTCCATTGAAATGCAATCGCAAGATTCCCTGCAAATAGAAATGTTGCAGATGATGCTCAAAAGACAACTGATTTTAAGCACGCGATTGTATAAAGCCCAAAACATGGCAGGTTTGGCTTCTGAAAACGGGCAGACCGATCTGGTTCGCGAATTCAATTTTTTAGTCGAACAACATTTCAAAACCAAACACACGGTCGCAGAATACGCCGATCTATTGTTTAAATCGCCTAAAACCATTTCCAATCTATTTACCCGATTGGGAAAGAAAATGCCCTTGCAACTGATCCAGGAACGCAAAATGCTCGAAGCACGGCGGATGTTGCGCCATACGGAACTTCCGGCGAAAGAAATTGCCTACGAACTTGGATATGAAGAATTGCTGCCATTGACCAATACTAATTGGTCAAAAATGACTGTCCAAAAATAACCTGCTCAGGTTTTTGGATGTACCGCAAAATGGCTCGCTGATTTGCCCCATTTTTGCATTTGATAAATTCAAGATCTTCAATGACAAACACTTTAAATGCGCCGCAAATCATCGTTCTAGGCGCCGGTTTAGCGGGGCTTTCGCTCGGTTATTTTTTAAAGAAAAAGGATATCCCGTTTTTGATTTTGGAAGCCCGAGACCGGGCAGGTGGGCGTGTTTTTACCAAATATCTGCATGAAAACAATGCCTCGCTGGAAATGGGGGCGACATGGTTCAGCAAAAAACATCAGTTTTTAAATCAATTGCTCGACGAATTGGGCCTCGGTTTTTTTCCACAATACACAGATGGCTTTGGGATCTTTGAAACATCTTCGTTCGCACCACTACAGCGTTTTGAAATGCAGTCCAGCAACGACCCTGAAGCTTCCATGCGAATTCGCGGCGGCTCGGGCAGTCTGATCAACGCGCTTTCTACGCTCCTTTCAGAGCATATTTTATACGAAAGGACAGTTGAATCGATCGTTTTTGAAGAAAAAACGATCGAGGTTAAGGCCGACAGCGGTGAAAAATTCAAAGCTGGAAAAGTAGTTTCGACCCTGCCGCCACGTCTGTTTACTCAAACCATTCGCACCGAACCTCAGCTCCCTGCCGATGTTTTAGCGCTCGCTGCTTCGACACATACTTGGATGGGGGAGAGTATCAAATTTGCAGTGGAATACGAAAAACCGTTTTGGCGCGAGCAGCAGTTTTCGGGCGCTGCGTTTAGTCAATCAAGTATTTCGTCGGAAATGCATGACCATAGTAGTGAGGATGGGCGTTTTTTTGCGTTGAAAGGGTTTCTGAATTCAAGTGCCGCCACTTTGCCCCCGACCATCCGGCAAGATCTGGTTTTCAAACAATTGGCGAAATTTTACGGCAAGGAGACGCTCCGCTTTTCGGATTACCATGAGCTCATTTGGTCGGAAGAACGTTTCACCTATTCACCTTATGACGGATTTGTGCAGGCACACCAGAACAACGGTCATCCGGTTTTCCGGCGCTGGTTTTTGGATGGAAGACTGAGGATTGCAGGCGCTGAGACAGCATCCGTATTTCCAGGATACATGGATGGAGCAATTGGTTCAGCGATGGAGGTACTTAAGGAGTTGGAGGAAACTATGTAGCTTTTTTTAATCTCACATAAATCAGGGAAGAATTGCTACCTCAACGGGAAGCCCTGCCTATTCGCCCCCTTTTCAATGCCCCCACAAAAGCGCCGTTGGCTTTGTGCCGAATCTGTATGCCACGATTGCCTACAGCGAGCATGGCTCGGGCAATTACCTTCAACTTCAAAACGGCAAAACTTCGCTTTCCAAAAAAGAAAAAGAGTTGGTCAATCTGGTGGTCAGTCAGGAAAATGGCTGCCGTTATTGCCAATCGGCACACACGGTTATTGGCAAAATGAATGGCTTTACGGAGGAGCAGATTCTTGAAATCCGCAGCGGGTCAGCTGCTTTTGTTGTCCGTTTTGGTAGTTTTTCACGGACTGATACTACTTCGGATCATTCCTTTTGAAATGATCTGGAGCGGCAGGCTAAAGGACGCGTCTGAAATGGTGTTCTTTGAAAGTATTTCGATCCTAGTCAACCTGTTGATGTTGGGTGTTGTGGCGATCAAAGGTGATTTTCTGAAATTTAATATCCATCCGAGGATTGTAAAAACCGCTCTATGGGCCATGTTTGGACTATTTCTCCTGAATACCGTTGGAAATTTGCTATCCACAAACCCTTTTGAAAAAGCCGTTTTTGCACCAATAACACTGGTTCTTTCACTGTTTTGCTTGCGGCTTGCAAGCGCAAAACCTTTAATATAAAATGGAATATCAAAGACCACCCCTGCCCCCACTAGAGGCAGAAATATTGAAATAAAAAAAAGGGGTTAATTATTTTATCCAATCCTAAATATGGAAGTTTGCAATCTTTGTGTTGCTAACTCAAATTCAAGGACATCCCTTTCAAAAATAAAGCATTCTCTATGCTCAATTTCAGGCACTTCTTTCTATTGCTGTGGTTGTTTCCAGCCACTGCCCTCGCTCAAACCAGCATTCAACACGTAGAACCCTTAAATTGGTGGGTGGGGATGAATGACCCCAATCTGCAATTGTTGATCCATGGAAATAACCTCGGTGAAACCACGCCCGTCATCAAATACCCGGGCGTGAGCATTCAAAAGATCCACCAGGCAGACAGCAAAAACTACCTTTTCCTGGACATTCAGATTAAAAAGAATACTAAACCTGGCATCTTCACCATCAGCTTCTACCAAAATGGTAAAGTGGTGGATACCTATTCATACACCCTGCTCGAAAGGCAAAAAGATGCCGCGCAGATCAAAGGTTTTGATGCATCCGATGTGATCTATCTGATCACTCCCGATCGTTTTGCCAATGGAAATGAAGCAAACGATGTGGTGCCTGGTATGAAGGAAGAAAAGATCAACCGCAGTTTTGAAGGCGGCAGGCATGGCGGTGATATCCGGGGCATTATCGATCATCTGGATTATATCTCTGCCATGGGTTTTACAGCGGTCTGGCCCACACCCATGCTGGAAAATGATATGAAAGCCTATTCCTATCATGGTTATTCTATCACCAACCATTATAAGGTGGATCCCCGCTTCGGCACTTTAGAGGAGTATAAGGAGCTGGCAATGAAAGCCCGGCAAAAGGGTATAAAATTGGTTTTTGATGGCGTGATCAACCATACAGGTTCCAACTATTGGTGGATGAACGATTTGCCATTCAAAAACTGGATCAACTATCCGAATGCCTATCAGCCTACGAACCACCGACGAACCGTTCAGGAGGATTTGTACGCTTCTGAATATGATAAGGATTTAATGGTCAGAGGCTGGTTCGACACCACCATGCCTGACATGAATGGACAAAACCCATTTATGGCCAATTATCTGATTCAAAATAACATCTGGTGGATCGAAACCCTGCAATTGGGAGGCCTGAGACAGGATACTTACTGTTATTCAGATAAGACCTTTTCGAAAAACTGGAGTTGCCGGATCATGAATGAATACCCCGGTTTTAGCTTGGTGGGAGAAGAATGGAGCCTGAATCCTTTGATCGCTTCCTATTGGCAACAGGGCAAGCAAACCCATGATGGGTATAAAAGTTGCCTGGGAAGTACCATGGATTTTCCCTTACAGACGGCACTGGTCAATGGGTTGAAAGAAGATGAAAACGCCAATTTTGCCGGCGGCCTGACGCGCTTGTATGAGGGACTGGCCAATGATTTTGTGTACGCCCACCCTGAAAAGCTATTGGTTTTTGGCGACAATCATGATATGGATCGGGTGTTTACACAATTTGGCAGAGAGGTGGCTCTGACGCGTATGGCCTTGACTTATTTGCTGACCATCCGGGGCATTCCACAGGTCTATTATGGTACAGAGGTCCTGATGGATAACAGCATAAAACCGGGCGACCACGGGGTGATTCGCTCAGATTTTCCGGGTGGGTGGAAAGGAGACCGGGCCAACGCTTTTTCTGGTGCAGGCCTGACAAATGATCAACAAAGCACTCAGGATTATGTGAAAAAATTACTGAACTGGCGCAAGCATGCAGGGGTGATCCATCACGGAAAAACCTTGCATTTCGCGCCTTTTGAGGGAATTTATGTGTATTTTCGATACGATGAATCCAAATTGGTCATGGTCGTTTTAAACAAAAATTCGAAAGCTGTTTCGTTGGATCCCAAACGTTTTGCTGAGATCCTGAAGGGTAGATCCACTTTGCAGGATGTGATCACCCAAAATCGGTTTCCACTGGATCAGACCATTCCGATCGATGCGAAAACGGCGGTTGTTTTTGAAGTGAATTAACAGCTGTAGGTTTTAGAAATGAAAAACATCTTCTTACTGCTTTGGATCTTTGGATCAGCCCAGCTTTTGGGTCAGATGCCCAGGGTAGCTTCCGGGCGTATTGAAAGGATCGCAGATTTTCCTTCCAAATATGTGGAAGCCCGGAATGTAGATGTATGGCTTCCACATGGTTACGATCCTTCCAGGAGGTATAAAGTCCTTTATATGCACGACGGACAAATGCTTTTTGACAGCGCGATAAATTGGAATCATCAGGAATGGCAGGTGGATGAGACGATCGGGCGGATGAATCAGGCCAAGCAGCTGCAGGAATGTATCGTAGTGGCTATATGGAACACTGGCAATGGCCGACACGCCGATTACTTCCCACAAAAGCCCTTTGAATCCCTCACAAATGTCCAAAAAAATGAAATTTACTCGGCAGCCCGGACCAATGGTTATTCTGTGTTTAACGAAATCAAAATACATTCGGACAATTACCTGAAGTTTATCGCCTCTGAATTGAAACCATATATTGACAAAACCTATCCTACCCGCACCGGTCGAAAGCATACCTACATCTCCGGCAGTAGCATGGGTGGCCTGATCTCCATGTACGCAATCTGTGAATACCCGGATATTTTTGGTGGAGCAGCCTGTCTGAGTACGCATTGGCCCGGTATCTTCACCATGGAAGCAAATCCCATTCCGGAGGCTATGTTAAATTATCTGAGCACCCATTTGCCTGATCCGAAAACCCATAAGATCTATTTTGATTACGGCGATCAAACCCTGGATGCCATGTATCCTCCACTCCAAAAAAAGGTGGATGTAGTGATGCAAAAACGAGGGTATTCAAGTAAAAACTGGACCACCCGATATTTCCCCGGCGAAGCACATAGCGAAAGGGCCTGGAGCCAAAGATTTGATATGCCGTTGCGCTTTTTACTGGGTAAATAAGTTTACATAACCACTTAGGTTGGATCGGTAAAAGTAAATTTAAGAACTAAGGCTTTTTTACTTCCATTAGATCTTTACTCCGGGCTCCCCCGGGGCATTTTTCCTTCAAATACTGCGTAAACAAGCGCCGCAAATGCTCGGATGTCCCTTCGCCTTCATTGATGCTGTGCGAGCGATTTGGGTAGGCCATGTACTGGAACTGTTTCCCATGTTTCACCAGCTCGTTCACCAGTCGTTCGGCATTCTGGAAATGCACATTGTCGTCGCCGGTTCCGTGGATGTAAAGCAGATTTCCGCGCAGGTTTTTCGCATGGGTGATGGGTGAACCTGCCACGAAATCAGCCAGGTTCTCTTGCGGCAGCCCCATAAAACGCTCCTGATATATGTTGTCGTAGCAAAGCTGGTCAGCCACTGCGGCTACCGAGATCCCGGTCTTGTAAATTTCCGGATATTGAAATAGCAGGTTCAAGGTGGCACTTCCGCCACCACTCCAGCCATGGACAGCTACCCGCGTGGTATCCAGCCACTGCCATCGTTTCAATACTTCCTTTGCTCCCAGTGCCTGATCGCGAATGTTGACGATCCCGATCTTTCGGTAAATGGCTTTTCTCCAGGCACGACCCTTGGGAGCTGGGGTACCCCGATTATCAAGCGAAACATAACAGTACCCGTCTGCAGCCATATCACCTGCGTATTGGCCGTTGCTTCCAGCCCCCCAGGCGTTTTTGACGGTTGCACCTGCAGGTTCTGTATAAACATAGAAGAGTACAGGATATTTTTTGGTCGTGTCCAGGTTGGCCGGTTTCACGATCCATCCATCCATGGTAACACCCTCAGAGGTGGTAACCTGAAAAAACTCCACCTTATTCTTGCTTGCATCGTGTTTGGCCCACAAGGCCGCCACATCGTCCTCCCCATCCAAAGTTTTATGATCCGGTAGTGAAATTCGTTCGCGTACCCTGGGGAATCCTGCATTGGAAAAGGTATGCAGCGCCCATTTGCCATTCGGCGAGATCTGGTAATTGTGGCTTCCTTTTTGATCCTTGGGTGTAACCCGCGTAGCTTTTCCATTGCCATCCAAAGAGGTACGGTAGAGATACTGTTCCGTAGCATTGTCCGGCGAGGCCATAAAGTAAAAAGTGTTGGATGCCTCATCTGCCAGAACAGGTCTGATGACATCATAATTGCCCGGAGTGACATTCACTTCACGTTGGCCATTTCGGGAGATCCGATAAAAATGTCGCCAGCCATCTTTTTCGCTGGCCCACATGAATTCGGCGCCCATATTGAACCAGTCCAGACCATCCGAATTGCCCCATACCTCTTGCACATCCACCCAGGCCTCATCTTTTTCGGCATTAATGGCGGTTGCAATACCGGTGGCCGCCTTACAGGTAAAAATCTTGCTTTCCTGTTGTTTCCGATCCAGCTGTTGCAGGATAATATCGGTGGAGTTGGCTGCCCAGGCCATTCTGGGGATGTAATGTTGCCGCAGGTCGCCCGGTACATCCATCCAAAGGGTCTTTTTGTTTTTTAGGCTGATCACACCCACCCGACAAGCTGAGGGGCTTTCTCCCACCTTGGGATATTCAACCGGAATGGTAAAGGAATAGGTCGAGTCGGTATTGTTCATCATCAAAAAATACTTCACGTCGCTGGCATCGATCTGCCAAAAGGCGATGGATTTGCTGTCGGGACTCCATCGGAAGCCATCGCGGCAGTCAAATTCTTCCTCGTAAGCCCAGTCAAAGGTGCCGTTGATGATTTTGTCCGTGCCATCTTTGGTCAATTGGGTGATCTTTCCGGAAGCGAGGTCCTCCAGGTACAGGTTATGTTTGCTCACATAAGCGGCCAGGTTGCCATCGGGTGATATTTTAGCAAACATCAGGGAGACAGCGGGTAGGGTAGCGCCCAATTGCCGAAGTTTCCCGGAGGCCAGGTCAAGCACCCAATAGTCCCCCCTGGTCTCATAGCGCCATACCCGTTGGCTGTTGGTGAAGATCAGTATTTTTTTACCGTCATCAGAGGTTTTAAATGACTTGATCTGGAGTGGTTTCGTTGTCCCTGCGGGTGTGAGTTGTGCTGTCGAGGCAACCGATGTTTTCTGCTTGCTGGCAAAATCCATCTGAGCAATTCCATCCTTCTCAGAGAGCCAATAGGCGTTACCGTCCTGCGTCCATTGAAGGCCTTGAGCAAATGTGACGGCGGCAAGCAGAAGGCAGGAAAAAATCAGGGAAAAACGGACTGAAAAGGGATGCTGCATAAAGGCGTTTTTATTTCGGGCAAAACTATGCTAAAACTGGCTGTAAAAAATCGAAAATTGTATTGCTGTCTTTGACGTACTGCAAACGATAACCGTGATCCGAAATGTAGGTCACCTATGAATGGGACCTGTCCCGTCCATCCTTTAATTCACTGATTAGTACATTTGTGTAAGCAGATTTGGCTGCTTTCTATTCCTCATTAAAATGCCGTCACCGGAAACAGCCATTCATACATCGGTTTGAATTCTCTTGCCCAGAATGCCTCCGAGTGGCTACCCCGATCCCGGGCAACCACGCGAATCTGGTTGTCCTGATAACCGCCGCTTTTCAGCGTCAGGTAAGTTTTTTCAAGGGTAGAATACATACCACCCATTTCGGTTTTACTGCCGCTCACATAGATCTGGCTTTTCAGACCGCTACTTTTTGCCGCCAGACCGATCACTTGCGGGTTGTACCACAAGGAAGGCGACAAGGCACCAATTTTCCCAAAAACATGGTTGTAACGCATGCCGGCATAAAACGCGATGAGTCCGCCAAGTGAAGCACCCACAATACCTGTGGCTTCCCGGTGCGACCAGGTGCGGTATTCCTGATCGATGAAGGGTTTCAGGGTATGTTCGACGAATTGCAGGTAAGCATCGCCCTCTCCGCCGCTTTTTCCACGTTGATAGGGCGCGTACTCTTGTCCCCGATCAACGCCTCCGTGGTCAATACCGACCAGAATGGCCTGACGTTTCAGGGGTTGTTTGTCCATGAATTCTTTGAGCTTCCAATGCCGGAAGGCAGCAGTGGTCGGTTCAAACAGGTTTTGTCCGTCTTTGATATAAATGACCGGGAAACGTTGGGTAGGATCTTGCCAGTAGTTGCGCGGCAGCAGCACCCGAATGGCGCGTTGGCGGTTGAGTTGGGGAATAAAAAAAGCGTAATGGATCTGAAGCGTAGGGGCAACTTTTTGGGGAATCAAAATAGCGGAGTTTTGTGAGGGGTTTGTCTCGTATACCTGACTGAAATTGGTTTGCGAAAAGAGGGTTTCGTGGTTTATTCACCGGCTGACTCAAAGTCACCCGGTGAACAGCGCAAGCGGTTCGCAATTTACGCAAACTACTTTCCATCAGGTTTAAAAGCTCCTGTAAAATAGCGAAATAGAAATTTAGTTGCAACAACAGCTGTCAAAATATTCAGTCCCTGAACTAAATGCGCCAAGTTGAATGTGTTTTCGAACTTTCACAAGCCAATTGCGTTCTTAGCCACATCTTTAACCTAACTTTTATATGAAAAAACGATCCATTCTAAGTGCAGCCGCCCTTTTTATGGCTGCGGCAACCCTTTCTTTGCTCGCACTTGCGTTTTCGCCACGCCCGGAAAAAACCGAAACGACAGCCATGCCCATGTGCCATGAGGTCAACCTGGCTATTGCTGATTTTGCTGATTTTGCCAACGATGAAAGTTTCCTGAATGCACACCCTGCACCCTTTCCGGTGGAACTTACGGGCAAAGGGAAAATGATCGAATTTCCGGTCGAAGGCGGCGGCATCGGCCATGGATATCTGGTAAAATCCAAAAAGAAAACAGATAAGTACCTGCTGCTTTTCCAGGAATGGTGGGGCTTAAACGATTTCGTCAAAAATGAAGCAGATCGCTGGAGTAAAGAACTGGGTATCCATGTGCTGGCCATTGATCTTTATGACGGGAAAGTTGCTACTACTGCGGAGGAAGCCGGCAAATTGATGCAGGCCAACGATCCCGCCCGTTCTTCAGCGCTGATCCTTGCAGCGGCCAGGCATCTGGGCGATAAAGCCGACTTTCGTACCATGGGCTGGTGCTTTGGCGGTGGCTGGTCCTTACAGGCTTCCCTGCTCCTGAAAAACAAGGTCAAGGCCTGCGTGATGTATTACGGAATGCCTGAAAAAGACGTGGCCAAATTGAAAGGACTTGCCCCTGAGGTGCTGTTCATTCATGCCAAACAGGACCAGTGGATCACGGATCAGGTGGTATCTGAATTTGAAACAAACATGAAAGCGGCGGGCAAAGTAGTTAAAGTGAAGCGCTATGATGCGAACCATGCTTTTGCAAATCCAAGCAGCCCTCGATATAACGAGCCATCTGCCCAGGCATCCCGTAAAGTGGTAAAAGCTTTTCTTAAAGGAAAATAATGGTACAAGGAAGCTGCAAAAGGTTTGAAAAGTCTGGGCAATCTTGCTGAATTTTGCCCGGACTTTTCAAACCTTATCAAATACTAAAACAAACATGGCTACTCATCAACCAGATGGTGCATATACTCCCCCGGAAGAAAGCGGCAGCGGAGGACTGGGCAAACAGCTTATCCTGATCGCGCTGATCACCGTTGCTGCGATAGTGGGTTACAAAGCCTTTTTTAGCGATGGTGGCGGGCTTTCTAATCTTTTCCAATCTCCCAAAGAGGTGCGCATGACCTATGTGCCCGCTGATTTCAACCCAAATCTGGACGAAGAAAAAACCCTGCGAATCCTCTCGCAGCCGGAAGAATACCGGGATGAATTTGATAAGCTTGTATACGATTTTAACCTTTCGCTGCTTTACCATGTGGCGAATCGAATGGCGCTGCCGGATAGTCTGAAGCGTCGACTGGAGCCGGAGTACAAGAAGCACCATACTTACCTCCGGACGCTTTATTTCAATGATTTTGTCACCCTGAAGGATACCACCGCCAATTTGTACGAAACCTGGTACAGCGATAACTCGAATCAGGCAGTAGAATTGTTCAACGAGGTAGCCGGAAAATATACCTGCTTTTTTGTGACGCAGGTAATGAGTACCCTGCTCCGGGTAAATGGTGGCAAATTTTTCGCCAAAGGCAAGGACGTAGGTACGCCCTGCGATATTGCCATCCATGAAGGCCTTATGCCTATGGCCGAACGGCTGAAGAAAAAAGCGGAGATCATGGACTTTAGCGCCTCCCGAGGCCTGTTAAAAGACAAGGTCAGAAAAGGAATTGCCGAGCTCGCCACCTATGAGCTTCGAAGCAGAATGGGGATTGATAAAACACTGCAATACAAAATATTCGGCTTTTCAGTGTCAGAAACCGCCATACGGGTGGAAGCCATCAGTGTGATCAAGGCAGGTTTTAAACTGGATCAGGCTTTTGACGTGACCCTTAGTCCCAAACGGGGTACGCTGAACATCAAATTGCCTGAGCCGACCATCCTTTCGCACGAGGTCTATCCACGGGTGGACAAGCTGGACGTGGGTTATTTATCGGGCATCAACGAACAGGACATGAATGATCGATTCAATGAACTGCGCCGTCAATTCCGTCAGGATGCCCTTGAAAATGAGCATGTGCTTGAAAAAGCCAAATCCCGTGCAGATTCCGTGATGCAGTTGATGTTTGGCCCCATCGCAAAATCCATCAACCGTAATTACAAGGTACAGGTGGTGTTTCAGGACGCCCCCACCGAAATGACGGAAGATGAACTCCGTCGTAGAGGAGAAGACGGAAAAACGCCGCCCAAGGTATCTTCACCTACTCCGGTGGAGGTGCCCAAACGAGGCAAGGAAAAGGTTTTAGCGAACTGACCTTCAATGCTTTGCAACGGGTTGTCCTCCCTTCAATATCTGCACCGCCTTTTCTACCGCCGGATCATCGTCATTCAGGATCATATACAGCCCCTCATCGCCAAAAAGCGTTTTGGCAAGGCGTGCTTTTAGCTGAATTTTGAGTTCTGCGCGGCATTTGACCAATTCAGTAGGGTTTCTTTTGACGCCCTGCTTTTCTGCATAAGTCACCAAGGCTTCCAGCATTTCATCTGTAACTGAATAGGTTTTGGCAAATTCAGGCAATGCGGAGGACATGCTGGTCCGATTTTGAGTTTCCATCCAACGCGAAATGAACTGTGGGATCTGCTGCCTGACCGAGGAAAAATAGGTGCTTGAAAAGGAAGTATCTATGGGAACAAACACATCCGGTGTAATGCCACCGCCACCATAAACGATGCGACCTTGTCCTGTGTAGTATTTGGTAGTATCTTCCTGCTGGATTTTTCCGGCATTGGAGAGTTCACCGTTTTGAAGGCGGCGTTCTGCCTCGTGGTCGTAATCCTGTCCGTGTTTGTAATCTCGCTGAATACAACGTCCACTGGGGGTGAAATACCTTGACACTGTAAGTCGCATTGCGCCGCCGTTGGAAAGCGGGTATTGCTCCTGCACGAGTCCTTTTCCGAAAGAACGGCGGCCTACTACCCAACCGCGGTCCCAGTCCTGTATGGCACCGGCTACGATTTCACTGGCACTGGCCGAACCTTCATCGATCAATACAGCCACATTCCGGATATCAAAACGTGCCCTGCCATTGCTTTTATAGTCTTTACGTTGCCCTGCCCGTCCTTTGGTATAGACCAGGAGTTTCCCGTCGGGGAAGATCTGGCTTAGTATCTCGGTAGCCTCCTCCAGATATCCACCGGGATTGCCGCGCAGATCAAGCACCAGACTTTGCATGCCCTTTTCCTCTACCAGAGGCGTGAGGCTTTGCATGAATTCCTGATAGGTATTGTTGTTGAAATGGGCGATCCGGATATAACCCGTGTGTTCGTCCAACATATAGGATGCTTCTACACTTTTTACGGGGATCACATCCCGCTGGACATCAAAATAGCGCAGACTCGATTCGTGCCCACGCAGGATTCCAACTTTGACCTTTGAGCCTTTAGGACCCCGGAGTCTGTTGTAGATCTTTCCGGTTTCAATTTTGATCCCGGCGATGATCGTATCGTTGATGCTTACAATTTTATCGCCAGCAAGGATCCCTGCGATCTCTGAGGGGCCGCCGGAAAGCGGGGCGACCACTTGTATGGTATCGTCTAAAATGATAAATTCAATACCTACACCTTCAAATTCACCATTCATATCGTCCTCCACAGCCTTAATCTCATCCGGACTGATGTATACCGAGTGTGGGTCGAGTCCTTCAAGCAAGTGCTCAATGGCTTTGTTTCGGAGGTCTTCCGTATCGACCGAATCCACATACTTGGCTTCCACGTAGCGGAGTATTTCATCCATGGTGCCGGACCTGGCATTATTGCTTGACTCAAGACTAAAATTACGGTCGTAATGCGGGAGTTTTTGGCCAATGAACATGCCAACTGCTAGTGTGGCGGCTATGAGCAAGGGAAGGCGAGTCTTTAGCTTTGGACGTAATTCGCTGTCTGTCATGGTGTTAATTGAAATTATGCTGGGCCGGAGCCTGTTCAAGCTGTATAATTAAAATGGAGCGGGAGGCAAAGGACGGGAATCCTTTTTACCTGCTATAACTCCTTAATCAGATTTTTCTGCTGAATTTTTAAGAATACGTTATTTTTGTTCAATATTTTTCACTAATCTCTTTGATTTTTCACCGCCATGCAAAATTTTGAACTTCCGCGTTTAGACCAATTGGACCATCAAATACTCTCCAAACTCGTCGAAGACGGGAAAATTCCTTACACGGATATTGCCAAGCAACTCTTCGTTTCCAGCGGCACCATCCACGTCCGAATGAAAAAAATGGAGGAACTTGGTATCGTGAAAGGATCTAGTCTTACCTTGGATTATCACAAACTAGGCTATGATGTAACTGCATTTTTGGGTGTTTTCCTGGAAAAAAGCTCACTTTATGATGAGGTCACGGAGCATCTCCGGAGTATCCCAGAGGTGGTTTCTGCAAATTACACCACGGGTGCTTATGGCCTCTTTTGCAAAATCGTGTGCAAAGATACAAACCACCTGCGCCTTGTGCTTCAGGATAAAATTCAGAAGATCCCAGGCATACAGCGCACAGAGAGTTTTATCTCGCTTGAGGAGCGTATCAGCCGACCTGTAAATTTTTTGGCAGAATAACACATGCATTCACAGCTTTTCAGGGCATTTTTAGCGCGTGCCATCCTGTTTACATACGCTTAAGGGATTTTGTTTGGAGCAAAGTACGGGCCTATTCCGACAGGATTTTACGAAAACTTAATTTTGACAAGGCGGAGAAAAAAAAATAATTATTTTTGGCCGCTGAAATTAATAATGGAGTCAGCGTTTTCGATGCACGCTGTATCTTATCAGTTAAATTGCCACCACATACATTCAAACACTAAAGATTTATGACAAGACGCTACACTTTTGTTCGCTATATGCTTCCATTCGCACTTTTTGTCATCCCCTTGTTGTTGCGCGCAAATGGGGATCCCTTAGGAAATCCGCTGAATGGTGGGCCTGCCGGGCCTGATTCTGTGGCTTCAAAATTGGGCCACTGTAATCCGATCACCGTTGCAACGGTTAACTGTGCAACAAAGACAATCGACTTGGCTGCCTTTGTTCAATATTTATTTTCTGGTCAGCTGGACCCTTATGCAGCTGAGTGGAATACCGGCCAGTTCGCACACAAAATAACGGTGACTCCTCCGGGTGCCTGGAGTTGGGATCCCTCCGCGACCGGCTGTGAGCAAAATCACTGGGCAAATACTTATGATCAGCCCGGAACCTTCTTTTACGGCGTTTTGGATATCATGGGAGCACCTTTGTGCCAAAATGGATTCATCAATCTGACCGTTACACCTACAGACAGTGCTTATAGTTTTCCTAATTTCACCTGGAGTCCTGCAGGTTCAGGTGGTGGGCTTTCACCCTATGAAGTTACTCAGCCAGGACTTTATCAGCTAACGGTCATTGACCAATTGGGATGCCCCTTCACAGATCAGATCAATATTCCGAACAGCCCTCCTGTAATGCCTACGCTTACTGGCCCGATCTACATGTGCCCGGAAGGAGATACAGCAGTCGTTTCGCTTAACCAGATGTGGAGTGCCTATGAATGGGGAGATGGAGAAACAACCAGCGCTATCACTGTTTACGGCCCCGGACCTTATTATGTCACCGTTACAAACCAATTTGGTTGTACAGGTAACAGTAGTTATGGAGTCCAAAATGGTGAAGTAGGTGATTTCCCGATTAGTATTACATCGCCGGCCATTTGTGTCGGAGATCGGGATACCCTGCGCGTCGTTGGTGGTTTCAGCCAATATAACTGGTCCAATGGCACCAATAATATTACCAATATTGTGACTACGCCCGGCACTTACGTCGTAACGGTAACCAATATTTATGGCTGCACAGGCGTGGATAGTGTAACCGTTGGACTAAAGCCAACGCCTACGATTGCCATAACTACCACGCCATTTTGTCCCGGCGGAAGCTCGACACTTACGGCAACCGGAGGGTTCCCCAATTATTCATGGTCTACACCTCAGCTTGGCAACCCCATTTCGGTCTCGTCCCCGGGAACTTATACCGTAACAGTTACGGGGACTTCCATTTGTCCGGCCACGAAAAGTGTTACCGTGGTACAGTTGCCCCCGCCCACGACGGTCATTGCGCCGCCCGCGCAGTTGAATTGTGTGGTTCCCGTAACCAACCTCAATGCAGTGGGCTCATCAGCTGATTCCAATTTTGCCTTTGTCTGGACTACGGTGGGCGGTAATTTTGTCTCCGGACAAAATACTCTAACCCCGGCCGTAAACGCTGCCGGTACCTATACATTGCTAATTACCAATATAGGAACAGGTTGCACGTCTTCGGCAACGGTTACGGTAACCTCTGACATCGTTCCACCGCCGGCCCCACCAGGCAACACCAATACCCTGACTTGTGTAACCACCAACTTCAATATTGGCCCTGTAATACCGCCCACCGATACTACACTGCTGCCAGTTTGGGTAGCCAGTGGCGGTGGCAATATTGTTTCCGGACAAAATTCCTGGAATCCGAATGTGA
>JBILHS010000220.1:0-3920 GCA_044350425.1 Saprospiraceae bacterium | reverse complement strand
GTTTGCTGGCTGATTTCCTGGCCCAGTAGGTCGGTGATGCGGATGTACAGGGGCGTTTCTCCGGCAGCTGTGGCTTGATCCCGGGGTACTTGCAGTGAGATGGTGTGGGTTGCCGGGTTGGGGTAGATTTCCAGGGGGAGCGCTGTTGGGGTAGTGGTGGGGGAGGATTCTGGGGAGAGTTTTACGACCCAGAAGTCTGCTTTTCCTTTTACTCCTGAGACATCGCCATTATTTGACCACGCATATCCTGAGATGATGTAACCACCATCATTTGTCTGTTGGAGCGCAAATCCTGTTTCTTGCAAAGTGCCACCAAATGCTTTCTGCCACTGAAGTTCGCCTCCTTCCGTCAATTTTACAACCCAAAGGTCTGTGCTGCCATGGTTGTTTGTAACGTCTCCATTGATGGAATTAACATAACCTGTTGCGACAAAACCACCATCAGTGGTCTGGCAAATACTTTGACCATAATCTTCGCCGCTGCCGCCGAGGGCTTTTTGCCATTCAATAGCTCCTGAGTTATTCAGTTTTACTACCCAAAAGTCATATCCATTCCCATGGTTGCCTGAAACGTCACCGTCATTTGAGCTAGTTTGTCCAAAAACAACAAATCCACCCTCTCTTGTTTGATGTATATCATTCGCGCGATCTAAACCGCTTCCACCCAATTCCTTTTGCCACTCAATTTTTCCTTCAAAGTTCAATTTTATTACCCAGACATCTAACCCTATCTGGTTGCCTGATACATCGCCATCATTGGATTGGGATTCACCAGCAACAATGTACCCTCCATCATTGGTGGGGGCAACCGAATAACCAAAATCGAAGCTACTTCCGCCCAATGATTTTTGCCATTCAATGGATCCACTGTGGTTCAATTTTACGACCCAATAATCTAAAGAGCCATGATTTCCACTCACATCACCATCTGTGGAACTTGAGCTACCGGCTAATATATACCCTCCATCATTTGTAAGTTGGATCGAGCTTGCCTCATCCCGGCTGCTGCCTCCCAGGCATTTCTGCCATTCGATGTCTCCGTTGAAGGCTAATTTCAGCACCCAGACATCTTTGTCTCCATGGTTTCCAGATACATCGCCATCATTCGACTCTGTGTAGCCAGTCAATATATATCCCCCATCAATGGTCTGTTTTGCATCATAAGCCCAATCATCGCTACTTCCTCCGTATGTCTTTTTCCACTGAACGATTCCCATGCTGTCCAGTTTTACTGCCCAGAAATCGTAAAATCCGTGATTGTTGGTTACATCAAAGTTATATGAAACGGTGTAGCCAGCAATGAAATAGCCACCGTCCGTAGTCTGTTGAACAGATTTTGCTTCGTCATAGAGGGTTCCTCCAAGGGTTATTTGCCATTGGATGCTGGGCTGAGCAGAAAGGTGAAGTGACAGGCAAAAAAATAATAGAAAAAGGTGCAAGGTGGACATGCTTTTCATTTTTTTCGATAAAATAGACTTGTGTACTTTAAAAGCAGCCCGAGAAACTGCCTGGCAGAGTGGTGTTTTAAGTTATTTATTTATCTAGAGTTTGATGATTTTTAATGTTCTGTTTTCCGTATTCGAGGCTATATTCAAAATGTATAAACCGGGCAACAACGAATCTGTATTCAAAATTATTTCTTGGCTTTGCAGGCTAAATTTTTGTTTTAACACAACGTCTCCTTTGCAGTTTAATAAATATATATTAGCATCTTCCACATCTAATGGAGTGTTTTTAATAAAAACTCTTAAATTATTTGTGAAAGGATTTTGGGCTATAAAGTGACTTTCTGTAATAGGCCGAATAAGCCCTTGGCCTGTTCCAGAGCCTCCTTGAGGAAAAGTTATTTGAACACTTTCCGCGGTAAGTGCTATAAATTTATAGGAAGGTTTCCACTGGGTTGGAGGATTTGAAAGGTCTTTGCAAATTCCAATAAATTGCGATAGGTTTCCAAAATACTGAGTGATTTCTACAAAACCAATTGATTGTTCTTCAATCGATTTACTTTTGTCATCCATTTTAAAAGATATGGCTACGCCAAGATGTTGATTGCCAATCGGGAACTCGCCATCCTGATTAACAGCAACTATTTGATTTGCATAAACCCTCTTTACCAAGGCTACGTCTTCTTCTACTCGAAACTCAAACATATTATTTCGCCCAGTAGCTAATTCTATTACATTGAATCCGACCCATTCATGAGTCTTAAAATTGATCATCGAACAGTCACTTACTGCCACCGGATTTACCGGAATCCGACCAGCAGTAGTCAACTCAATAAGTTTGAATCTCACTTCCGAATTTCTAAAACTCGTCTCACCATTTGGGCAGTTTGTAGCATTCGAGATTATATATGAGCCGGGAGACAAACCTGCAACTGTGAACGTAATGCCAGGAACAGAGTAATAGGTTGCCAAATTAGTAAGGTTACCCGAACTGTCCTCCTCAAATACAACCAAGGTGTGTGTTGCTCCGATTGAGACAGGTGTCCAAGCCAAGCTGACAGCCTCTGAACTAATATTAGTCACTCGAAAACTGTCAGGAGGAGGCGCATCGCATCCGTCAAAATTTAGTGGTGTACTTTCAAGTACTGACGTTGCAGGGCCAGCGATAATTTGGGTAGCTCCCAGAGGTAGAAGACAAACAAGAAGCGTAACAAGTAGATTTTTTGCCATAACCAAGATATTTTTAAACGTGAATGAAATGATTTCGCGGTAAAGGTCTTTCCTTCGAACTGAAAAATTTATAACACTTTTTGACGAGTATTCCAAAGTCTTCATGGAGCAAAGCCTCTTAGTTGAGTTGATTCGGACGCTAAAATCCGAGGAAAAAGCACAAATTTTACATTTCGCGGCACTTCAGTTCTTCAATAATGGCAGGATGAAGACTCAGGTGGTGCCACTATTAGATATTTGCCTAAACCATCCATGGTATTCCTCTGAACAAAGATTGGAAAAAAAGGAAGTATTTGCAAAAGTTTTCCCAGATCAGGTCTTTGTGGAAGGAAAATTGGAAAAAGTAATGGTCGAAGCCCACAAAGTTGTCCGGGCTTTTTTGTTGGCGCAGCGATACTTCAAGGAGGAGAATGAGTTCCAGCAACTGTTAGACTTTTCAGAAGAAGTCCGGACACGCGGTCTTGATACACGCTACCATCAACTGTTGGCAAAGCTCCAAAAAATGCAATTGGAATCGCAACGTATTGACGCTCAGTTTTTTCGCCGCCAGTATCTGTTGGAGCATTCAAAATCTAACGAGGAAAGTATCCACAACCAGGCAAAGGGCGATCTTAATATCCCAAATACTATTCATGCCTTAGAGTTAGATTTTTACCTCAACCGACTGGTGCTTTTGAATCATTTTTTATTGCAACAGAAAATAGCTCGGCTTGAATCCGTTGAAAGTGTTCTAGAAATCCTCGAAGAAAACGAGGTGCCTCAAAGATATCTGGCAGAGTCGGCGGTAATTAGGATAAACAATGAAATTTTCTTCTTGATGAAGAAAGGGCACCCATCGCCATCCGAGGTGCAAAATCTTTTCGAACTGCTACTGGTTCATGAGCAAAGTATTGACCCCAAAATGTTGCTTGAACTCTATACGCATTTGCGAAACCTTTGTGTACTGTCTCTAACAGCGGATTACGAACAAGCGGAAATGTATAATGTGCTTAATAAGTTATATAAGGACAATCTTGGTAGAGGATATTTGCACTTTGAGGGCAAAATAAATCGAAGTAGATACTGGGCTGTCTCGAGCAATGCAATAAATATTAAGGATTTAGAATGGGCTTTGGAATTCATCGAAACCTATAAAACTGAAATTCGTGACGAAAATGAAACGAGAGACCTTTATCGCCTGAACTATGCCAATTACCTTTTTGCCAAAGGTAGATATTCAGAGTGTTTGGACAACATTCCCCCTAC
>JBILHS010000142.1:0-12003 GCA_044350425.1 Saprospiraceae bacterium | reverse complement strand
GCACGCCTGCACGATAGAGCCGCTTTGGGTAACCCGCATTCAGATTTGGAACGAAACGAAAGGCATCAGTCTGTACGCAATGCCCTTGCAAAATTGAACCCGGAAGAGCGGATGATTTTGAGCCTTTATGCCACCGACTATAAATCGGATGAAATTGCTGAAATGATGCAGGAAAAGCATGATGAGATTGTCCTTGCCATGAATTCGGCAGGACTCGAAGCCGTACGCCGGGATTTGTGGACAGAACCTTACACCAAAACCCGATTGCAACGCGCCCGGCAAAAACTCCGCGACCTGCTAGACCCAGATTTAGGCAAAGGCAATTGAACGCTTCCCCAAACCTAATAAACGCACGATAAAAATGGAATCAGCAAACTGGTACGATAAAATAGACGATTACCTCGATGGGGTGCTTTCTGTCTCGGAAAGAGCGGCCATGGATGCGGCCCTTGCACAAGACTCGGCCCTTGCCCGTAAAGTAAAAGCACATCGCCTGGAACGCGAGGCATTGGAAGTCCTATCCGAAGATAAAGCGCGTTCAGACTTTATGCTTTGGACAGAAGATACGGCCCAGCTCCCGCTTGCGCCCAAGTCGGGATCGTGGTGGAGTCGGCATCGGTGGCTAATTTCAGCCCTCGGAGTTTTGCTGACAGGTTTGATACTTTGGGTAAATTATCCTTCCATTTTGTCAAACCCTGAGCCTGATACCACACCTACCCCAATGTTGGAGCAAGCACCTGTTCTGTCTCCAACGCAGCCGATAGTTAATAACGGTACTGAGCAACAGCAAACGGAAAAGCCAAGGCCCTCAGACCCTCCCCGACAAAGGCCACCTGATGAATCATTACGGCTTTATGCCGCCGTCCATGAAGCCGGGGCGAAGCGCGAATTTTCAGATCCTGATGATATTGCAATGAGTCGGGTAAGAGGAGGTAGCAATCAAGACATCCAATTATCGGAAGCCTTTAAAGCATACGAATCTGCCAAAAATGAAGATGATTATGCAAAGGTTGGCGAGTTATTGAATAAGATTGAGCCCAATCCCCGTAATTATTGGTTGTCCATTTATCTTAAGGGACACGCCTACTTCAAATCGAGGCAATATGAAAAAGCGGCAGATGTCTTTCGGGATGTAGCCGCTAAGGGTCTGCCCTATCCTGATGCCAAATGGAAAGAAGCCCTTAGTCTTTACGCTACCGGTGGCAAGCAGAAAGAACGCTTAAGAGAAATTTTGGAGCATATTTCTGATCCGGAAAAACAAGAAAAGGCAAAGGAATTGTTGAGAACCCTCGAATAATTTAAGCCCCCCGCCTAAACACCCGAATCACCCAACCCGCAGACAACAAAAACGGCACAGTAGCCCCCACTATCTTGACATTTTGGCTAATCACCCCAATGAACAGCAGGAACAAAACCAAAATCCCCGGCAAAGCCATCCCGATGAACGCCCATCGCTTACTTGGCGCTTTTTGAAACACCAGAAACAGCAGTATCAGTTCGCCGATAAACGGCAACAGAATCAATGGATGGGTGAAGGAATTTTGTGGGTCGCCTTGTTTAAACAAGATCAGATACACCACTTCGTACACAAAGGAGGACTGGTCTTTGCCCCATTCCAAATAACAGAACAGGAAGGAAACGAAGACGGAAAAGAGCGCTAATCTTTTCATAGAAACAGGTTTGTAGGATAGTAGTTAAAGGAATACCTCACAACATCTTCCGCTTCTGCATAATCCAATACAGCCCCCCTGTAATAAGTCCCGCCACCACAATGGTCAGATAAAACGCCCAGGGGTGTTCCGGGATCCCGTTCGGGATATTCATGCCCAAAAACGAGGAGATCAAAGTAGGTACCATCAGCACTACAGTAATGATCGTGAGCCGGTGGATCACCTGGTTCAGGTTATTGGAAATGATGCTGGAATAGGCATCCATGGTGCCATTCAGGATGTTGGTGTACACGTTGGCCATGGAAAGGGCCTGCGAATTGTCGATGATAATGTCTTCAAAAAGATCGGTCAGGTCTTCGTCGCCGTTGATGTGCAGGAAGTCCGTACGTTTCATTTTCATCTTGAGCAGCTCGTTGGCACTCAGAGAGTTAACAAAATAGACCAGGCTTTTTTCGATCGAAAGCAGCTGGCGCAATTCCGCATTCCGGCTGCTGTTCATCAGTTCTTTTTCAATTCGGTTGCGGCGCAGGTTGAGTGTTTTCAGGCAGGAGAGGAAGTGATAAACGTTCTGTTCGAGCAGCTGAAGTACGAAGCGTTTTTCGTCCGCAGGATTAAAATCACGGACATTGTTTTCCAGAAACTTTTCGAGTACCGGCGTTTCAAAGGCCGAGATGGTGACTACGTGTTCGATGGTGAGCAGGATACCGATCGGGACCGTGATGAAGTAGGCCTCATTTTCGGCCGCGGCATTTTTGTTTTTGACCGGCGTGTTGATCAGTACAAAACGTACGTCGCCATCCCGCTCATAACGGGAGCGTTCGTCAAGGTCAAGGGAATCTGTCAGGAAAGCAGGATCAAAATCAAAGCGACGCGCGAACTCATCGAGCTCATCCGGCGCGAAGGGTGGGGCCAGGTGTACCCAGCAACCAGGATCTGGCTCGGTCAGTTCGACCAGGCGGCGTTTTTCTCGTGTATAGTATCGGGTCACTGTCCATCTAGTAGGTTTCTGAAAGCGAAACAGGCTGCCAAAAGTGCGGCACAAACTTACGCCTTAGCGCTTGAAGGCAAGGCGCTAAAACGGTTTTTGATTAAAAAAATTTCGTACCTGATTTTTTTTAGGCACTGTCCGGATGCTTCTGGAACGGATTTGGGAGCAAAGCCGCCTTGAGTTGGCAGCATGTTTTTAAAAGTCGTAAATTTTAACAACCAACTTTTTTATCAAAGAAGGAAAATCAAGAAATAATCTTTCTACTATTGCGCTGATTTTATATCAGATTGTAAGGAAACTGCTGCCAAACCGATTAAACAGTTTCTGAAACGAAAGCGCCTGATCAGAGGGGCGAACACTATATTTAAAAGCACTGTCATGATGCGAACATTCCTCCCTCGTTCGACATGCTGGCAGTTTTCAGGATTTTGTAAAAATCCTGTCTCTGACCATTTGCTTAACAATCCTGACGAACTCCATAAGGGGTATCGTGTTGACTGTAACCAGGATTTATCGTTCCATTTTTCAAAAATAGTAGGGTTTGGCATGCAGCGTTTTAGTAACGGCCTGAATCTGGCATACCAGATTTTGTCGTTGTCATATTTGAAGAAATTTTCTTTGACCATAAGCAATTGTTACATAATCATAACCTGTTAGTTCATGCGTAATTTTACACCCCGCTCCATTCTTTGCTGTTTTTGGATTGCAGCAGCTGGCCTTCCCCTTCTGGCCCAGCAATCATCCCCCGTCTTCGATGCGCTTCAAAAACGCCATGTCATGACGGTCGAATCCGCACAGCAACACGTCTTTTTTCAAAACCTTGTCCCAGGCCAAAGCTATGGCCTGCTGGTACCCGGAGGAGAAGATTGTTTGCTCCAGTGTATGCCTGATATTTCGGTGCTAACGCCGAATACGCAGGTGCTGAACTACAATCCGACTACCCACTTGCTGAAATTTGTTGCATCCGTTCCGACCATGGAATTCCTGCTCGAATACCCCTGCGTCTGGGATGCCGCCAACCCTCCCGTGCATTATATCAGTATGATGCGCGTGGGAGAACAGAAGTTCAAGTTCCCCGGAGCAAACCCGGAGGCCACACTCGAGGTATCAGGAGGCAGTGCGGAAGACCTCATCAAAGAGGTGTTCATCGGTGGCAACTGTTTTGATGTCTCGAATGTAACCTTCGAAGGGGTGGGGGGGCAGATCGGCTCCTTTAGCAATGGTATTACCAATGTAGGTTTTAACACAGGCGTTATTATGGCTACCGGTGATATCAACGTTGCTCCTGGGCCGAATGACTCTGATGGTGCAAGCGGAGGTTATGGGTCCGGCACGCCGGATGGCGATTTGCAAAACCTCACCAATGGGGCGCTTTTTGATATGGCGAATATCGAATTTGACTTTACCCCCACGCAAAGCCCGCTCACTTTTGAATTTGTGTTTGCCTCTGAAGAATACTGCGAATATGTGAATACCCAATTCAATGATGTATTCGGTTTCTTCATCTCCGGCCCGGGCATACCAGGTACTCAAAACCTTGCCGTAGTACCTTCTACCAGCATCCCGATCACCATCAATACCATCAATCACCTGGTCAACTCGGGCTTTTACGCACACAATACGCCTGCTTCAGGCGACAACTGTGGTACCATACCACCAGCGAACGGCCCTGCGGTAACCGAATTGCAATACGATGGCTTTACCCGTAAAATGGTAGCAGTAGCCAATGTTATTCCCTGCGAAACCTACCACATCAAACTCAAAATTGCTGACGTCGGCGATGGCGTGTGGGATTCTGCCGTGTTTCTGAAAGGTGGTTCGTTTGATGGTGGTGGAAACGCCTCGATCGACTGGTTGGTCAATGGCGAACCAGATGTAGATGTGGTGACGGAAGGTTGTGGATTGGTAGAATTACTCATTGACCGCGTGGGGTCTAACCCTTCGCTGCCCTTGACGGTGTCTTTTACGATTACTGGAACAGCTACCCTGGGCGCCGATTATGGACCCATTTCAGCTTCCTATACGCTTCCTCCCGGCTTAGATCAAATGACCATTCCGGTCAATATTGTCAATGATCTGCTGCCTGAAGGAGCAGAAACGGTCATTCTGACTTTGAACAATCCATGTTCCTGCCTGAATCCTCAGGAAATCCTGACGATCCTGGACTATGATGCCCTGATGCCTGTGGCTGATACCGTAGTCATTTGTGGTGCCGGGGTTGCTACCGTTGGAGTAACGGTAGACGGCGGCGTGGAACCCTACACTTATCAATGGAATACAGGCGGTACAGATCCAACCATTACACCATTTGTTGGATCACCTACTACGTATACAGTGACAATCACAGATGCCTGTGGTAAAACCAGTACCGCAAAAGCCCGCGTCAACATCAACCAGCCTCCTTTGGCGCAGCTCTTAGGTCCCGGGCCACAGATTTGTCCCGGACAATCAGCGGTCCTGAGTGTGAACTTTTCCGGGGTCGGTCCTTATGACCTCAGCTATAATTTTAACGGCGACCCGCAGATTCCGATCCTTGGAATCACAGATGATCCTTATTCGCTGGTGGTTACGGAACCCGGCAGCTACCAGATCACGGGGGTGATCGATGGGTTTGGTTGTCCAGGGGTAGGCGCCGGTGCCGTGATCGTATCGCCTTCCAACCTTGATTTGACAGGCCTAGCCTCCAATGTGCCTTGTGCGGGTGTTCCCACAGGATCCATCAATACGAGTGTGGCGGGAGGTCAGGGGCCTTACAACTATGCCTGGACGGGGGGTATTCCCATTGGTAATATTGCAGATCCTACGGGTCTCGTACCTGGCAACTATAATGTAACAGTAACCGATGGGTTTGGCTGTACTGACAACCAGAACTTTGTCGTGACCTCGCCTCCGGCGATTGCACCCAGTATCATCAGTGTACAGGGCGTAAATTGTTTCAATGCCAATGGAGGGAACATCAACCTGAATGTAACTGGTGGGACACCCAATTATACTTACCTCTGGAGCAATGCAGCTACCGTTCAGGATCCACAAAACCTGGCGGCCGGAACTTATACCGTGACCATTACGGATGGAAATGGCTGCACCAAGACCTCCACAGCGGTGGTGCCCGGAGATTTTGTCGCACCGACCGCCGTGACTTCACCGCCCAATTCCATCACCTGCTTCTTGCCAGCGGTAACACTGGACGGAACAGGCTCCAGCAGTGGTAGCAATTTTACCTACAACTGGGTGCCAAGTCCCGGCAATATTGTCAGCGGAAGTAATACCCTCAATCCGACAGTCAATCAGGCAGGAACCTATATCCTGACCGTGCAGAATATTACCAATGGTTGTACCACCACAGCCAGTTCAACAGTAGCAGCAAACAATGCCTTGCCCAATGCTGCTGCCGGACCGGATGCTACCCTGACCTGTGCTGTGACCAATGTAACTTTGGACGGCAATGGATCCAGTTCAGGCGGTAATTTCACTTATTTATGGACCGCAGGCCCGGGCGGAATGATACTGGGTGGGGAAACTACACCTAATCCGATCGTTTCAGCCATTGGTACTTATACGTTGGTGGTTACAAATACGCAGAACGGTTGTGCCGCCACCGATCTGGCAGTGGTAAATAACAACCTTACCCCGCCCAGTGCAGTCGTAGCAGTCCCCAGTCTGATTACCTGTACCGTTAGTCAGGTCACCCTCGATGGCGCGGCTTCTGCACCGGCCGGCATAAGTTTCCAATGGACCACCTCCAATGGCTTTATTGTTTCAGGTCAGAATACACCGACCGCAGTGGTGAATGAAGCTGGAACGTATACCCTGATCGTGACAAGCCCCGGAAATGGCTGTACCAGTGCTCAAACCATAACCGTCAATCAGAACTTCTCTGCCCCGATTGCAGTCGCCACTACCAGCAACGCGATCACCTGTAACGACGCCCAGGCCACTGTCAGTGCCGCAGGGTCGCAAATGGTCAATACGGATACCTTTGTATGGTCTACTACCGGGGGTAATTTTGTTTCAGGCACCAATACCCTGACCCCACTGGTAGATGCTGCGGGTATTTATACCATCGTCATCACCAATCCTGGCAGTATGTGCACTTCGCAGGCATCCATCGTGGTGGATGCAGACAACGTGCCACCGGCAGCCAATGCAGGATTACCTTCCACACTTACCTGCGCGATCACTTCAGTGACCATTGGGGATCCTCTGGCGCCTATTGCTCCAAATCTGAGCTACAATTGGACGGCTGCGCCCGGAAATATTACGGCAGGTGGAAATACAAGCATGCCCACGGCAAACCAGCCAGGCACCTACAATCTGGTGGTTTCAAATAGCTTAAACGGATGTACCAACGCCGCATCTGTCACTATTCCTCAGAATATAGTGCCTCCAACGGTAGTAGTGGCTCCCGGAGGGGAGATCAACTGCACTGCTCCGACCATTTTACTCAACGGTGCAGGTTCCAGTACCGGACCGATTTATAATTATCAGTGGACCTCCGCTTCGGGCAATGGCATTGGTACGGGTGACAATACCCTGACGCCAACAATTGTGGCCAGTGGAACGTATACCCTGGTGGTAACCAATACCTCAACAGGCTGCACCAATTCCGGTGCCACGACGGTGACCACCAATGCGAATGTTCCAACCGCTTTGGCGGCTCCACAAGGCATTCTTACCTGTGCGTTTCCAACCATTCCGATCAATTCAACCGGATCCACTACAGGGCCATCCATTATTTACCAATGGGGAACCCTGAACGGCAACATTGTGAGTGGCAATGGTACTCCGCAGATCATCGCGGGAGCACCGGGTCAATACACACTGGTGGTATCTGATGTTGCCAACAACTGCACGGCTACCACCACCGTTGATGTACTGCAGAATATCGTGGCGCCCATCGCAGAAGCAGGCACAGGAAGCATTCTTAATTGTACTGTTCCTGCGTTGACCCTGCATGGTGACAGTAGCAGTACAGGACCCCAATATGGCTATTCATGGAGCGCTATTTCTGATGGAAATTTTGTTTCGGCCACCAATATCATGAACCCCCAGATAAACGAAGCCGGGGTATATCAACTCCTGGTCACAAACGTATCCAATGGCTGTACCTCCATAGACCAGGTAGAGATCGTGGCCGATGATAATGACCCGGTGGTGGCCCTGTCGCAACCAGCAAAATTGAACTGCATCGTTACTCAAACGACCATCAATTCGGCGGGGTCTTCCATCGGTACGAATTTTGCTTACCAGTGGACGGGTCCGGGTATCCTATCCGGTTTAACAGCTCCAAATGCTATCCTCAATCAGCCGGGTAACTATACCCTGGTAATTACGAATACAGATAACGGATGTACAACAGAAGAGACGGTACCTGTCACTCAGGATATTCAGGCGCCAACAGCAGACGCCGGTCCGGATGTATTGCTCAACTGCTATTTTCCTCAATTACTGATCGGGGGTGCCAACAATTCGGTTGGCCCGAATTACACTTACAAATGGCTGGATCCGGGCGGCATTATTGCCGGTGGAACCACCCTTACACCCACAGTTGCCGGCGGCGGTCTTTATGAGATCGTTGTAACGAACACGGATAATGGTTGCACTTCTGTGGACCCAATGATCGTGAACACCGATTTTGAAGCACCACAGGCCAATGGTGGCCCGACCTTTCAATTGACCTGCACCCAGAACGTATACATGCTGCAGGCCATCGCACCGACGGGGCCGAACTATACCTATGCATGGACGACCATAGGCGGAAGTTTTATTTCTGCAACCGATATTCTAAATCCCACAGTGAATGGTGCAGGAGAATATTTCCTGCTGGTAACGAATATCTTAAATGGTTGTACTTCCTCACCAACGGTTCAGATCACCCAAGCAGCCGATGTGCCGCTTGCGGTGGCAAATACTGCGCCTAACCTCACTTGTGCTGTTACGCAGCTAACCCTCAGTGGCGCCGGAAGCAACAATGGTGTAGGATATAATGTGCAGTGGTCTACGGCAACAGGCAATATTGTAAGTGGAGCAAATACCTTGAATCCGATGATCGACGCACCCGGTACTTACGTCATTTCGGTGCAAAATCTGGTGAACTTTTGTGTAGCAAACAGTATGGTAATCGTATCGGAAGATCTGGTGCCACCACCGATTGATGCAGGGCCCCAGCAGACATTGACCTGCGATGTTTTGAGTCTTAACCTGGCCGGCACCAATCCGGCACCGGGTTTATTCACATATACATGGAATACGCCTGATGGAAATATCGTGAGCGGGGCAAATACCCTGACCCCCTTGATCAATGCTACTGGTTATTACGAATTGGAGGCGACCAGTCTTCAAAATGGCTGTACCAACCTGGTCAGTGTAGACGTAATTGCCAATCAGGTAAATCCGGTTTCGGCCATTGCCCAGCCAGATATCCTGACTTGTGTGGTCAAACAGATTACCCTCAATGCAGGTGGAAGCAGCACAGGCGACATGGATTATACCTGGAGTACTGCAGGGGGCAATATTCTGAACCAAAGTGATCCATTGGCGATCGTGGTGAATGAACCTGCTTCCTACACGCTTTTGGTCAAAGATAATGTCAACGGATGCACCAGTTCTGTAACCATTACAGTGCCGGAAGATATTCAGAACCCAACGGCCGTGGCCGGAACAGACGGATTGCTTACCTGTGCCGTCACCTCCTTAAATCTGAACGGCATCGGATCCAGCGCCAACGGCAATTTCTTTTACCAGTGGACCACCCCCAATGGCAATATTCTGGTAGGACCCAATACCTTATCCCCGGTAATCACAGCCGGAGGGTCTTACGATCTGACGGTGGTGAACCTGGACAATGGCTGTACTGCTACGGATCAGGTGATCGTAAATACAGACACGCAAAACCCAGTGGTGGCCATTGCGTCGCCTGCGGTGCTCGGATGTACACAACCTACTGTTTTGCTTGATGGCGCTGGTTCGTCCAGCGGACCCAATTTCCAGTACGAATGGACCACCACCAATGGCAATATTGTGAGCGGTGGCACCACCAAGGCTGCTACGGTCAGCAGCGCAGGACTTTATACCCTGGATATTTTGAATAACTTTAATGGATGCGCTGCTTCGCAGATGGTTCAGGTGAGTGACAATACCGTGCTTCCGCAGGCAGAAGCTGGTCCAACCTTTACCCTCACCTGCAATGTGGAACAGGTCACGTTACAGGGCTCCGGCTCCAATGGCTCGATCTATAGTTATGCCTGGATGACACAAGGAGGCAATATTTTGTCCGGCGCCAACTCCCCAAGTCCGGTCGTGAACCAGCCTGGAACCTACGCCTTGCTGGTAACCAATACCACGACAGGTTGTAAACAAACCGACAATGTCCAGATCGTCCGTGAAATGAATGTGCCGACTGATTTTGACTATTTCTTATTGAAACCTACCTGCAAGGACAATGACGGGATCATCACTTTTGGATCCGTACAAGGAGGCTTTGGCCCCTACAGGTATTCGATCAATGGCGGACAGAATTATACGTCTTCCCTCGATTTTGCCGCCATCACTCCTGGGACTTACGAGCTGTTTATTCAGGATTTAAATGGTTGTGAATTTCAGCAGCCCCTCGTAGTGCCACAGGTGCCTGATCCGGTCATTACCACAGCACCGGTATTTGAGATACAATTGGGCGATGAACAAAATCTGAATGCAGTGCTTGCTCCGGGGTACCCCCTGAATCTGGTGGAAAGTATCGTTTGGACGCCTCTGGATGGGCTCACTTTTAACGGTACAAGTATTCCAAATCAGTTGAACCCAACCGCAAAACCACTCAAAACCACGGAATACACGGTCACCATTGTCAGCACAGACGGATGCCAGGCGACGGACCGTGTTTTGATCCGGGTAGACAATCGCCCACACATTTATATCCCGAACGCATTCTCACCCTGGAACGAGGATGGAGACAATGATGTCTTCCTGATCTTCGCCGACGGCGACCAGATCGAAAAGGTGGATATCTTCCAGATCTTCGACCGTTGGGGCGAAATGGTGTTTACAGATCAGAATTTCAAGCCCAACGATCCGGCGCACGGTTGGAATGGCAGGCTGAAGGATCAACTATTGGTGCCGGCTGTATTCGTTTATTATGCCGAGATCCGGCTGATTGACGGGCGTGTGCTGCTCTATAAAGGCGATGTGACCTTGGTGCGATAAGCAACTATTGGCGCAGAAGAACTAAAAGGCCGCGACTCCGATTGATCGGGGTTGCGGCCTCTTAGTACTCTAGTGCTTTTGCACAATAGTTTCTAAAATACTATTCTGACTATCTGCCTTATTACTGTGCCACACATAGCGTAGAAACGGCCACCCGCTTCCCTTCATCCGTCAACACGGCCCAATAAATACCCGGAGCAATCCCTTCCAATGAAAGTGTGCTTTCCTCTGACTTCAAAGGTGCTGTGTAAACCGTCTGTCCCAGCACATTGACCAGAGAAAAGCGGGAAGAAGGCCTTGTGCCAGGAAATTGAACAATAACCTCTCGAAATGCCGGATTTGGATAAAGAAACATCGTTTGTTCCTTTGATTCAGGATCTTCTACTGAGATCGTTTCAATCGTAATATCCCGACACATCGTATCACACCCATTGGCATTGCACACGGTCATACACACGTGGTAGGTGCCTGGCAGGGTATACTGGTACACAGGGCTGGTGTCTGCACTGATTTGCCCGTCGCCAAAATCCCAATGCCAGGTATCAGGCTTGTAGAAGGAATTGTCCGTAAAAACGATCTTCTGAGCACTGGTGTCCGATTTGTCCCAGCGCCACCAGGCCAATGGAGGCGGAAAAACGCCGAGTGTATCGCAGGTGCTGCCTTCCAATGGCCCAAGGCGGTAATTGGGAAAATGCGGCATGGTGGCAAAATTCTCATTTGGAAAATACAGGCCGCCCAGCACCACCTCGCAATCCTTGCCTTTGCGGTTGGGGTAGCTTATATAATGACCGTAATGGGTCCAGGAGAAGGGCATGATGTAGATTTTCCCATCCATCATGAGGTTCATTCGGGAAAATTTTGGGTAAGGTGCAGTCCAGATAACTACTGTATCGGCAGAAGCTGAAATGTCTGGAGCGGTCAGGTCATATTGGATAATCCAAGACGAAGAAGAAACGTATAAAAACTTGGAATTGGGTGAAACAGCTGCGCCTGCTCCAAAAGACCAGTTCTGGTCAAATTCAATGAGGTAAGGATTGGAGAGCAACCCGCTGCAACGGTCAAAGTCAAAGATACGAATGCCATTCCAGGCATCGAAATCAATGTATTTACTTCCGTCTGGGGTGAATACGTTTTGACCGCCGCCGT
>JBILHS010000036.1:0-44259 GCA_044350425.1 Saprospiraceae bacterium | reverse complement strand
TGGGCTCGTAACTTTTAACTAGTAACTTTCAACTTGTAACTTATATCGCTACAGGCGCTTTGATCCCGGGCCAGGGATCGTAACCTTCAATTTCAAAATCCTCATATTTGAAATTGAAAATATCGCGCACCTCTGGATTGATCTTCATCGTTGGCAAGGGTCGAAAGGAGCGTGAAAGCTGAAGATCTACCTGTTCCAGATGATTGACATACAAATGCGTATCACCACCTGTCCAGACAAAATCTCCGGGTTCAAGGTCGCAGACCTGCGCGATCATCATCGTCAATAATGCATAGGACGCGATGTTGAAAGGAACGCCCAGGAATACATCTGCACTGCGTTGGTAAAGCTGGCAGGAGAGTTTCCCATCTGCCACATAAAACTGAAATAAGCAGTGGCAGGGTGCCAGTGCCATTTGGGGCAGATCCGCCGGGTTCCAGGCCGAAACGATGATCCGACGGCTGTCCGGATTGGTCTTCAGGGTTTTGACCACTTCAGAGATCTGATCAATGGTTCGTCCATCGGGTGCAGCCCAGGAGCGCCATTGTTTGCCATAAACCGGCCCCAGATTACCATCGGAATCAGCCCATTCGTCCCAGATGCTTACCCCGTGTGCTTTGAGATAACCTGTATTGGTGTCCCCCTGAAGGAACCATAGTAACTCGTGGATGATACTTTTGGTATGCACCTTTTTGGTGGTCAGGAGCGGAAACCCATCGGCTAAGTTGAATCGCATTTGGTACCCGAATACGGAAATCGTACCCGTACCTGTGCGATCGGATTTTTTAGTGCCATGGGTAAGAATATGGCGTAGAAGGTCGTGGTATGCCTGCATATTTTTTTAAAAATCCCAAAAATCACTTAGGAGCACATGCTTCCTGAAAAGTTTTTTCGGTTCTTTTTGCATCATTATCGAAAAATAAACGTTCGCAAAGGTAAAGCAAAGTTCTTTTGCCAAAACCTTCGCACTTTTGCAGCCTGAAATATTCACCGGGTGACTCTAAGTCACCCGGTGAATATTTCAGGCTGCAAAACCGCTTGCCCCAATCGTTGAATCCTTTAGTTCATAGTTAATAGTTCAAAGTTACTGTGCAATTCCTCTTCCCCGCCTTTTTATCCGCCATTGCGGTCATATCTATCCCGATCGTCATCCACCTGTTTTACTTCCGGCGGTTCAAACGGGTGTATTTTACCAATGTTCGTTTCCTTAAAGAAGTAAAGGAGGAGACCAGCAACCGGCAAAAACTGCGCAACCTGCTGGTTCTGCTGATGCGTTGCCTGGCCATTGCTGCAATGGTACTAGCCTTTGCCCAGCCCTTTATCCCACTTTCCAGCGGCGTAAAAAAAGGCGAGCGTGCCGTGTCTGTGTTCGTAGACAATTCCTTCAGTATGAATGCGCTGTCTAAAGAAGCTCCCTTGCTGGAACTTGCCAAACAACGTGCCCGCGACATCGTTTCAGCTTATGGTGTGGAGGATCGTTTTCAGGTTTTGACCAATGATTTTGAAGGGCGGGATCAACGCCTCATCAGCAAAGAAGATGCCCTTTCCCGCATTGAAGAGATCCGTATCAGCCCGGCCTCCCGCAACCTTTCCAAAGTACTTAACCGGCAGCAGCAGTGCCTCAACACAGGTAAACAGGAAAACAAGACGGCATTTGTTGTCAGCGATTTTCAGGCCAACATTGCGGATGTCACAAACTTCAGGGACACGCTCATCGAGGTCAATCTGGTCCCTATGCGTGCGGTACAGGAAAGCAACGTATCCATTGATAGTGCATGGTTTGAAAACCCCGTACAAATACTCAATCAACCTGCCAACTTACTTGTAAAACTCAGCAATCGTAGTGATGAGGCGGCCACAGACATCCGACTTAGCCTTCGGCATGATGGTCAGACAAAGCCTGTGGGCGCGGTAAGTATTCCAGCTCGTGGCACCCGGCTTGATACTGTTAGTTTCACTATTCTGCATGCGGGTTGGCATGAAGCACGTGTTTCACTCACAGATTATCCGGTTCAGTTTGATGATGATTATTACCTGAGTTTCTATGTTGCAGAACGCATCAATGTATTGTCGGTCAATGGTTTCGCCCCAAATAAGTATTTGGACAACGCCTTTCTCGGCGCCAAATATTTCCACCTGGATAATTCTGATGCCCGATCCCTGGACTACTCCAAATTTGGAGATTATCAATTAATCGTGTTGAATGAGCTGTCGGTTGTTTCCTCCGGGCTCGCCAACGAGTTAAAAACCTTTTGCCAGAATGGGGGCAATGTATTGGTATTTCCAAGCCAGGCGGCTGATCTAAACGCTTACAATGCATTTCTTCAGAATTTTGCTGCCGGAAACCTGGGCGCTTTTGAACCCACACCCCGCCAGGCCAGCCAGGTCAATACCGAGGAGTTTGTATTTCGCGATGTATTTCTGAATAAAAGTGCCAATCTCCGTTTGCCCAATACCCAGGGTAATTTCAAAATAGCCCCTGCGCGGGGCGAGCAGATCCTGACCTACCGTGACGGCTCTTCTCTGCTTTCTAAATTCTCGCAAGGTGAAGGAGCGCTTTATTTTAGTGCTGCACCGCTTAATGAGCAGGTAAGCGACCTGGTGCGCAACGGAGAAATCTTCGTTCCCATGCTGTTTAAAATGGCCATCGCCGGCAACAAAGGCAGGCAAATCGCATACACCATTGGCAAAGATGACGTTTTGGAAGCCAAACACCGGGTATCTGCCAGCGGCGAAACGAATTACAAACTCCGACAGGCGGTAAACGATGCACGGTCCTCCGCGGAAGGAGGTGCAGGGAGTGCTGAACCGTCCACCGGGAACGGTCAGGCGTCCACCGAGTTTATCCCGGAGCAACGCATCCTGGGCTCCAAAGTATTGCTCACGCCTGGCACGCAGGTGCGCGATGCCGGTTGGTACAAACTCCTGTTACTGCGTGATAGTACTTTGGCGGAATTTGCATTCAACTATGATCGAAAGGAAAGCGATCTGACGTTTAAAGCAGACGAGGCGCTTTCAGAAGGACTACCAAAAAACATGCAAGTACTCGCCACCAATGCGGAGGCAAATTTCAGCCAGGTAGTCAATGAGCAGGAGCGGGGCATCGTTTTGTGGCGCTGGTGTGTGGTATTCGCGTTGCTATTTTTGGCTTTAGAGGTCTTGTTTTTGAGATTGTGGAAGGTTTGATTTTGTTTGAATAATTCCATTCCTTCGTAAATAGAATCAGTTCAATGTCAAAACCAAAACGCCGTAACCCGGGTGCCGTCGAACAGCCCGCCGCCCCCCCCATTCCATCGACTTACTCCACCACACCATTTACCTGGATAGGCATTGTCCTACTGGTCATCGCGCTTATCGCGCGTTTGCGCCTGCTGGATATCCCTTTTGAGCGTGACGAGGGTGTTTTTGCTTATATCGGCCGGGCAATTTGGGGAAGCGGGCATTTGTACACGGACTTATACGACAACAAATTGCCGGGGCTTTACCTCGCATATGGTTTATTCGCACATGTTTTTGGTGTACAGCCGACGGGGATACACCTGGGGGCTCTGCTGTGGCAGCTGGCGACCCTGACCGTATTCTTTTTATGGCTTCGTGAAATATTGGGCCGTGATCGGGCTCTGGCTTCCACCGGACTTTTTGCCCTGTATGCAGCCAGTGGAGAAGTGTTGGGCTTTGCTGCTCATGCGACGCAACTCTGTGCACTACCAGCTTTTGCTGGTTTATGGGCCTTGTGGCGCGGCACACAACAAGGACGCACCCCGCAGGCAGTATGGATAATTTTAGCTGGCTTAGGTGCCGGACTAGCCATTTGGATCAAGCAACAGGCCCTGTTTTATGCAGTATTTGGTGGTTTATATCTGATCTGGTGGTTTTTTGGGCGCGGGAAAACGGAATCTGTCGGGCGGGCTATCGGACTGGGATTTTTGTATGCCCTGGGCGTAATTTTACCCGTTGGCTTAAGTGCTGCCTGGTTTGCCTCTCAAGGCCATTGGGACAATTTCTGGTTTTGGACCGTGGCGATTTCTACGGGAGAAAACTTTAAAACGCAGGCGCCCGGCGCTGGCTTTTTTTTCAATTTTTATTTTCCCAAAGTAATCGCGCATTGGTGGTGGGTTTGGTTTAGCGCGGTGTTTGGCCTGATGCTTATGCTCCGCCAAAAGCAAGGACCCGATCAACGTGCCCTTGCCTGGCTACTACCCCTTTCCCTTTGGGGGGTGTCCATGGGTGGCGCTTTTTACCCCCATTATTTTGTATTATCCTTGCCTTGGCTTGCGGTCTGTGCCGTGGTATGGCTGGAGAACCTGGTGCACAAATATGGCACAAGCGGGTGGCTTACTGTCGCGTTGGTCATAGCCTGGCCGGTTTTGGCACACCGTGGATATTGGTTCAGCGAAAACCACCGAACTATCTTAAGGCGGGCTTACGACAACAATCCATTTCAGGAGATGGCAGCGATCGGGGCGGAGTTAAAAAAGCGAAGCGCCCCGACTGACTCGATCGCGGTCATAGGTTCAGAACCGGAATTATTCCTTTATGCTGACCGCCCATCTGCATTGAGTCATTTATTTTTTCAGGGTGTAGTGCAACCCCACGCCCGCCGAATGCAATTCCAAAAGCAGACACGCGAAGAACTTTGGGGCCGCAGACCAAGATTCGTGGTGCTGCCAGGAGCGCAGTACGAACACCTCAAGGACGATCCATTGGTGCAAGAAATTGTAGCCAGACTGCAAAAGGAATATCATACCATCTGTGTGGTAGACATTGCTGAAGAGCAATCCAAGATCATCTGGGACCCACCGCCAGAGCAAGCTGTGCCGCAAACCCTGTTCTGGGTGATCGTAATGGAGCGGAACTAAGCGTGTGTTTGAGACCGTATTTGGGCAGGAAAGTGTGAATCTTATAACGTTTCCCAACAAATTTGTAACAAGGATACCCTACTTGTACCTGCACCTTTGCAGGGCTAAGTCAGCATCTCTAATACAAATTCAACTTACAATTCAACTATGAACTTAAGATCTCTTTTCCTTTCTGTGGTAATGACCGCAATGTTTTTAATTCCTCAGAGCAGTGCCCAGATCGCCATCAAAGCAGGTGTAAACTTCGCCAGCATTTCCGAATCGGCAACTTTGGAAGGGTATGAATCACTCAAAAACAATTCTGTAGCAGGCCTCCAGGCCGGCCTTTCCTTTGACCTTGGCTTGTCAAAGGTCTTTACCATTCAACCAGAACTTCTTTTCATACAGAAAGGGGGTAAGTCGACCTACGTAATCAATTCTGACAACAAGATCGTGTCAAGACTTTATTACAACTTTGTAGAAGTTCCTGTATTGGCCAAACTTAAATTCTTCGACGAAGACGGAAGTGGCTTTTATGTAGTGGGTGGCCCATTCATCGGCCTCGCCTTCAGTGGCAAACAGAAAGTCAGCACAACACTGCTGGGAAACACCACCACCGACGAAAGAACCTTCGAATTTGAAAATGATACCGAAGGCGAGCGTCAACGCCGTACCGACTTTGGTGTATCCTTTGGTGCCGGGGTGAAATTCGGCCAGATATTCATCGATGCGCGGTACAATCTGGGCATCAATAATCTGTTGGACAATGATGCCAACAACCAGAACGATACCGATCCTTATCGTCGCACCCGTGGCATTGGCCTTGTTCTTGGCTACGAATTCTAAGAATAAAAAACTTCAGCACAGTCCTGCTCAAAGCCGCACAAACCTAAGCTGATTTGCAGAGACTGACCAGATCAGAATAAACCATGGGTCATCCCGTTTCGGGGTGGCTCATGGTTTTTGGGGCACAACGCTATAGATTGTCCTTAAAAAACAGCTCAATCTTTTGAAATAGGTGCACCCGATCTTTTCCCAAAACATTGTGCAAATGTTCAGGGTATGCAAAATAATCAATCTGCTTACCCTTGCGCACACATTCCCGGATATAACGTAGTGAATGTTGCCAAAGCACCACATCGTCTGAAGTACCATGGATCATCAGCAACCGGCCATTCAAATTGTCCACATATTGGAAAAGGCTGTTTTTAGCGTAACCTTCCGGATTTTCCTGCGGCGTATCCATGTATCGCTCGGTGTACATGATCTCATACATGCGCCAGTCGATGACCGGGCCGCCAGCTACGCCACATTTAAAAAGGCCCTTTGATTCCGGGCGGGTCATCAGCGAAGTGGTCATAAAACCACCATAACTCCAGCCAAAGATGCCGATCCTGGCCGGATCCACAAAGGCTTGCGCTTTCAAATATTCGATTCCAGCCAGTTGATCCTCTATTTCCACATCACCCACGCGTCGGTGGATGCTGCTTTCAAATGAAAACCCGCGATTGGATGAACCCCGGCCGTCCACTGTAAATATAATGAAGCCTTCCTGCGCCATGTGGTGCATCCAGAGCTCTGCACCTGACAGCCAGGTATTGGTGACCAATTGGGCATGGGTACCTCCGTACAAATACACCAATACCGGATATTGCTTGTTTGGATCAAAATCCGGAGGCAGGATCATGCGGGTATTTAATTGCATTCCACCCTTTGAAAGGACCGTGGAGATCTGGGTGCGCCCAAACGCGAAACCTTCCATCGGATTTTTAGCACTAAAAATCAACTCGCGTTTGGCTGGATTGGACCAGCGGGAAAGGTAGATCTCACGCGGTATGGTGGCACTGCCGAATACATCCAAAACCCATTCACCAGTGCTGCTAACAAGGGCATTGTGTGTACCCTCTGTTTCATTGAGTTGTGTAAGCGCCCCCGATTTCAGGTGAGCGGAATAAACATGCCGATTCATACCAGACGCATCAGCGACCTGATAAAAACACTTTTCTCCTTTGGTATCAAACCCGTAAAAAGACGTGACCGGCATGACTCCCCTGCTAATCTGCCGGGCCGTTTTGCCGTTCAGATTGTAGAGGTAGAGCTGATTGTAGCCATCGCGCTCACTTTGCCAGAGAAATTGATCACCAGAACCCGGCACGAAAACGGCAGGCTTTTCAGGTTCTACCCACTGGTCGGAAGTTTCTTCAAAAATGGTTTTGATAAATGCCCCGGTAGTCGCATCGTATTGATTGAACCAAAGATGATTTTGCCCTCTGTTCACTACAGCAATCAGCACAAATTTATCGTCGGGACTCCAGGATACATTGGTCAAATACTGTTCAGCTGGCTCACCGGTCTGAAGGTAGACCGTTTTGGCCGTTTGAGTATTGAAAATTCCGACCGTAACGTGGTGACTCTTGGCGCCGGCATAAGGATAGCGTATTTCCCGGGCCACAGCTGGCATAGAATCCAGCACATAGATCGGATATTGGGTCACCATACTTTCATCCATCCGATAAAAGGCGAGCTGTCGACCTGATGGGCTCCAAAATGTGCCCTTTGAAATGCCAAACTCATCCCGGTGTACACTTTTACCGTATACAATGCCTTCTCCCTCACTTTTAGCTACACCCAGTTCTTTGCCCCCGATATTCAGCCAAAGGTCACTCCCGATGATATAGGCAGCTGCAAAGGTTTTGTCCGCGATATCCACATTTTCTGCTTCTGCCGGATGCCCGTTTTTGCGGTTCAAGCCTTCGGCAAGGGAGTAGGTGAAGATCTCTTCTTCGGTGTGAAACCACATCTGATCTGCTCCTGTCCAGCTTAGTACTGGCAAACCCTCCAGTGCTTTGGCGCTAAGCGAAACCAGACCTTCGTTGATTTTGGGCAACAGATCCAGGGTGTCAATAGCCAGGTTGGCAGCATTGACCCGTACCAGTTTATTCCCTACGACGTGTGTGAACTGAGCTGTTCCCGGTATCCACTGCACCTGCCTCAGGTTACTTGGGGAAAACATACCGCGTTTCACAAATGCATCAGACATGGAAAATTTGTTCTGAGCGAAAATGGAAAGCGGTTGCACCAGAAAAAAAAGCGCAAAAAGAATTGCTTGCCCGACAAGGCCAGGGCATTGGAGAAAACTATTTTTAAACCGGGTCATTTTTTAATATTTAAATTTCAAGCGCTTACTTCCGGAATTTAGCCCGGGCAAATTCGATGATGATCGGCAAAACAGAGAATCCTATAATACCCAGCACCACGATCTCAAAGTTGTCTTTTACAATAGGGATCTGCCCAAAAAAGTAGCCTGCCAGTGTCAGCAAGCTCACCCACAGGATCCCGCCTGACACACAATACCCAATAAATTTACGGTATTCCATTTTGCCTACACCCGCTACAAAGGGGGCAAAAGTGCGCACAATGGGCACAAAACGAGCGATAATCAGGGTACGACCGCCGTGTTTTGCATAGAATTCGTGTGTCTGATCAATGTACTTGCGCTTTAAAAACCAATAGTCCCGCGTGAATACTTTGTCCCCTAGAAATTTACCAAAAAAGTAATTGGTATTATCACCCAGGATCGCTGCGAAGAACAGAAGCGGAATGAGCAGCCAAACGTTCAGTATCCCTGTTTTAGCTGTAATAGCACCTGCCGCAAACAGCAAAGAATCACCCGGCAAAAAAGGAGTGACCACCAGCCCGGTTTCACAAAAAATGATCAGTGCCAGGATCAGATAGGTCGCCAACTCATAGTCCCGCATGATATTTTCAAGGTGCACGTCGAGGTGTCGGAAAAAATCAAGGGCCTGTGTGAAAAATTCTAGCATAATAGTGGTTGTGTATTGGGTGATTTGGTGATTGGAGGCGGCAAATATAGCCTATCCGTTTATTTTCCTAAGCGCCCGGAATCCTATTGCACCAGCACCATTTTTCGGGCCACCGAATTTTCAGCTGAAATTTCTAGAATATATAGACCTCCAGGCAGGTTTTTAACAGAAAAAGAGCCCGATCCAATACCTATATCAACAGGCATTACAAGGCTTCCCAATACATCCAACAGCCTGATCGTAACAGGGCCATCCAACTCGAATTCAAAGTTAAGCAGATCATTCGCAGGGTTGGGCCAAACCATTAATTTCGCTCCATTAGTTAAGACAGGGGCATCAGTACCTACCAGACAATTCGGTAGAACACCGGGGCACCAGCAGCGACTCGCCAAGGTGCAGTCAATCACAAACGGATTCGGTTTCCCCTCTTGATAGGGGGCAATGCGCCAGGTTTTGCGCAATTCTATGGAATCTGCCGGATCCTGTTGGGCCCATTGACAAAGCGTGGGACGTTGCAGTTCGAAATAGTTGGGATCAGCCAGATTCGCCTGAGCCCGGTACATGGTGTAAAAATAAAAAACCGAACGCGCCAGATCACCTTTTGCTGATTCTCTCGGCTCGAAGACACCGGTCTTTAATTCTGCGTACCCCTGGATATTAACGGTCGGGATGCTGGTCTGCACCTGGTTCCCCATGAACCATTTCTGTGTCTGTGCATCGGGGATCTCCGCATAGGGAAAATCTCCACGCGCTTCATTGACCAGAATCCTAACCGGATATAGATGGTGCATGTCGCTTCGGGCATTGCCATCCGCGGCGCCTTTGCTTTGAGGATAAGCGTGTTCGGCGTTCATGCCGTTGCTCCCGCCGTTTTGGTAGACAAATTGTGTAGGATCCTGTGTAGGGTCCAGGTATAAAGTGTGACCAGAATAGATACAACGGACACTATCATCGTCTATGGCCAGCACTCTGGAATAAAGCGTGTCACGGGAATTGGCATAGTCCAAAACCGTAGTGGGTCGATAGTGGCTGGCCACACTGTCAAGCAACTCATTTCCGGATAAGCCGGGAAATACACTTTCAAAGCCTTGCGCAGAAAGGCCGGGGCAAGAAAACAGCACAAACAACCGCAACAAGTGAGCAAAACGCATGGCTAGATTTCGATAAAAATTTGAGCTGCGAAGGTAAGAGCATGTTGGGGATTTGGAACTTAGCGCTGCTGAAGGTTTTCACAGATATTAAAAGAACTTAGGAAAAAAGCGCCCCACCCTTTTCTGATAATCAGCATATCCTGGATATTTACCTTGGGAAATCTTTTCGCTGAAGTCAGCGCTCCCCAGAAACAACAACATCAAAAGCACCGCACCGGCCAAAGACCAATTGAGCCATCGCCCGGTGGCGGCAACACTAAATAAGTAGAAACTCAGCCAGATCGCCTGTTCCGAAGCATAGTTTGGGTGACGCACCCATGCCCATAGGCCTGTGGAACAAAAACCCTGTCCATACACTTCGCCCAGTGGTTCACCTGCTGCAATACGACGATACTTTTCTTTCTGAAAATTCCATTGCTGCTGATCAGCGATCGTTTCTATCAGGACAAAGCCCAAAAATAAGGACGTTGCCAAATAGTCTAATGAATTCAACGGGGTTGAACCTCCCTGCCAGGCCACCACAATAGGCAGGGTGAACAGTAGAATGAGCGAATTCTGATAAATAGAAATAAAAAAAAGGTTGAAAAGTGCCCAGCTGACCCGCCCGTTCAGCATAGGATGCTGGCGCAAAACACTCCAGCGATAATCTTCTTCACCGCGCCATGGAATCCAGTGATAGCCGCCACGTCGTCCGAAATTAAATGTTAGTCGCAAACCCCAAATGGTAACCAGACCAGCCATTAATAATACCCGCTCAGAGAAATAGCTCCCTGGGCTTAAGCTTAACCAATACCCGGTACTTTCGGAGGTGACGAACCACACGTAAATGATGGGAACAACAGACCATAGCTTGTCTACCTGACTGCAATTTCCAGTCAGCTCACTGACAACAAAACAACTCAGCGCCACCCCCAGCATGATTTTGATCAGGGATTGTAAGGTTGCCCAATGTTCTGGGAAAAGGGGTTGGTCGTAGTAGAATGCCACAAAGGGGAGTGCGATTAGCGTAGCCAATAAAATCAGAATTGTACGGAGCATAGCAGATTTCATTCTAGGAGGTGATGTATTATAATTCCCTCTTTTAGAAGGCGAAAATAGAGACTTGGAACACTTTCCCGTTATTCATGGTAAATTTCAATTCGAACTTTGCGACTCATTTTCCGTATTTTTGAGCCGAATAATTCCATGTTCAAAGCGCTCCATTACTCCTGCCGCTTGCAATGGCTTTTCAACTTTTAACGCCCAACTTTAAACTTTAACTATAAAAACATGGAAATCCCCCAAAGCCCGGACTTAAATGAACCGCAGGACGCCCCTGATGCTTCTTCTCAGCAAGTCGGCACCAAAAAACGACGCAGGATACCATACACCCCCGTTTTATCCTCGGAACAATTCAAGTCAGAAGAATCCGGAATCCTGGACCTTGAAGCCAATGTCACAGAAGAAGACCTGATCCTGCTGGGCGACCCTGATCTGGATCAGGATGAAGGAGCAGACGAGCTACCGGGCAACGAACATTTTCTGGATGACACCGATTTTGACGACGATCTCCTCAATGAGGAATCCGGTCGCCGGGCTGGTTCGGGAAGTGACTTAGATGTCCCCGACGATGATCTGGACTATGCTGGCTCTGGCTTGTCGCCTGAGGATGAGGAGAACGACTTCTTTGGGCTTCCCGAGGATGAAGGAGGAACGATAGATCATGACGATGATTTGACATGAAAATTGCCGTTACAGGAGCATCCGGCCAAATCGGAAATAACCTGGTGTCTGCCCGGGCCGGCTTTTGATGTGTAGACCAGAGCAAACCTGGCACCCCGGGCATGGGTGCATCATCGTTGATATCTGGCTAATTTTCCAGATTATCCTAAGGAGCGAAGAACGTTGTTACCATTTGTTTTGTAAGCGGAAATCAGCTAACGCAAACATTGCTTTCAGCCAATCTTCTTCGTTTTTTTCTCCGGCAGATAATTGGTCGGGCTAACTACTTTTTTCTGGGTCTTTTTTTCCAATTCTTTGCGGGCATCACCCGCTATTTTTCCACCCTGTTGTGCGGTTTTTTTATTTTCCACAAACCCAATGGGGTGGTTTGCCTTTACCATTTCTGTGGTGGCCGCCTCGCCAAGCATGGAGAAAATTAGCTCCAGATCCGTCATGTGGTCGCGCAGATTCTGGCTTTTAAGGCTTTTTACGACTTTGTGTTCAGCAGGAGTAATTCCAAACGTCGCTTTGGCTATTTCGGCCGTCAGGATGGAATATTCTTTATGCTCTTTTACACCATGTTGTTGCCATTCATCGGTCAATTCTTCCCGAATTGCGATGCTGCGCATCCGTCTTTCTATCCAGTCGTCGGGATAGCCTTTGGCTTTGTAGAGTTCGCGGGCGCGTTGAGTGGCCAGTTCAGGATTTTCAATTTCCTGCATTCGCTCATAGCCTACTTGCGCGAGCCATTGTTTAAAAGGCTCGGCTTTTGGAGAGGGAACGGACTGGATAAGGCGTAGCAATTGCTGGGCATTTGCAACGTCAGTGAAGCGCATTTTGCCATCGGCGGCTTCCATTTTCAAAGCGTGACAATTTGTCACGGTTTCATTCCCTTCCTTTTTCAGTCGTTCTTTCAGTTTGCGCCAGTAGGCGAGTGGATCAATGCTTTCAGTCAAGATTGTAATTACATCCACAATACTGAAATACCACTGCTGCTCTTCCTCGTTCCAAACAGAACGCACGCGTTTTTCTTCAAAAAGTTTGATATTTGACATAGGTGGGTTATTTTTTAGCGCATAAAAATACAAATTGTTTTTAAATTTGCAGGCTGAAATTTATCAACAACGTTCTACGCTTCATCTTGTGAATAACTTTTCCTGCTTAGCCATGGCACAATTCCTCTCAAAAAAGGAATTTTGCGCTTTTACCCGACGAAACCCAAAGTGCGCAGGAGGGTCCTGATTCAAAGTTTCTGGTTTAAAGTTCATCGTTCCAAATTCCAATAATGTCTTACGCTCCACGTATCGCCCCAATAACCGGCATCCCCGTTCATAAAGTAAGCGCCGTCATCGAATTACTCGAAAGCGGTGCCACCATTCCTTTCATTGCCCGGTACCGGAAGGAAGCCACTGGCGAACTCGACGAAGTGCAAATCGGTGATATTCAGGACGCCTGGAAAAAAATGCAAGAGCTGGATAAACGCCGCGAGGTCATCCTGCAAAGCATTGAAGAACAGGGCAAACTTACCCCTGAGCTCCGACGCGCTATTGGGCAAGCAGCCACCATGACTGAACTGGAGGACCTCTACCTGCCCTACCGTCCAAAGCGCAAGACCCGTGCTTCTATGGCCATCGAAAAAGGGCTGGAGCCGCTGGCCAAACGGATCTTCTCCCAAAGCGACAACAGCGGCATCGCAGCACTGGCCAAACGATTCATTACAGACCTGGTACCCACCGTAGAGGATGCCTTGCAAGGCGCCCGCGACATCATGGCTGAATGGGTGAGCGAGGATCTAAAGGCACGCGAAAAAATACGCCGACACTTTGCCCGGGGCGCCGCAATTGCCTCCAGACTGGTGAAAGGCAAAGAAGAAGAAGGTGCAAAGTACCGGGACTACTTTGAGTGGAGCGAACCGCTCGCCAAATGTCCCAGCCATCGCTTGCTGGCCATGCGTCGGGGCGAGGAGGAGGGTTTCCTGCGCGTAGGCATCTCCCCAGAGGAAGAAGTTGCCGTCAGTGATCTGGAAAAAATATTCGTCACAGGTTATGGAGAGGCTGCCAATGAGGTACGCATGGCGGTGAAAGACAGTTATAAAAGATTGCTTCAGCCGGGTATCGAGACCGAATTCCGCAATTCATCCAAGGAAAAAGCCGATACGGAAGCCATTCGTGTTTTTGCTGAAAATCTGCGCCAGCTCCTGCTTTCTGCCCCATTGGGTGAAAAAAGAGTGATGGGTGTGGACCCGGGTTTCCGAACAGGTTGCAAGGTGGTCTGTCTCGATTCCAGCGGAACCTTACTCAAATACACCGTCATTTACCTACATAACCCATTCGAAGCGCAGGCAGAGATTGAAAACCTGGTGGAAAAATATGCCATCGAAGCCATTTCTGTTGGCAATGGCACGGCAGGTCGCGAGACCATGGATTTCCTGCGAAAGATCAATTTCAGAACACCCGTGGAGATCTTCCAGGTCAACGAAGCCGGCGCCTCCATTTACTCTGCCAGTGAGGCTGCCCGGGAGGAATTTCCGAAGGAAGACCTCACTGTACGCGGCTCGGTCAGCATCGGGCGCAGGCTCATGGACCCGCTTGCTGAATTGGTTAAGATCGACCCCAAAAGCATCGGGGTAGGCCAATATCAGCACGATGTGAACCAAACCCAGCTGAAAGAGGGCCTGGATCGTACGGTGGAAAGCTGCGTAAACGCGGTCGGCATCAATCTGAACACTGCCAGCAAACACCTGCTGACCTACGTCTCTGGTCTGGGGCCGGGATTAGCAAAAAATATTGTGGATTACCGCGCTGAAAACGGCGCGTTTACCAAAAGGAGCGAACTCAAAAAAGTGCCCCGGCTGGGCGACAAAGCTTTTGAGCAATGCGCCGGGTTTCTGCGCATCCGCGATGCCAAAAACCCACTCGATAATACCGCTGTACACCCAGAACGGTACGCCCTGGTGGAACAAATGGCTGCGGATCTGGGCTGTAAGGTCCTTGATCTGGTGCAGGACAAAGAAAAACGCGCGAGTATTGACCTGAAAAAATACGTCCGAGGAGATGTCGGTCTGCCTACACTCAAAGACATCCTCAAAGAAATCGAAAAACCCGGACTAGACCCACGCGGCGCGGCCAAATCATTCGAGTTTGCCAATGTCCGATCCCTTGATGATCTCCATCCTGGAATGATCCTGCCTGGAATCGTTACCAACATCACCAATTTTGGCGCGTTCGTGGATATTGGCGTGAAAGACAGTGGATTGGTACACGTCTCTCAGTTGTCCGACAAGTTTGTGCGAGATCCTATGGAAGTGGTGTCGCTGGGGCAGCAGGTTACGGTGCGCGTAGTGGAGGTGGATTATGGACGGAAGCGTGTGGCCTTAAGTATGAAAAACCTTTAAAACTCCACCCAAACCCCGAATCGAACCCCATATTTCGCTGCGCCAGGATGTTCCAGGTAACTGAATCGCCGGATCAGATCCACGCGTATCACTTTGAAGATATTGGTAATACCTACGCTGGCCTCTATGTAGGGCTTAGCATCCAGGGTGTAGGTAATGGGGTTCCCATCCGGCAAAGTGGGGAATTTTAACAAACCGGAATCCTCCTCCGGGCGGTTTTGCGCAGAGACCTGGCCGTACAACATTTTAAAAGAGCAGGCTTCCCGCCATTTGAGCTTGCGCAACAACGGGATCTTATTGAAGAAAAATCCGGCGAAATAGTGCTCCACCATTAAAGTAGCGTATCGGTCACTGACAAACTCCATGAAGTTCATCAGATTATAGGAGAACTGCTGTGTAATGAAGGTCTGGTTGCCTCTGTGAATCGTCAATAAAGGAAATGGTACTTTTCCGAAAACGCCGCCGGCTTCCAAATAGAGTTTGTTGTAGCCAATAGGGGGAGTATTGGTATATTTATAAAGGCTTACGACCAATTCATTGTAATTATACTGCCCGTTCGCGATCCCCTTGAACCCTTTGGAATATCGAAGGGCGGCGGCATAGTTGAAATCTATGATGGACCTGGTGGTTCCACCCTGATAGAAAGTTTCTCCCGGAGAATACCGCAATTGAACAAAAGCAGAAGAAGCTATCACAGGATCCTGAATGGGAGCGCCTCCTCCTGCGGGCTGGAAAATGAGCGAACCTGCGGGATTAAGCTGTCGGTTTTCCCCACCAACAACGAAAGAAAAATGATTCTTAAACTCGCGTTCATACTGCAGGTTGAATCGGTCGTAGTAAAAAAACTTGTCGTTGGCTCCCCGAACAATGGAGTTGGCAAAGCCTGTGCCCTGCGTGATCTGAAAATTCTGAACCGGAATCAACATATCATGCAGATAATTGACACGCAATAAATGGCTTGGAAATTTATTGAACTCGGTTCCCTTGAGGCCATAGACTCCACCCAGGCTATATTTCCATTGATGATCACGCAAACCATATCCGGCCCAGCCCTCTGCCCGCCAGCGTTTACTCATTTTAGGCCCGGTACGACCGCCCAAACGAAGCCGGGTTCCTTCTACCTCGTTGAAAGTCCAGAAAGAGCTCAAAGGGCCGATCTGGAATTTGCCTAGGTCCAGATGAGCACCCAATAAAGCATAACCTACCTTGGTGGATACTTTGTAAAACCGTGTGTTCCGGAGGCTATCAAGATTTTTATAGGTGGCAGCCTCTGCGGTATTCAGTGGGGTCGGACGGGCATTGTCCCAATACTGATTATCAATCACTTTTGCCGCGGTCGGCAGGGTTAGGACCTCTGAAACATTGCCAGTCAGGACCGTATCTGGAAGTAAAGGGTTTATCCTGATATCCCGGTGTGTCACCAGGCGTTGCGCTACCATTCCTACCCCCCTCTTGTTGATACCAAAGTGCATGCGATAATCTTCGGATCCCAATACCCATTTGCCGGAGGGTAAAAGTTGGAAATCCTGCTCTACCACCAGTTCCTTTACCCAATTGAGGTTGATGTTTGGATTGATAGAAAAATTGATCCGGGTTACAGCATAAGTACTGTCCAGTGCGATATAGAGATCGCCCTGAAGCAGCATATCCAATTTATTTTTGGGATAAAACTCCAGGCGGATGACTTTTTTCCCTGATTCTTCCAGGGTATCCGCAGCGTAATACCGATAAAACAAGGGGGCGTTTTTGGCAATCGGACTCATAAACTGATCTGACAGCATTTCAACAAAGTTGTCATAGATGTCTACATCCTGATATAAGTACTGCAAGCTCTTATCCATGCCATCGTCGTCCACCATCTCCCCAAAACGTACTGACTTCGATGCTTTAATGTATTTCTTCCATTGTTTCGGATCCGAACGCCGGTAATAGTCCATCATGTTTTCCTGCAAAAAAACAGGGGTCACCGGGAGTCCGCCGAGCTTAGTGGTATCCACATTTTCCAGTACAAATCGCATGGGACGCAGAAACCTGCTTTTTTTCAGGTTATCATGGAGATTGCTGACTCCAAGGAAAATCTTCTCATATTGCTCATCCTGATAGGACGCAAGATCAGCAATGTGATTCTTATCCCGATTTGCAATGACCAGTTCAATCAGATCTACCACCGGATTGTCCTTCCGCTTATACTTTTTGGCTTTAATCGTCACTTCTTCCAATTGGTTGGAGGCCGGTTTCAGTACCACATCGATGGTTTGTTGCGCTCCGGTCTTTACGGGGAGCAACTGCGTGACATAACCCAGGTAATTGAATTGTATTTGAGTGATCTTCTGCTCTGTTCGCAGGAGATAAAAGCCGTTTTCATCCGTACGGGTGCCGGCGGCAAAACCCGGTGCAGCAACACTTACGAAAGCCAGGCCTTCTTTGGTATCAGCATCTGTAACGCGCCCTTTCACTAAGGTTAAAGTTGTCTTTTGTGAAAAAACGGCGGTAGTAGGAATGGAAAGAAATAAAGCGAGAACCGCCCAAAGCATGGAGCGCATGTGGAGTAGTTTTTGTTGCGAACTGCAAAGATGCTCAATTTCACGCAGGAAACAGCTATTTCAAGCCCGCATACACACGCAATTAACAGATAAATAAGCCTTTTAAATCTGCGACCTCAAATCGCTCCAAGCAAAAACTTACGAACCATATTCAAAGCATATACCCCCGTAAGTTGAATATTTTTGGCTCGGTCCCGACCAAATAAATGCTTTGCTGCCACCGAGCGCCGGCCATCACTTACAGCCATCCATACGGTTCCGACTGGTTTATCTGGCAGACCACCACCCGGACCTGCGATCCCGGAGATCGCCAGTGAAACATCTACGCCCAACAAAGAAATCGCTCCTTCAGCCATTTCACACACCGCTTCTTCACTGACCGCTCCATAGGTCTCCAGGGTGGTAGCTTTGACCCCCAGCAACTTCATTTTCATCTCATAAGAATAACTCACCACTGCTCCCGGAAAATAGTCGGAAGACCCTGGCACCAAGGTGATCAAGTGAGCCACGTATCCACCGGTGCAACTTTCAGCAGTACCAAATTGCTTGCCTTGCTGACGCAAAAGCCTGCCTACTACTTCCTGCAGACTTTCATCAGATGCTCCAAAGGCCAAGTCCGGGATCAAAGCCTGTAATTCGGCGGTTCTGAGCTCCAGTTCCGCAGTAAGCAGCGCATCCGCATCCGGTATAACGTCACCCACCCAATGACCCGTCAGCCGCAACCTGACCTGCCCCAGAGAAGGTAAATAAGCCAGTTTGATGTGCGCCGGAAGGCTGTCTTCAAATGCTTCAATACGTTTAGCGATCGTACTTTCCCCTTCACAGGCTGTTTGTAACGTGCGATGGACAATTGGACGGCCGGGGAACCGGGCTTTCAGTCGAGGCAACACCTCATGGGTCATGAGATATTCCATTTCAAAGGGCACGCCAGGCAAAGAAATGAACACTTTTTCCGCGCGCTCAAACCACATTCCGGAAGCGGTTCCAACCTTGTTGGGTAGAATGATAGCCCTATCAGGCAACATCGCCTGGCTTCGAATGGAATCCTCCGGGATCTGCCGCTTTATTTTATGAAAATAACCGGCGATCTGATCATATACCTCTTGGTTAAAAACCATCTGACAATCAAACATTTCCACCAGCGTGATCTTGGTGATATCGTCTTTGGTGGGACCAAGACCGCCTGTCATAATAACGACCTGGGCAGTGGAAGCAGCATGTTCGATGCCCTGAATGATGGCTGCTCGTGTGTCGCCCACACTACTTTTAGCTGTTACAGAGATGCCTCCCAGATTTAGCTCGCGGCTCATCCAGGCGGAATTGGTGTCAACGATCTGGCCGATGAGTATTTCATCGCCAATGGTGAGTAGGTGTGCGGTCATGTTTGTGTTGATTCGGGGATTTGGGGATTTGGGGATTCGGCCACAATATCCGACCTATCTGGCAATCCGGTCTAACAACATTTTCATCAGAAACACCTACTAAGCACCAGTGTTGTTATGCCAGCGATTTTTTTGCTTTGACTTTATCCCGCATCTGCTTCACTTTCCCTCCAAAATAGAATTGTAGTGGCCGCAGCAGCAGCGTTGGACCAAACCACTGTGCCCACCAGGGAAGGAAGTGCGCTGCATTGACGGTAAATGCCTTGGTTGATGCGGTGAATGCACCCAACATCGTACTTAAATGCAATTGCATCCAGTCAAGCTGATGAAGTAAACCCGGGTTTCTAAAGATCTTCCAATTCTTAAAGGTGTCCATAGCACACATGGAGCCAAATATCCCAAAAAGAATAGGAAAGGCGATCATCGTACCTGCTGAGATATGCCAGACAGACATGCCCAACATAAAGACCGCATTGAGGCCCAATAAAACCGTGTATCTCCAGTCGAATGAGCTGACCCTGGCGCCTTTCATCAGGAAGATGCTTCGTACCCCACGGAATATCCCCGCCAATACAAGCAAAGAGATACCCAATAAAAATTGCAAAAACACTTTTTCCGGGTGATTGATAAACATGACGATCGCTGTGGTCGCCACAATGAGCATCGCATAGAAAAACACTTTCCCCACGATACGATGTTTGCGCAGATCACGGAAATTGTAAAAGATGGCAATGGGACCAGTCACTAGCGTGGAAGCTCCGGCGATGACATGGATCTTAAGCAGTAGGTCGATGATAAATTCAAGCATGGCTGTTATTTTTTTGTTGGGACAAAGGAATGTCCTTAAAAAATACCCGGATCAAAAGAGGGACCAGCCGAAAAGTTTTGGGGTAAAAAACAAAGTATGGGGGCAGAATGCACGCTTTTGGGGTGAATTGCAGCACAATAATGATCTTGAAATATTTTTTTCAAAAACAGGGTAAGGTTTTAAAGCCGGGGCGATATAGGTTCAAAGCAGTCAAACAGCTGCCTACATTTTTTCACAAACAAAATTTTCAAATCATGAACACTCGCACTCTTTTTTTCGCACTGATCGTCCTCGCTTCCTTTGCATCCTTCACCTCCTGTACGAAGGCTGACGTAGCACCTACCGCCGAAGTGGTGGCCCCTACCATGCCGGAAGGCAACCGGATCAGAATTCATTTTGGTACCAGCACTATGAACGGTTGCATTTACAGCTTTAGCAATTGCATCTGGATCGGCTGGGGAAATGCAACAGATCTGAATCAACAAAGCCCTGCATTCTTGTTTGATAACAGTGAAGAAGTAAGCGCCGATTATGGCAACTTCTTCCCGCTTACCGCCGATTTTACCACCGAATCATCTTCCGGTCTCCCGCCTCAAACCTTGCAATCCGGGTTCTACCGCTTCCAAACCAGTCCCGACGGACGGAAAATGATTTCTTTTTCAAAGGACAATCTAATCCCGGTGGCACCCTTGGTCAACCCAAACAACCCACAAGACAATATCGGCCAATTGCATAATCTGGCCATGCAGGTGATTTATACCGATGCAACCAAAGCCGAGGCGAAATCAGTGGATTACAATATAAAGTCCATCCGAAAAATGTTGACCGCTCAATCCGTGGAGTTTCTGAGCACTGAAGCAGAGGTTGCTATCGGCACTACAGAACAAAGACAAATAGAAGGTGCTGCTTTTGACGGCAGCTATGCCAACTACCCGCTTTGGATTGAAAATTCCACTTTAAGTGCAAACGACCGTCGCATTTTGAGTGACATCCTGGACAAAGCCACATCAATACCTGTTAATGCTCCTGAGCAACTCAGCGCTTATGTAAGCATCATGACAGAGATTGAAAATGGCCTGGTTCAGAACAGTACCGTGGATAACCCTAAAATGCTGCTCTCGGCGGTTTCCATAGCCAAATACAGCCGTTACTACTGGTACTGGAAAAGTCTGGCTAATGATGAGCCTGCCGGACGTGCGGATTGGTGGATCGCGGATGTCAAAGGGTTTATTCAAGGCGGCATCGGACAAGCGTTGGTGGATTCTTTGTGTTCCGCGTTATTGAAATAAGGTTTCGATTCAAAAAACAAGGTGATTGAGCCATTCCATACCGGGATGGCTCATCTCTTTTTAGGGGTCATAATGGTGCGTAGCATTCAAAACGTCGGTAGAAATATCATTAAGCGTGTAAAATTAAGGTGCGTAGCACCGGAACATGCACGCCTAAAGCATACAAGTTCCGGTGCTACGCACCTCTAGAATACTTGAAATCGAGCTCTTCTACCGACGTTCTGGTGCTACGCACCATTTCTAAAATTCGGAATGGCTCTTGTTTCCGTTTTAAACCCAAAAAAAGAAGAAAATGCCGGGCCTGTAAAGAATCACAGTTTTTTTTCAAACCTTCGCCACCAATCGATACAATTAAACGATCGAACCAACACAATCACCATGAATAACTGGCAGATCAAGGCTTCCCTGTTTCTCAATTATTTTGTGTTCGCCATCCTGCTCAACAGCGTTGGCACCGTCATTTTGCAAGTACAAAATAATTATGGTGTATCACCCGGCGAAGCCTCCGTGCTCGAAGGATTCAAAGACCTGAGCATTGCTTTTGTGTCTTTCCTGCTTTCCTCCTTCATTACCCGTTGGGGATATAAAAATGCCATGCTCGCGGCATTGGCTCTGGTAACGGTCGCTTGTTTTCTGGTGCCCCTTTCACCTGGCTTTTGGTCTACTAAATTGTTGTTTGCCGCTGTAGGATCCAGTTTTGCCCTGATTAAAATGTCTGTGTACGGAACCATTGGTTTGGTCACAAAAAACGAAAAAGAGCACATCAGCCTGATGAGTTTTATCGAGTCGTTTTTTATGGTGGGTATTTTTGCAGGCTACTTCCTTTTTAGTGCTTTTGTAGATGATTCTAACCTGCAAAGCACCAGTTGGCTTCATATCTACTATCTTCTGGGCAGTATTTCCCTGGCAGCATTTGTGCTATTATTTTCCGCGTCGCTGGATGAATCAGCTTCTAAAGCCGAAACGCCCAATTCACTCGGCGATGAGTTCGTACAAATGTTCCGACTCGCTGCTGTGCCTCTGGTGATGATCTTCGTTTTGTGCGCCTTCTTTTATGTACTGATCGAGCAAAGTATCATGAGCTGGCTTCCCACCTATAACCAGGAAGTACTGCACCTGCCTACCTCACTCAGCATTCAGATGGCGAGTATTCTGGCAGGAAGCACTGCACTGGGGCGCTTTCTGGCGGGTTTTGTGCTGCAAAAATTTGAGTGGCATAAGGTGTTGTCTGCTTGCCTGCTGCTGGCTGCCGGACTGGTATTACTCGCCATTCCGCTTGCCAGCAATCTGGGCAGCGAGGCCATTACCGGATGGGGAAATGCACCGCTGGCTGCCTTTGTATTTCCGCTGATCGGCTTGTTTCTGGCCCCGATCTATCCGGCCATCAACTCGCGGATACTGAGCAGTTTACCCAAGCAAAAACATGGCATCATGTCGGGCCTGATCATTGTATTTTCGGCCCTGGGCGGAACAACTGGTTCAATCATTACCGGCAATATTTTTGGGAAACTGGGCGGACAAACCGCGTTCTACTTTTCCCTGATCCCGATCGGGGTTTTGTTGGTGGGCCTGTTTTTCTTTAAAAAATTACAAGCGAACCCCACTATTGAATGAAATCCTGGATTACCATTTCTTTAGGCCTTTACTTCGCTCCATGCATGGGCCAAACGCAAATCCTACTCCAGCAGGAACCACAAGCTGATATACTGGCCAGATTAGGTATTGTTCGCATGGTGAGCACCCGCACAAACCTGTCCAGTGATGCCCGTGGATCTGGTCGTGATGTTATGACCGAAACCTTCTTCGATTCCCTCGGAAGGGCCATTGTTTATAAAAATGATGCTTGTAATACATGTGGAACAGTCAATAAATTTGATAGTGTAACCGGATTGATCGCCTATTCCCGCTTTGAGTGGCCGGGAGGCGTACGGGAAACCTACAAAAAATATGATGATCTTAAGCGATGTGTTTTTACAGAGACCTGCGAAAGCCAAAAGCAGGATTGCGAGGTTCATATCTTCGAATACGATGAAGACAATACTGCGCGGATGTATAAAATGGTGCAGAAAAGGCATCTGAAACGGGATACAATGAAACAATCCATTCATTTTTTAAACCTGTACAGGGTCAAAATGGATGAAAAGGAGCTGGTTCAGGAGCGCTTTTTTAGTCCGGAAGGTCAGTTGGAAGAGTCCAGAATGTATCGGGACGGGAAATTCCAAAATGCCTCTCTTTATGAATATGGCCCGGATGGAAAACCAAATCGGATCTGGAGCTTTGATGGCAAGACCAAAAAACTTTCCAACGAAATGGAGCACAACGCTGCAGGGCAGGTCATCACCCAGAAAACGTATTTATTATCCCCTGATATTCAGTTTAATCCTACCATACCCCTGATGGAGCAAACCAATGAATATGATTCAAACGGCCTTTTGATCAAAACCATCACCAATAAAGCCATCCTTGAATACCTCTATTTCAGAGAGTAGGTTCAAATCAAAAATCAAGACCCATGATGCATGAAGCAAAGCAGGATGATCCTTTTCTCAGGCTCCCTACCCTCTCGCCCTTGTACGAAGCCGTGCAAACGGGCAACATCTTCCCTGATTCCAAATTTTTCCCGGACTGTACCCCTAAATCCGAGCCGGCAATAATTTTAGAGGCCTACGAACTGGCTAAAACTCAGCCTGGGTTCGACCTTAAAACATTTGTTGCAACCCATTTTGAGTATCCTGAAACACCAGACACCACCTACGTATCCGATAATAAGCCCATCCGAGAGCACCTCGATAAGCTCTGGGATCTGCTGTTGCGCAAGCCCAACTTATCACTCATCACTTACAACTCATCACTCTTAACCCTGCCTTATCCCTACATCGTGCCCGGGGGGCGTTTTCGGGAGGTCTATTATTGGGACAGTTATTTCACGATGTTGGGCTTGCAGGTCTCCGGCCGAACGGAGGTGATCCAGCACATGGTAGACAATTTTGCGCATCAGATAGAATCCTTCGGGCACATCCCCAATGGCAACCGAAGCTATTATCTCAGCCGCTCCCAGCCTCCCTTTTTTGCCCTGATGGTCAGTCTCTTAGCTGAAATTAAGGGAGAGGCAACGCTGTTGCATTACCGCAGGGCTTTGGAAAAGGAATATGCATTTTGGATGGATGGCGAAAATGTACCGGCGGCTTCAGCCGCAGGAAATGCTTTAGAAAATCCTGCGGCTAAAGCCTCCGGTACAGGGTATCGACGTCTTGTCCAGTTAGCTGATGGCAGCATCCTGAACCGCTATTGGGACGATGATCCAAGCCCCAGGCCGGAAGCTTACCTGGAAGACCAGCACACGGCACAACAATCCAAGCGCCCCGCAGAGGAGACCTACCGCCACATTCGTGCAGCTGCGGAATCAGGCTGGGATTTTAGCAGCCGCTGGTTGCGTGATGAAACGCAACTCTCAACGATCCGTACCTGCGATCTGCTTCCGATCGATCTGAACTGCCTGCTTTATTTTCTGGAAAAAACGCTGGTGCATACTTACCGGCAATTGCCGGATCATACGCCTGTTGAAGTGTTTAAAGATCGGGCCCGCTTGCGAAAAGCGGCCATTTTGAACCATTGCTGGGACGCTGCACAGCAGTTCTTTTTTGATTTCAATTTTAAAGAAGGTCACAGGTCTAAGGCTAAAACACTGGCTGCGGTCTTCCCACTTTTTTTCCAGATTGCCGATGCCGAACAAGCTGCGGGCGTGGCCAAAATGATCGCAGAAAAATTCCTGCAACCCGGTGGTCTCCGCACCACGCTCTCTCACTCCGGCCAACAATGGGATGCACCCAATGGATGGGCCCCGCTACAATGGATGGCTTACAAAGGATTAGCCAACTATGGTCATACTGCCCTGGCCGAAAAGATCCGGCAAAACTGGCTGAGCCTCGGAGAGAAGACCTACGCAGCTACCGGGAAAATGATGGAAAAATACGACGTGGAAAACCCGGATAACCCTGGTGGTGGAGGAGAATATCCCAATCAGGATGGGTTTGGCTGGACAAATGGCGTGTACCTAAAAATGAAGTCACTATTTTAACACTTGTTCTACGCATAGAACTGCCTGCAACACCAACTAAGTCCGAAACTCGCCGTATCATTGCGGCTTAATCATTAAAGGAAAATCCGGGAGATCGCTTGAAAAACAGTGCAATAGCGCGATTGGAAAGCCCAAATTACCTTTGAAATAATTCCGTGAACGGCGTATATGCGTAGAACTATCGACATCCTCTCGGCTGGTGAGCTTCTGGTTGATTTTGTCACTGCCGAATTTGTGCAAACAATAGACGAGGGAACCCTTTTTAAAAGAATCCCTAGTGGCAACCCTGCCAGCCTGGCCATCCACATGGCCAGACTGGGCAATAAAGCCATGATCGCCGCCACCGTGGGCAAGGACGACATGGGAAGCGTGCTGATCAACCACCTGAATCGTTCAGGAGTAGATACCACCTGTGTCGCACAGGTGGAGGAGCCAACTACCCTGATGCTTTCTACCCGCTCGGCCACAGCTTCCAATCTTCAGGTATACCGGGGGGCGGATTCGATGTTGTCCATCCGACAGTTTCCATTCCAATCTTTCGAAAATCTGGGGGCTTTCCACTCCACCTGTTTTGCGTTGAGTAAAAACCCTTCGCAACACGTGATCCTGCAGGCGGCAGAGCGTGCGCTCCGCGCGGGCTGTCTGGTCTCTATTGACGTGAACTACAGCGAAAAAATATTTCCTGACCGTATCGAGGCCAAAAAAGCCGTATCTGAAATTTGCAGATATAAGGCTTTGGTCAAAATAACCGATCAGGATTGGAAACGCCTTTATGAAGACAATGCCCCGGCCCCGGAGGCTGTCATTGAACACTTTTTGAAAATAGGCGCCTCTCAAGTCTGCTATCTCAATGATAAAGGCATTTGGGTCGGCAACGGAAGTGGAAACCACGCACTTCCCCATCGTCAGGATGCTACCGGAACAGGTGACGCTTTTTTAGCAGGATATATCACCGCTCGGCTGGACGATAAAACCATCCTGGAGGCTGCAATTGCAGGCCGACAAATGGCTGAATTGAAAGTAGCTCCCACTGAAAAAGTCGATCGGGCACAGATCTATGCTGAACTTGAATAAATGTGTATAATGTGGTCAATGTGTCTAATGTGGTCAATGTGAGCACAAGTACACATTGACCACATTGACCACATTGACCACATTATTTTTTTATGGAATTACTGACCACACTTTCTGCTGAACTGATCCAACTTGAAGAGCGCTACAACGCGCACAACTATCATCCGCTTCCGGTAGTACTGGAGCGGGGCAAAGGAGTGTATGTCTGGGATGTTGAAGGCAAGCAGTATTTCGATTTCCTTTCTGCCTATAGTGCTGTAAATCAGGGCCATTGTCACCCGCGCATCATTGATGCGTTGGTAAAACAAGCGCACAAACTGACCCTCACTTCAAGGGCTTTTCACAATAATTTGCTGGGAGAATACGCTGAGTTCATGACCCATTATTTTGGGTATGAACGTATACTCCCTATAAATACCGGCGTAGAAGCCGTGGAGACCGCCATTAAACTGGCCCGTAAATGGGCCTATCAGGTAAAGGGAGTCGCGGAGGGCAAAGCAAAAGTGATCTTTGTTTCCGGCAATTTCCATGGGCGGACGCTCGGCGTGATCTCTGCTTCTACGGATCCTGACAGCCGAAAAGGTTTTGGACCTTACATGCGCGGATTTGAGGTGATTCCTTATAATGATCTGCCGGCGCTTGAAATCGCCCTTCAGGACCCCAATGTGGCCGCATTCCTGGTAGAACCTATCCAGGGGGAAGCAGGTGTTTTTGTGCCGGATGAAGGGTACATTTCTACTGCTTACGACCTGTGCAAAGCAAGAAACGTTCTTTTTATCGCCGATGAAGTGCAGACCGGAATCGCCCGAACGGGCCGTTTACTTTGCTGCGATCATGAAGGTGTAAAACCTGATCTTCTTATACTCGGAAAAGCCCTGTCTGGCGGTGTACTGCCTGTGAGTGCAGTGCTTAGCACCGACGAAGTTATTCTCACCATCAAACCTGGTGAGCATGGATCCACATTTGGTGGCAATCCACTCGCATGCGCAGTAGCCATGGAGGCCCTGAAAGTGGTCGAAGACGAACATTTAGCTGACAATGCCAGAGAGCTGGGCAAAACCTTTCGCTCGCGCATGCGGGTGCTGCAGCAAAAGCGCCCGGACCTTATCTCGCTGGTGCGCGGAAAAGGCATGCTGAATGCCGTGGTGATTAATGATACCGAACAAAGCAAAACCGCCTGGAATATTTGTCTTACCATGGCTGAAAATGGCTTACTAGCCAAACCAACCCATGGAAATGTGATCCGTTTTGCGCCCCCCCTGGTGATGACGGAAAGTCAGATGGGTGCTTGCTGCGATATTATCGAACGTGTGTTTCTGGGATTTGAAGGGTAGTTTTACCTGCCAAATATTATGAACGGTTTGTAGGTAGGTGCAACCTTAGTTTTTATCCGCAAGTGAATTCTTGAAATCACCGAAGCAATATTCGGGTTTATAAGGATGCTTTTTAAAAAAATAACCCCTCGGAGTGTCAAACCGCACTTTCCGAGGGGTTATTTTTTTCAAAAATAACTGTGTTAAAAAACAGACCATAAAACATATTTTTTTTGTTCAGGCGATTAAACGACCCACCCATATTCTGCCAGGTAGCATCTACACAGTATAACACAGAAAATGCACTATTTTTTATTTAACTTTCGTTTGCGTAGTACGATGCACGCGCTAAATGCAATCAAATATGAAGCAGCCACACCTATGCCTCGCCCTTGCCGGCCTCTGCTTTGGCGGATCCCCGAAGGGATGGGGGCAGCCGATCCACTGCGATTCTACTGCTTCCACACCCAAACCGACCAGCTGTCAACGGTGTAAAACCGCTGATTCAACAGCCTGTGTTTTAGCCAAAAACAATGAACTCCCGGCGTTTTTAAGGGGAATCCAGGTTACCGGAGGGCAATTGACCATCCCGTTCAAGATCCGCCCCAAAGCGGAGCACGGTACTTTCCGTCTGACCACGGACGTAACACTGGGCGCATTTATTGGTTTGACCAAACGATTGTCTGAGAAAAAAGAACATTTCCTCACCATTCCGATGACCGCAGGCCTGACTTTTGTCAATATCAACAGCAGCAATACGTCCATGGAATTTGCTACAATCGATGAAGGCGGGACGGATGTAGTGCCCGGCTTAAGCTGGAGCTCTGGAATCCTTTTGCAGTTTGACCAGTACAACCTGGGACTCATTTTTGGCAAAGACTACGCCAGCCAGGTGGGCGATCAGTGGTTGTATCATCGGAAGATGTGGTGGTCTTTTGGGGTGGGATTTTCTTTTACGCAGTAGAAAAGCGAGAACATCACCCCACCGGCTTCCGCCAGGGCTTGATCACCAACCTCAAACTTTGATCATAAGTCAGGTAATTCCACATCCAGTTTAAAAACACAAAAATCTTGTTCTTGGTACCCAGGATATAGAGCAGGTGAATAAACAGCCACATGACCCAGGCAAAAAAGCCCTGTGTTTTTGCAAAAGGCAGGTCTGCTACGGCCCTGTGCCGCCCGATTGTTGCCATGCTGCCCAGATCCAGGTAGTGGAAAGGCTTGAGGGTTTGCGCCCGAGACAGTCTAATCAGATTTTTAGCCAGCAGTTTTCCTTGCTGTATGGCGGGTTGTGCCACCTGAGCATGACCGTTGGGCCATTTGGGTTCGTGGGTCAGCATAGCGATATCGCCCAGAGCGTAAATATGGTCGACTCCCTTTACGGCATTGAACTCGTTGCAGGCGAGGCGGTTACCCCGGCCATAGGACTCCGCTGGAATCCCTTCTATCTTGTTGCCCACGATGCCTGCAGCCCAAATCACCTTGTCCGTCCGGATCGTAGCTCCGTCGTCCATAGTCACCGTTTGACCGTCATAATCTTTGACCACTTTATCGAGCCAGAGCTTGACGCCCAGTTCCAGAAGAAATTTTTCTGCCTGCGCGGATGCTTCTGTAGACATGGCATTGAGCACGCGCGGGTCGCCATGGATCAGGTGTATCTGAATCTCGTCACGATCCAGCTCCTGATAATCTTTCCCTATGATGTGCCGTTTCATCTCTGCCAGTGAACCTGCCACCTCCACCCCGGTCGCCCCTCCGCCTACCACTACAATGTCCAGAAAGCGTTGCCTTTCTTCGTACCCGTCTGCTGTGACAGCACGTTCATAATCTTCAAAAACGGCGTTTCTAAGGTAAAGCGCTTCGCTTACAGACTTCATTGGAATCGCATGGGTCCGTACCTGCTCATTTCCATACCAATTGGTATCAGCCCCCATGGCGAGCACCAAATAATCATAGTGCAAAGGCCCGATGTCAGTTTCGATCTCTTGTTCCGCCGAGCGGACTGCCAGTACCTTAGCCATGCGCACAAGCACATTTTTGCTACTCTGAAAAACTTTACGCAAAGGGAAGGAGATGCTCGAAGGTTCCAGACCAGCCATGGCCACCTGGTAGAAAAGTGGCTGAAACTGGTGATAATTATTTTTATCAATGAGTACCACCTGAAAGTCCTTCGACCCGGACAATCGACGTGCGAGGGTAAGCCCGCCAAAGCCACCACCTACAATCACTACGCGCTTCTGTGGTGTATCGGGGATGTTGAATTTCATAGGGAATAGTTTCCTACTTAAACCTTGTTTGACTGGGAGTGTTTAGATTTTTAAATAAAAACAGGTTATGAAAGCAAACAATATACTGGATACAATCGGCAATACGCCCCATGTACGCATCAACCGCCTTTTTGGTGAAAATCACGAAGTCTGGATCAAGCTGGAACGCGCCAACCCCGGAGGCAGTATCAAAGACCGTATTGCCATTTCCATGGTTGAGGACGCTGAACGCAAAGGCGAGCTTCGTCCCGGAAGCGTTATTGTAGAACCAACCAGTGGCAACACCGGGATCGGGCTGGCCATGGTGGCAGCAGTCAAAGGATACTCCCTGATCCTTGTGATGCCTGAAAGTATGAGTATAGAACGTCGGCGATTGATGGCGGCATATGGCGCTCAGTTCGACCTCACCCCCAGAGAAAAAGGCATGAAAGGAGCCATTGCAAGAGCAGAAGAACTGGTCGCAGAAATTCCTGGTGCCTGGATGCCGCAACAGTTTGAAAATGAAGCCAATATCACCATTCACAAAGCCACAACTGTAAAGGAGATCCTGGAGGATTTTCCGGAAGGAATTGATTATTTGATCACGGGCGTAGGTACCGGAGGACACATCACAGCGGTGGGCGAAGAATTAAAAAAGCACTTCCCGAATCTGAAAGTTTATGCCGTTGAGCCTGCACTCAGCCCGGTCATTTCGGGCGGACAGCCGGGGCCGCATCCTATCCAGGGTATCGGCGCGGGATTTTTGCCTCGTAACCTTCACACCGAAGTACTCGATGGGGTGATCCAGGTAAAAAAAGACGAAGCCTTTGATTACGCCCGCAGAGCAGCCCTGGAAGAGGGCATTTTCGGAGGTATTTCGTCGGGGGCTACCCTAGCCGCTATTGCACAAAAGCTTCCCGAAATTCCTGCCGGCTCCCGTATTCTAGGCTTCAATTATGACACCGGGGAGCGTTACTTATCCATAGAAGGGCTTTACCAATGGGAAGGGCCGCGTGTTTAGTGAGATAAAATATTAAAAAGAAATTAAAAAACAGCCTTTTGAGTGAGCCACAGCACACTTTAGGTGCATTTATAATAGTATTCTAAGAGCCATACACCCTTTTTTGCTAAAATAGTCAGACTTTTGCAGTCCGTAACAAAATGAGGAGTTTTGATGCCTAGACATTAATCAGTTTAGCACGATATTTGCCTCAATTTAATCAAGCCTTTCGGCATCAAATTTTTATAAATCTTATGAAGGTATTTCAACTTACTAAAATCTTTGCCATTGGGGCAATCCTTCTGGGGATGATGCTCGTCCCGCAATCTTGCGGAGAGAATGAAATTGACGATGCGCTCCCTTCAGCACACGACTATGATTATAAGGTTTACTGGGAATGGAACGAAACGTTTCTACAGATAGACCGATATGCAAGGGGCTACCGTCCGGGTCCTGGCCCACGTGCTCTAGCCTATTTGGGGCTTTCTGCATACGAGTGTGTCGTTGCGGGCATTCCTGAAAATCGCTCGATTGCGCCACTTTACCCGGGCCTTAACGTGCCTCAGGCAGATCCAAATCTGGAATATTACTGGCCTGCTTGCATCAATGAGTCGTATGCCTATTTAATGGAGCGTTTTTTCCCGCACATGCAAAACGACCCAAGTGCCAATGTGACCCATGCTTTTTCTCTGATAGAGCTCACCCGTGCAAAATTGCATGGCCAATACGAACAGGAAACCACCCCGGAAATACTGGAACGTTCCGAAAAATTCGGACGTGAAGTTGCTGCGGCGGTATATATCTGGGAAACAAGCGACACTCCAGGTCACAATGCCTTCCTGAATCCACAGCCGACATCCTACACTCCACCTGCTGGTCCGGGCTTATGGCTTCCAACACCTCCGGATGACAACAACGCAATGTTTCCTTTCTGGGGCCAGGTGCGCACCTTCGCAATCAAACCTGACGAAAGATTGTGTCGCCCTCCAATTAGCTATGGCGAACAACCTAATTCTCCTTTTTATTCCCAAGCGCTAGAGGTGTATAGCACGGTCAATACTATAAATAATCCTCCACCCAACGACCCTTCACTTCAAAATTGGGCTGCCAATCAACGCTGGGCTGCCATTTTCTGGAGTGATGACATCCTGAACCTGACCTTTGCTCCGCCTCCACGCCTCATGGCTGTGCTCAATCAGGTGGCTGCCAATGAAGAACTTGACCTTGCGGGTTGTGCCGAAGCTTACGCTAAAATGGGCTTAGCGCTCAGCGATGCCGGTGTTGCACTCTGGCACTCTAAATACACTTACAATGTGGAGCGCCCTGTGACTTATATCCGCCGTGTACTATCTCAACAACACCCTGAAGCTGCAAGCTGGCTTCCGATTCTGGACGCTACTGCGGTGGGTGGCCAATATGGCATTACCCCTGCTTTCCCTGCGTATCCTTCCGGCCACTCTGGCTTTGGTGGTGCGGGCGGCAAGATTCTGTCCTCGTTCTTTGAATACAATGCACAACATCCGGGCACTTATACTTTCACCGACCTTTGTCACCAGCTCCGTACGGAGTTCCTGGGTACGCCGCGTGTATTCTCTTCCTTCTCTCAATTAGGAGAGGAAGATGCATATTCCCGGATCCCACTGGGTGTCCACTTCCGCATGGACTGCGAAGTAGGTCTCGAAGTGGGTCGTTTGGCTGCACAACGGGTACTGGAGCTTCCCTGGAAGAAATAAGATGATTTTTGATTGCTGCTGCAATCCAGCATATAAAAAAATGGGACGAATGGCTGAATGCTGTTCGCCCCATTTTTTTATTCAAGTGCGCTTATTCCAGGATCCCGCTGGGGGTTAATTATCGCATGGACTGCGAGGTGGGTCTCGAAGTGGGTCGCCTGGCTGCACAGCTGGTTTTGGAATTGCCCTGGAAAAAGTAATTTAGTGCTCACTCTTTCCCTTCTTTGTACTTCTCCCAGGTAGTTTTATTATAAATTTCTTCTGCAGCAAACCTGAGTTCTTTCAACAAATCAGTCGATTCTTTAAAGCCCGGAGAGATCATGATCCGTTCATATTTTTCGTTCAGATAGACCAGCGTTGGATAACTCATTTGCCCGTCTAAAAGTGCAACGGCAAGGGAATGTGCGCCGCCGCGCCCATTTTCACCTGCTACGAAACCAAAGGTTTGATCGCTGAAGCGAATGTCTTTGCGCTGTTCTGCATTGAGCTTGACAGGATAAAAATTGGCTTCCAGATATGCCGTCACAGCAGGATCTGAGAAAGCACCCTTGTCCATTTTTTTGCACCAACCACACCAATCGGTGAATACGTCCACCATAATTTTCCTGGGTTTGGTTTTATTGAGTTCTACCGCCTCTTCCCAGGTGTACCACTTGAGTGGCGATGCGGCAGGTTTCTTAAACGATTGGGCCGCGAGGGCGATGACCGCGAGCAAAAGCGCGGAGCACACAACTTTTTTCATGCTTAATTTTGGTTGTAGCATTATGAAACTCCTGAAATGAAAACTTTTCAGGAAGGAGATCTTCAGTGAAGCACCCTGATTTCAGGAGCAAAAGTATGTCGTGGAGGCCCCCAATTTCGTTAATTATAGGCAAAATCCCGGTTACAAACCAAAGTTTAATGGCCGGAGACTTCTTCTATCAGGGAATGTCCGCTGGACAGATCCCCACTGGTCCATTGCCAGGTTTCATGAAGCCGAATGCGGCCATCCGGCATGCGTTCCGGTACAGAACGACAGTTACCGGTTTGAAGCAAGCCTTTATTATTCACATGATGATAGCGCATATCCAGGCAGCCATTTTCATCTGCCAGCGCGATCAGTTGACCGAATAAAATACCGCCTCCTGAGTATTGGGCAGTTACGGTATTGCCGGTTTGCTGATAATTAAATATAGTTTCACCAGACACCTCGCCATTGGGCGTATTTGAAATGGAATGGAACTTTTTACCGTGGTAATTCATAGTTGAACTAAGTATTCAAGCAATTTTCAGTGTTCCGCGTGTTTTTTTCCAGTGAAAAAGATCCTCACTTTATAATAACATAGTTCCGGTATTCCCCCGGTCTCCAGCCCGTCCATTTTTCTATCCAATTGGAGAGCCGTTCTTTGAGTGGCCACTGGATCCGGGTAGGATCACTTTTAAAATGCCAGTTCTGCGCTTCGATCCGTGGCAACATAACGGCTGGATGCGTGCCGTCAAAATGCTCCAAGGGTTCCAATCCATCGTATGGAAAGGTTTCGTGCGTGCCTACATGATTCAGTGCATCAGCATCATTGAGGTACATTTTTTTGAAATGGAGCTGCTTTTGCTGTTGTACCCCGGGGTGTCGTACCCATCCATAATGGTGGATATATTCATGGATGCGCCGAACCTTCAGTTTGTCGCCCTTCCCGATCCGAAACCCCTGGGCATCGCGGTATGAATAGATCTTTTTGTTGTTCCGCACGATCCGAATCTCACGCCGATACCAGCGCCTGCTTTTGCCGATATAATCATAGGAGCCATAAAAATGTCGATAATCGAACAGCAATCCTTCCGTTAGCGGGTCATCCAGCCAGCGTTCCATACTTGCCCGAATGCCGGGAAGGGCATTTTCATGCACACACTCATCTCCTTGGATGTAAAAACACCAGTCGTATTCTGGAGGAATGGCCTGGAACGCCTTATCTGTTTCTAAGGCCAGCACACGTCCGCCTTCCCGAAGAGAGTCGTTCCACTCCGTTTCAATAATATGGATCTTTGGGTCGCCGATACTGCGCACCAGTTCGAGCGTGTTATCTTCAGACTTTCCAACTGCTACCAGAAAAAAATCACAGATGGGAAGAATGGAAGTAATGGCCTGAACTACCGGGTAGTCGTATTTGAGTGCATTTCTGACGAAGGTAAATCCGGCAATTTTCATAGGCTGCAAAACTACGATAGACATCGAGCGTACCGGGGATTTTTTTGCGAGAACCCTCCTTGGGCTTGAGTCCTTTTTAGATTTCGCAGAGATCACAAGCAGATTTCAAAAATGTAACTTATTTTTGAGGCGAATTTGTGAAACAACCAACCCCAATACCTCTTTTCAGGGTCTTATAAACTAAATAAAAGCCTATATAAAATGGAGCGCAGAAAAAAACTCCCCCAGATCGGAGATCTTGCCCCCGCCTTTGAGGTGCCGACTGAAAAAGGCCTGGTTCGTTTCCCGGAGTATAGTGAAGGTTGCTGGTGCATTTTTTTTGCACACCCGGCCAATTTTACTTCAGCCTGGACTATGTTTTCTGCATTCCTTGCCATGAAAGAGCGCTGGCTGAATGAACGCAACACCAAAGTGCTGGCCCTCACCAACGAATCTTTGCGCCCCAACAATCAATGGGCGGACAAAGCGCGTCGTTTTATTGGAATTTACCTGAAAGCACCGGTCATTGAAGACCTGGATTTTCATATTGCCAAACTTTTCGGACTCGCCTCAGGCCGCCGTCCACAGCCCGGCTGCGATCGACTCGCACTTATTATTGACCCGGAAGGCATCGTCCGTTACATTATCCATCGTCCCTTGCCCAATATTGAAACTGCCCTGCTTGACATTGAGCGTGAATTAGATCGCTTGCAGGGAAAGATCGTTGAACCCAATACCAGTCTTTTCCCTTCGTTGGATGTTGCAGAACAGTTGGATACCACCAGCGATTTCTACAAAGCCGAACCGGCTTATTTTTCCAGAAAAAAAATGAACCTGAATTAATCTGGCCGGCAAAACAATCGCATCCCCAAAATTCCTGGAATACTCCGTTTTACCGTCTTGTTTTTTTGACAAAAACGTTTTTCAAACGTTACCTTACAAAGGTTCCACCGCACTACATTTGTGGGTCGAATTTGTCTAAATAAGAAAAAAATGCAACGTCGTTATCGGACCATCCCGGACCTGAAAGTCAATGAAAGTGCCCGAGCCATCGCTTTTAATGACTCAGCCCTGGCTTGCAAGCTTACTTCCATGGGACTTTTGCCGGGCACACGCATCGAAATGATTCGGAAATCTCCCTTTGGCAGTGCCTATTACGTGAAAGCTGACGGAGTACGGTTTGCACTCCGTGAGGAAGAGGCGGCCTGTATTCTTTTGGAGATCTGAAATCGGTGGATAGCCTGCTTCAAGCTACCAATCGGTTTGATTATCTTTTAGAGGAATATAATTTTGACAACCTGATTTATCTTCCCGGGAAGGAATTCACATACGAATATGTTTAAGAGCGAGAAGGACAGCAATTAATGCAATAAATTAAGTCCATGCGGTAAGTGCAACAAGCTGAATATGAACGAAGACTTCCCCCCCATCAAAATAGCCCTGATCGGCAATCCCAATAGCGGCAAGTCTACGGTATTCAACCAAATGACCGGGCTGCGTCAGCGTACAGGCAATTTCCCCGGCATTACCGTAGAAGTGAAGGAAGGCACCCTCCATTTTCCCAGTGGCCAGGAAGCGGTGCTTTACGATTTCCCAGGCACCTACAGCTTGTATCCCACCTCCTCAGATGAAAAGGTAGTGACATCCGTGTTGACCAATCCGGCTGATCCTTATTTCCCGGAGGCGATGGTGTATGTGGCCGACGTGACGAAATTAGAAAAGCACTTGCTGCTATTCACCCAACTGCTGGATCTGAACCTCCCCCTTTTACTTGCGCTTAACATGTCAGACAGTGCGGCTGAAATGGGCATCAAGGTGAATGCATCCAAACTCTCCGAAGCCTTTGGTGTGCCTGTGATCCAAATCAGTGGACGAACCGGGCACAATACCATGCGACTCATCGTAGAGCTGGAGAAAATGGTATCCGGGGCACGGCAGACGGTACCCGGTGGACGGTTCACGGCGGACGGAGCCCCCGTGGACCGTCCACCGGATACCGTAAACCGTAAACCGTCCACCGTAGACCGTGTACCGTTTTACCCATTAACTGAATCCGAAAAGCAGGTCTCTGAGGCAATCAGACAAAACCTGGGGGTAGAAAATCCTTATCGCGCTTTGCTGATCGCACACCATGCGAAATGGCTGCTCTTTTTGAAGCCTTCAGATAAAGAAACCGTTTCGACCATTGTTTCCACCAAAAATTTCCAGTCCCTCCGGGCTCAGGTGGACGAGACGCTCGAGCGTTATGATCGTTTTACACCGATCTCCCAGTCCTCCGTAGCCAGCCCATCTACCTTTCCAAACACACCGACAGACCGAATCGATGCTGTATTGACGCACCGACTGGGAGGCCCCTTGATCTTCTTTGCGGTGATGATGCTGGTTTTCCAGGCTATTTTTGACTGGAGCTCCTATCCTATGAACTGGATAGAAAGTGGTTTTGGAAGTCTTTCAGAATTTCTTACCGATCAGATGCCCGCTGCATGGTATACTGAACTGCTTACCGATGGTATTCTCGCCGGAATGGGCGGAATCCTTGTTTTTGTACCACAGATTGCCATACTTTTTCTGCTCATCAGCATCCTGGAAGAAGTGGGCTATATGGCGCGTGTGGTGTTTATGTTTGACAAAACCATGCGGCGTTTTGGCATGAACGGTCGAAGTATGGTGTCCCTTATCAGCGGGAGTGCCTGCGCGGTGCCTGCCATTATGAGTAGCCGCACCATTGGAAACTGGCAAGAACGCCTGATCACCGTCATGGTCACGCCATTTATCAGTTGCAGCGCCCGTATTCCGGTGTACCTGGTTCTGATTGGAATGGCCGTTCCTGCGATCAAGTTGGGCGGGATTGTGAGTTTACAATCGCTTGTCTTTGGCGCGATGTATTTATTGGGCGTACTTGCAGCATTTGCTTCTGGTTGGGCCATGAAAAAATGGTTACACCGGCGTGAGCATTCATTCCTGGCCATTGAATTGCCCGTTTACCGTATCCCACTTTGGAAAAATGTCCTGCTGAATGTCTGGGAGAAAGTAAAGGCATTCATTGTTGGCGCAGGTAAGATCATCCTGGTGGTTTCTATTGCGCTCTGGGGGTTGTCACGTTTTGGCCCTGGTGATGCGATCGAGCAGGCTGACAAAGCGGCACGAACAGAAGCCTTCCAATTAAATCTGGATACAATGGATTCGGAGGGACTTGTACAACAACGCAGATTAGAAGCATCCTGGGCTGGCCAGGCAGGAAAATGGATGGAACCTGCCATTCGTCCTTTAGGCTATGACTGGAAGATCGGAATTGCACTACTGACCTCCTTTGCAGCGCGGGAAGTCTTCACAGGCACCCTGGCAGTTTTGTACAATATGGAAGGCGCCGAAGCCGATATCAATGATCGCTCTGAAAATGAAGCCAAGTCCACGCTTCGGGAGCGCATGAAAAAAGAGAAGTTTATGGACACCGGCAAACCAGTGTATACCCTTGCCACAGCACTTTCGTTGCTGGTATTTTACGCACTATCTATGCAGTGTTTTAGCACCCTGGCGGTAGTACGCCGCGAAACCGGGAGCTGGAAATGGGCTGCCTTGCAGTTTGGGTTTATGAGCGTTGCGGCGTATTTGGGCGCCTGGGCGGTATATGTGCTGTTTTCTTAACGCGGATTTCGCGGATCAGGCGGATTTTCGCGGATTTGGTTGCGCATATAAATATCCGCATAAACCAGCTTAAGCTGAGTCATCCGCGTTCCACCAATGACTCCACTTTCCCACCCTTAATTTTCAAAATTCGCTGCGTCCGTTGTGCGAGTTCTGCGTCGTGGGTGACGAGTACCAGGGTGGTGCCTGCCGTGCGGTTGAGTTCAAAGATCAGGTCTACGATGCCTGCAGCATTGTCCATATCCAGATTGCCTGTCGGCTCATCCGCAAATAGAATTTTGGGGCTGTTGGAAAATGCACGGGCAATACACACCCGTTGTTGTTCGCCCCCGGAAAGCTGGGTTGGATAGTGATCCAGGCGATTACTAAGGCCAACCTTGGAAAGCCATCCCCGTGCAACCGTTTCGGCAGTTTTATCTCCCCGTAGTTCGAGCGGCACCATCACGTTTTCGAGTGCGGTGAGCGTTGGGATGAGTTGGAAATTCTGAAAAACAAAACCAACATACTTATTGCGCACCTCCGCCCGCTCGTCTTCCGAAAGCGAGTCGAGCGCAATATTATTCAAAGAAACTGTACCACTACTGGCGCGATCCAATCCGGCGCAAAGACCCAACAAGGTGGTTTTGCCAGATCCGGACGGCCCTACAATAGCGAAAGTATCTCCTGCTTCCAGATTGAAACTTACATCGTCGAGCACGGTGAGGTCGGTGTTGTGGGCAGTGCGGTATTGTTTGGTGAGGTGGGAAACGGAGAGCATATTTGTTATGGTTCACGGCATACGGTACACGGTTTTCGGTACACGGATATGGACGGTAGTAATGAAAAACAGTAAACACGTTAACAGCCAAGTTGTTATGGCCGTTTTACGAATCTAGGATAAAGGACTGAAATTTTTAGATGGGCGCGCACTATGTACCTATGAAAATGTATGAAGTGCCTTTATTTGTTTTGGAGAAGACACGCTACCTTAGCCCCCGCTCTCTAACATCTAAATCCAACTTATGCTCTCGGACATAGAAATTGCCCAGCTCGCTACCCCCAAAAGAATCATTCCACTCGCAGCCGAAAAACTAGGCATCCCGGATGAGGTCCTCGAACCCTACGGGCACTACAAAGCCAAAGTCGACCTGGCTTATCTGGATAGTCTTCCAGACAACCCAAACAGCAAACTTATTCTTGTCACCGCCATCAGTCCCACGCCCGCAGGCGAAGGCAAAACGACCACCAGTGTCGGACTGGGCGACGGACTCAGCCGCATCGGAAAAAAGACCATGATCTGCCTGCGCGAACCCAGTCTTGGGCCAGTATTCGGCATGAAAGGCGGTGCAGCCGGCGGCGGCTATGCACAGGTGATCCCGATGGAAGACATCAACCTCCATTTTACCGGAGATTTTAGTGCCATTGCCCTCGCCAACAACCTGCTGGCAGCCCTGATCGATAATCACATACACCAGGGGAATACCCTCAACATTGATGTACGGCGCGTTACATGGAAACGGGTAGTGGACATGAATGACCGGGCTTTGCGGGATATTGTGGTCGGCCTTGGCGGCATTTCCAATGGCTACCCCCGGGCAGACGGATTTGACATCGTGGTGGCTTCCGAGATCATGGCGATCTTCTGCCTGGCCACTTCACTCAAGGATCTGAAAGAAAAACTGGGCAACATTGTGATCGGTTACACCACCGATCGGCAAGCAGTACACGCCCGGGATCTAAAAGCACACGGCGCGATGACGGTTTTGCTTAAAAATGCGATCAAGCCCAATCTGGTTCAAACCCTGGAACACACCCCTGCTTTTATCCATGGGGGACCATTTGCCAACATCGCACATGGTTGCAATTCCGTGACCGCCACCAAAAACGCGCTTAAACTGGCAGACTATGTGGTCACAGAAGCCGGATTTGGTGCGGATCTTGGCGCAGAGAAATTTATTGACATTAAATGCAGAAAAGCCGGTCTTCGCCCGAATGCCGTGGTTTTGGTCGCTACCCTGCGGGCATTGAAATACCATGGTGGTGTGGATCTGGCGGATCTCAATCAGGAAAATCTGGAAGCGCTGGAAAAAGGTTTTACCAATCTGGAGCGTCACGTCCGCAATATTCGCGAACACTACGGATTGCCCTGTGTAGTCGGCATCAACCACTTTACTTTTGATACCGCAGCTGAAATCGAATTGTTAAAAGAAAAACTTGCCCCTTATGGCGTGCCAGTGGTCGTATCTAAACACTGGGCGGAAGGCGGCAAAGGCGCAGAGGATCTTGCCAGGACCGTGGTAGAACTGACCGAAAATCCGGCATCTGATTTCAAATTCCTCTATTCAGACGATCAGCCCCTGTGGGACAAGATGAAATCCATTGCGACCAAAATTTACGGAGCCAGCGATATCACCGCAGATGCTGATGTGCGCAATAAGATCAAGAAATTACAGGAACAATACGGGCATTACCCGGTTTGTGTAGCTAAAACGCAATATTCCTTCTCTACCGATCCGAAATTGCGCGGCGCCCCATCCGGCCACGTGGTCAATATACGCGAAGTGCGTCTTGCTGCCGGAGCTGAGTTTATTGTAATGGTCTGCGGAGATATCATGACCATGCCTGGATTACCCAAGGTGCCTTCTTCCGAGAAGATCGATATCGACGAAAATGGAATGGTTGTAGGACTGTTTTAAATGTCCAATGTCCAACAAGGAATTTCTAATGTCCAAGTGGGCTTCGGGCTTAGCATTCGATGCAGTTGCTGTATAATACGGTTACTGCGAGTAACTAAGCCCAACGACCACTTGGACATTGGAAATTCCTTGTTGGATATTCGATATTTTCAGTTATTGTCTCCAGCCAATGGGCACCGCCAACACAGGAATGTGTGAGTGATTCACCGTATCCTCTGTGATGCTTCCAAAAAGCATGTGCGACAAGCCCTGCCGCTGGTGAGTAGCCATGACGATCATGTCCGCTTCACAGGCGTCTGCTGCAAACAAGATGGCATTGTCTTCAAAAAATGTTCCGGATGTAAGTACCACATCCGTCTTTTTCAAACCGGCATTTTCAGCCAATCTGTTTTTTTGAGCTTCTGCGGAGCCATCCGTTGGTAGACCTGAAGGATTATTGAGGTAAAGCACCTTCACATGGAAATCGAATACCTTTTCCCACTGTGCAAGATAATGAAACACGCCGCTCTGGTCGCTTTTAAGCGTGGAGGGCAGCAATACCATCTTCAGCGAGAATTGTTTGATATGTTCCGGAACCGCCAGGACTGGACAAGGGGCCGTGCGAATCACTTTTTCAGTATTGGATCCGACCAAAAACTCCCCCATTCCTGAACTGCCCCGGGTACCCATGACGATCAGATCGACATCGTCTTCGATGGCGACGTTCCGAAGACTTGAATGAAGATAGCCTTCCTCCATACGTGTGCTAATCACAAGCTCAGCGTAGGCTGGCATAGCCAAAACCTCCAGCTTTAACTGTTCCAGTACTTTCGCAGCGGAGGTGTCATAAGTATCATCTTCAACCACGAAATTCACCCCTGCAGAATACTCTGAAAAAGGGACAGAATAAACCGCAGCCAAATTCACGTGAAGCAATTCCATAGCAGCACCCGTGTGACGTGCAATATCTGCTGCTACAAATAAGGCATTCTTTGAATACTGGGAAAAGTCCGTTGGTACAAGTATCTTTTTCATGATTTTAATGTTGCGTTTTGCTTTCTACCACAAAGGTCATATACCAACTTGAGCCTCACGATGATTTCCGTCACTATACATGTTGACCTTAGTAAAGGAGGGGGCGTCGGCCTAAAAACAAAATTGCGCCACACCGATATTCCGATGTGACGCAATTTTTTCAGTCCACTTGGCACATTCGCCAAATAAATCAATACCTGTAATATTCCGGCTTGAATGGTCCATCCACCTTCACGCCGATATAGTCAGCCTGCATGGTGTTCAGTTCTTCCAGCTCTACACCGATTTTTGCAAGGTGCAAACGGGCTACTTTTTCGTCGAGGTGCTTCGGCAGCATGTACACTTTGTTTTCGTATTTGCCAACATTCTCCCAAAGTTCCAGTTGTGCCAAAACCTGATTGGTGAATGAGTTGGACATGACAAAAGATGGGTGACCTGTGCCACAGCCCAAATTCACCAGACGGCCTTCCGCCAGCATGATGATGTCTTTGCCGTCAATGTTGTAAAGATCCACCTGTGGCTTGATCGTCACTTTGGTGTGTCCGTAGTTATTATTCAGCCAGGCAATGTCGATCTCATTGTCAAAGTGGCCGATATTGCAAATGATGGTCTTGTCGTTCATCAATCGGAAGTGCTTTTCCATGACGATGTCGCAGTTGCCGGTAGCAGTCACTACAATGTTGGCACGTGGAATAGCATTTTCCATACGTTTCACTTCGAATCCGTCCATAGCAGCCTGCAGCGCGCAGATCGGGTCAATCTCTGTCACGATCACACGGGCGCCCGCGCCACGAAGCGAAGCAGCGGAACCTTTACCCACATCACCATAACCTGCTACTACGGCCACTTTACCAGCCATCATGATGTCGGTAGCGCGGCGAATAGAGTCTACCAGACTTTCTTTGCAGCCGTATTTATTGTCAAATTTAGACTTGGTAACAGAGTCGTTGATGTTGATCGCAGGCAAAGGCAAAGTACCTTTTGCCACGCGCTCATATAAACGGTGCACGCCCGTGGTAGTCTCTTCAGAAATACCACGAATGCCTGCCGCGAGTTCTGGATACTGATCCAAAACCATGTTGGTCAGGTCACCTCCATCGTCGAGGATCATGTTGAGCGGCTGTCCGTCTTTGAAGGCAAAAAGCGTTTGCTCAATGCACCAGTCAAATTCTTCCGCATTCATGCCCTTCCAGGCGAATACAGGAATGCCGGCAGCTGCGATGGCCGATGCCGCGTGGTCCTGTGTAGAAAAGATATTGCAGGAAGACCAGGATACTTCAGCACCCAGTTCTACCAGGGTTTCGATGAGTACTGCAGTCTGGATGGTCATGTGCAGACATCCAGCCACACGCGCACCTTTCAGTGGTTTGCTTGCGCCAAATTCTTCGCGCAAGGACATGAGGCCCGGCATTTCAGCCTCGGCGAGTTCGATTTCTTTGCGGCCCCACTCAGCAAGTGCAATGTCTTTGACTTTGTAGGCGGGACGAGTTTCGGTAGCAACCATAGTTTAGAATGTGGTCAAATTTTTAATGTGGACAATTTTTAAATGTGGTCAATGTGGTCAATTTGGCAGATGAACGGTAATTAATTTGGCAGCCTTGGCGATTTTTTGGGGACAACAAAATATCCTTCGGCAAGGTTGTCAAAAAGGCGCACAAAGGTAGGAAATGTCCGGAAGAATTTATGGCTAGCAGAAATTGTTTACAAAGTTCAACTACCGCAATAATAACGATGCTACCTTCTATAATTTCACGCAACTCGGGTTTTTCAAAAACATAGAATCTTAGATAAGTTCAAAAATTAATACCAACTTAATACTATGTGCTTTTTGTCAAAACAATAACTCTGTACTTTTGAATATATTTAGATTTATTCCGAAAATTTTGAGTGTTTTGAGTGATTCGTAGATCAACTTGATTTGAAAGGGGGATGTCAGGTTTTTCAATATCAATCTTACATTAATTTAAAAAAAATAATATAAAAAAGCGTCTTTTAAGCTCATTCTTTCGCACATTTATTTGCTTGCAATTCACTATTGCACAACCCATTGAAGTCAATAAATATATTCTGTCTCCATTCGGAAGTCCGGTTTCCGATATCGACTGGGTTGGTACCGCTAAGGATGGATCGAATAATTTATTGTCCGAATACCGAACCAAATGAAAGCTTGAGTAGTGGATCGTATTTTCAACAATCCTCTCTTCATCCAAATCCATTATACCAAAATTCGCATATAAATGTGTTGCCTGCATGGGGGTGTACCGCAGGGCAAACGCATGAAATATAATGTGTAATTAAAGCTGCAGAGCAGCGAAACGTCTGTAGTACATGATAAAAGCAGAATTATCGGAGGTGCAGCGCACCGAAGCAATCGTCCAGGGTTCCGGTGC
>JBILHS010000141.1:0-12079 GCA_044350425.1 Saprospiraceae bacterium | reverse complement strand
TATTAACTCCAAAATTACTTTTTTCTACAATCCTTCCATCTGACAAAAAACCGCCAAAAACAAATCGGGCGCGCCGTTGCCGACGCGCCCGATTTTAATACCCAAAGATTTACTCCCTCCCTGAAGGGGAGGGTTGGGGTGGGGCTTTACATCATGCCGCCCATGCCGCCCATGTCCGGGTGCCCATGTCCGCCGCCTTCGCTTTTCTTAGGCTTCTCGCTGATGACGCACTCAGTGGTCAAGACGAGGCCTGCGATGGAAGCCGCCATTTCCAATGCAACGCGGGTTACCTTGGTTGGGTCGATGATGCCTGCTTTTTTCAGGTCTTCGTATACATCGGTACGGGCATTGTAGCCAAACGCGCCCTTGCTGTCCAGTACTTTGTGGAACACCAGGGAGCCGTCTACACCAGCATTTTCAGCAATGATGCGGATCGGTGCTTCGAGCGATTTGCGTACGATAGCGATACCGTAGTTTTCGTCCTCGTTCAAACCGTTCAGTGCGTCGAGGCTGCTGATCGCACGAACGAGTGCAACACCACCGCCCGGTACGATGCCTTCTTCGATGGCAGCGCGGGTAGCGTGAAGGGCGTCGTCCACACGGTCTTTTTTCTCCTTCATTTCAACTTCCGTAGAAGCGCCAATGTAGAGTACTGCCACGCCACCTGCCAATTTGGCCAGACGCTCCTGCAGTTTCTCGCGGTCATAATCGCTGGTAGTTGATTCGATCTGCTGTTTGATCTGGCCGATACGGGCTTTGATGTCTTCAGCATTGCCTTTGCCGCCTACCACTGTGGTATTGTCCTTGTCCACCGTGATGCGCTCGCAAGAGCCCAGCTGCTCAAGGCCAGCGTTTTCGAGTTTGTACCCCTGCTCTTCGCTGATGACGGTTGCTCCGGTAAGGATAGCAATGTCTTCCAGCATGGCTTTGCGGCGATCGCCGAAGCCTGGAGCTTTCACAGCGACTACTTTAAGACCAGCGCGCAGGCGGTTTACCACCAATACGCCGAGTGCCTGGCTGTCCACATCTTCTGCGATGATCAGCAGCGGGCGACCTGTTTGCAAAGATTTCTCCAGTACAGGCACTAGGTCCTGCATGTTGCTGATCTTCTTGTCGGTGATGAGCAGGAATGGATTTTCATAATCGGCCACCATTTTCTCGGCGTCCGTGATGAAATATGGGCTAAGGTAGCCGCGGTCGAATTGCATACCGATCACTTCTTCCATATAGGTGTCAGTGCCTTTTGCTTCTTCTACCGTGATCACACCGTCTTTGCTGACACGTTTCATGGCATCAGCGATCAGGCTGCCGATCGTTTCGTCGTTGTTTGCAGAGATAGCGGCCACTTGCTGGATCTTACCGAAGTCTTCGCCGATGTTCTCGGTTTGGCTTTTCAGATTTTCAACAATGACTTTAACTGCTTTTTCAATGCCACGCTTCAAATCCATTGGATTAGCGCCGGCAGCAACATTTTTGAGTCCGGCGGTCACCATGGCCTGTGCCAGAACGGTAGCTGTAGTAGTACCGTCACCGGCAGCATCAGCAGTTTTGCTGGCTACTTCTTTCACCATCTGGGCGCCCATATTCGCTACGGCATCTTCCAGTTCGATTTCTTTGGCTACAGTCACACCGTCCTTAGTGATGGCAGGCGCGCCGAATGATTTTTGGATCACTACGTTGCGACCTTTTGGGCCGAGGGTAACTTTCACTGCATTGGCCAAAGCGTCAACGCCTTCTTTAAGTTTCTCGCGCGCTTCGGTATTGAAGTTAATTTGCTTTGCAGACATATCTTTACTAGTGGTAAGTGTTAAGTGATGAGTGGTTTTTAAAGGATCACCAGGATCTCTTCCTCACGCATAATGAGCAGGTCCTGACCTTCATGGCTGATCTCCTGGCCGGAGTATTTGCCATAAAGTACCATATCGCCCACCTGGACGGTCATGGAGTGTGCGTCTTTGCCGGTTTTGCCCGGTCCGACAGCAACCACTTCGCCACGTTGCGGCTTTTCTTTTGCAGTGTCTGGAATGATGATGCCGCCTTTGGTTTTGTCTTCGGCGGGTGCTGGCTTGATGATCACGCGGTCAGCGATTGGCTTCATAACGTTTGAACTATTTTAATTTTGGTGAAAGTAACTGCTGGACATTTGACGGTTTGACATGGGATGTTAGACTTACTAACTTTGCAGCATGGCCCCTCCAAATTGAAGGACTCAAAGTCCAACGCCTATTGTCCGGACGTACAAGGTCTGAGCAGCCCTTTATCAAACTTCGTGCTACGAGTCCGGAACTGCCATTTTTTCAGACGTGATGGAATATTGTGTCAGTTTTTATCCAAATGGTCTGACAAAAAGGTAAAGGTTTGTGTATTTCTCTGTGCGATTTCATCTAAGGCTTTACTTTTGGCGGTGCTTTCCCGAGACCCATCCTTATGTTGAGATTTCTCCGCCCGAACATTCCAGAACACCTGAGTGATGAACAGTTGCTGTCCGACTATGTGCACAGCAACTCGTCTCGTGCGCTGGGCGTATTGTACGAGCGTTACATGCCCATGGTTTACGGAGTTTGTGTCAAAATTTTTAAGGATCCGGGAAAAGCGGAAGATGCTGTGATGACGATCTATGAGGAGTTGACCCGCAAGGTGAAGGAACACCAGATAGAATCTTTCAGGGGCTGGCTGTATGTTTTGGCAAGAAATCACTGTCTGATGGAATGGAGAAAAGCGCAACGCAGGCCAACAGATCATCACGCGCCGGAAGACATGGTTAGATATGATGCGGTGGAGCCGGTTTTTGAATACGAGTTGCCGCAGGGCACTTCTGCGCTGGAACGTTGTCTGGCTGAACTCACTGAACTGCAGCGGACTTGTGTGAACTGGTTTTATTACGAAGACAAATCGTACAAAGAAATAGCAGACCTCATGGCGGAAGAATTGGGAAAAGTGCGGTCGCATATTCAGAATGGAAAGCGGAATCTGAAGATTTGTATGGAAAAGAATCGCTGAAAAGGATTAAGTCTCAAGTTAAAATAAATGTCCACCGACCCTTGCATAAAAGATAAGCGATTGCTAGAGCTGCTGGAACGTTGGCAAACGGGAGATTTTACCCGTGCCGACGAGCAGGAGTTATCTGCATTGTCGAATTCCGACGACTTCCGTCGGGAGGCGGTGGAAGGATTCTGGGCGCTACCGGAGGAAGATCATGCTGCACATTTGGCTGCTTTGCGCCGTCGCCTGCAAAATCGAACAGGCCGCAGGGTGCCTTTGCCACAAATGTGGGCGGCCATTGCGGCCGCAGGCTTGTTGATCTTGGCTGTTATCTGGCTCCTGCCTGAAGTAGAAAAGGATGCCCCAACAGCGCAAAAAGAAGTCGCCAAACCTACTGAGGATTCATCGGTAGCTTCTAATTTGCCAGAAATTAATGGGACTGAAAGCAGTGACCTCGGTACAAGCACGGACAAACTGGATCCCAAGGCCAAATTTGGAAAGAACCAGGCTTCAGACCGAAGGTTTGAATCTGGCACTGCGGCCAGCGAAGCTTCGACGGAGGTTGCCAGTGCACCTGCACCCATCCCCGAAAAACCAGCCCTGGATGCACTTTCTGCTACCCAACCAGCGGAAAGTGATGCCGTTTATTCAAAAAAAATGGAAGCGCAAACGGATGATGCCGCCTCTAAACCAGGAAATGCAGCGGCGCGTACGGAGGACAAAAAACTAAGGGCTGCACCTGCAAAAGCCAAAGAAGCACTCCAAAAGCCAGCCTTGGCCAAGGAATCCCAACCCGCAGGTGGGTGGAGTGAATTTCAGGAATACCTTCGGCGCAATGCCCGCCTGCCGGAAACAGCCCGTCAGAATAACATCAGTGGTTCTGTCCGACTTAAATTTCGACTGGATGAGCAAAATCACCCCCAGGACTTTCAAACCCTGAAGCCACTGGGCTATGGCTGTGAAGCAGAAGCCATCAAATTAATTCAGGCATTTAACTGGCAACGAGGAATCAACCCAGAAGTCATCGTAGATATCCCCTTCGTACGCTAATCACACTCAAAAGCGTCCACAAACCAATCCGGCCAGCTTCACCCATTTCCCCCAATTCCCATCCTCACTCAATCACTCATTCACTCAATCACTCAATCACTCATTCACTCACTCACTCAATCACTCATTCACTCATTCACTCATTCACTCATTAGCATGCACCCGATCCAAGCCTGGTTTTTGAAGCCATATCCTTTTGAAATACGGTGGCTTTCCGGATTCAGGAATGGTCTTTGGGCCGGTTTTTTTGTCACCTTTTTTTGTTTTTCATCAGACCCTTTGGCACCCAGATCGCTGAAGGCGAAGCCTGGGGCTATTTTTTGGTTTGTGGGGCATTTGGTTTGATCACCTTCTTAATAACCTTGCTGGTAAATTTTTTTTGCAGGGCACTTCCTGGTATATTTGAGGAGGAAAAGTGGACGGTTTGGAAAGAGATCCTTTTTAACCTGTTTTTCATTGGGTGCATAGGCATGGGGAATTTATTGCTTGCAAAGGTGCTTTGGAACGTACCCTTGAATGGTAGAACTTTTTGGGGCTGGCAGGGACTGACCTTTGCTGTGGGATTTTTCCCAACTTTCATGGGGGCGTTTTTTACACAATTGAAACAAAGCAAAAAATATGCTGCAGAGGCCGCAACACTTCATTTGCCCAAAACACACCCAACGCTTGCTGCTCCGGTTACTTTTACTGGCGACAATCAAAAGGAAACACTGACCCTGCAGGCGGATCAGATCGCCTATCTGGCGGCACGGGACAATTACGTGCAGATTTTTTTCTTTGAAAAAGAGGAACTAAAAAGCAAAATATTTAGGGCAACCCTGCGCAAAATGGAAGATGCGTTGGCCGACTGGCCACAGTTTTTCAGATGTCATCGCACGTATGTGGTCAATTTCGATAAAATTGAAAAAGTAAGTGGCAATGCCCAGGGGTACAGGTTTCATCTGACCGATTTGGAAGAAACGATCCCGGTGTCCAGAAATCTGAACGAAGCCGTTCGCCTTCGGCTAAATGCATAAGGCACCAGATTACAATAACTGCGCAACGTACATTCCAGAATTTGGTCACATTATCGCTACCTTTGGCCCTCAAAATTAACGTGATTCACTCCATAGTATGAAGAAACTACTGCTTTCCCTCCTTTTTTCAGTCATCGGATGGGCTGTTTTTGCTCAAACGGAACCCTATGAATTTAAAGAATATAAACGCAACAACACAACGGCAGTAAAAAGCCAGGACCAGACCGGCACTTGCTGGGCCTTTAGCGCGGTCTCCTTTCTGGAAAGTGAAGCATTGAGGGTTGGAAAACAAAACGTTGACCTTTCAGAGATGTTCGTGGTTCGGAATATCTATCGCCAGAAATGTGAAAATTATGTCCGGCGTCAGGGACATGCGCAGTTTGGAGAAGGTGGCCTTGCACACGATGCCATCAACGCAGTGGCCCAATATGGCATTATGCCCGAAAGCGAATACCCCGGCCGCAAAGACCCCAAAGCTCCGTTGAATCACTCCAAACTGGAAAAAACGCTTAAAAATCTTTGCGATGAATTTGTAAAACAAGGCAAAGAAGGCAAGGTGCCAGCGGATTGGCTTACAAGCATCGATCAGGTCCTGGATGCTGAGTTTGGGAAGGTGCCGACTAAGTTTACCTACAGCAATGTTTTGTTTACGCCTACTTCTTACCGCGATTACCTGGACATCAAAACGGAGGATTATGTGACCATTACTTCATTTACACACCATCCGTTTTGGGGTAAATTTATCCTGGAGATCCCTGACAACTGGGCAAACGGAGAAATGTATAATGTGCCCGTCAGCGACATGATGCGCTGCGCCAAAAACTCCATCGAAATGGGTTATACCGTAGAATGGGATGCAGATGTAAGCAACGAGGGCTTCTCGGCTAAAAACGGACTTGCTATCGTACCCGCTACATCCTGGAAAGACAAAGACGGCATCGCCCAGACCTCCACTTTCAAAATGTGGGAGACGGAGACCAAGATCACCCAGGAACTTCGCCAGCAACTTTTTGATCGTCAGGTCACCACAGACGACCACCTCATGCATGTGGTGGGTTTGCTGGATGAGAAGCATTCAGGCGTATATTATGTGGTCAAAAATTCCTGGGGCGAGATCTCCGACAACAAGGGATTTGTTTACTGTTCAGAAGCCTACATGCGTCAGAATAGCATTTCATTTACGGTAAATAAAAGTGCCATACCGGAGGATATTGCGCGCCGTCTCGGATTCATTGCAGGAGATGCAACGATAGAAAACAGACGAGGCGGAGGTAAATCTGGTCGCACGCCTGACATGCAGATCAAGCCGGCACCTGCCTTTCAACCGGCTAAAACCACCCCGGGGGTAACTCCTGCGCAAAAGGCACCTACAAAAAAGACATCCGATAATTAGACCTGTGGCTCAATAGGTCAATCGTATCCACTAATCATAATAAGATGAAATCCACACCACTAACAGAAAAACACATCGCGCTAGGCGCGAAAATGGCCGAGTTTGCAGGCTACAATATGCCCATTTCGTATACCACGATTTCGGAAGAACACCATGCGGTACGCCGTGCAATGGGTGTTTTTGACGTGACCCACATGGGAGAATTTATTGTGCGCGGTAAGCAGGCAACTACTTTTCTGCAAAGCGCCACCAGCAATGACGTATCCAAGTTGGTTCCTGGTCAGATTCAATATTCCTGCATGCCCAATAAAAAAGGTGGTATCGTGGATGACCTGCTGGTGTACCGCCTGGATGATGCTCCGGAGATGATCGTGGAGGGCGAACAATCTTATATGTTGGTGGTCAATGCTTCCAATGAGTTGAAAGACTGGCGCTGGCTCAAACGTCTGGCGCGTGGTTTTGACGTGAAAATGCAGAATATTTCAGCCAAAACGGGTCTGATCGCGATTCAGGGACCTAAAGTAGTAGAGGCCTTGAAAAAACTTACCGACATTGACCTGGGAAGCATCGGCTATTATTCTTTCCGTCGTGGTAAATTTGCCGGGTGCAAAAATGTGATCATATCTGCTACGGGTTACACCGGTTCAGGCGGTTTCGAGATCTATGCCAAGAATAAAGATATCGCCAAGATCTGGGACAAAGTGTTCAAAGCAGGAGAAAAACATGGTATCAAGCCTTGCGGCCTGGGCGCGCGGGATACTCTGCGACTTGAAATGGGATACTGTCTGTATGGACATGAGATTGACGATAAAACCAGTCCGCTGGAGGCTGGACTTGCCTGGATCACTAAGCTCGGGAAGGCAGAAGATTTTCCATCCAAAGCGAAGTTCCTGAAGCAAAAAGCCGAAGGTGTAAAGCGTCGCCTGGTCGGTTTTGTTCTGGATGAACGTCGTGTGCCACGGCAGGGCTACGAAATTGAAAGCCGTCGTGGCGCAAAGATCGGAGTAGTTACCTCCGGCACGCACTCGCCTACACTGGATAAGCCCATCGGTACCGGATACGTAAAGATCAAACACGCAGAGCCAGGTACAAAGATCCTTATCGTGGTCGGGGGTAAAAAACTGGAAGCAGTGGTAACAAAGATTCCATTTGTAACGCCAGGAGTTTAAAAACTTCTTTCCTTTACCATCTGAAACAATCTGACAATCACGACAATCAACTTGCCAATATTATGGATTTCAATCAGATACAAGAGCTCATTCGTATGGTGAGCAAGCACAAGATCTCCGAGTTCAGCTTTAAAGAGGGCGATTTTAAAATCACGATCCGCAATCAGGGAACGGTTGTGGAGGGTTCCGCGCCTGTTTATATGACCTCGCCCCAGCAGGTAATGGCAATGCCAGCGGCCGCGCCGGCACCTGCGCCAGCACCGGCCCCTAAAGCAGATGCTCCGGCAGCTGCGGCAGTGGTTGCAGACGACTCCAAACTACTGGTGATCAAATCACCCATGGTCGGTACTTTTTACCGCAGCGGAGGACCGGATAAGCCACCCTTTGTCAAAATTGGTGATCTCGTTGAGGTGGGCTCAAAAGTCTGCATCATTGAAGCAATGAAGCTTTTTAATGAGATAGACTCTGAAGTAAAAGGCAAAATCGTTAAAATGCTGGTGGAAGATGCATCTCCTGTGGAGTATGACCAGCCATTATTCCTGGTAGAACCTGCCTGAAGTTCATCGTTTATCGTTCCAATTAAAGATGTTTAAAAAAATACTCATTGCGAATAGAGGGGAAATTGCCCTCAGGGTTATACGTACTTGCAAGGAAATGGGCATCAAAACGGTGGCGATCTATTCCACTGCGGATCGCGACAGCCTGCACGTGCGCTTTGCAGACGAGGCCGTGTGCATCGGGCCACCGGCTTCTTCTGAAAGTTACCTGAATGTGCCTCGAATCATGGCCGCGGTGGAGATTACCAACGCGGACGCCATCCACCCTGGATACGGGTTTCTTTCTGAAAATGCCGCTTTTGCGGAGGTTTGTAAACAATATGGTGTGAAATTTATCGGACCAACCCCCGACCATATTCGGGCTATGGGAGATAAAATCACGGCAAAAGACACCATGCTCAAAGCAGGCGTGCCCTGCGTTCCGGGCACACCGGGTCTGCTGGTCGATGTAAAATCCGGGCTGAAAACCGCTGCCGAAATCGGGTATCCAATCATTCTGAAAGCTACTGCTGGTGGCGGTGGTAAGGGTATGCGCATCGTTTGGAAGCCTGAGGACTTTGAAGACAACTGGGATACCGCCCGCCGTGAAGCCAAGGCTTCGTTTTCGAATGACGGTATCTACATGGAAAAATACATTGAGGAGCCACGCCACATCGAGATTCAGGTGGCTGGTGATCAATTTGGCAAAGCCTGTCACCTTTCGGAGCGCGACTGCTCCATACAGCGCAGGCACCAGAAACTGGTGGAAGAAAGCCCTTCCCCTTTCATGACGCCTGAACTTCGTGAAAAGATGGGAGCCGCAGCCATCAAAGCCTGTAACGCCATCGGTTATGAAGGCGTTGGAACGGTAGAGTTTCTGGTGGACAAATACCGCAATTTCTACTTCATGGAAATGAATACGCGGATCCAGGTGGAACATACCGTGACGGAGGAGGTGATCGATTTTGACCTGATCAAAGAGCAGATCAAAATAGCTGCAGGATTGCCCATTTCAGGTAAAAACTATTTTCCCGAAATGCACGCGATCGAATGCCGGATCAACGCGGAAGATCCATTCAACGATTTCCGTCCAAGTCCAGGCAAGATCACGTCATTTCACTCGTCCAAAGGACATGGCGTGCGTGTGGATACCCACGTTTATTCGGGCTACACCATTCCGCCTTATTATGACTCCATGATCGCCAAGATCATTTGTCGTGCCCGTACCCGGGATGAGGCCATCAAAAAAATGGAGCGCGCGTTGGACGAATTTGTGGTAGAAGGCGTAAAAACCACGGTGCCATTCCACCAGCGATTGATGCGCAATAAAGATTTTATTGAAGGGAATTTTACAACGAATTTCCTGAACACCTGGGATTTTAAAAGCGTGGAATTGTAACCACAGTATGTGATCCGTGGTATAAGCTGGGGCGCGAAATGGCAGGATATCCTGTTCTTTCGCGCCCCTTTTTTCACCAGTACAGCCAATTACCAAGCAATGACGAAATCCCGTACGCCCGCGTTGATCTTCATCTTCATCACGATGCTCATTGATGTCATCGGGTTTGGGCTGATCATACCAGTATTGCCCAAGTTATTGGAAGAGATGACCGGTGGCGATCTCAGTACGGCTGCCCGGTGGGGTGGGGTGCTGATGTTTACGTATGCAGGAATGCAGTTCCTTTTTTCACCCATTATTGGCGGCTTGAGCGACCGTTTTGGACGGAGACCAGTCATTTTGGCTTCCTTGTTTGCCTTCGGAATTGACTTTATCATTCAGGGTTTTGCGCCGAGCATTTGGTGGTTCTTTCTGGGGCGGCTGTTGGGGGGCATTACAGGAGCCTCTTTTTCTTTGGGCATGGCCTACATTGCGGATGTCAGCCCGATTGAGAAGCGGGCACAGAACTTTGGCCTGGTGGGTGCTGCCTTTGGGGTAGGATTTATTATTGGTCCCCTGGTGGGTGGTGTGGTATCCTATCATTTTGGTATCCGGGCGCCGTTTTTTGCTGCCGCAGGGCTGGCATTGCTCAACTGGCTGTACGGCTATTTCATTCTGCCGGAGTCTCTTGCACCAGAAAATCGACGCCCATTTAATTGGCGCCGGGCCAACCCGATTGGCTCCTTGCTCAACCTGCGTCGCTATCCCGTGATTCTGAGCCTGGTGGCCTCCCTTATTTGTGTTTATATAGCCGGGCATGCCAACCAAAGTACCTGGACCTATATTACGATGAAAAAATTTGGCTGGGACGAGCGTTGGGTGGGCTACTCCCTGGCTTTTGTCGGCCTTATGACCGCCATTGTTCAGGGCGGACTCAACAGAGTACTTATTCCTAAATTTGGGCCCAGAAACTCGGTATTTATCGGTCTGGGTTTATATACGATCGGTTTTGTGCTGTTCGCATTCGCCTCACAAGGCTGGATGATGTTTGTTTTCGTGGTTCCATTTGCTTTGGGTGGACTTGCCGGGCCTTCTCTGCAAGGCATTATTTCTGCTCAGGTGCCATCCAATGAACAGGGTGAATTGCAGGGGGCACTCACCAGTCTGATCAGTCTTACTGCCATCATAGGCCCCTTGCTGATGACCAACTTATTTGCGTATTTCACCGATCCAACTACGGCCATTCAATTTCCGGGTGCGCCTTTTTTAATGGGGGCAGTGCTGTCACTGGTCAGTCTGTTACTAGCCATAAGGTCTTTGCTCAAACACAATGCCGGAGCGAAGTGATGCATTTTTAATCAAGTTTGTATACAAACCTCTTTAGCGATAGGTTGTTCCTTCACTTACAAGTGTAAAATTCAATCCATGAAAGCATCTACGCGTACCCTCATTTTGGTCAATGTTCTCGCCTTCGTGGCCGTATTACTGATCAATTATTTAGCTAATGCGCTCCCCTTGAACGGCAAAAATACCGGCGAGCTTTCAGATCAGTACGCCAATCTCTTTACACCTGCCGGACTCACATTCTCCATCTGGGGCATCATTTATTTGTGGCTGATGGTTTTTATCGGATTTCAGTTGGTGGCGCTTTTTCGTTCAACACTGGCCGTGAAGGTGGAGCCCATCGTGGATAAAATCGGCTGGTATTTTGCCGCGACCTGTGTTTTTAACATCGCCTGGATGTTTGCCTGGCACTGGGAACAACTTTTACTATCAGTCCTGATCATGCTGGGGTTTCTGGTTACCCTGCTTCGTCTCAACGAAAGCATTGGTGCCGGGCATTCCAAAGTAAATGGCCTTGAAAAACGTATCTCCCACTGGCCTCTGGGGATTTATCAAGGTTGGATCACCGTTGCAACCATTGCCAATGTTACCGCGCTGCTCGTTGGGAGTGGCTGGCATGGCGGCGGGATCAGTGAGGCGGTGTGGGCTGTTCTGTTGATTATCATAGGCGCTTCGGTGGCTGTATATATCCTGTTTCGGCAAAACAATCTCGGCCATGGTCTGGCCGTGGCCTGGGCTTTGTTCGGGATCTACCTGAAAAGAAGCGCTGCGCCGGAAGCCGGCTCTGAAATGGTGGCGATGGCTGCATTGGGCGCTATGGTGTTGGTTTTGGTCGTTACAGGCATACGTTGTCGGCGCTGGATGACCTATTGACCCTAAATTAGGTCTACTTTGTCACTTTAGCCGCATAGCGGCCAAACGTCGGTAGTAATAATCAATGAACAGTCGATAAGGTGCAGCGCGCCGGAACATTTCGCCAGGAGTTACGGTGCGCTGAACCTCCGAACCGATGCTATTATCCGATATCTACCGATCCCGAGTGTTCGGGACTCTGCGGCTAAAGTGACAAAGAATTAGCATTCATGCAATAAACTACATCTGATCATGACAGAAAAAACACTCATTGAGATCATCGACGATCTCCGCAAAGAAGGTTACACCGAAGACTTTAACCTGGAGGAAAATTGTCTGGAATGCAGGGCAGGAGGCTT
>JBILHS010000034.1:0-44791 GCA_044350425.1 Saprospiraceae bacterium | reverse complement strand
TTTTCGGATGTACAGATTTCGGCCAGCCCCGACTGGCAAATTTCGTTGTAACCACTTTCCACAGGGCATAACTTGTAACTTTTCCTAAATGTACCATAATTTGTGTCTTGCCTAACACCATCCAAACCCATGAGTTATAGCGCATTTGTATCATGCAATTGTTATCAGTAGGGTGAGGTAACCTTCAAACAGATCGTTCATGCACTGGGCGGCATCCATAAGTTCCCGATTTCGACAGCGCATTTGCCAACATCCAATAGTGGAACCTTGCCGGCAGCATTTGCAGACAAGGTCCTCCAGGAATTAAAATTGCTGGAAACAGAAATGGTACCTGACAGCGCAAACCCGATCGGAAAGGAGTTCGCATATATGATCCTGCACCTGAAAAAATTGGCTGCTGCCTCCATGAAGACTGGCAATCCAATCATTTGGACCTAAGAATAACAAACCCCTAAAAAACCGCCCGAACCTGCGCCCGGGCCACGTGAATCACCCGGTTTTCGCCCGTTTTCCGACCTTCGTAGTTCAGACTGAGTTGCATGGATCTCGAAAGCTGCCGATCCAGGGTCAGGTTCCAGAGGAAGTTTTTACCATCCTGCAGTCCCTCCAGCATTGCAAACGCCACGGCAGAATTAGATGCTCCCGTATAGCGCACATCGGCAAAGGTTCCCTTCAGGCGCAGCGAAGTCGCCGCCTTAAATCCCTGTGAGTTTGGCTTGGATGTGGGATTCCAGATCAGCTCCGCCGACCAGTTCGTCTGGTCCGCACGTTCAGCGCCGGCTAAGGTATTCCGGCTGGTTTCCCATTTCATTTGCGCGATCATGCGAAAGCCTCTGACTGGCAACCAGGTCATTTTTGGGCCTAAATCCCAGCCTGTCAGACGGTAATTCCGGGTTTCAAAGGCCTGATTGTCATTGCTTTTAAAGGTATTGCTAAAATCTGCTTCTGCGCTCCATCGGCGACTGAGGTTGGCACGCAGATGCAGGACATAATCCCGCGCGCGCCGTTGCTCAAATCCGGTGGTCAAGGCCAGTTGACTGCGGTTGTCGCCCGCCGAAAGGGAGGCATCCCAGGCAGGCTGGGCTCTGTTGAGAAACAAAATATTCCGTACCGCCGAACTCAGGGTCGCCAGCGAAGAATCCGCCAGGTTGTTTTGAAACGGATCCCAGGGCCGTATGCCACTGGCTCCACTGAAGGTGCGTCGATTGATTTGCAGGGTGCTTTGGGTAGAAACCCTTGCCAATCTTTTGCGCCAACCTCGTTTGGCGGTAGGCCAGAGCAAGCGTGGCTCCAGGCGGAGGGTCTGGTTGAGTCCCACGTTGTTGGTTCGAATATAATAAGGCGTCGTCACTGCCACCCGCACATAATTCGCCTGATCCTGAAATACTGCGATCTCCATCTCATCCACCTGCAAAATGCTGTCCCGGTTGCGGTCCACCCAGGTAAAATTTCCCTCTCCGGGATTTACAGCCAGGTAATTGAACTCCGTCCGCGGACTCTGACCAGAACCCAATTCATAACCAGTGCTGAAGCCCAGGGCGTTTTTCCAGGCGGACAAACTGTAGTCGGCTCTGCCGAGATAGGTATTCTGGGGTTCCTCTTGGGTCAGTTCCGGAGCGAGAATGCGCAACCGGCGAAGGGTGAGCACCCAGGTTAGTTGATGGGTGGTTTTTCGGGTTTTGGTGATTGGTTGAGCGGAGGAGGGAGGACTGGAGTTGTTCCAGGAGCCGTTCAGGTTTAATTCTCGGGCTTCTGTGTTTTGTTGAAAAAACGGACCCGCCGGCGCGTAGTCATTGCGCTGTGAAAGATGTCCTGCGTACTGACAGGCGCCTTGTTTTTCCGGCGTTTGAAAATAGACGCGCAGGAGGTCATACCAAAAACTTGCTTTGGAAAGGGTATCGATCCCGGCAGACTGTCGGGCATTTTTTTCCCGTTCCCCGTAAAGGCCGATTTTGATCAGCGCACGCTGTGAAGCACTGTCTTTCTGGACAAAAAAGGTTCTGGAAAGATCCGCTTTGGGGCGCGAAAAACGGCTGCGTTCTGCGGTTCCATCTGTTTGCAAAAGATTGGCTTCTCCGGAAAAATCCCACCCCTGGAGCCAGCGGTTTCCGGAAGCTGCAGGACTGGACAATCGCCAGCCCCCCGAATGCCGAAAGCCTTCGTAAAAGCCAGTTCGTTTGAATGCGCCAAATTCGTAGCGGATCTCACCCAGATGGTGCTTTTCTAAAAAAATACCCGCCTTGGCCAAATGCTCCGCGGTTGTATCCTGACTCAAACCAATGTTCCAATCGCGGCTGAATTCCGCCGGACGGTAGGGGTTAAGCGGGCGGAAATCCCGGGCGACAAATTCATAATTGGCGAAGTAATTGCCTCGGAAATTCCTGGGTGGCATGGCCTTCAGGCCGTCGGGAACCGGGGCGTTTACGCCTCGAACACGATTGGAATCAGGCCCCGTTAACAGCGCCGATCCTGACGGACTAAAGTCCGTACCACCGGGCAGTCGTTTGCCAAAACCAAAATCCTGCCGCCAGCCCATCACCGCCGCGGCGCCCACATTGTCGGCATTGCCCAGCGGCGAAAACCGATTGAGGTCACGGCCGCTGAGGGCAAGCTCTGCCTGTAGTTTTGTATTTTTAAAGGGTTTGAAATCGCCCCCCAAAGTATACAACTGCCGTGCTTCGGGAGCGATCAGACGCACAATGGGCTCAAAATTGCCGGTAGGCTGGCAGCTGATCGGGTCCGGCGGACTCCATCGAAAAACCCGCCCGTTGGCAGCGGTGTTGGCCAGCACATAATTGCCCTGTCCCGTGGGCACCTCGGTAAATCGGGCGGCATAACGGGCTGAATCGGGATTGGTGCTGTAATTCAGAATCTGCCGGGATTGTCCACATAAAATAGTATCGATCAGACTGTAGAGTACCCGGGCCGGATCAAAAGTATCCAGCGTATCGATGCCAATGGCATAGGCGTTTTTCAGATCATCCCCTACCTGCGCCAACTGGCTGCGGTCTGAAAGAGAAAGTTCCTGTGCACCACCATTGTTGCGACTGTCCTGCTCCGAATAGGCGTTAAAATAAACCTTGCTCCGGGGCAATTCCCAGCTGGCATTGGCGGCCATGGTAGCCCGCAGGTAACTCTGCACAGCATATTCAAATTCAACAATGATCCGGATATCCTTGGTGATCAGGCGCCTGGCTGTAAAACTCAGTTCGCCCAGATTGTAGTCAATGGTGTAATCATCCTCTTGTCCCCGGCGCAACAACTGCCCATCCGCAAAAACCTTTTCCGTACCCGCCAGAACAATGATAAAACGTTCACCTTCAGCCCCCTGCAAACGATAAGGCCCCTGATTCCCCTCCTGACCCTGAATGATCTGCCGTGCAAATTTGCCCCTGGAAATGGCCGCCGCCGCCCGAAGCCTACCGTTCCCCGAAAGCCGTGTACCGTTAACCGTGGACCCTGTACCGTCACCCGTAAACCGTGTACCGTTAACCGTGGACCGTAATCCGTCCACCGTCACCATAGCTCCCTGCAATCGTTTGAAATAATTGGAAAAATAGCCCTCCGGACGCGTAAGGTCAAAATCACCGGCCGTGAGGGTTATATTTTTACGTTTCAGCTGGATAAAAATGCGGTCAAATTCCTGAAGTTGCCGTGTGGTGCCATCGGGTTGTAGTGGGATGGTATTGTCTGATAGGGCTGCGGTAAGTTCGAGGTCATTGCCAAGCTTGCCATTCAGTTGTAAATTGAGGTTGGAGTTGAAAACCAGATTTTGGCTGTTGCCAAAGGAGAGACCGCGGGTGTAAGCGCCCGACGACGAAAGTCCGCTTTGTTCCCAGAGCGGTTTTCCGGGCTGGTAGGGTTCATAATCGAATTCAATGGCATCCGCGTTGATTCTGCGGCGGATTGAAATGGTATCCAGGCGACTGATCTTAGCGCTGAGGTTGAATGGAAGTACCCGATAGCGAACCAGGATCTTTGAACATTCCGGGAAGCTCTGACGAAGCGTGGCCGTATCGATCCGGAGCCGGTTGTTTTCCAGCGCAAAAAAATGCAGTTCCATTTTTTGTCCCGAAAAAGCGTCCGAAACAGAAATCAGGGGTGCTGAAACGGTCAACGAATCCAGTATTTGAATGGGGCTTTGGGCATCGAGCACCCGTTCACGCAGGTTGGACAATTGTGCATTTGCGGCTAAGGCAGGCAGGCAGCAGGCAAGCAAAAGCCGGCATCTCCCGATTCCGGGGGATATCAGAATGGGTATTCGGGGAAATTGCCACGACCACAGCCGTTTACTCCACAATGACAAAAGTTTGTTCAAATCAGCTTGGAACGAGTGAAATACAAACCAGGAAACAGGTGAAAGTTACAAGTTTTTCTTCACGCCGGCTCAGGTAAGCATCCATCGGAAAGCGGGACGTTTTACAGGCGCTTGGCGTTGCCTCAAAACCTTGTAGGCCTTTAGTATGTTTGCTGAAAAAAAATATTGTTCACTTTTTTAACGCCCACCCATGAAGGTATCTGTTACACGCCGCGCTCATTTCAACGCAGCACACCGTTTGCACAATCCGACCTGGTCTGACGAAAAAAACCGGGAGGTATTCGGGCTTTGCAACAGCCCCAATTATCATGGCCACAATTATGAAATGGAAGTACGGGTGACGGGCGAAATCGACCCCGAAACAGGGATGGTCGTTGATCTGGGCTGGCTGGCTCAACTGATCAAAAGTGAGATCGAAGCCCGGTTTGACCACAAAAATCTGAATCTCGACACCCAGGAGTTCAGCAGCCTGATCCCCACGGCAGAAAACATCAGTCTGGTCATTTGGCGCATTCTTCGGGAGCATCTGCCCGAAAAATATGATCTGCATGTACGGCTTTATGAGACGCCACGGAATTTTGTGGAGATTGGATCCCTTGGTTAAAGGATGGATGATTACATGATGGCTGAGTGATGAGGTTTTTTGATTGACGAGTGATGATTACAGGAATGATGATTGTTGAAGGAGGTGCGTATGCTTGGGTTTTTAGGTGCTCCTTGAGAGTGTTCAGAAAACTGTGTCAATCAAAATCTTTTGAATTAGTTGGTTCGAAAAACAGTTTTTTTGTCGGATGAAAAATCGTCAATCAAAATCCTTCATAACTCGTTCAATCGTTCTTATTGATCAATTCCTCACTCTATACACTCCCGATTGATCCCCAAAACATAAAACCGCACCGCGCCGATCTCTCCAGCCAGATTGGCGCCTAAAAACCCCTGAATATCAGCATCCTGAATATTTTTTTGGTACTGGGTCAAAAATGGTTTGCTCAACGGGGTGTACGTCCAGTGCCATTTTTCTTCCTGGTATCCGCTGGGCCGACCTGCTGTGTACGGCTGACAAAAACCAAACTCATGGGCATGCTCAACGAGCCATTGGTACACTTTTTCATAATTCCCACCGGGTTCAAACGATGGGTTGTTCAGGTCATTCAGATCAATGTCGGTGCCCCAGTGATGACGCGAAGAGCCCGGCATAGAGGAGAATTGTAAAATTTTCAGAGCACGCATTTTAGGCTCTGGGGCGAACTTTGTAAAACGGTCCCATTTGCCTTCCCAGATGATTTTTTGCTGATCAAAGTTTCGGGTCGAGGATATAATCTTGAGCGAAATACCGGCACTTTGAGCGCTTTTCCACATGTCTTTGAAGGCCTCAAAGGCCTCTTTGCGCAGCATCATGCCGGGCTTGTCGGAAAAAGGCTTGCCTACAACCACAAAATCCGGATGTTTCGCCGGATCAAATTTTCCGAGCAGGTAGTCCTTGCTTACCACCGCATTGGCTGGTATGGAATCGATCTGCCTGGGACTGGAGGCGGGCATGGTCTGCGGGGCAGATGTGTCCGCATTGGCACAGGCGATCACCACGATGGAGCAAAAGATAAGCGTAAGAGGTAATTCACTGACTTTCAACATCTTCGATCTTTTTTTTCAGGGCTTCTTTGGTAAAAGTTCCGGCATCATGCCATAGGCGTTGGCCGTTTTTGTAAATCATGAACGTCGGAACGCCCATTACTTTCATCTGCACTGCGAGGTCGGTATTCTGATCCACATCAATTTTTACGATCCGGACGCGTTCGCCGAGTTCGGCTTTAAGCTCGTCGAGCACAGGCCCCATGGCCCGGCAGGGTCCGCACCAGGTGGCCCAGAAATCGATCAGCACGGGGGTGTCTGATTGAATGAGTTGTTCGAAAGAGGATTTCATATCGGTTGCAAAGATAACCGCTTACCCATTAAAAATGATTAGGCGGTGAATCACGGTAGTTAAACGGTCAATAAGCAGTTAAAAAAGACGATTGGACTATAATGGCTGAGCAAAAAGGTCAGCGGTTCGACTTTTGCATCTTTCGCAACTTGGAAAACAATAACATTCAGGCATGAAACACAAACAACTACTTCTTTATGTCCTCGTTTTTTTGGCCTTTAGTCCCCGCACATTTGCTCAAAAGTCAAAGCCTGAAAACCAGGAAAAAGCGATCAAAGCTACCATCCTTCGCTTTTTTGAAGGGATGGAAAAAGGCGATACGGCCCTCTTGAAAAGCACTTGTACCTCCGGTATGGTTCTTCAAACCTTTATGGCCGACAAAGAAGGCAAGATGGAGGTTTACACCGAAGAACTTGCTGATTTTTTGTCCATGATCGCCACACCTAATACAGATAAATACGAGGAGCGCATCCGGTTTGAAGCCATCCATGCCGAAAAATCATTGGCCAGTGTGTGGACCCCGTACTCGTTTTATATCAATGGAAAGCGATCCCATTGCGGCACGAATTCCTTTCAACTGGTAAAAATGGCCGAAGGCTGGAAGATTCAATACATCCTGGATACCCGCCGAAAACAGGGTTGTGAGTAAAAAATAGCCCAAAAACAGGCCAGGAAAGGCGCTCGTGATGCAAAAAAGTCTTGCCGGGGCAAAAATGTTAAGGAAATTGCTTGCGCAGATACAAAACGCTATACTTTTGGCGTTTCCTGTTCCATTTCAAAAGCATTCGATTTCCACACAAACAGCACCTATCATCTTTATGACACTCAACGCCTTTCTGAGCACCTTCTTCTTCCTTCAAGCCCCGGGCGCCGTTTCAACCGCCAACAAGCCGGAGGAGACTCAAAGTATTCTGGATATCATTCTGACCAGCAGCCCTTCAGGTCTCGTCGTGATGATCATCCTTTTCATCTTGTCTATTGTAGCAGTTTATATCATCATTGAGCGCTATTTTACGCTGATCAGAGCAGGCCAGGTAGATCATAACTTTATGAACTCCATTCGCGCCAGTGTAGAAAGCGGCAACCTTCAGGCAGCCAAAGCACTCTGCCAGAGCGTGGATGCCCCGATGGCTCGTATGGTAGAAAAAGGGCTTGACCGAATTGGTAAACCCCTGGATGATATCAATAAATCCATTGAGAATGTGGGCAATCTGGAATTGCTCAAACTTGAAAAAAACCTTTCTACCCTGGCTTCTATCTCTGGCATTGCCCCGATGATCGGTCTTTTGGGTACCGTAATTGGTCTGATCATCTCATTCCAGGACATGGCCAATGCCCAGGTGGTTACCCCGAAAGTACTCTCCAATGGTATTTACCATGCACTGACAGCGACCGCTGCCGGTTTGTCGGTGTCTATCATCGCCATGGCGGGATTCAACCTGTTGGTGACGAATCTCGACAAGGTAATTTTCAAAATGGAGAACACAGCGGTACAATTCATGGATCTTTTGCAAGAACCTTCCCGTTAAGAATGATGAATTATGAATGATAAATGATGATTACCAAATATGGTCACATCATGCTTCATTCGTGTTCCTCATTCATCATTTATCATTCATCATTCATCATTGAATAAATATGGGACTTAAACGCCGCCAACGAGTAGAGCCGGAATTCAGCCTTGCAGCCATGATCGACGTGATCTTCCTGTTGCTGATGTTCTTCATGCTTACCTCCAACTTCGTGACGCCCAATGCATTGAACCTGCAATTGCCCTCCAGCACCTCTAAAAGCATGGCTTCTGCGGATCTGGCAGTATCTGTAAATGCAGAAGGTAAATTCTTTATTGATCGCACCCCAGTAGCTGTCGGTAATTTAGAAAGTTCACTGAAGGCAAAAATAAGAGCCAACAATCTGGACGCAAAAACCACCACCATCACCGTTGCTGCAGATAAAGCCGCTACGGTAGAAAACATGGTGATCATCCTTGAAGTAGCCAATCGCCTGCATTTGAAAACAATCCTGGCAACGGATCCGAATATGGAATCCAAGAAATAAGTCGCCTTCAGGATTATTTAGCCAAAATTGTTGCAGCCGGCTTGTGTATTTTGTTTCAAATATGCATCCCTGCTCTAAAATACATTCTGACATGAAAGCTGTAATTAATAAGGAAGAGAACCGTACCAAGGCTGCCATTGGCAGCACCCTCTTTCACGCATTGCTCCTGGCATTGCTCTTTTTTTATGTACTTCCGGCACCGGATACTACACCAGAAGTGAGCACCATCGAACTTGACTTTGGTGGCGGCGGTGGAGACAATGCTGCTGCAGGCGAACCAGATAAGGGCATGAACGACGACTACACCCCACCGGGTGAAGAACCCGCTACCACCCCTGCCGCAACCACGCCGCAAGCACCAGCACCAGCCAAAACCCCCGCTTCGGCTCCTCCCACCACGGCAACTTCGGATGATCCGGACGTCGCCGCCATCAAGCAGCAAAAGGAACAGGACCGTAAAAAGCGTGAAGAAACAGACCGGCAGGAAAATGCCCGGCAGGAAGAGGCCAATCGCCAACGCGAAGCTGCTGAAGCCGCCCAACGCGCGGAACAAGCCAAAAGGGACAAGGTCAAGAATAATGCTGGCAGTGCATTCGGCAAACCAGGCAGCAGTGGTCAGGGTGCCGGTGGTGGTGGCAAGCCCGGAAACGGTGGCATCAACGGTGGTACCGGCGATAACCCCTTTGGCAAAAGCAGTGGTACAGGTGGCGGTACAGGTGGCGGAGATGGAACGGGGAATGGGCCTTCTATTGGAGGTGGACTGGGTGGTCGGGCAGTGAAGACCCGGGGCCGCATCAACGACAATTCTCAGAAAAGTGGTAAAGTGGTCATCGATGTTTGTGTGGATAGAAATGGAAACATACTCAGTGCCGACTACACCCAACGAGGATCTACCACCAGCGACAGTGAGCTAAAAAACAAGGCGATACAGGCCGCTAAAGGATATCAATTCGCAGCATCTACTGCTGATAAACAGTGCGGCACCATTACTTTCAACTTCCAGTTGAAGTAATAGTGGCGTGTTAAAAGTAATAGTCTCACTTTGAGTGAGACTATTACTTTTAACACGCCACTATTACTTTAAACAACAGCCCGACAGGATTCAAACCCTGCCGGGCTGTTGTTTAGGCTAGCTTTTGTTGCGTTTCTGCTTTTTTAATCCAAAATCACCCTACCTTTTCGCTGTAAAATGGACATCTATTCACGCAAGTCATATTGGAAGTGGTATCTGGCTGCTGGTGGCGCACTCATCGTCATCCTCTCGCTGGCCTACACCCGTTATTTGGGTGAACAACTTGCCGAACGTGAAAAGCAGCAGGTGGAACAATACCTCGAAGCCCAGCGCACGCTCGCTACTTCCGGAGGCGATCCGTACCAGTCCTATTACTGCGATATCAGTTTTCAGCTTAAAGTAGTTCAAAGCAATACCACCGTGCCTATTCTATTGCTGAATGAGCGGGGCGGTATTGACGGGTATACCAACATCGGTGAGGATGAAAACGACAGCATCTCTACGGAGGCTTTGCAACGGGTGTACCAGGGAATGCTGGCTGAAAACGCCGACACCATTCATGTGCCTGTAGGAGACGACCTCCAGATTGTGATGTACGGAAAATCAACGCTGATGAAATTGCTGGAATGGTATCCGTACGTCCAACTCTTTCTCATTGCTGTTTTTATCGCCTTTGGGTATGCCGGATTCAGCGCATCCAGGCGGGTAGAACAAAATAAGGTGTGGCTTGGGATGGCCAAAGAAACCGCCCACCAACTGGGTACGCCCATCACCGCCATACTCGGCTGGATCGAGACCCTGAAAGAAGCGAACGAAGACCGACCGGACAATCAGGAAATGCTGGTCGAACTTCGCAACGATGTGACCCGCCTGGAACTGGTGGCCGATCGTTTTTCTAAAATTGGGGCAACGCCTGAACTCACCCCCGTCAACCTGTACGAGCAACTGGAAATTTGTCGGGTCTACATGCAGCGCAGGGCGCCCCGAAAGACGGTTTTTAACTTCCCAAAACCTTCAGAACAAGCCCCGCTGATGGTATTCCTGAATCCGCCGCTTTTTGATTGGGTCATCGAGAATCTGCTTAGAAATGCGATCGACGCAATGGAAAACGGGGATGGAACCATCACAGCACAAGTTTATCAGGAAAGTCGCTGGGCTTGCATCGATGTAACGGACACCGGGAAAGGAATTCCATCCAGTAAGCAAAACACGGTATTCAAGCCCGGTTATTCGACCAAAACCCGTGGCTGGGGACTGGGCCTTTCACTCGCCAGACGCATCATGGTGGAATATCATGAGGGACGTATTTTTGTCAAAAAATCAGAACTCGGGAAAGGAACCACTTTTACGGTGAAATTGCCGATCAATCGCAAATAGGGTGGATTTTGGACTGTTGGACCTTGGACTTTTAGAGCTTGTATCTTGAAAAACACCCTCCTTATATTTATTCGAAACCCGGAATTGGGTAAAGTAAAGACCCGCCTGGCCCGCACGTTGGGAGATGAGGAAGCGTTGCGCATTTACCATCTTCTCCTGGAAAAAACCCGCCAGGCAGCCTTGGGTTGCGATGCCGACCGGCTTTTGCTTTATAGTGATTTCGTGGATGCTCAGGACCCCTGGTCTTCTGATTTTTTTCATAAAAAGACCCAGTATTCCGGCGATCTCGGAGCGCGCATGGAATCGGCCTTTCAGGTAGCCTTCGAATCCGGCGCCGGGAAAGCTGTGGTCATCGGAAGTGACTGCCCCGGACTAACTGGCGAGGTGCTGCAACAGGCCTTTGACCTGCTGGATACCGCAGATTTTGTACTCGGCCCCGTGCCTGACGGCGGATATTACCTGCTCGGCATGAAGGCTCTGGAGTCCTCCGTGTTTTATGATATTGAATGGAGTACCGAGACCGTTCGGGCAAAAACCCTTGATAAGATCCAGGCAGCCGGAAAGACCTTTTCGCTTTTGCCCATGCTTTCAGATGTAGATACAGAAGCGGATTGGCGTGCCTTAACAATGGGATAACCATCGCTTTACCATTTCTTCTCTATTCGTTAATGTAGAGTTTCCTACCCTCGGATGGTGCTCACGCTACATTCGTGCCTTTCTTTAAATACAACCATTTAAAAGGCATGACAATATCTATCTACAAACACATCCTACTGAAAATGCTGGTGCTATTACTTGTAAATCAAGTATTTGCGCAACAAACATTTGTTCAGGGCTTTGAACGGACTTCTAACGACAACTGGAATTTTCTGGCAAGCCCCAATACTTACAACGTGATCGCAGGCAATGACGACGATTTTTGGACCGACACCACGGCCACCAACCAGATCAGCCCCGCTACCGGCAATCGCTTGTGGTATATGCTTGATCTGGAAAACACCAATGGTGGCGGCGCTTTTTTCCACACACTTGACTTCGCTCCGGTGGATGTATCGGCTTTTCCCAACAATACCCTAACCTTTAAATTTTATACCATCGGCTACGAAGCCGCTGATTCGATCGGGTACATCCTGGAGACCGACAACGGTTCAAACTGGGATTTCTCCAAATACGTGGATCTGAATCGCAATACACAGGCCTGGGCACTGGTAGACGTTCCGGTGCCTGCTGGAGCGCAGTTTGTCCGGCTTCGTCTGATGGCCAGGCAAAACGGCGGCTCAGACTACGCAGCTTTTGACGACGTGCAACTGGTGAGCGCCAATGGCGACATTGTTCCGCCTGTTGTGACAAGTGCCAATGTGCTGAATTCGACCACCATACAACTTGTATTTTCTGAACCTTTGGATGCAACTGCTGACCTCACGGCGAATTATTCCGGCGTTGCCAATCTGAGTTCGGCGCTCCGCCAGGTCAATGGAGACACCGTTGTCCTGACTTTTTCCGTTCCATTTGTAAATGGGCAGTCGAATACCCTGAGTGTTAGCGGTGTTCAAGATTTGGCAGGCAATGCGAATGAGGCATTTGATTTCTCCTTTATTTTCAACAATTCCACGCCAAAACTTGTCATCACGGAAATCAATTACAACCCGCCAAGCACGGATCCTGACTTGTTGGAATTCATTGAAATTTACAACAACGGGAGCCAGGCAGCAGAGATCGGCGGCCTTCAGCTGGGAGGTTTGGTGAGCATGACCCTGCCAGCAATAATCTTGCAACCTGGCGGCACCTTCCTCGCTGCGGCCTATAAAGCGGAATGTGAGGCATTCTTCGCCGGACAAACTTTTTATCCATGGAACAGCAGCACGGCTTTGACCAATGGCGGCAACACCCTGGTCATTCGCAATTCCGTAGGTGTTACCCTGGATTCTGTCCAATATGATGACGCTTCTCCCTGGCCGCTGGAGCCAGATGGCTTCGGTCCTTCTGTAGAGTTGCTCTCACCCAATCTCGACAACAACGACGGCGCCAACTGGCTTGCCAGCACTACTGTCACAGCAGATTCCACCATTTTTGCAAGCCCAGGCATCGTGAATGTGATCTCTCTGCCAACCATCGGTTTTGCGGCGACCCGCTCGCTGGTACAGGAAAATGCGGGTTCTGCCACGATCCAGGTGAATATAAACAATATGAACGTGCCCTTCGCTGAGGCAAAATTGCGCGTCGTATCCGCTTCTACTGCGGTGGAAGGCGAAGATTATGTGCTGTTGGATACGGTGGTAACTTTCCTGCAAATTGCCCCTGACCCTTTTTTAATCCGGGTCAATCTGATAGACGACGGAGATCAGCGCAACAGCCGCTATCTCCTCCTCCAACTCACTGACTTTGTGGCTTCTGAACCAGGCTCCATCAAGGAACACAACCTGCTCATTCACGATAACGACACACCTGCACCTGCAGCACAAGCCAATGCGCCTATTTCGCTCAGCCATCTGAGCAGTTTTTCTGTAGACGCTACGACAGATGCTACGGCCGAAATTTCGGCCTACGACCCTGCCAGCAAACGGCTGTTCACGACCAACATCGAACAGAACAAACTGGAAATCATTGATCTGAAAAACCCGGTCGTTCTCGTAAAGATTGCATCGATAGACATCCGTGCTTATGGTGGTGGCATCAATTCTGTGGCGATTTCAAACGGTGTAGTGGCAGTTGCGGTGGACGATACCCTCATCACGAACCCAGGTAAAATCGTCTTTTTCAACACCGATGGTGTTTTTGTAAATCAAGTGACCGTCGGCGCATTGCCCGACCATGTTAATTTCACCAAGGATGGCTCCAAACTTGTGGTAGCCAACGAGGGCGAACCAGCCACCGACTACTCCGTGGATCCGGAGGGCTCTGTCAGTGTGATCGATATGACTCCCGGCGCAGCTGCTTTGACGCAGGCGAATGTTACGAATATTGGGTTCACCCAGTTCGATGGCGATACGAGTGCATTGCGTGCTGCCGGCGTGCGCATTTTTGGCCCAACCCAATCTGTAGCCAGAAACATTGAACCGGAATTTATCACCGCTTCCGACGATGGCAAAACGGCTTGGGTAACCTTACAAGAAGCCAATGCTGTGGCCATCATTGACCTGGAAAATAAGGTGGCTACAGCCATCGTACCCCTTGGTCTGAAAGACTGGAGCAATTACAGTCTCGATGCTTCCGATCAGGCGCCGGGCATATTTTTCAACAACTGGAACATCAAAGGCATGTACCAGCCCGATGCTATTTCTTATTGGAACGCTGGCGGCAACGGGTATCTCATTACTGCCAATGAAGGCGATGTGCGGGAGTGGGATGCCTATGCGGAAATTTCCCGCCTGGGTGCTTCTGCTTACAAACTTGACCCAGTAGCTTTTCCCGATGCAGCGTACCTGAAACGGGCCGAATTGCTTGGGCGCCTCAATGTAAGTACCGCCACTGGAGACACCGATGGCGACGGCGATTTTGACGAAATCCATGCCTATGGAGGCCGTTCTATTTCCATCTGGAATGCAGCCACGGGCGCACTGGTATGGGATAGTGGCGATGATCTCGAACGGATCACAGCGGCCGACCCTACTTTTGGAAACATCTTCAATGCGAGCCATGAAAACAACACCCGAAAAAACCGCTCGGACGACAAAGGCCCTGAACCAGAAGGCATTGCTTTGGGAACGATCGAAGGCCGAAATTATGCTTTTGCTGCGCTGGAGCGCATTGGCGGCGTAATGGTATACGACGTAACCAACCCTGCAGCACCAGCATTTGTGCAATGGATCAACACCCGTACGCCTGCTGCTTATGGAGGCGACCAAGGCGCAGAAGGCATCCTGTTTATCCCTAAAAATGAAAGTCCGAATGGTCGCAACCTGTTGTTATTGTCGAACGAGGTCAGCGGAACAGTTTCCGTTTTCCAAATTGATATTGACAAAACAAAAACGGGCGAATACGATGTAACAAAATACGCCTTTGACAACAATCCTGCAATTGGCGTTTATGGCGATACCATCCGCGAAGGCGGTATTTCCGGCCTGATGTATCGGGATGGTTCCTTCCGTTTCATCGGCGACCGCGGCCCAAATGCCGATGCAACCCAAAGCCCGATGTCGGGTGGACAAACCACCCTGGTTTTTCCTTTCCCGGATTACGCACCGAAAGTGTGGCAGGTCCGTCCCGAAAACGGCGCATTGACAGTAGAAGATTTTGATTTCGTAAAACGCCCCGACGGAAATGGCGTCTCTGGCCTTCCATTGCCTGTGGGACAAGGGAATACAGGCGAAGTAGCCTGGTCAGACACCTTGGGGACAGTGGTAGCGAATGATCCTTGGGGACTTGATTCTGAGGGTATTACGCAAGACAATGAGGGTAACTTCTGGATTTGTGATGAATATGGTGTGAGCATCTGGAAATTAGATCAGCATTTCAAAGTACTCAACCGCTATACACCTTTCCCGAATGAATTGCAAGATCTGCCGCTCGATTCACTGCTCGGAAAGCGCCGCGCCAATCGTGGCCTGGAGGGCATTACCTATGCGCCCAACGGGAAAATTTTCGCGGTGATCCAAAGCCCGATCGACAATCCAAACACGGCAACGGGTAACACTTCGCGGATACACCGGCTGGTCGAACTCGACCCAACTACCGGTGCTATGCGGACTTTTGTATACTTGCATGAGCCAGATTTGGGACAAATTCGCAGCCGCGACTGGAAACTAGGCGATTTGATTGCCATCAACAACGAGGAATTCCTGACCGTCGAACACGCCGAGCGCAATGGCTGGAATTCTAAAAATATTTACAAATTCAGCATTGCCAATGCAACACCGGTAACGGGCAATGATTTTGGCGGCAGCACTTTGGAACAATTGACACCCGCTGGATTGGCTGCAAACGGCATCATTCCGGTTCAAAAAGAATTTTACACCGACCTGCTTGAACTTGGCTGGGAACGTCAGCATGACAAGCCAGAGGGTTTGGCCATCCTGAACGATTCTACGTTTGCAGTCATCAACGACAACGATTTCGGCATTTCGGCACCGAATGCAGATGGCAAAATTGTTTTGACAGGTAAAACGACGCGCCTTTACGTTTTTGGTTTGCCAGCCAGCAAACACCTCGACTATGTGAACCCTTACTGCAAAGTGGATCTGGGTCAGGATTTCGTTGCCTGCGGTCCATTGGAAGCCTTCCTGGCCCTTGGCGGACAAGGATTTTCTCAAGCAACATGGTCTGATGGAAATACAGATTTGAACCGCATCATTGATACTGCGGGGACCTATGCAGTCACTGCTATCAACCAATTCGGTTGTACTGCACGCGACACCATTATCCTGGGTCAGTCGGATTTCCCCAGCGTGAATTTGGGCGAAAACCAAACGCTTTGCCCTGGAGCATCGGCTACGCTGGATGCAGGTGTTTTTCAAACCTACGCCTGGAGCAATGGTGAGAGCACACAAACCATTTCGGTGAGCAGCGGCGGCGGTTATGCTGTAAGTGTCACCAACCAATTTGGCTGCGAGGGCGTGGATTTTGTGTTCATAACCAGTGCCCAGAACCCAACGGTTGATCTTGGCCCCAATAAAAACCTGTGCGAAGGGCAAATACAAACACTCGACGCGGGCAATAGTGGCGCCGACTTCCTATGGTCGAATGGAGAAACCACCCAAACCATCGCGGCAAATACTGCAGGTAACTATACGGTGACCGTTACCAGCCCAGAAGGTTGTATTGGTTCTGACGCAGTTACGCTGGTCAATGCTGTCACACCAAACGTGAATCTTGGTAACGACCTTACCACCTGCGAAGGCCAGGCCGTAACCCTCAGTAACGGGTATCCGGGCGCTGCCACCATTTGGTCTACAGGTGCAACTTCGCCAAGCATTACCATCGAGACCTCGGGCACTTATTCTGTTCAAGTGACCCTTGTAACAGGCTGCTCGGACACAGATACCGTGCAAGTGACCGTGAACCCGGTGCCTACGGTAGATCTTGGCCCGGACAGCACCCTTTGTGCGGGACAAACGCTTGCGCTGAATGCCGGTAATCCAGGTGCAATTTACGCCTGGTCAAATGGAGCAACCACACAAAGCATTTCGGTGGATACAGAAAATTTGTATGCGGTGACGGTAACCAATGCATTTGCCTGTACCGCAACGGATGATGTATTGGTAGAGGTAGAAATTTGCAGTGGCACAAAAGAATCAGATTGGGCTGCTGGAATGCAAATTTTCCCGAACCCAACGACTGGCCTGGTCATCGTAAATCTTTCGACGGTCAATGCCGCAGAGGTGTGCGTAGAGGTGCTAAATGCCCTGGGTCAGGTAACGCAAACCCACAACTTTGGCAAAGTAAGTGGTCTTAGCAATACTCTTGACCTCAGCAGTCTGGCACAGGGAGCCTACTTCCTTCGCGTAACGGTGGATGGAGAAAAGGCTGTCCGCCGCGTGATGGTGCAGCGTTGAAAACGGATTCAATTCAAATACCAGACTACTGGACAAATAGACTTATAATGCTGAGCGTCGTTCCGAATATTCGGGACGACGCTCTTTTTTTGCAATAAAATCACGTTTTAACCGATTTAGAACTTGTACAAAATCAGGTGATCGTACATTTAGCCATCGCTACTACATATCACCATGAAAAAAAACCTACTTACAGCTACTGCACTCACCTTACTAATCCTATTCTTCTTCATCAAGGAGTCCCCCCAATCCACCAAGAACCAATCACCAAACCACCATTCCCCCGAGCCCTCCGATTATCTTTGGGCCCAACGCGCATTCCCTTATGGCACAGTGCCTTCCGAGGCTTTTTATACGGCCTTAAAGCAGGTGCAAAGTCAGACCCAAAACCGTGGCAATGAACTGAACTGGGCCCTGGCAGGCCCCACGCACGTGAGTGGTCGCATCACGGATGTGGCCATGCATGCATCTGACCTGCAAACGATCTATGCCGCCGCCGCTTCGGGTGGTGTATGGAAATCTGTTGATGCCGGCCAGGAATGGTTTCCGATTGCAGACAACCTGCCCAGCCTGAGCATTGGAGATATCGCCCTGGACCCCTCCGACAAAAATACGATCTACGTGGGCACCGGAGAACCCAATGGTGGCGGCGGCTCTATCACTTATGATGGCCGTGGACTGTTCAAAAGCACCGACGCCGGAACCTCCTGGACCGCGTTAGGACTGGAATCCACGGGCAGCATCGGGCGCGTTGAAGTGGATCCCACGCACCCCAACCGGATCTTTGTGGCGGCTATGGGCCATCTTTTTGACAACAATGCGGAGCGGGGTGTATTTCGGAGTGACGACGGCGGCGCGAGTTGGGAAAAGACACTGTTCGTCAATGATTCGACCGGAGCCATTGATCTGGCGATCCATCCACTGAACCCGGATACCGTTTTTGCCGTCACCTGGCAGCGCACCCGTCGGCCCAACAAACGGGTGTATGGCGGCCCTGGTTGTGCTATCTGGCGCAGCACCGATGGGGGCGATAACTGGACAAAATTGAGCAACGGATTGCCTGCCAGTAATCTCGGTCGCATTGGTATTGCGATAAGCCCTTCTGCGCCAGGCACTTTATATGCCCTTTATTCCGATGAATCCGGGTTGTTCAAAGGCGTTTACAAAAGCATCAACGACGGCAACTCCTGGGCACTGGTCAATGGCGGGGACCCCGGATATCCCGGTTTTGGTTGGTGGTTTGGCCAGATCCGGATCCATCCAGACGATCCTAACGAAGTGTACACATTGGGTCTGGATTGGGCAAAAACCACGGACGGAGGTCAGTCCTGGACAGGCGCTTCAGGTTATCTGCACGCGGATTATCATGCCTTTTATATCCATCCGGCTGCCCCGGATCTTCAGGTGGTTGGCAACGATGGAGGCGTTTTTGTATCCACCAATGCCGGGGCCAGCTGGGAACACCGGCCTTTCCCCATCACCCAGTTTTACACCTCCGAGATCAACTATCAGAATCAGGCACTTTTTTCCGGGGGCGCGCAGGACAACGGTACCTGGCGTTCGCGGTTTGGGGGGCTGGATGACTGGGAGTTTTTTGCCGGAGGGGATGGATTTGTGACCCTTACCAATCCAATAGACACCAGCATTTATTACGCCTCTTCCCAGTATGGCGGATTCAGCGGCAGCAATGGCGCCAGCGCGCCTTCGAGCAATCGGTATAATTGGAATACGCCCTATGTTTTTGATCCAAATGATCCGAATGTAATGTACATCGGGGCTGATAGGCTATTTAAGTCAATAGATGGCGGCCTAAACTGGACCGCTATCAGCCCGGATCTGACCAATGGCTCCACTGGCCAGAATGGCGTTCGATACGGTACTACGACGACCATTGCCGTCTCAGCCTCAAATGCCCAACTGATCTGGGTGGGTACAGATGATGGCAATGTGTGGGTCACTTCCGATGGCGGTCTTAACTGGACCAAAGTTTCAAACAGTTTACCCAAACGCTGGATCACCCGTCTGGTACCGATCGATGAAAACAATGCCCTGGTTTGCCTTTCCGGCTATCGGCACGCAGATGAGATGGCACATATTTATCAGACATCCAACAAGGGACAAAGCTGGCAAAGTGTGAGCGGAAACCTGCCCGATGTCCCGGTCAATGACCTGGTGTTGGATCCCTCTGATCCATTCAACATCTGGTATATCGCAACCGATGTCGGCGTGTTTGGCACCTTGAACGGAGGTGCGGACTGGCAGGTATTCAACACCGGACTGCCTACCGTTCCCGTGACCGATCTGACCGTCCATGCGCCCAGCCGAACCATCGCTGCAGCTACTTTCGGGCGTTCCATGTATCGGGCCATTTTGCCTGTTTATTCTGGAACAAAATCGCCGCGAGCCTTTGAAAATGCGCGAATTTCACCAAATCCTTTGATCGATAAAGCCTGGCTTTGCTTCGACCTTTTTGAACCTCAGGCGGCGCAACTGGCATTGTTTGATCTTACAGGGAAGCGGGTTAAAATCCTTTTTGATGGACCCATACAGGCTGGTGCCCAGGGTCTTGAACTGGATGGGAGTGGTTTGCCCGCAGGAATTTATCTGCTTAAAATGAAAGGCGTGCACGGTGCCGGATTTTGTGAAAAAGTGGTGATAAAGTAGACTTTAGTACAAAAAAATTGGATAAAATCCTTGAGTTGGTACTTTTACCGCTGCAAAAATTTGAATCAATACATTTTTATAACAAAACCAACTTACACATGATTAGCGAATTCAAAGCATTTCTCTTTCGCGGCGACGTTTTAGCGCTTGCCGTTGCTGTTATCATTGCGGGCGCTTTCCAGAAGATCATAGACTCTTTAGTAGGCGACGTTATCATGCCGGTTATTGGTTTGATCGTAGGCAAACAGGACTATTCATCCATCGTAATTGGCGGAAAGGAAGTGGTAGTGGATGGTGTTGCCAAAATGGAAGGCGGCATCATGGTCGGCAATTTCCTCAATGCAGTGTTGAATTTTATCATCATTGGCCTGGCTTTGTTTTCCCTGATCAAAGCAGCAGGGAAAAAAGAGAAATAGGTTAGGTAAGTATTTTACGTTTTTTTCGTTTACAAAACCTTGAAGGTTTCGTAAACGAAAAAAAACGTAAAACCGAAAATTAAGAGGCACTCGTTAACGAAGCGTGTGCCTCTTTTGTTTGGCAGGCTTGGTTGATAAGCCTACCTTTGTAAGACATTAGATTAGGCACGAAAACCCGGCATTAATCTGTTGATCATCATTCCTTTACTATGAATATTCCAAAGCACACCAGCATTCTCCTGCTCATCAACACCATTTTTGCTGTTGGTTTCCTGGCCTTTTTTGTTTTATCCTTTAAAAACGAAGACGATAAAACGGAGCAAAGGGTGCGGTCGATCAACCTCGATAAGGACTTTGACCTTTGTGGGGAAAGATTTCCGATGGACAACTGGGATGTACGGCAAAGGTTGGATGCTGAGTTGCTCCGCAATGTTTATTTCCATTCTCAAACCATTCTGGCCATTCAACGAGCCAACGCAATATTTCCCATCATTGAGCCCATCATCAAAGAAGAAGGCGCCCCCAGTGATCTGAAATACCTGGCCGTAGCGGAGAGCGCCCTTTCCAACGCGCTGTCTCCAGCCGGTGCCCGGGGGGTCTGGCAATTTATGAAGGACGCTGCTGCTGGTTATGGACTCGAAGTGAACACCGAGGTAGATGAGCGTTATCACCTCGAAAAAGCCACCCATGCAGCCTGCAAATATATGAAAAAGGAAAAGGAACGACTGGGTTCCTGGACCCTGGCAGCAGCAGCCTACAACGGTGGCCCGGGTCGGATCATTGAGGAGATGGCCAAACAACGCGCCAAAACCTTCTTCGAACTCAATCTTGCCGCAGATGAAACCATGCGTTATCCCTTCCGGATCGTGGCCATCAAAGAGGTTATGGAGCACCCGGAAGCGTACGAATATGTGGTGGAAAAAGAGCACCTCTACCCGCCCCTCACGGCCTATAAAACAGTAGAAGTGAAAGGGGCCGTAGCCAGCTGGGGCGATTTTGCCCGGGAGCAGGGTACCAATTACCGGATGTTAAAACTCTACAATCCCTGGCTGATCGACAGCAAACTTACCAATAAGGAGGGAAAAACTTATCAGATCAGGATCCCCAAGTGAATGAATGAGTGGATGAGCGAATGAGTGAGGGTCTGTGCCAGAAGTTCGGCATATCTGCATGTTTCTTAGTGAAAGCGCATACTAATCTTCTGGCACAGACCCTCACTCATTCGCTCATCCACTCATTCACTCAATTTTAAAGACCGCTCCGATTGTGATCCGCTGAATCCTGCTGGTATTCCGTCCGCCGAGGATGTAACCGCCGCTGAGATAAAACCCATTGCGCCCACTGTCAGAATAGAAAGCGGTGCCGCCTACCTGCGTATAGGACACCCCATAAGCCTGCGGCAGATCCGGCACGTTCTGCACATAATTTGCGCCGCCGGAAGTGTGTTGCCATTCCGCCCAGCCGTCCAGGTAGAAGTGCTTTGCCGGAAAGCCGACCTTCACTAAAAAAGTCGAAAAATTTGGTGGCTCCAGGGCTTGATAATCTGGCCTGTTCTTTCTGATCAACGCTATATCAGTTTCCTTTAAGTCGTCCAACCTGAAATGGTAGCCTCCGGTGAGGTTCAGGAATAATCCGAGCGGACTTTCCCATTGCAGGATAAGTCTGGCAGGTACGGTCACCGCATTTTGTCCCAGGGCTCCGGTTGCGGTAGGTTCGTAATTGCCGATTGGGAAACTTGCCCCGGTTCCAAAAATCACTCCGAGTTTACCGGCTTTGCCCAGTGAGGCGTGCACGGGGCGGTATTTTGCAAACAGCCCGCCGTCCTGCAATCCGCTTTGTATGGGCGTGAAAACAGCTGCCGCCGTCGCTACCAGATCGAATTTTTCGTTGAGTCCGTATTCCGCAAACAGGCTGAACATCTGGCCTTTGTAAGCTTCATCGTAGGTTTGACCACCGGCTCCCTCAAACTTTTGGGCAGAATTAAACGAGATCGACGGAGCAAGGTCAAGTACGCCCTTGCCTTTCATGTACCCATCGAGTGGGCCTTGCGCGGCAACAAAAATGGGGAAAAACAGGAAAGAGAAAATACGAAGTATTGACATTTGAATAAATGCTTTTGATGGTCTAAAAGAATCTTATAAGACACACCCTAGTCCGCCTATCAGAGGGCTAGCGTTGTCTGTAAAAAGCAGGATCCATGCTAATTGTCTGCTTCCAGACTAAAAAAGCCGGCAATGAAACCCAATGTTCCATTGCCGGCCACTACTTAAAACTTTCAATTTGAAACTTGAGTCTTTCAACTCAGAACTTGAAACTTTCAACTTGAAACTTATTACTTCTTCTTACTCCACTCCGCAATGCTCTTTTCGTTCATGCGTGGGTAGTCTTCGTTGCCTTCTTTTTTAGCCAGTTCGGTGCTTTTTTCAGCCACCATGATGGCGTCTTTGTATTTGCCCAATTCAGCAAGGATGTTAGCTTTGAGGCGGAGGATCCAAAACTTTTCGCCGCCTTTTTCGAGGGCTTTGTCTACCCAGACCAATGCCTGTGCCATATCTTTTTTCTCCTCGAAGTAATAACGAGCAGCGGCGTTGAAATCGCCTGCAGCAGGACCAGACATGGTGGCTTCTATGGCTTTCATCACTTTAAGGTCTGTATCCGTCATGATCGGAACGATCACTTTGGTGTACTCCCACATGATTTCAAGATCGCCCCCATTGTTGCGTAGGTTGTTGATATTCAGCGTGAAAGTCTCTACAAGATCCCGCACAGGTACGGATGTAACTGTAAAACGCGCCTGTACATCCTCTTCTTTAAAGTCCTTTGGCTCCGGAGTGCCCCAAAAAGACGTATTTTTGTAAAAAATGATCGTCCACTCTTTTTCACCAGGGATGGTGTAAAGGGCGTACGTACCTTTCGGCAAAGGCATGCCTGCAACTTTTGCATCGTCAGATACCGTGATTTTGGTGCTGGCGTTCGCGCCGGTGCGCCACAATTCACCAAATGGTACGAGATCACCGAACACCTTGCGACCTTTGGCGCTTGGACGGGAATACTCCACATCAATTTTGATGAGGCCTACTTCCTGACTGATCTTGCCAACTGGGCTTGGAGCCGGGGTTTTAATTTGAGCATTTGCTGCAGTGAATACTGCAAGAAGAGCTGTTAGAATAATGAGTTTTTTCATGCTTTTAAAATTTTGTGCTTAAACAAATGTAGCCTAACAAAGTTGTAGTTTGTACCTGTAATTCAAAGCGTGCGGAACTGATTTTGTTATGATTTTGATAATCATCCCTTTGACAAAGTGACACCAGGTACTTTTTTTCGTTGTTTTACTAGCCAATTTTTTTGCCCGGAACATCAACTCCGGTAAACCATTCAATAAAATTCAACCATTATGTGGAAAAAAGGTCTGTTCATTCTTGCAGTTTTATCAACCGTTTTTGCCTGCCAAAAAACTATTTTTACCGGGCGGAAATCTTTAAATCTTATTCCAAACGCTCAACTCAATCAGATGAGCCTTGCTGAGTACCGCCAGTTTCTGACGGAGAACAAACCCATGAGTTCCGGCAAAGACCTGGATCTCGTTCGTCGGGTAGGCAACGACATCAAACTCGCCACGGAGGTCTATTACAAATCAAAAGGCCTCCAAAAGGATCTCAAGGATTTTGCCTGGGAGTTCAATGTGGTGGACGACCCAACGGTGAATGCCTTCTGTATGCCGGGTGGGAAAGTCGTCGTTTACACCGGCATTCTCAAAGTGACCCAAAATGAAGATGCTTTAGCGGTAGTCATGGGCCATGAGATCGCTCACGCTCTGGCCAACCATGGCAATGAGCGTGTAAGCCAGGGTTTGGTAGCACAATTGGGCATGACAACCTTGGATCTTGGACTTGCAATGACGAAACAACCAGCACAAACACGCAACCTGATTTTGCAGGCCGCCGGTGCGGGCACCCAACTGGGCGTTTTGCTTCCCTTTAGCCGCAAGCACGAATCAGAAGCAGATGAGATCGGACTTTACCTGATGGCGATGGCGGGCTACAACCCTTCTGAGGCTGCCCCCTTCTGGGCACGTATGACCAAGGCTGGCGGCAGTCGTCCACCTGCGTTCCTGAGCACGCACCCGGATCCGTCTAAACGCAGTGAGAAATTGAAATCGCTGGTGCCAAAAGCAAAGGCTTATGCAACCCGTTACCCGGTTTCCGGGAGCTCAAAGCGGAAATAATACCGACTGTTGGACATTTTGACATTGGACCTTAGACTTGACGCATCAAGTGCCTGTTATTTATAAGATCACAGCACATGAAAAAGTTCTATATTCAAAATATCTGGTCAACGCCCTCCCCCTTTTGATGGGATACCTGCCATTTGATCTAGTGCCGCGTCCGGCCATTAAGGTGTGAATATGGCGGTCTAATTTTTCCTTTCTCTGCGTTGTTCGTCGGTTAAAATGTCCCGCATTGCGCCCTTCACACGCCTTGATAAAGAAAAAATTTGCCTCCCCAATTCATACCTTAATGGCCGGGCGCGGCACTAGGCAGAATGCTTGCCCCCGACTGGCACCATCATATCGGATGAGCACGGTGTGAACCCCGGGTTCGATCCGGTTTTCCTGCTCCAATATTTTAAGATCAAATTGAAGTGGCAGGGCCAGAAAACGGGTTTTGCCCGCGCCGCTTTTAGGGACACTGGACTCCAGCGCTGTGATCAACGCAGCTTTTTCAACGGCCCCGATCTCTGTCAGGTACAGGGGTCGGGGTCGGTCTTTTTGAAAGAGGCAATAATCGATCTCGATCAGTTCAGGCAAAATGGGGTCTTCCGGGTAGGAACTTTTTACAAAGAACAGGATTCGTTCATAAACGTCCGCCAGCTTATACCGGTGGTAATCATGTTTCGCTCCAAAGCATTCGCCCAGACCGAGCATGAAATCAAAGATGCTGTACGTTGCTGTCACGTATTTCAGGGTGCGAGGCGTACGCGGCTTGTTCCAGAAAATCTCCAGCGCGTGTTCGACCACCTCCAGGCGGGCAAGCTCCAGGCGCGACAGGTAATTGCTTTCAATAATCTGATAGGGCGGCTTCTGGTCAAAAACAAAGCCGTGTTGTTCATATTTTTCCCGAACAGGAGTGCCCTTCAGGAATTTCAAAAAGCCCATCTGCAGCTCCGGCGCAAAGAGCTTGAATACTTCTTCGAAACTGAATTTGATATCCTCCCAACGTTCCAGCGGAAGCCCGACGATGAGGTCCAGGTGCATTTCAACCTTGTCGGAAAGTGCCTGGATGATGCCTTTGGTTTTGTCGAAATTCTGCTTCCGGCTTACTGCCAGGTTGGCTTTCTGATTGACGGTCTGAATCCCGATCTCGAACCTGAAAAGTCCGGGAGGTACTTTTTCCTGAATAAAGCGGATAATGTCCGGATGTAAAATATCTGCGGTGATCTCAAACTGAAACACATTTCCAGGCCGGTGATTGGCCAGAATGAAGGTGAAAATATCAATCGTAAAATCACGCTTCATGTTGAAGGTGCGATCCAGGAACTTGATCACACGCCCATGTTCCATGAGGTGGAGCAGGGTTTGTTTGATGTGTTCGTCGGGCAGATATCGCACTTTATTGTCAAGACTGGCCAGGCAGAATTCGCATTTGTAAGGGCATCCGCGGGAGGTTTCAACATACAAAACCTTACTGCGGAGGTCTTCGGGCGGGTCATATTGCCAAGGCCGGATGTGCCGGTAATTTTCGAGCTCAAAGGTGACCGGGTTGGAGAAATACCTGACATCGCCGGTTTCGGTCTTGCTGACCAGATTGGCCAGATGCCCGATCTCCGGCCAGGCATATAGAAACTCCCGGAAAGGGGTCTCTCCTTCCCCCGTGATAATGAAATCCACCTCCGGCCGGACGATCACATCCTGCCAGTCGTAGCTGACCTCCGGGCCACCCAGTAGGATCCGGACGGAGGGGTTGAGGGCCTTCATCTTTCGGGCCAGCTCGAGTGTCTGCGTGATGTTCCAGATGTAGCAACTGAAAGCTACCACCTCAAAATCTGCACAAAAACGGGCAATCTCGTCCCTGTCCTGATTGATGGTAAACTCACGCCACTCCAGCCCCGGCCATTCACGGTTCAGTGCATAGAGCAAACGGATGGCCAGGTTGGTGTGGATGTACTTGGCATTGAGGGTGGTGAGGAGAACCTTCATTTAAAAGAGATACCCCCAGATCTTGCGCTTCTTCTTTGCGCTTTTTTTGGTTTTCTTTACAAAAGTGGCGTCGCTGGGATTGCCCGCCACATTGGCGCGGTTGAAACCCACCACGATGTAGGTATAGTATTCACCCTTGATGGCCGTGAAATCTTCAAAATACAACTTGTCCGCGTAAAAAGGGGTGAATCCCAAAAGGTTGCGCGGGTTGTCGAACTTCCCGACGCCCTCCCCATCGAAACGGTAGAGGGCGAAATAAAAAGGCATTTCATCGCTGGTTAGGAGTTCACAAAGATTCCAGGTGAGCTGTACGCTCCGGTCTGTTCCTTTTACCCTGCAAATGGATGCTTTGGTCGGGGTGGCTTTTGACAGCGAGGGCATAGGGGGCACCAGGGCTGCATATTTCCAGATGGCATTCATCAGGGTGTCCTGTACCCCCAGTGGATTTTTCAGGAGGGGTTTTACCGAAAAGAAAATGCTACCACTCACGTTTGGATTGGACCGGTTGATGGCGATCTGCTGGCTGATCTCATCTTCCTTTTCCCAGTTGCTGTCATTGGCGGAGTTGTTGATCTTGTAGGCCGCATGACCGACATAGAGTTGCTTGCCGTAAAGGTGTTTGCTCCACCAATCCACCAGGACCTCATAGTCAACCGCCGGGAAGCCTACACTCCAATAGATCTGGGGCGCGACGTAGTCGATCCAGCCTTTTTCAAGCCATAGCAGCACATCGGCGTAAAGATCGTCATAGCTGGTGACTCCGGCACGGGTATTGGAACCGCGTACCGGGTCTATTTCTTTGTTGCGCCATACACCAAAGGGGCCAATGCCGAATTTGACGTAGGGCTTGTACTGTTTGATGGTTTTGGAAATCCCTTCTATAAGTACATTGACATTATTCCGTCGCCAATCAGCAATGTTTTCGAAGTTATGGTCGCCGGATGCATAGGCGTCGTAGTCATTGATCGCATCATCGCGGTCAAGATCTTTTTCTTTATACGGGTAAAAATAATCGTCAAAATGGATGCCATCCACATCGTAACGAAGCACGACGTCTTTCACCACATTGGTCAGATATTGGCGTACGGAGGGATTGGCAGGGTTAAAATACCACTTTTTGCCGTACCTGAAAAACCATTCTGCTTTTCGGCTATTGGACAGTGCACGCAGCGGGTGCGAAGGAGCAAGCGCGGCTGTATCAAGATCGAAGGCGGCGCGGTAAGGATTCATCCAGGCATGGAATTCAATGCGGCGATCATGCGCGGATTGAACCATGTACTGAAGCGGATCAAAAAGCGTGTCGTCTAAGGCTGCACCTTGTTTGCCCACCAGGAACTTACTCATCGGCACGGTGGTGGATTTATAAAAAGCGTCGCCGGAAGGCCGTATTTGTACGAATACAGCATTCATATTCATCGCCTTCAGATTATCCATGAGGCTGTCGAACTCCATTTTGATCTGAACCGAACTGAGGCCGGGTCTGGAGGGAAAATCTATATTGGCTGCGGTGGCCAACCAGGCGCCACGGAGTTCGGCCGAGGGCGATTGAGGAGACCTTTGAGCCATTAAAGTAGTTTGGACAAGGCCGGAAATAGTGAGCAGAAGGAGTAGTTGTCGAAAAACGATATTCATAAATCGGATGGATTTGGGGGTGAAAGTAGGAGTTTCTGGCTGTATGATAGTAGCGTCAGGCCATGTGAAAATTACAGAGGCCTTTTACACGCCAATTTTTTCGAATTTTGCCCCCGAAAGTACTCTAATTCACCATACACGTCAGTCCCCGTTGACCACATTACACCCATTGACCACATTCCACAAATTGAACACATTTTCAAAGTAGATTCTATGGATTTCCCACGCCCAATCCCCGTCCTCGAACTAGCCCTGCGCTTCAATGCCCAGATCATCGGGGATGAAACCCTCTCCGCCACCGGCATCAATGAGATTCACAAGGTTCGTCCCGGAGATGTGGCCTTTTCCGATGTAAAAAAATACTTCCAGAAAACGCTGGAGAGTGAGGCCACCGTGCTGCTGCTCAATGCGCCGGTCGAATGCCCACCCGGGAAAGCCATTCTGATCGTTGAAAATCCTTTTGAGGTGTACGATAGTCTGGTGCGCGAACACCGTCCATTTGAGCCGCTGACGAATGCCATCAGTGGGCGGGCGGAGATCCATCCAACGGCCATCATCGAGCCCGGCGTGGTCATCGCTTCCAATGTACGCATCGGGGCGTATTCCTATATTCAGGCCAATGCCTACATCGGCGAGCACACCAGCATTGGTGAGCATTGCATCATCGGGCCGGGCGCTATCATCGGGCCGGATGCGTTTTATTTCAAAAAACTACCGGATGGCTCTTTCAAAAAATGGCGCAGCGGCGGGCGGGTGATCATTGAAAACCAGGTGGATATCGGCGCAGGCTGCACCATTGCCAAAGGGGTAAGCGGAGATACTATCATTGGAGAAGGTTCCAAACTGGACTGTCAGATCCACATCGGGCACGGGGCGGTGATCGGTAAAAACTGTTTGTTTGCGGGGCAGGTAGGCATCGGGGGAAAAACCGTGATCGAAGACAATGTGGTGCTTTATGGCCAGGTGGGCGTAGCGCAGGCCATACGTATTGGGAAAGGCGCATTGGTATCCGCCAAGGCGGGCGTTTCCAAAGACCTGGAAGGCGGCAAAGCCTATTTTGGCGTTCCGGCAGACGAGGCCCGTACCAAGTATCGGGAATTGGCTGCCTTGCGGCAATTGCCGGAATTTATGAAAAATCAGAGTGGCAAAAATGAGCTCTAATGCTGCATGGCCTCCCAAGTAACCGTTTCCCTTGCTTTTACGACAAATCAGAGGAAAGCAGGGCGCATCGGCAGGAGTGGCCAGGGTAGGCAGGCGCTGGGTGTTGTAATTTTGCCCCTTCCTGAAAAACCCTCGCCACTTCAAACATTTCGCCCTTTCAATGCATTGATTCAATGAAACTCAAACACATTCCAGCACTCTTATTGCTACTGGCAGCGATCTCCTGCAGCGTTAAAAAAACCACAAATGCTACTGCTACCCCAGCAGCGCCCCTTGCAGAAAAGGTACTACTCGACACTTTTGCAGACCTTCAGATCCTTTGGTATGATCTCCCCGGATTTGAAAAACTCTCCACCCGGCAAAAGACCTTCATCTATCACCTCAGCGAAGCGACCCTCGCCGGGCGTGATATCATTTATGATCAGCATGGGGCTTATAATCTAGCGATCCGCAAAACCCTGGAGGGTATCCACCATGCTTACAAAGGTGATAAAAACACCGCCGAATGGAAAGCTTTTGAGGTGTATTCCAAGCGGGTTTGGTTCTCCAATGGCATACACCACCATTACAACGAGGTGAAGATCCTGCCTGAATTTTCGAAAGAATATTTCAGTCTGCTGCTGAAAGGCTGTGATGCTGCTACCCTGCCTATGCCGCTCGCGGACATCCAGAAGACGCTGGTACCTGTCATTTTTGACCCAAAGGTCATGCCTAAAAGAACCAGCAAAGAAGGCCCCGATGTGGTGCTCAATTCTTCGGTCAATTTTTACCAGGGGGTGACCGCTGCCGAAGTGGACCAGTTTTACGGTGAAAAATCCAAAGCTGCAGGCAAAAACCCGCCCATGTTTGGACTCAACTCCAAACTGGTGAAAGACGAGGGTGTGCTAAAAGAACTGGTCTGGAAATCGGGCGGCATGTACGGCCCTGCAATTGACAAGATCATAGAAAATCTGGAAAAGGCCATTCCGTTTGCTGAAAATGAGCAACAGAAAAAGGCACTGGGTCTACTCGTGTCTTTTTACAAAACAGGCGATCTGAAGACCTTCGATGCATATAATATTGCCTGGGTAAAGGATAATAAGAGCACCATTGATGCAATCAACGGCTTTATTGAAGTCTACCACGATCCGAAGGGTTACAAGGCTGATTTTGAGGCCATGGTGCAATACAATGACCCTGAAGCCACCCTAAAAATGGCCATTGTGAGCAAAAACGCGCAGTATTTTGAAGACAACTCGACCATCGCTGCCGAGCATAAAAAGAAAAAAGTGAAGGGTGTTTCCTACCGGGTGATCAACGTGGCGATGGAAGGCGGTGATTGTGCGCCGAATACGCCCATCGGTGTAAACCTGCCCAACTCGAACTGGATCCGCGAAATGGGCTCCAAATCGGTCAGTCTGAACAACATCGAAAACGCCTACAACCAGGTGGGCGGTGCGCAGGCCCTGCTGGAGTTTGCCAATGATCCGGAAGAGATCGAATTTGCAAAAAAATATGGCGAAGCCTGCGGCAAAATGCACACAGCGCTCCACGAAGTGATTGGCCATGCCAGCGGACAACTCAATCCGGGGATAGCAGAACCCAATATTACGCTAAAACATTACGCCAGTACCCTGGAAGAAGGTCGGGCCGACCTCGTGGCACTCTATTTCATGCCCGATCCCAAACTCATCGAATGGGGGCTGATGCCCGATGCCAACGGATATAAAGCGGAATACGACCAATACATTCGCAGCGCCATGCTGCTTCAGCTCCGCCGCCTTCCTGCAGGTGCCGACCTCGAAGAAGATCACATGCGCAACCGCCAACTCGTGGCTGCATGGGCCATTGAAAAGGGCAAGGCCGACAAGGTGATCGTGAAAGCAGTACGCAATGGCAAAACCTTTTACGACATCCGTGACTATGCTAAACTACGGGTGCTTTTTGGACAATTACTTGCCGAGATCCAACGCATCAAGTCTGAAGGTGATTACAAGGCTGCGGAGGCTTTGGTGGAAACCTACGGAGTGAAAACTGACAAGGCCACCGGTGCAGAGGTTAAAAAACGCTTTGCTGCACTACCTACCAAGGCTTATTCCGGCTTCGTGCAGCCCAAATTGGTGGCTGTAAAAGATGCCAGTGGTAAGATCATTGATGTGAAGGTGGAACGCGAGTTTGATTTTGTAAAACAGATGCTGCGCTATGGGAAGCAGTATTCGTTTTTGCCTGTGAAGAATTAGGGGGATTTTGTTTCACACGACGCCACTACGACACAACGGAACTTCAGTCAGGCGGTGATTTGTTTCACATTACGCCACTACGACACAACGTTTTGATTATCAAATAGGAATAACGTTGTTCCGTAGTGGCGTTGTGTGAAATAAAATCCAAATGCTCACTTAAGCACCTTCCAAAAATCTCCCCGCTTCCCCTCCCAACGCGCGCTCTGCAGAAATACCCCCACCATAAGCGTCGCGCCCATTACCGTATTTTTTATCCGGACCGTTTCGGTAAACTTGGTTTCTTCCAGCAATGCCGTTGTTTCATATTGATATTGGAAATTGTTCCAAATCGTCAGAAGGCGCGCATCTGCAAAGACTCCGAAGTATCGCCAGGTATACCAGGCTGCTCTACCACCCAAGGTTAAGGTGCGGCTTCTGTATTCCTGATAACCCGACTTGACCTCATAAAAGAATGCCCGGTGCGTGCCCAATTCCTTGAGCTGTGCATAGGTAGATTCAATGGAAACTGCCGTAGAGCCGACCAGCAATTCCGGTTGGAAACACCATCGCTTGCGCGGAATCGCATAGGAGATCCCCATGGCGTAATGACTTAAAAGGTTACGGTTGGGCGTCGAGCCTGAAAGGAAAGTCAGTTTATAACCCGGGTTCGCGGCTTCCAGCGTGCGTTGGATTTTCGGTCTGAGATCCGTGGCCGAAATGCCCTCAACGACTGCACGTAACCCAAACCTGTTTCTAAAAACAATTCCGGCATCTATACCCAGGACCAAACCGCTTGCAGGCAGGGAGGCACCTACCAGCGAAACATTTTTGAATGGATCCGCAAACAAGCCATAACCCGCTGAAATGCTTCCATACATCCCTGCTGCCCAGGTCGGGGTGGGTTTTGTGGTGACGCTGTCTTTTTGCGCTCTAACCATCGGTGTGAGGGCCATTACAAATGCGAAGGTGATCCAACTGATCTTCATTGCAAAATAACGGTAGGGAGGGTAAAAAAGTTGTCGCGGACGGGCGGCATAGAGAGGCTGTCGAACTGGATCTTCACGGTAAAACGATAGGAGCCGGCCTGACTTGGAGGTTCAGTCATCAACAAATCTAGTTTGTAATCCGGGGCAACGCGCGCATAAAAAAAGTTGACAGATCCTAAGGCCTCCTCGAGCGTAAGGTATTTGAACGAAAAATCGTTGAGGGCTCTGAGTAGGAACCGGCCGCTGATATTTGCTCCGATCGCTTCGGTATCGAAACCATCCGTGGAAAATATTTCAATTTTACTGATCGGATGTAAAGCATTCCAGGTACAATCTTCCTGGTCAGAAACAGCAAGACTATCCGGGTCCAAAAGTGTTGCGGAAAGGCGAATACCCAGTGCCGCACGGGGTATTGGATTGGTGGTCACGAGCGGTTCGCTGCCGCTGTTGTTGAGCCAGGCAGACCGCCAATCGCGAAGTTCAAACGATTGATCACAATAGGGTTCACATTGAAAACCACCCAGCAGAAGCAGGCTGATCATGCCGGACATCAAAAGATAAAGAGGGCGTGTCATGTTTTGGAGACTTTTACTATTATACGTAGCCACCCGCTTAACGGTTGGGTCTTGGGATTAGTTTCGGGTATTTTTCAAGGTTTTCAAGTTTTCCGCCATCCGGGTCAACACCTTTTCCTGAAAATGCAAAGGGTGATGCTTGGATACACCCCGGCGTGATTTGAGTGCAATGTCGAAGGCGGTATGATCCAGGTGCCGGAATTTTTTTTTCCAATAAGCTACCGTGAAGCGCATGGCTTTTCCGTCCAGCCAGTTTCCGAAGGATCCGGCAAATAAATTTTCCAGTATTTTTTTGAAAAAACGCCTGGAATGGGGAGGCACTTCTGTGGTGGAACGAAAGCTGAAGTGTGGATAGCATTGCCAGGCCCAGGCATTTTTCTTACAAAAAGCTTCATAAAATTCGCGGCCCCACATCGGCAGAAGTGTTACCGACTCGGTGGCCGTAAACAGGTTTTTTTCCTCGATCCCGAGGTGTTCTGTGTCGACGAAATAATTGACGCAGAAATACTTGTGCGAATTCAGCAGAAAGATCTTTTTAAAAATAACCAGTAAGGTGCGGGACAGCCAAAGCCGCCCGGGTTCCGTGATGATGAAAAAATCAACGTCACTCGCTGGACGCATGCAATGTTTGGAGAGCGAGCCGGAAACAAAGGCGCCGCGTACGAAAGGGAACTGTCCTATAAACTGGGCCATGTCCCTTGCCTTGGGTAAAAATTCGTCTGCCAGACGGTTGCACTGAAGCCGCTGTACGGCCCAGGAGGACTCGTCTTTCGCCTGAAAAAAGGAATCAAACTGAAAGATCCGGCCTTGCGCAACCAGGCGCTGCAGCGTTTCGGAAACCTCCATTCGGATGGCCGATGCTTCACCACAAAAGTCAAAAACCTCCTCCTGCGTGAGCGGGTAGGAAAAGACCTCGAAATAGGCCAGTGTTTGCAACACGGCATTTTCGGTCAGGCTCTCAACCGTCGGGATGTGGGTATTTAGCATTGGCTTTTGTTGCAAAATCGCTGAGCAAGGTAGGGGGCGTAGGGCAAATTCGCAACTTTGAATTTCAGAGGGACATCGCCAAAAGCAGTTTTTTAGAAAAAAATAAAATTCTCAACGCGCCATACCAACTAGTATGTATCTTTGTGCCATGCAAGCCGCAGATACACGGGAAAGAATACTCACACAGATGTTTTTGGACATCCACAAAAATGGATTTCAAGGCCTTCGTGCAGACAAGGTAATAGCCGAAATGGACGTTACCAAGGGTGCGCTTTACCACTATTTTGCCAACAAGCAAGCCATCGGAACAGCGGTCATTGACGAGATCATCCGGCCCAATTATCTGCATTTTTACCGGGAACTGGACCGCTGGGAAGGCGATCCGATCGATAAATTAAAGACGCATTTGCAGTTTCTGGCTTTGAAAGCTACCCACGAGGATATCTCTTTGGGTTGTCCACTCAATAATTTAGTACAGGAAATGAGTCCGGTCGATGAGGCGTTTCGCCTGCGGATGAAATCTATTGTGGATACCATCCATGGTTCGATTGCCACCGCCTTAGCCCGAGGACAATCAAAAGGCCTGGTGCGAAGCGAGGTCAGTCCGGAACAGGTGGCGCACTTTTTATTTTCCAGCATAGGGGGCGTTTATTCCATGGCCAAAGTGCATAGAGAGGTGGCTCGGTTCAAATCCAACCTGGCTATGCTGGGTCAGTTTTTGGATACACTAAGGACCTGATATTTTTTTGCCCTTAAACATACCAACTAGTAGGTATGTAAAATAAATAGCACAACTTTTTTAACTTCATCATCATACATTATGTACATTATCACAGGAGCTACCGGCCATACAGGTAAGCGCATTTCAGAAAATCTTTTGGCCGCTACGCTGGAGTGGTTTGTTGAAAATGAGCTGAAGCATGCTTTTGGCAATTAGTTTTAGTTAAAACATGGGGCATCCCAAATTTTGAGCGTGCTTGGCCTCGGAGAGGCTTAATATTGGTAGAAAATGGAATTTTGATTTGGATGGACCTCGCAGAGGTCTAACATTGGCAATTTAAATCCACGAACCCATGCATGTTAGACCTCTCCGAGGTCCTTGTGCCCTATTGTATCATAATATCTACCAATGTTTAACCTCTCCGAGGTCCAAAGCAAAATTTGGGATGACTCATGTTTTCACTAAAAAGCGCGGAAAGTCCTCCACCCGCTCACAACAGATCTGCTCCATAACCTGCTTCAGTTGTGTCTTCAGGATAGAAATCGTGTGGTCGCCACCAGATTCACCCAGAGCGGCTACACCGTACATAAACGAACGGCCCAGAAAGGCAAATTCAGCGCCGCTGGCCAGCGCCCGCGCCACATCAGGACCCGAACGAATGCCGCTGTCGAGCATGATCTTGATCTGACCGGCGTATTTTTGAACGATTGGAGCCAATGCGTATATTGAAGACTGGCCAGCATCCAACTGCCTGCCGCCGTGGTTGGAGACAATGATCCCGTCCAGGCCCAGTCGGATGGCCATGGCCGTATCTTCCATGCTGGCCACTCCTTTCAGCACGATCTTTCCTTTCCAACGGTCGCGAATTGGAGCGATCTTTTCTTCGTTCATTCTGCCCGCAAAAGTCTGATTCATGTAGACGCCCAATTGTTTCATGTCCAGTCCTTTTGGCATGTACTTTTTCATGGTGGCAAAATTGGGTTGTCCGTGCAGGAGCATTTGAATGGCCCAATTCGGTTTCCCCAAAATTTGTAGCATGTTGCGCAGGGTCATCTTGGGTGGCATGGCCAGCCCGTTGCGGATGTCGCGGGGGCGGTAGCCAAACGTCGGTACATCGCTGAGTAGAACCAGCACCTTGCAACCCGCAGCTTCGGCCCGGTCCAGGATATCGTCGCGCAAGGCATTGTCGGCCGGGTGGTAGAGCTGAAACCAGAATTTGCCTTCTGTTATTTCGCTGATCCGCTCAATGCTGGTGGTAGTCACAGTACTCAGCACGAAAGGAATGTTGTGTGCCACGGCCGCTTTGGCCAGAATCTCGGGCGCATTGGGCCACATCAGACCTTGTAAGCCGACCGGGGCGATGCCAAACGGAGCATCGTAAACGTGGCCGAAAAGTTCGGTCTTTAAGTCTGATCCGCTGTGTTTGGTGAGATAATAGGGCTTTAGTTCTACTTCCCGGAGTTCAGCGATGTTTTTGTGGAGGTTGACGTCTTCGTTGCAGCCGCCATCGAGGTATTCAAACGCAAATCGGGGGATGCGTTCCTGGGCACGGGTGCGGAGATCGTCTATGGAGGGATAGTTTGGATTGTACATGGCTATTTGTTTATTTGTTTATTGAGGGATTTGGGATGCTCATACGAAGATCTGTTTGAACAAAATCAAGTGCTTTGACAACGGTTTTTTATTCCAACCGGAGTGGATTGCCAACGCCGCACCCAGTGCCGTAGCTTGAGATACTTCTGCGGCAAAGACTTCCATTTTCGGGAAAGCTTCGGCTAACAAGCGCATATATGTTTCATTTTGGGAAAACCCGCCATCTACATATAGGCGAAGAATCGGGGAATGCCCGATAGCCAGGCGGGTCGAAGCAACCTGTTTTTCAATGAGTTGCCGCATGAAGGTAAGATATCTGCTTTCCAGCGCTTCAGGAATTTGAACTTGTCGGTAAAAATCCTCCGCCACGCCAAACTCCCTTGCCATTTTTTTGACCGCCTCCTCATGCGCATGTCCGCCGAAATACCGCGCAGCTTTTACAGGCCGGCCTTCATAACTCAGGTAGCAAAGGCAATCCTGAGCGAGCTCTTCCGATGTAAGCGGCTCCTGATTGAACGGATTGAGCGAGATGCACCAGGTGCCGGTGGAGATCAACACAAAAGGTGCTTCAAAACAGGCGAGGTAGGGAATGAGTGCTGCGGAACTGTCATGTAGGCCGTGTCCGAGGGTGATTTTCGGAAAATCAGGCGCTGACTCGAAGTCACCGCCTGACCTGGGTAAAGGCGGAAATTTTTCCGTAATTCCTTCCGCCTTTACCCAATCGTGATAGTCGTTTTTGCGGAAATCCCAGAGCATCGTGTGGCAGCCGATACTGGTGATATCGGTGGAGGCGGGAGCAAACTCACCGGGTGACTCCAAGTCACCCGGTGAGTTTGCTCCCGCCTCCACCGATATCACCGTAGAAACATACTGCGGCAAATGCAGCGACCATTTTATCTGCTTAAAGACCGAGGGATTATGATACTTCAAGCGATACAATTGCAAACCTGAATTCAGGCTTCCCAGCACTGGCGATGCCGTTTCCCGCGCGATCTTAACCTCCGGACCATAGGTGTCAAAAAATTGCTTTTGGAGTTCCTGTGGATAAAATTTGAGGTAATTGTACAGCGGCTTAAGGGGTTGTCCCCAAGTATCCAAATGCACAAAACTTGCCCCGTAAGTGGTACAGTGAATGGCCCGAATTTGAAAACGAACATCGTGCAATACCTCCCGAACAGACGCTATTACCCAGTTTTTTAGCAATTCCAGATCCTCACAAGGCTCACCGTCTTCGTCTATAGTTTCGGCAAGCTGGATCGTTTTTTGAAACAAAATCCGGTAGTCCTCGTCAAAAACGAAGCATTTTTTGTTGGTCTTGCCGATGTCGAGGATTAGGATATGGGACATCAGAAACTTGAGTTCGGATCAAAATCTGCCTTTCGCAATCCATGTTCAAGCAGAAAAGCATCGTTTAATATTCTGGGGAACGGGATTTTGCCCTGGGCCTGCAAGTCCCTGGAAATCCTATCGGCATAAGTGTGGGCAAACAGTTCTTTTTCCTGTTTTGGAATTTGAAAATAAACCTCCCGCCGGCTGTTAAAGGCCTCTTCAGCATTCAATTCATCGGGGCGATAAAATACCTTATGCTGATACTCCACATAATATCCGATTTCATGGAATAAGGTTCGAAACAACTGCGTGTTCCTTACGGCTTCCAATTGATTGGGTGCAATATAGGCCCGTTTATTCAAGGAAAATTGATGTTCATCTTGCCGGAGTCTGGTGAATTCATCCTGCCCGGCTACACTCATTTTTTTATTTCTGGTTATGCTTCCGGCAAGGTCTACCGCCTCCAAAATAATGGCAGGCTGAAGCTTGTGTTCAAATCCAAAGGCATAAATCAGCCGACCCCAGGCTGGATTCATGATCTCTTCTTTGCGTTTCGGCTGACGAAGTACGATCAAGTTTAATTCGCCCAGATCTGCTGGCGGAATCAGCTTCAACACTGAAATCAGATCCTCCACCGTGCAGGCGTATACTGAATTTTCACGGGTGGCTTCAACCAGAATTCTGAAACCTCCAAACACGACCTGCACGACATTTCCCAGTTTTTCAAAAAAAGCGGGCCCATACGATGACTCGGGAATACCCATGCGATTGTTTTGGCCATGGCCCTGTTTGGCAGTGCCAATATTTCTGCTTCTTCGGGTAGGATTTGTGCCGTTCATTGTTGGATGTGTTTTGCCATTACAAACCCGTCGCGACACTTTTCCGGCCTCGTTTCTCAACCAACTGCTCCCGGATGCCCAAACTCCGAAACACCGCGATCGGTTCCAGGGCTCCACCGGCCTGCCTGGCAGCTTCTGCTACCAAAGCCCGGGTATCCGTTGCAAAAACATCCCGCAACAATTCTTCCGCAGCCAGTACATCGTTGCTGTCCTGCGCTGCGGCCAGCACGGCCCGGTCTACAAGCAAAGCTTTGGCATAGGTGTTCAGGATATTCTGAACGGATTGAAGCAGGTCTTCGAGCGGGTCTTTGACGTTATGGCTGGCATCAATCATCCAAGCCAGTGGCGGATTTTTCACCGCCGGGTCGTTCATGGCATCTACCAATTCATGGAAGATCAGGAAGAACTGATACGGTTTAATGCTTCCGGTCGTAAGGTCATCGTCGCCATACATCGAGCCATTGAAGTGGAAACCGCCGAGGCGCCCGAAATGCATCAGGCGCGCCACGATCTGTTCGATGTTTGTATTGGGCAGATGATGGCCCAGATCCACGAGTACCTGCGCATTTTTGCCCAGGTGCTGACAAAAGGAATACGAAGTGCCCCAGTCTGGGATGACCATGGAGTAAAAATTCGGCTCGTAAGGTTTGTACTCGATGAGCATGGTCCAGTCGTCCGGCATGGCCTGATAAATGCTTGCAAGCGCATCGGCGGTGCGTTGCCAGGCCCGGCGAAAATGCTGTTGACCGGGGAAATTAGAGCCATCGGCCAACCAGACGGTCAATACTTTAGAGTCGAGTGCCTGGCCATGTTGGATGCAGGCAATATTATGGTCGATGGCCTGTTGTCGAACAGCAGCATCGGTATGACAAAGCGAACCAAATTTGTAGGAAAGCGCCTGATCTGCCTGATCCTGGAACGTATTGGAATTCACTGAATCAATGCTCAGGCCGGTTGCCCGTAAAAGCTGCTTCAGCGCTGCCGGATTCTCAGGGATATCCCAGGGTATGTGCAGCGAGATCGAATCGGAGGAACGGTTGAGCTGGTGTAACAAGCCAATATCCTCAATTTTTTCTTCCAGGTTTCGGGGTTCTCCGCCTCCGGGAAATCGTCCGAATCGGGTACCCCCGGTACCGAGTGCCCAGGAGGGAATGGCAATCTGAAAAGCTTTGATCTTCTCAATGATGCCCTGGACATCAACGCCTTTTCGGGTTAATAATTCAGCGATGTATTGAAACTGAAACGCGTGGAAGGCATGGTTTTTCTGGTTGTGGTCCTGGATTTGGTTAGAAATTTCCATGATATGTATCCTTTAAATCCGTGTCTCATTCGCCACCTCCGTGTTCCATCATCAAAGAACACGAATGACACGGATGAGACACCGATCATTTAAAATAAAAAACCTCCCGCAACGGCACACTTACCGGCGAGTGATCGGGGTTGGTTTGCATGATATCTGCCATATAGGCCCACCAGCGTTGCATCACCGGGTGACGGGGCAGCGCATCGAGTTGTTCAGGCTGATCCAGGTCCAGAACACCGAATAACGCGAGCGTTTCCTCGTCCAGAAAAATGGAGTAGTCGCGAATGCCCGTTTCACGGAGCAATTCGGCAAGTTCCGGCCAAAGCGCGGCGTGGCGGCGTTTGTATTCCCCGGTCTGGCCGGGGTGGAGTTTCATTTTGAAGGCGATGCGTGGCATAAGTTGGCAGCAATTATAGGGAATCTTTTTACTTTGGAAGCTGCTATTTGCCGGTTTTTCAAAATGCGGTCATCCGCCCACCAGCCATTGCTTAAATTCCGCAGAACGCTCTGCACTGACCACGGTTTCAAGATCTGTGGTGGGTGGGTCAAGATCCACTTTTACCCTGCTTTTGGAGTAGGGGTGCATTTCTTTGATGGCCGCCACATGGATGATAAACTGGCGATTGATGCGAAAAAAAACAGCCGGGTCGAGCAGGGCTTCCAGTTTGTCAAGCGGGTAATCTACCGGGAATCGCTTGCCTGTGCTTCGGGCCACCAGGAATGTGATCTTGTCCTTGGTGTAGAAATAAGCCGCATCATTCATATCGATCAGACGTAAGCTGTTGCTGAAGCGGATGAGCATGCGCCGGAGATAGTTTTTTCCGCCGTCCTGCTGCCGTAAAGTCTGGAGCAGACCGGAGTAATCAGCCTCGGGCGCCTTGGTCTGAAACACCTGTTTGTATTTTTCGATCGCATTGCCTAATTCATTGATCTTGATTGGTTTAAGCAAATAATCTACAGCATTTACCTTAAAAGCTTTCAAGGCATATTCATCATAAGCTGTAGTAAATACGACCGGGCTTTTGACCCGGACGTATTCAAAAATTTCAAAACTGGCTCCGTCAGCCAGATGAATATCCAGCAGGATCAGATCCGGTTGGGGGTTTGCCTGAAACCATTCAATGGAGGCTTCCACACTGTCCAGCCGTCCTACAATTTCCGCTTCCGGGGCTACCTCCAGGAGGAGTTTTTCCAGGCGGCGGGCGGCGGCGTTTTCGTCTTCGATGATGAGTATCTTCATGTTTAAAATGCTATTGCTTAATTTCTTATAGGCACCTTCACGGTGAAAAAGGCGCCGTCGTCTTCCACGATGACCGGCTTTTCTCCCAAAAGCTGATATCGGTTAATCAGGCTTTGCAGCCCAAAATGGGTGCTGGGTTCCGGTTTGATTTTTTTCTGGATGTTGTTTCTGACCGTGATGTAACCGTCTTTTTCTGAAAAGATCTCCACGGTGAGTGGTTTTGAAGCCGAAATGACATTGTGCTTTACCGCATTTTCCACCAGCATTTGCAGGGCGAGCGGCATCACCTGACCCGTTTGGCCATTCAGGCTTGAAATAAGTTGAAAGCCGGTCTCATAGCGTTTCTGAAGCAAAAAGCTGAAGTTTCGCACCAACTCCATTTCTTCCGGCAGGCTGATAAAATCACGTTCGCGGTACACTATGATGCTTCTGTAGAAATCAGACAGGTGCTCTACATATTCTACGGCCAGGCGCGGATTTTCTTCAATGATCGTAATCAGGGTATTGAAACTATTGAACAAAAAATGGGGGTTGATCTGACTTTTCAGGGTTGCAAACTGCGATTCTATCCGCTCTCTTTTCAATTGTGCATCCCGGTGCATCCGAGCCTCGCGACTGCGTACCAAAGCCAGGATCAACCAGGCACCAGCCACCAGGCTGAGCAGGATAAACCACCATTTCTGCCAGAATGGACGTAAGATCACGAAGGACCAGGAGGCTTCCGGTACATTGTCAAAGTTACCATGTTCGCTGGTCTGAACCCGGAAAGTGTAGGACCCGGGGGGCAGATTTGGATACGAGGCCAGGTGGTCTTTGGATACCTTCCAGTCCGGGTCGAATCCATCCAGTTTATATCGATAGCGCACGGATTCCGGGTTCGTGAACCATAAACCGGCAAAATTGAAAATGAAGTAATTGTCGCTGTATGAAAAAGAATGGAGGTTCAAAAAATCAACGGACTTCAACAAGACAGATACCGAGGTAATGCCGGGCTGTGGGTCGTCCTTAAAGGTTTCGTCAAACGCCGCTGACCGAATGATCCCGTCTTTCGATCCAAGCCAGACATTGCCCTCTTGGTCACGACAGAGTGCATTCAGGTTGACGCCGGTTTCGGGGGCTCCGATCTCTGCGTCGCAAAACAAAAGGTGGTCCACGCGTTCAGGGTTCAGGAGGTCAAAACCATCTTCGTACCCGATCACCAGCAGACCGTTGCCATCGGCCGCCAGCCCTGTGATGGCCGTGCTGTGCAGTCCATTGGCCAGCGTAAATCTTTGAAAAACAGCACCATCCCAACAAAAAAGTCCGTCGCGGTCGGTACTAAACCAAATACGTCCACGTCTGTCTTCTGTGATGCTGTAGATCGTTTTTAAAGTGGTCCCGCAGGCCTCCTTAAAAAAGCGAAGTTCCCCCCTTTCCAGCACTGCCAACCCTTTTCCATCAGTTCCAAACCAGGTGCGTCCCCGGCTGTCCGTAAATACTTTGTACACATAGCTGGTTCCCAGTTCCGGCTGAACCTGAAGGGTACCATTTCCATCGAACCCGAGGGCTGAAACGCCTCCCAATGTGGCCAGCCACACCGTTTGAGCATCCCCGCTGATGCTGAGCACGCTGCCATTGGGCAAGCCCTGGCGTTCTGTGAACTGACGCAACACCCGTCCTTGCTGGTCGAATACAAATACCCCATTTCCAAAAGTGCCGGCCCAGATCTCTCCGATGGGCGATTCCCAGAGCGAGATCACGTTTTGGGGCAACACTTTTTTAAATTCAGGGAATACCGTTTCACCATTCAGGAGCGAATTCTGAATAAACAACCCGGATTGGCACCCAGCCCAGAAACGACCCTGTTGGTCGGTGAGCAGTGCCTGAATATTGCCAAAACCAGGCTCCCAATAGCCAAAACGGACGTTTGCAGCGTAGAGCGTTCCTTTATCAAGTACCGTCCATAATAAGCCCTCCCGGTCTTTGCAAAGGGAGCGGGCGTTTACATGGCGGAAAGGATGTGTTTCGGGCAAAGGCCGGATTTTGCCCGATGGAAGGTCGATCTGCACCAGTCCATCCCGCTCCGTAGCTACCCATAACTCCCGACTCCCGAAAATTTTCAGATCGGTCACAGTGCCAAAGGTCCACCGTGGTGTTTGAAAATTGGGGCGAAGCGTAGCCATATCAAACCGAACGACCCCTTTCTCCTGCGTTCCAACCCACATATTCCCCTGCTTATCCAGCTGCAAGGCCGTGACGATCTCATCCGGAAGCCCTTCTGCGCCCCCCAGGTTTTGTACCTGCTTTTTGCCCATTTCCGGCATGCTACAAATACTGATCCCGGCATCTGTGGCCGCCCAGATCCGCCCCTGCGCATCGCTGGCCAGAGCATAGATATCATTGCTTGCCAGGCCATCATCAGTGCTGTTGAATTGATACAGCCGATTGTTTTTCCATACGTACAGCCCTTCCCCATAGGTGCTAAACCAGCCGCCGCCAGATCTGTCTTCCGCAAAACCTGTGATCTTTTGTGTGGGTAATCCTTCCTCGATCTCCCAAAAGGAAAGGTGTGGCGTGTATTTTTTTTCGGCTTCGGCATCGCCGGTAAGTGCCGGAGGAAAGTTGCCTGCTATGGGTACCCGACCGATCGTGCCGTTGCTGAATCCTGCCCAGATATGTCCCTGCGATTCAAAGAGCGCGGTCACAGCGGCAGAAGCAAAGGTATCAGCCAGGGCAATGGGTTGAAATGAAAGTCCGTTGAATCGGAACAGCCCTTTTTCAGCACCGCACCAAAGCCACCCGTGACTATCCTGGAGCAATACGGTCAGTTTCGCATTGCCCAGCTCCTTTGAAGGTTGGGGCTGGAACAGGGGCGTCTGAGCCACAAGGTTGAAGCAAAAAAGCGCAAATATGGATATGAAAAGTAGCTGCTTCAAGGTTACTTGGGCTGGTTTTCTGCGATCAGAACCGCTTCCATACGCAGGGAAACGGCTTCTGCAATTTTTTGATTGACGATCTGAGGAATTCGGATGTTGTGGTCGGCTAAAGGCACGGTGAACTCAGCATGGATCAGGATCTTATTGCCCTGAATTTCCAGTTCACTGCGGATAATACGTTCCTGCTCGACCCCATGCGCGATGAGTTTGCCTTTGGCCCGTACATTGTATTTTCCATTGGTTTGAAAATCGACTTTTTCAATGATCTTTCCTGTAAAACTCACCCTGGGGTATTTGCTGTTTTCCATGTAGTTTTCATTGAAATGCTCGCGTTGTAAAGCGCTGTTAAAACCATTGAACGATATTACGTCAACGGACCATGCAAAGTTGTTGTTCGAAGGGTCAATGGCGCCTTTGAGTTTGTTGCTCTGCGCCTGAATGACTTCGAGAGTGGCCTCAGATTTCATAAATACCTTCCCGTTATCACAGCGATAGGGGCCTGCCACACGAGGCATTGGGGACATGCCCAGGCAGCAAAGAAGCCATGCGGGGATCAGCAAGTGTCTGTATATTTTAAGATTCATATCCAGTGGGTTTACTGGTGAAGTTACGATGCTTTGGATACGACCAATTGAAAAACAATTACCGAATAGGGAAAAAAGGTGGCTGAAAGGTAGCTTTGCTCCAGGCTACCAGATATTTTTTCGGAGATAGACTTTCCAAGTTTCGAAAACCTATGGTATATACTCATTTATCGAGTTCTTTGACATGCTACGATCTTAGAGAGGCCCCTTCGAGGATATTATAAAATCGAACGAGGCCATTTAACATAGTTATCGGACCTGGTGGTCGCTGG
>JBILHS010000219.1:0-3974 GCA_044350425.1 Saprospiraceae bacterium | reverse complement strand
GGAGAACACTATAAAAGAAAAAGTGGTAATTGCTTCCCCAGAAACTAAATTCGCACACCAAACTGCCGAACAAACGGCATGGCTCTTAGCAACCAATACGAACAGCGTAATAGGCTACCAAACCTATCTAAATCAATTCCCTCAAGGTGAATTTGCGGCTGTTTCTTTGAGTAAGATTAATGAAATAACAAAAAAAGCAGTTGCGCCAAGACGCTTTCGCCGTTATGTTTCCCTTTCTTTAGGATTGCTGGCGGTGCTTCTTTTTGCAATTTGGCTGGCTCCCAAAATATTTAATACTGACAAAGAAGCACTTGAAACAGAAAGCAGCTCTAACACTTCCTCAGCTGAGAATGCAGACGATCCAAATAAAATAAAATCTGGCTTTGAAATGGTGGCCGTCGAAGGAGGAACCTTTATTATGGGCAGCCCGGAGAATAAGGAGGCCTTGATCTTCGATGAATGTCAACATAGTGTCACCATTAATACATTTAGTATAGGCAAATATGAGATCACACAAGCGGATTGGCGAAGTGTTATGGGTAGTGATCCACCTGAAAATCAATTTGATGGCTGCGATCAATGTCCAGTAGATCAAGTGTCATGGGATGATATTCAAGATTTTTTAAGAAAACTAAACTCCAAATATCCTGGCAAAAATTATCGGCTGCCTACCGAAGCTGAGTGGGAATATGCTGCTCGAGGAGGCAAAAAAAGTCGCGGTTACACTTATTCTGGTTCCAATGACCCCAATACCGTTGCCTGGAATAATGTCAACTCTGATAAAAGAACACATCCTGTTGGACAGAAAAAATCTAATGAACTTGGCCTTTATGATATGAGCGGCAACGTTAATGAATGGTGCCAAGATTTATATTTTGCTTACACTTCGGACTGCAAAATGAGCGGTTCTGTCAATGAAGGCTATGTTCTTCGAGGAGGTGGTTATTGGTACAGTCAAATTTCAGGATATACAAGTATTACTAATCGAGGATATTCTGAGCCGACCAAAAGAGGTGCTGGTACTTTTGGGTTTCGGTTAGTTGCCTCCAAAGAAACTTTTATTTCACCAGCTTCAGAACCGCAAAAAACCTCCAATTTTATTTTTGACTATCCTCTAGTAAAAGTAGCAGGCGGAACTTTCCAAATGGGTAGCAATGACCACACAACTGATTCTAAACTTTGTGAATACCCAGTAACACTAAGCTCATTTAGTATTGGAAAATTTGAAGTAACACAATCACAATGGCTGTCTGTTATGGGTAATAACCCTTCGCGACACAAAAACTGTGATGACTGCCCTGTTGAATATGTGTCATGGGATGATGTTCAATCGTTCATTAATAAGCTTAATGAGAAGACAGGGAAAAACTATAGCCTTCCCACAGAAGCTGAATGGGAATTTGCGGCTCGAGGCGGCAACAAAAGCCGCGGTTATATATATTCCGGTTCTAATGATTTAAACAGTGTTGCCTGGTACAAATCAACCAGTTATCCAGTCGGACAAAAGAAAGCTAACGAACTCGGCCTTTATGATATGAGTGGGAATGTTATGGAGTGGTGTCAAGATAGTAATAAGTCTTATCCATGTGAAAGCGCCAATCTTCGTAATGCAATGCGCATTGTACGTGGCGGCGGCAAAATATGGCCCTCGTTTTTCTACCTGGTTTATTTTCGTACGGCAGAACCACCATATTATTTCGGGGACTCATTGGGCTTCCGACTTACACAGAAATAGTTTCTTCCCGGAATGAACCTGCTCATTCGCTTCGATACACTCACACCCCCAACTCCACAGTCCCATCCGCATGCCGCGCAAAACGCCCCTCCCCACGGTCATGCACCTGATCGTACCTGCTCCATGGCCAGCCACCAAATTTCGTAGCATGGTAATCCTCAAAGGCTTGCTGGATCTCTTCCTTGGTATTCATCACAAAAGGACCATATTGGATCACCGTTTCCCCGATGGGACGGCCTTGCAGGACCAGGATTCTTGCTTCTGAATCACCGTTCACGATATTCAGATCCACAGAAGCATTGACCACCACAGAATGATATTTTTCAATCATTCTGCCCGCCATGGATATTTGGTTGCCGAGGTAAAAATACAAACAACGATTGACGCCTTGTCCCGCTTTGGGAAGTGTGAAAGTGGCGCCAGGTGCTAATTTTAGATTAAAAATGGCTACTTCATTGGCAGGATCTGCCGCCCAGGAGTCGGGCGGAGGTGCAGGGGCGATGTGTTGTTGCAATTTCCCGGCGATCACTTCCACTTCGGTGGATTTTCCGGCGGCATCGGTATGGTTCAGTTTGGGGATCTTACTGCCCCAGAGCATTTTAAAATGCGGTTCTACCATTTTGTTCTTTTTGGGGAGGTTGAGCCAGATCTGGAAGAGTTCCATGGGGTTTTCCTCGTTTTCTTTCAGCAATGGAAACATTTCAGAGTGCTGAACGCCTTTGCCGGCGGTCATCCATTGCACATCGCCTTCACCGTATCGACCGGAAGCACCCAGGGAGTCGGCATGGTCAACCAGGCCGTCCCGTACCACCGTGATGGTTTCAAATCCCCGGTGTGGATGGCCCGGGAAGCCTGGTACTTTTTTGCCATGGTACATTCGCCAGCCGTCCTTGATGATGAAGTCATCGCCCAGGCTACGTCCTTTCAAAGAGACCGCAGGCCCCATTTCAGCATTGCCTTTTGGGAACTTATCTTCATGGTGCACACAAAAAAGGAAGGGGTCGAGGGTGTCCCAGGCAAACCCCATTGCTTTTACCTCAAGGATCGGATCGGCATTGTTTTTTTGATCGGACGCATCCTCCTTGGTTTTGGATCTGCCACTGGAGGGCAAGCCCAACATGGCCATGGCAGCCATTGAAAATTTGGCAAGAAAGCCTCTTCGATCGTCTTTAAGTATGCTCATAGATCAGTTATTTTGCTGGATGTGCGAAAGTGCCCTTGCGAGGCCTCATTAACTTGATCGAGCGTCAATCCTTTTCGCCTCGCTACCAGCTCCACCTGTTCATCCAATAGTTTGAACCTGAAGGCAATGAGGATTTGACGCAAGTCTTCCGTCTGTTCCTCGGTCAGCCCTTGCGAGAAGAGTTTTAGAATTTCTACCTGTGCTGCATTAAACGGCGTTTGCAATGTGGTTTCCATTGTGATTTGTTTTATTATCAAAGGTACGGGCTTTTTAAAAAATGTATGTCACTTACTTACCCGGGGCTCTCCCTGTTTGTAGTTTGAACTTCAAATTTTAAGGTACCACCGTCAAGTCCCCCTTATAAAACTCCGACACCGCATTGACAAACAACACTTTAATGAAATACAAATACACCCCACTAGTGCCGCGCCCGGCCATTAAGGTATGAATTGGGGAGGCAAATTTTTTCTTTATCAAGGCGTGAGAAGGGCGCAATGCGGGACATTTTAACCGACGAACAACGCAGAGAAAGGAAAAATTAGACCGCCATATTCACACCTTAATGGCCGGGCGCGGCACTAGCAGCATCCTCTCCATGGATACTATGATTAAAGTGATTTTGATGATTTGAGTGATTAAAAATCAAGGAGTTTTAATTGATTATTAAATCTCAATCTTCAAAACCACTTTGCGTTGGCTATAGGTTAAATTTTATTTCAAAATACTGGGTACCAATCGGACTTGGCCAATACTAAGTTATACTGTGATTGAAGTGATTTTGATGATTTGAGTGATTAAAACTCCTTGATTTTTAATTGATTATAAAATCTCAATCTTCAAAACCACTTTGCGTTGGCTATAATAGAACAGATGAACAGGTTGGCACATTGGTATTCGCTGTGATTTTGTATACGGATTTTCCCTGGATAAAATAACGTGATCTGAATTCGACTTTCTGCCCTTGTGGCAGAATTCGTAAATGCTCTGCAGTAGGCCACTGCCTGGGCCAGGCGCTCGTTTTGCCATAATTGCTGGCCTTTCATCGAATTTTTTCAC
>JBILHS010000218.1:0-4011 GCA_044350425.1 Saprospiraceae bacterium | reverse complement strand
CGGAGCATTGACCGTCGGATTCAGTGTACCTTGTCCGGATACAATATTACCGCCTGTTGTAGACCAGCTGACATTAAAATTAGGTCCCGACGACGAAGTGGTGGCATCCAGCGTAGTTTGTAAAACGATACAATTCAGTTGGGCCGGAGGCGATATGAAGGTCCATGGTGGAGGGAGTTGCGTGATGACCACAGAAGCCGTGTTGGTACAGAAGTTGGCGCCCGAAACCGTCACTGAATAGGTTCCGGGTGTATGGACGGATATCGGATTCGTAGTCTGCGTATTAGACCACAGGTAGCTTGGGCTTCCGGGCGCTCCGGAGGCCGTAATTGTGGAATTGCTGCCGGGACAAAAGGGCGTCGAATTGATTAAAATGGGGGGCGTTGAGAGCGAGTCGAGCGTTACACTGCCTGTATTGGTACAGCCAAAGGAATTGGTCACCGTTACGGTATAGGTACCCGCTTGGGTTACAATGTTAGAAACCCCCAGGTCGTTATTGGACCATATATAATTACTATAACCAAAGTCAGCAGTCAGATTACTGAATTGACCCGGACAAATGGCAGGCGTGCTCATATTGATGAGAATTTCAGGCACATCGACATTTGGAATCACAAATTCATTGGTGGCAGTACATCCGAGCACATGGGTCACTGTTACAGTATACGTACCCGGAGCCGTCACGGCGATGGGATTGGTTGTTTGGCCCGTATCCCATATGTAGGAGCTAAATGGGATGGAAACCTGCACAAATCCATTGTCATCCTCAGAACAAAGTCCTAATGACCCGGTTAGGACCGGGAAAACCTCAGGGCCTTCCGAAACAGTAAATTCATTCGAATTGGTACAGCCAAACTGATTGGTTACAGTCACTGCATAAGTGCCTGGCTCATAAATGGCAATGGTATTGGTGGTATCGCCATTTTCCCACAGATAGGCACTAAACTGATTGGTCACTTTAACAAAACCGGTATCATTGGTCGCACAAACCCCTAAAGATCCGGTCAGTAAAGGCGATACTGGAGGACTGGGCGGAATGACTATTTGGTCTGCAGTTGGACAACCATAAAAATCTCGTACCGTTACAGAATAGGTGCCGGGCTCAGCTACAACCTGTGTTGGGGACATTCCGCCTGGAGTCCACTGGTACGTTAAATTAAATCCTTGGGTTCCCTCTATAGTTAATTCATAATCCGTATCAAGACAAGCAGCCTCGGGACCAATAATTTCAATAGGCCCTGGGAAAAAAGCCGGCCCTATATATTCAGTATTCCAGTGAAATTGTTCGCAGCCTGCGCTGGCGGGATTGCTGAGTGGATCATAGGACCAGGATCCGGGCGGAGTTACCGTAATTTTATGCGCAAGTTCACCTGTGCTCCATAGCACTACGATTGGAAGTTGTTGGCCAGTAAACAGGAAATTTACAAAAGCGGACAATTCAACGGCTTTGGTGGCGCAGTTTACAGTAGCCACTGTAATGGGGTCGCAGTGCCCCAACAGCGCGGTCAGAGAGTCCAACTGCGCTTTATTCAGGAAATACGGGGGGGGATTCGGAGCGTTGTTTGCTTTGGATAATTCTGGCATCAGCGCTAAAAATCCAAAAAAAATCAAATACAGAAATTTGTAAAGTTGTGGCATAGATAGTGATTGTGTTAAATTGACTTTTTGGGGTACGTTAAATTCTTATCACACAGTCTGCAATTGATGTGTTAGGACTTAATGCCCAAGGTTACATAGATCAGAATAAATAATTCTAATCCTAAAAAATAATTCAGGTTAAATTAAAGGAAGTGTCGGGGATTAGCATCTCTGGCAGGCTGCCCAGGTGGTTCCAAGCCGCCTAAAATGGCCAATTGTCTCAAAATTCGCCCGACAGCTTCAGGTTACTTCCCAAAATTCCAGATATTTGACCTTCCAATTCGCCAACCACCTTTCCACCAATCCACAAACCATGATCCAAATTATAGACTGGAAACCCACCTACCAAACCGCCTGGAAAAACCTCAACATGGCCTGGATTTCCAAAGATTATGAGGTGGAACCAATAGACCTCGACACGCTTGATTACCCGGAAAAATACTTCATCAACGGCGGTGGAGCGGTGTTACTGGCCCAGCGCGAATCCGATGGAGAGATCCTGGGCACGGTTGCACTTCAGCCATTTGGAAACGGGGTACTGGAACTGGCTAAAATGACCGTGGCAGAAAATGCCCGCGGACTAAAAATTGGTGAATTACTGGGCACCGCAGCCCTGGAACGTGCCCGCCAACTCGGTGCAAAACGAGTATTCCTGCTTTCCAATGCAACAAAGTCCTACCAGGCCATCAATTTGTATTTCAAGCTGGGATTCCGATGTGTCGCACTGGAAAGCACGGAGTTCAAGCGGGCGAATATTCAGATGGAGACCTTGCTGTAGACCCGTTTATCCCTTGATCCTGTATGCCAGGCCTACTGCACCACCGGCGGCCAAGCCGTTGAAGTAATCCAGATAACTGGCTTGTGGATTTTCCCATCGGCCACCAGCATCGGCACTAGCCGTCAGGTATAGATCGCGATAAAGTTTGCTTTTAACCTGCAAGCCTATTCCGGTGTAGAATTTCCAATATGGAAGCTGTGAAATGAGTCCAAAAGACTCGTTATTGGTCTGATACGGCAGCTTAAATCCAGTAAGTTTGAAGTAAGGGTACAATTCGACATTCGAATTTTTCAACGGCAGGTACCGGAGATAGGCCAGGCCAAATCCCCAATGTTCCTTAAAATTGGAAGCCCTTGGTTTCATCACCCAGTTTAGGCTCTGCTCTGCGGTATTCTGGAAATAGAACAGGCTGACTTTAAACCCATTTTTGTTAAAAAACTTTTCTCCGGAAAGCTCGATGTCGCGATCCAGATGATTCCAGTTGTGCACGAGGTTAGCGTCCAGATGACCAGACTGTGCAGAAACATAGGACGTAGCCAGAAGAGTGCAAAGGAATGCGAGTCTGATTTTTTTCATGTTAAGTAGATTTAGATATCTACCCATGATGTGCTTAAGTCAGAATTCGCTGCTTGGGGGAATTTTCCTGTTATAAGTCCTTAGGAGTGGGCTTCCCAAAATGATAACTCAGGTATAAAAGCCGCATGAACTTGGGCCCCAATTCAAAAAGAGTTGAATTGTTCTGATCCTGATACACCACAGAGCCATTTTGGAGGACTTTAGATTTGGAGAACTCTAAGGATAAAAAGAAATTAGCCTCGAGACCTACGCTGAATCGCGGGAGAAAAAAGTAATTGACACCTGCCAGTAGGGAGCCTTCTGCGATATTATATCTGCTTTCATTATCATAATTCGCAGTTACATAGCGCTTGCCGCCGGACTCCGTGAAGTACTGACTTTTACCCGAATCGCTTGCATGCCGATAACCCAGATCAGCGCCCAGGTGCCATCGGAATTTATTTTTTCGGATCTGAAGTTCCAGGCCTCCACTGATAAACCGGTCGTTTCCATTGCCAGCTCCTTCTCTAAAAAAGATGGAGTCAACCGTCTGTTTATATTGTGCAGTATTCCCATAGGAAGATTCATAATATCCGACCAACACGCGCAGCGCCAATCGCTTTCTTTTTTCGATGTCGGCAGTTTTATTCAGGCCATGTTTGTACAATAAACTTATTCCGGGCTCCCCCCGCAGAAACGGCGCAAAATCTATTCCGACATCATCCGTATACCGGAGTGGTCTGCTAACCTGAGAAAATCCCTCCTGGCAATTCAAAAAAAGAAAAACCAGTGGCAACAAGGCGCGGAACAAAATTGAAAGACGTGTCATCATTTTAAATTTTGAGTTTGAAACAGAAGTGCAAAGCTAGACTACCGGATACTCTTTTCGAGTGTCTAGACTTTCCAAGTTTTCGAAACCTATGGTATATACTCATTTTTCATGAAGTTCCTTGACATGCTACGATCTTTGCTTTATGGCAAAATCAAAAAGTATCCTAGGCGACAATCGCCTTGAGCGTCCATATGGCAAATTAGTGGAG
>JBILHS010000031.1:0-45686 GCA_044350425.1 Saprospiraceae bacterium | reverse complement strand
GTTTACGGTTCACGGTTTACGGTTCACGGTGGACGGTTTACGGTGGACGGTTAGTTTGGAGTGGCTAGTACTTTTTGGTAAAACTCAAAGTATTGTTTAGCTGATTTTTCCCAGGTGAATTGGGCAGCCCAGGACTTTAATTTTTCGCCTTTGCCAGGGCTATTTTCAAACTGTTTCATACCGTTGGCAAAAGCCTCTATTAAAGTATTAGGCTCAAAATCACTGAAATAATATGCTTCTCCACCTCCGATCTCCGGGAGGCTGGTGAGATTTGAAAGGAAAACCGGTTTCCCAAACGACATGGCTTCAATTACCGGCAACCCGAATCCTTCGGATAGTGAAGGAAAAAGCAGTGCTGTACAGTTCCGGTAATATTCCATTTTCGCTTCCTCTCCTACCGGTCCACAAAATTCAATTCGATCAGACACACCAAATCTCGCGGCCTCCTGCTCAATTTTTGCGCGATATCCTCTACTATCTGGACCTGCAATGATCCATTTATAAGCTTTTAATTCTGCCAAAAGTGGCATCAAAACATGGTAGTTCTTCTTCGGATGAATGCCAATTGAAAAAAGAAAAGGTTTCTCGCTCCTGGCACCTTGAAACTTTTTACTTGAATCTTGAAACTTGATACTCCCTCCGTTGTAAATCACTTGCTCCACCATTCCGGCCGGCACGTTCAAATGCTGCCGCACCCAATCCTGCACGTACTCTGATATATACACCAGGCCTTTTGCCTGGTCGATCTTACGCTGAATGACAGCCCGTTTATGGCTCTTTTGGGTTTCCGAATAATCCGGGCGATCTAGAAAATTCAGGTCGTGAATCGTGATTACCAGCGGTGTTCTGCGACTGCGTGGCATATATTCCGAATCCTGATGCATGCAGTGCCATAGAGACTCTCCAAAAGACGGTCCGATGATCTTGTGCCAGGGTTTCACGGATTTATAAGTCATTTCATGACCAAACTCGCCTTTACGCTCGGCAGGAACGAGGCAAGCAAAACCCAGGCCTGCATCCGATCCCTCGGCTGCAAACGCACGACCCAGTTGGAGGCAGTATTGCCCCAGACCGGAGTACGGGTTTCTTAAGCGTTCCATTTCTAGCGCGATGGTTGGCATTCGTTGTTTATTTGTTTATTTTGGTGAGTGGGTGATTTGTAAAACAGCTTCCCGAAACTGCGCTCCTCGATCCTCATAATTTTTGAACAAATCAAAACTCGCACAAGCCGGGCTGAGCAATATGACATCTCCGGATTTGGCAAAATTTGCCGCTGCCTTTACAGCTTCCTGGGCACTTCCTGTTTCTACCATTGGCTTCTTAATTCCGCCGAACACACTGATTATCTTTGAATTATCTACACCCATGCAAACGATGGCCTTCACCTTTTTTTTCACCAATTTCAAGAGTGGCGAATAATCGTTCCCCTTGTCCTGGCCGCCAACGATCCACACCGTCGGCACATCCATCGCCTGCAGGGCGTAGAAAACTGAGTCTACATTGGTTGCTTTCGAATCGTTGATCCACGTTACGCCACCGATCTCAGCCACCTTTTCCAAGCGGTGAGGGGGTGGTGTAAATGTGTTCAAACCTTCCTGAATTTTGTCCGCAGCTGCACCCAACAACAAGGATGCCCGAATGGCACACACTGCATTGAACATATTGTGCGGGCCCCGAAGGGCACTTTTTGTCATGTCGTAGAAATCTTTTCCTACTTTGATCTGGCCGTTTTTGAAAAAGCCTTTTCGAATGGCGATTTGTTTGGGTTTGATCCGATCCTGAAAGTTCATCTTGATAGTCTCACTTGAAGTGAGACTATCAAGATGAACTTTCAGGATCGGATCAAACCCATTGTAAATGAACTTATCGCCGCGGCCTTGATTCATAGTCACCCGAAACTTAGACGCCGCATAGTTTTCCAATTTATAATCGTAGCGGTCCAAATGGTCCGGAGTAATATTTAACAGCATCGCTATTTTAGGTCTAAACTGCTGAATATCATCCAATTGAAAGCTTGAAACCTCCAAAACAAAAATCCGTTCAGCGGCTTTTGTTCTCTTCGATTTCAGATCTTCCAGCGCCATTCGGGCAAATGAATTGCCCACATTTCCACCTTTACGGACATCCAATCCGGCGGTTTTCATCAGGTGATATGTCAACTCGGTAGTCGTCGTTTTACCATTGGAGCCGGTAATAGCAACGATCTGGCACTTGCCGGCATGACGATATCCAAATTCAATTTCACCGATCACGTTGATACCTTTTTCCCGCACGGCTTTCATCACTTCACTTTTTTCAGGAATACCCGGACTTTTTATAATCTCCTGAGCATTCAATATCTGATCCAGCGTATGCTGGTTTTCTTCCCAGGCAATACCTGCTTCGTTCAATTCTGCCTGATATTGTGCTTTGATCGCGCCTTTATCCGATACGAATACGTCATAGCCCAGGTGTCGGGCCAGTAGGGCCGCTCCTGTACCGGATTCTCCGGAGCCTAATATGACGATTCGCTTTTTCATGTTTTTATCTGATCTTCAATGTAATGATCGTCGCTACTGCCAGTAAAATCTGTACGATCCAGAACCGAACCGAAATGGTTACCTCATGGTAGCCTTTCTTCTGATAATGGTGATGCAGTGGCGCCATAAGAAACACCCGTCGCCCTTCCCCATATTTCCTTTTGGTATATTTGAAATACCATACCTGAACGATCACCGAAAGGTTCTCAACCAGGAATACCCCGCATAAAAGCGGGATCAACAGTTCTTTCCGTGTTACAATCGCCAATGCAGCAATGATTCCACCCAACGTCAAACTTCCTGTATCACCCATAAATACCCGTGCGGGAAACACATTGTACCACAAGAAACCGATACATCCACCCAGCAAGCAGGCGGAAAAAATCACCAACTCGCTGCTGTATGGGATATAAAATATCTTCAAAAAATCTGCTGCAACTGAGTTGCCGCTCAGGTAGGCCAGGATTCCAAGCGTTGCAATAATTATTGCGGAAACACCGGCCGCCTGCCCATCCAGACCATCTGTCAGGTTCGCCCCATTGCTTACTGCAGTGATGACGAGAATGACCATCAATACAAAGAAGATCGAGCTCAGATTTCCAATATTATCACCCAAAAACCATAAGAAACGGGAGTAATCCAGTTCGTTATTTTTGAAAAACGGGACGTTTGTGATGGCTGCTTTTACATACACCATCTCCTTGTAGGTATTGGGTGCAGATGGATCTTTTACAAAAAGCGTCTCCATGATCTCATAGCCTTTTTGATTGGCTACTTCAGGATCCATCCGTACCACCACCTCGTCATTCATCAACATCGTAATGCCTACGATCAAGCCCAAACCAACCTGTCCCATGATCTTAAACTTACCCTTCAGTCCTTGTTTATCCTTTTTGAACACCTTGATGTAATCATCCAAAAAACCGATCGCGAACATCCAAACCGTGCTAAAAAGCATGAGCAGGATATACACATTGTCCAATCGGGCCAGCAGCAAACAAGGGATCAACGTAGCTGCTACGATGATAATCCCTCCCATGGTGGGCGTACCTGCTTTGGATGTCTGTCCTGCAAGTCCGAGATCGCGCACAGTTTCACCAATCTGCAGTTTCTGAAGCCAGTCAATGATCCGCTTCCCAATAATCATCGAAATCAAAAGCGACAACAGCATCGCAACCCCAGCCCGGAACGAGATGAATTTGAACAGACCTGCTCCTGGCAGGTCGTAATGTTCTTTCAGATATTCAAATAGATGGACAAGCATGGTATATTAATGTTGATCTGGCTATTTGGGGCTTTAGTGATTTGGAGTGCAAAGGATTGATTTCGTTCTTTTAAATTCGTGATTCGGTTTTCAAAATTGGTTTTGGGGCGATATTTCATCGCCCCAAAACCTGCTCAAAATCAAAATAGTAGTCCCTCCACTATTTTATCTTCACCCGCCATAGCTTCAGCGAAGGCGGGTTGTATTTCACAAATGGCCAAACTTTGGCTGGTCATTTTTCCTCAAAAAACTTTGACAACATCTGTTTGTCATCAAAAGGATATTTTACGCCTTGTATATCCTGATACTTCTCATGGCCTTTTCCAGCTACCAGGATCACATCGTTCGGGCCGGCCAGCCGGATAGCTGTTTTTATGGCTTGTTCACGGTCCTGGATGGTGAGTGTTTTCTTTAGTCCTGCTGCATCCAAACCGGCTTCCATATCTTTCAGAATTGCAGCCGGGTCTTCCGTCCTCGGGTTGTCGCTGGTCAAAACTAGCTGGTCACTTAATCTGGCACAAACCTGAGCCATGATGGGTCGTTTGGTCTTGTCCCGGTCTCCGCCAGCACCGGTAACCGTGATAATGCGGGAGTTTTTCTTTTTCAGTTTGGCGATGGTCTCCAGTACTTTTTCAAGCGCATCCGGGGTGTGGGCATAGTCTACGATTCCGATACAACCGGGTTTTGACGAGTGGTTGATATAGTCGAACCGGCCTTCTGCGCCGGAGAGATTGCTGAGTGCGGTCAGGAGGGTCGTTTGGTAGACCTCGGAGGTTTTTAAAACCTCCGAGGTCTGGTTCTGAGCAAGCAACATAGCCACGCCATAGGCAGCAGTCAGGTTGTAAGCATTGAACTCACCGATCATCCGGGCGTGAATTTGCGCCCCATCCAACTCCAAATGCAGCCCCTCCAGGCTATTTTCTATGATCTTTGCTTTGAAATCAGCCGGCTTTTTCAAACCATAGGATTTCTTGTCAGCCCGGGTGTTTTGCAACATGATCGCCCCGTTTTTATCATCGGCATTGGTCAGCGCAAAGGCCGTTTTTGGCAAATCGTCAAAGAACTTCTTTTTGGTATCCCGGTATTCTGCAAAGGTTTTATGATAGTCGAGGTGATCATGGGTTAGGTTGGTAAAAACCCCGCCGGCAAACGTCGCCCCTGCAATTCTACGTTGATGCACCGCATGGCTGCTGACTTCCATAAACACATGACTACAACCAGCATCAGCCATTTTGCGGATCAGTTCGTGAACCCGAACCGCATCTGGTGTAGTGTGGGTACTCACCAATACTTCTTCCCCTACCCTGTTTTCGACGGTTCCGATCAGACCGCATTTGTAGCCCAATGCCGTAAAAAGTTGCCAGAGCAAGGTAGCCGTGGTTGTTTTTCCATTGGTTCCGGTGATGCCGATCAGGGTTAAGGCTGCAGAAGGATTGCCGTAAAAGTTGGAAGCTATTTGTCCGAGTGCTTCTGTAGCATCGGCGACTTTGATCCAAGTGATTTTTTGGTTGAAAGGGACCATACTGATAGTCTCACTTGAAGTGAGACTATCAGTATGGTCCCTTTCAACCAAAAAATCACTTGGACGTTCGCAAACAACCGCAACCGCCCCATTTTCAATCGCCCTGTCAATGAACTGATGCCCATCTACCGCTGCACCACGTACCGCCACAAACACATCTCCAGACTGCACAGCACGACTATCGAAACGGATCTGTCCGATTTCGATGTCTGTATTGCCTTGTGCTTCGAGCACATGCAGGTTTTGAAGGAGATAGGTTAAAAGCATATTTTTTGGCTTACTTTCAGTTTGTAATTTTTACGTTTCAGTTATTTTGAAGGAGCCGGGTGAAAAATGATCTGAGCAATAATTCCCAAAATGGCAAATGACCAAAAAAACGCTACCACCCAATTCCGTTTCTTTATCCATTCCTTTATCTCATCCGTATCATGAAACTCACTAAAATAGGGTCCAGGCCAGAGATGGTTATTAATTCTTTTACTCGCAACATTCATCCAAACATCCCATTTAGATAAGCTTTCAACAGTTTCCCCATCTCTTAAATGACTAATCATATAGGACAGCCATAACATTCTGGAAATGAGATAAAAGAAAATGATCCGTGCAAACAGGATCAGTATTTCCATGATTCATTCCAGGGATAAAACACATGTCTGCCCACTCGCCCGGGTTCCTGGCGCCAGACTCTGGCTCCGCACTTTCCCTACCCCTTCTACACGCACCCGACACCCCCGATTCTCCAGCAAATAGATCGCATCCTTCAAGCCCATACCTACTACAGAAGGAATGTTCTTATCACCTACTACCCGATTTTGCATCGTGAGTCCGATACTATCTTTCGCAACTACCACTCCCCATTCATCCAGGTCAGTGGCCGGGCTAAAATCAAGTCCCAGCCAGCGTAAACTCTCTTTCATATCTTCCTGTGAACCAGCATCATAACTGGGCAACTGACTATTTTTCAGGGCAAGCGGCTTATTTGCATTCACCGGTTTGTGCAATTCTGCTTTCATCGCAAAACACTTGTCAGCGATCTGGCGAAACACCGGAGCGGCCACTTCTGCGCCATGATATCCACCGCGCTCTGGCTCACTGATGACCACGATACAGGAGTAAATCGGATTGTCCGCAGGAAAAAAGCCACAAAAACCCGCTTGGTGGCGAATGCCTTTCGAAGCGCGAAACTTGTGGTAGTTCAACTGTGCGGTACCTGTTTTACCAGCTATAGCATAATTGTCTGTGTTGATGTTATGCGCCGTACCTGAGATGACCACTTCTCTCAATAGCTCCTTAGCCTTACGGATCGTGTTGTTTGAAGCAATGCTTCGTTTGATGGTATAGGGCTTGAATTCTTTCATGATCTCCCCGTAATGCTCCGTCCGCTGCACGAGATAAGGTTTCATCATACGACCGTCGTTTGCCACTGCATTGTAAAAGGTCAGCATCTGCATCGGGGTGAGCAGCAGTTCGTAACCGATGCTCATCCAGGGTAGTGTAGTGCCGCTCCATTCACTTTTGGGGTCGTCCGGGTTTTTCACGATCGGGTTCTCTTCACCGCCGATTTCAATCCCTGTTGCCATGTCCAGATTAAAGTCACGAAGTTGTTTTACAAATGCATTCGGATTGCTCTTGAAATACTTCATCGTAAGCGTAGCCGTACCGACATTGGATGATTGTGCAAAGATTTGGCGGATCGTCATTGAATCCAGTCCATGCGGCACCGCGTCAACAAGTTCCTCATCGTAGATCTTCACTTTCCCGCCAAATACAGGTATTTTTTCATCGAAATCGTCCAATTCGCCCGCTTCGAGCATGGCCATAAAAGTGGCAAGTTTGAACATCGAACCAGGCTCTACCCGCTCTCCTACTGCATAATTATATGTTTCCCAGTAGCCCGATTTCCCTTCAGACTGCGCTCGTCCGATATTTGCCATGGCACGGATCTTACCCGTCTTTACCTCCATCACAATGGCGCAACCATGGTCTGCATTGTGGGTTTCACAGGCATTGAGCAGGGCAGATTCTGCGGCGTCCTGAATGTTTATATCCAGGGTTGTCACCACATCGTCGCCTGATGCGGGCTCAATTTCCGCCAGATCATTGATGGGTATATAAATATCGCCGGGAACGCGCAACATGAGTTGTTTGGGTGCATTGTCCCGTTTACCTTCGAGGATCGTATTGAAACTGCCTTCGATACCAACTGGCAAAGCACCCTCCCGTTGCGCATAACCAATGGTTCGTTGCGCCAGGATTTTAAATGGACGTTCACGTCGACTGGTCTGCTCGGCAATAAACCCACCAGCATGGCGCCCTTCCCTGAAAATCGGGAAGGTTTTGATCAGGAGCATCTTAGAGTACGGAAGGTTCTTTGCGATCGGCACATACCGAATCCCCCTGGTCTTTGGATCCGCCGCGCGTAAAGTATCCAGCCATTGGCGGTATGCTCCTTGGGTAAAAGACTGGTCTATATAGGTAGAGAGCAACCAGGCCAGGCTATCCACTGCCTGATCATTAAAGATCTCCGCGGTAAGTCCTTCGGCTTTTGCGTCAAAATGTATGTCAAAGAACGGAAGCGAGGTAGCAAGCAGCGATCCATCGTCCGCCAGAATATTCCCCCGCTGACTGGGCACATCCACCAGTTTCACGTACAAACTATCTGCTTTTGCTTCCCACTTGTGTGCATCAGTTACTGTCAATTGGAACAAACGCGTCATGATCACGACAGCCACCACCAATACTACGGCAGCAACCGAGTACACGCGGATCAGGACTTCGTTTTTGACGTTTAGCACTTTGTTAGTGTTAAGTGGTTAGTATTAAGTGGTTTTAGAGCTGTGCTTTTTACTTGATTCGAGATTGGCTTTTCGAGTTTTAATTGAACTGGTCGTTAATCTCATTACTTCATCCACATCATTTAGAATGGACACTTTTTCAGATTCTGAGAGGTAGTCAGTAGCAAAAAGCAGTTCAATCCAATATCTGGTTTCATTCAATTCCTTTTGGGCGACTTTTAGCTTATTTATAAAATCAGCTCCCGACTGCGCATACTCTGACTCCTTAACCATTGTGCCTGGATTTGTACCACTCTTGAACAACTACCTCGATATTTCATACTCCTTTTTTTGTTCGCGCAAATGCTTACGGAGCCTGACAATTCTAATGGCCCGTAAAAAACTCTTTTCTCTTAGTACCACTTTATTAGGTCGTTGATTTTCCATGCATTTGCAGCTTGATTCATGTGCACCACTTAACACTTATCACTTAACACTTATCACTTTAGGACCTTTGTTCTCCAAATCAAGCCCTACAGGCTCCAGACTCTCATCAATCTGACTCTGCATACTCTTATACATCGTTTCACTTTTGATCGAGGTATATTCCCATTTCAACTCTTTTATTTCCTTCTGCAACGACTGAATACGCCGCACCCCTTTTTCAGAGTAATGTGCATTGGCGATGTACAGAATACCCAATCCGCCTATAAAGAGCAGAAATTGAAAATTACCAAACACCAGATCTGTGGTGTGGCGACTTACGTTAAGGGCATTAAGCAACTTATTAGCCATGCGTATTTGAGCTTTTTAAACCCGTAGTTCTTATTTCGTTTTAAATTGTTCGTTAGTTACATTTTTTGCGGCGACCCGAAGCTTTGCACTTCTGGAGCGGGCATTTTGCTTGGTTTCTGCCTGGCTTGCTTCTACAGGCTTTTTGGTTACCAGTTTCCAGGGCTTTGTGATATTGCCATAAAAATCCTGGTCCGGCTCTCCCGCTACATTGCCCGCTTTCATATAATTCTTCACCATTCGATCTTCCAGCGAATGAAAGGTGATCACTGCCAGTTTTCCACCCGGCGCCAGCATTTCCAAAGCATCCTTCATAAAATCTTCCAGCGCCCCGAGTTCATCATTAGCTTCCATGCGCAAGGCCTGAAAAACCTGTGAGAGGTAGCGCATACGTTCTCCCATCAGATTCTTGGTAGCCAATTCCAGCAGGTCGCCTGTGGTTCGAAAACGCTTTCGTTCCCGCTCCTGTATCACTGCATGTGCCAGCGTTTTAGAGTTTCTCAACTCCCCAAGTTCGCTAAAAATGCGCTGCAGTTCTTCTGCACTTCGTGTATTGAGTATGTCCGCAGCTGTTTCCCCATCCAGGCGACTCATCCGCATATCGAGTGCTGCTTCGAATCGATAAGAGAATCCCCTTTCTGCTGTATCCAGCTGGTGGCTGCTTACACCCAGATCTGCAAGGATTCCATTTACAGTGCCTGGTCTTACGCCTTCTGCACGTAATTGCCGTTTCAAATGCCTGAAATTCGATGGAATGAAAACAAAGCCAGAATGGCTTGAAAACGCCTGCTGTTCCGTGTTTCGCTTAGCATCCTCATCCTGATCGAAGGCAAACAGGCGACCTTTTTCGCCCATTTTTTCGAGTATCAATTTGGAGTGACCGCCGCCGCCAAACGTCGCATCTACATAAACCCCACCAGGCGTAATGCCTAGTAGATCAATGCTTTCGTGTAATAGGACAGACTCGTGGTACACCATATTATGTATGATATATGATGTATGATGTATGATGTATGATGTATGAAGTATGATGTGTGAAAAACTAAGCTTGAAAATGCACTCTCGCATTCAGCTTAAGCCTTTCATACATCATACTTCATACATCATACTTCATACCTTATACATCATCGTTCTCCCCGCCCATCACGTCATTTGCCAAATCAGCAAATTCATTCGGATCAAAGGCGGCGGTGGAAGCATATTGCTCTGGCGACCAGATTTCAACCTTGCCGTTCATAGCAAGCAGTACTGCATCCTTGGTGATACCCGCATAATCCATCAAAGGCTTCTGCAAAAGGATTCTGTCCGCGCTGTCGGTGGTCAGTGGATACGCTCCGTAGTGAAAAGAGCGTACAAAGGCGCGGTTCCGGTCATTGAAACTATTGAGACGGCTCAACTTGGCAGCGATGCCGTCCCAGACCGGTTTGGGGTAAAGTGTGAGACACTTCTCAAACCCCCGGTTTACTACAAATTCATAAGCAGCTCCGTCGCCATTGGATCCTGCGGTTAAAGCAGGTAATTGGCGGAGCAGCGCGGTTGGTAAGCGCAAGCGGCCCTTGTCGTCAAGGGACACCGGATATTCACCGATGAGTTGCATTGTAGTGTGGGACTGTAAATCTGCTAAGTATGAGTCGGGACAAATGTGGGATCGGTCACCAATTCACAAGGACAAAAGTAAGTGCAACCTCCATATTTTCCCACAAACTAACACATTATGTTCATTTTTTTATAAAATAATTTTAATTTAATTTTTAAAACACTGAAAATCAATATTTTAAAATCTTAAAGCTCAAATAAAAAATATAATAAGAAATAATTTTTTACACTGCTTCGCACAATATAACAAACATAAAGATTCAATAAAATAATTTTTTAACTTAAAACCAGACCAAAAAACACTTAAAAATTTCAGATTTCAAAATATAGTGTAAATCTGTGGGAGGAAGTGGAGACCACTGCTTCTACTGCTTTTCACTGTGGGAGAAAGTGGCGAAACCTGCTGACTGAAAGTGGTTTTCCTATTTGATTGAGCATGCTTTAGCTAAATCCTACTATTTTGTCGCCCTATTTTAGGTAGTTCTGCCAAACAAGGAAACCCACGCTTACTCAAAACATTGCTCCTACTATGAGAAACATGATCCTAGGCCTGTGGCTGACGATGCCTTTTGGCCTATTCGCCCAGGCATCCACTTCCTGGGAAATGGGTGCCGGCATGGGCATAGCAGCGTATAATGGCGAAACCAATAAAGTTCAATTAAAGGCGCCTGTTTTGGGTGTCAACCCGGCGTTCTCCGTTCATTTTCGCAAAAACATGCGCAAACCCTTTACTGCCCGTGTAAACCTGCTCTACTCCAGGCTTTCCGGGAATGATGACCATTTCATTGAACCGGCATGGCATAAGACCCGTGGGATATCGTTCTCTTCGCCTCTGCTTGAACTATCTTGTATGGCAGCGTTTTATCCACGGAGGTCGGGTAAAAATTACCGACAAAATTCCGGGGGGCCTCGTCATAATAAACCTCGGATAGATCCATTCCTGGCCTTCGGGCTCGGGGGCACTTTTACCAACCCTAATGTATTTTGGAATGGTGCAAATACCAATGAATACCTGGATCCCGTGCTTGCCAAATTTGATAAAGACCACACACAAAAACTTGATTTTAGCATTCCAGTGGGCGTTGGAATCCGTTTCAACCTCAGTAAGCGGATCGGGATATTGATAGAATCCTGTGCGCGGCCAGCCGTAGGCGATTTTCTGGATGGAATAAGTGTGTCTGGCAACCCCAATCAAAATGACTGGTTTGTTTCCACGCCGGTCAGTGCATCTTATACGCTCGGACCAGGCAGAAAAAAGTCGCAGCATAAACACCCGGTCAACCAGGGGGATGAAAAACCCAGCGATCCCGATCAGGACGAAGATGGCATACCCGATGAAAGAGACGAATGCCCTGACAAACCCGGCATCCGGAGCCTCTTTGGCTGCCCTGATCAGGATCATGATGGCGTAGCTGACAAAGACGACCTGTGCCCGGAAGCAACCGGACTTTACGCACTAAATGGCTGTCCTGACATGGACGCTGACGGAATCGCAGACAAGGATGACAACTGCCCAGAAGTGAAAGGTGTGGCTGCGTACAGAGGCTGTCCGGCAATTGACCGCGACAAGGATGGTGTGGCAGATGCTGAAGATCTTTGTCCGGATATGAGCGGCAAACTTCAATGGAAAGGCTGCCCGGATTCTGATGGCGACGGAATTCCTGATAACACAGACTATTGTCCGGGTATTGCGGGCCCTGAACTTTTGCGTGGATGTCCGGACACTGATGGAGACGGAATCGCAGACAAAGCAGATGCGTGCCCTACCCTTCCCGGGACCTCCGAACTGAAAGGCTGTCCAGAGGCAATGCCTGCAGCAGTAGGTGTCCCTTACAAAGCGGTCTATTTTGGTTCGACCTTACAGGATTGGCACCGTACTTCCGTGACTACCCTGAATGAGGTGCTTGTTATTCTGAATTAGGATCCCGTTTTGTTTGCACGGATCGAAGGACATACCGACAATACGGGCAAAGAACCTGCCAATGACCTCCTGGCCGAAAAACGTGCTAAAAAATGTCTTGACTATCTGGTATCCAAAGGCATAGATACCAAGCGTCTCAATTTTGTAGGTTATGGTTCTCAAAAGCCCATGGTACCCAATGATACCCGCGAAAACCGCCAGTTAAACCGACGCGTAGAAATATACTTTTACAAAAAGCTATAACCGCAACATGGATTTTGGCAAGCTCTCTTCTGTAGATCAGGTTGACTTTAAGTTGCCCCCTGAACCGAGACAAAATACAGACCTGCTCGCATCGCTTTCAAAGCCTTCGCAGCAATCCCTCTACATTGGGCCTACCGGATATAACATGAAACCCTGGGTAGGCAAATGGTACCCTGCAGGAAGCAAAGAGCCCGATTTTTTACGGCACTATGGCGTGCAGTTCAATACCATAGAGTTCAACACAACCCATTATCGGATACCGGACTCCAGTATGGTGCGCCGATGGTTTGAAGCGGTCCCCAAAGATTTTCGCTTTTGCCCTAAAGTACCTCAAAGCATCAGTCACGCTAAAGATCTGGGACTTTCAGGCGATGATCTTTTGATCTTTTGTGATACAGTATTGGAGTTTTCGGAAAAACTGGGCTGTTGTTTCCTTCAACTTCCGCCTCATTTTGGACTTCGGGATCTGAGCGTTTTGGAACGATTTCTGGCCATCTACGCCCCGCAGATTCCGCTTTCAGTTGAAGCGCGGAGCCCTGGTTTTTTCCAGAAAACAGACGCCGCTGAAGCTTTTTTTGAATTATTAAAAAAGCATGGTGTGGCCGGGGTGATTACGGATGTAGCCGGTCGAAGGGATGTTTGCCACATGCATCTGACCCATGCCAAAACCCTCATTCGGTTTGTTGGAAATGGATTGCATCCCAGTGATTATGGCCGAGTAAGGGATTGGGCCGAAAGGTTGAAGTACTGGTTTGAAAATGGTTTGCAGGAGGCGTATTTTTTTACCCATGAACCCGACAATATGCTCTCGCCTGAGCTGACCGCATTTTGCGTCGAAACCTTTAGCCAGGCAATTCCTGAAGTTTCGCTTCGGGGCCCCAAGCCAGTGCCCGGTCAACAAGGCGTACTCTTTTAGTCTGGCTGACCATTCAAAAATCTGGTAGCCAAATTAAAAGAATGCAATCGGACTTTTAAGAACTTTGCACTTTCATCCTTCAACTTTTACACCTGTGACAACAAAATTCTGGATCCTGGGGCTTTCCATTTGCATGCTCATTGCCTGCAAAGAAACCCCTGTATTGCCTGGCAATGCCCAAAACCCACCCATCTATAAAAAATCAGATCTTCAAAAACTCCGATGGATCGAGGGCAACTGGAAAAGTGAGGTGTCCGGCCCGGGTTATTATCAGACTTATCATTTCCCAACAGACAGCACGCTGGAAGTGGTTTCTTACCAATTTGACGGAAAGGACACTTTTGGCACCAATCTTTCCAGGGTATATTGGAGGAACAACCATCTCTATCTGGGACCCAATGGCGAATGGGTGGCTGTCTTGCTGGATAAAAAATCCTTTCAGCTTGACCCCATTCGGGATGGTTGGAACAACATTCAATGGACCCAAAACAGTAAAGATGAGTGGACCTCCGTTCAGAAAAAACCCAATTTCGAACGAACGATCAAAATGAAACGACAGTCGCCTTTGAATGAGTTGATAAAAAAATAAAATAGCGCCCTTTTGATCAGCTGATCAAAAGGGCGCTATAGTCAACATGCATTTATCGTTACGCAGTAATTAAGCACGTGGCTCTTTGCCCAGGACCTTTTTAGGTTTTCCCAGACCAGCTTCACGCCAGATCGCTTTTTTAGACTTCTTAGCTGCTTTGGTTGTTTCTGCCAAAGCCACTGCGTTGGTTGCACTAACTGTTCCGCCGCTCACACAGAGTTCCGTAAATTTCACTTTTTCGGTAGTGCCAGGTTTGATAACCTCGCCATCTTGCTTCACTACAGAGGTCTCCATGATATGCTTTACCTGTACGGCAGACAAGTCAGGATAGTAGGAGCGGATCAATGCAGCTACACCTGCTGCTGCAGGGCTCGCCATGGAAGTACCGCTGGCCGGACCATATTTACCATCAGGGATGGTAGATTGAAGCTGTACGCCAGGTGAGAACAGGTCTACATTCTTTTTACCATAGTTCGAGAAGCTGGCTACGCGCTTATCACCAGATTTCCAGCCGAGTGCACCGATCTCCATCCAGGTATAAATGCGCTTTTCTTTGCCGAAAAGACCCTTTTTGACAGGCTTTTGCAGCTCGTCATTGGGGAAATTACCTTCTGCATCGTTGTTGGCAGAACTGTTGCCAGCAGCATGAACGAGCAGAACGTCATGTTCCGCAGCATAACGCATGGCCTGGTCTACATACCACTTATCAGGGCTGTAAGATTTGCCAAAGGACATATTAATCACACTGGCACCATTGTCTACGGCATAGTAGATCGCGTTGGCTACGTCCTTGTCACGTTCGTCACCGTCTGGTACACAACGCACGGTCATGATACGCACGTTGTCCGCCACACCGCGAATGCCAATGTTGTTGTTGCGATTGGCAGCGATGATACCCGCCACGTGTGTGCCGTGGAAAGCATCCGGGCCTTCGTATTCATTGGTGCCGTAAAAACGATTTTTAAGGTCAGTTGGATCATCACCGACCATAGCACGGGCATTGTAGTCCGGGTTGAGCTGAAACTCCACCTGGTTGTAGAAGAACTCAGAAGCCTCTTTTTTAGCATCATCCAGATCTTTTCTTGAAGACAGTCCCTGCCCCATGACTGCTTTGATGATTTCCACAGACTTTTTCAAGTCATCGTTTCCGGTGACATTGATGGCTGCAACATTGTCAGCATTGAGCTCTTTGCCTGCTAGCGCTTTTTCAACTCCATTGAAAGCATCTTCGATGGGTTTGAGTTGTTTGGTTGCATTTTCCATTCCACTCACCGCTTCAGCACGCTGGGCCTCAAAATCTTCTTTGACCTTCATCCAGGTCTTGTACTCAGCCGCAGCGTCGCCATGAAGATTTTTCGGGTCCGTGCCATCGAAGCGCTTTTTTAGTCGCGCGTATTCGCGGGTAAGCTCGAGGGTCTCGTGGTTTACATTGCCACCGGGGCCTGCGAGGAAGTTCCAACCATGGATGTCATCCACATAGCCATTGTTGTCATCATCCTTTTTGTTACCCGGAATTTCACCCGGATTGGTCCAGATCACATCCTTTAGGTCCTCATGGTCAACCTCTACTCCAGAGTCCAGAACAGCCACGATGACCGTTTGGCTTTTTTTACTTTTACTTTTCAGCAATTGAATCGCCGCATCGCCACCCGTTCCGTTCACTTTATCCGCTGTTGGATCTAGGTTAAACCAGTTGTCAGGTGCTTTGCTTTGCGCCGACAAAAGCATGCCCGGAAGACAGGCGATAGCGACGAGAAGCCTTTTTTTGAATATCATGTCAGTGAAAAAGTTTTTGCTCCATCCATTGCTTCCTACCTGGAGCTTCTTGGACAAGAGCGGTTATCAATTTTAAAAAACAATCAGCAACCCACATGGAATGAGCGACCGTCTTTATTAACGGCAAAAGTACCGCCTTGTGCTTTGAAAACAGGAAGTTTAGACAAAAGCGCTATGCTGAGGGGCATATGCAAATAGAAGCGCGTCCAATACTACAAAAATAATGAACTTATATCTGACACTTTCGCGGCAAATTCGAATCTCTGGCATTTCCTTTGCGCCCTATTTGACTTCTTTCATCTTATCAACCAATTTATTCCCGCAATGATCTTCCGATTTTCTGCTCCCGCCTTCGGAGCCTTATTTACACTCTTTTCTTTCAATCTTTCCGCACAGGGCTTCGGCGTACTAGTAGACAGTGCCACTGCCAAAGTGGGTGAGGTGGTCTGCCTTCCGGTACGGGCAAAGGGCTTTGTTGACATCATCAGTCTTCAATACTCGCTTACTTGGAACCCTCAGGTTTTAACTTTTGACCACACCCAGAATTACAATTTGCCGGGATGGATGCCTTCTGATTTTGGAGGCAATACCCCCGGATTGCTACTGGTAGGTTGGGCTGACGTTGACGGCTTGCCAAGAAGCCGGCCAGATGGAACTTCACTTTACGAAGTGTGCTTTAAAGTGGTCGGTCCATTGGGTAGCAACACCCTGGTTAGTCCGGGATCCGAAGGATTCCCTCCTGGCTCAGGCGGTGCTGAGGCTTACAACAGCGTTTTAGAAAATATCTGGAATCCAAATTTGAGTGTACCCGGATTGATCGATGTAACCCTGCCTGCCAGCACTTCAGATGCCGGCAAATCTGGCAATTCAGGTTTCCAATTGTACCCAAATCCAACTGCAGCCGCCTCTCAGGTAATTTTACAGTCTTCCAAATCCGGAACTGCAATGCTATCAGTCACCGATGCCCTTGGCCGTTCAGTTTTCGAACAGAAAGTATCCGTTAAGGCTGGCGAGAACAAATTTGAGATCCCTGCCACGGCCATCCACGCCAAAGGAATGTATCAGGTTTCTTTGCAAACAGCGGAGGGTGTTTCTACCCAAATGCTGAGTGTGCAGTAATTGAAAATGTGTCCATTCATGCCCTGCAGTGTTTATATCATGCCATTGCAGGGCATTTTTGTATACTCGAATGTATTCCAGGACCATAAGTGTTTTTACAGACCACTCATAAATAATCTAATTTTAACCACCATCTCATCATGAATTTCCGATTTTCTACCCTTATCGCGGTTGGACTTTTTTCTTTGTTTACGATCAACCTCTACGCTCAGAGTTTTAGTGTTGTGATTGACAGCGTCGAGGTTCAGACCGATTCCACAGTATGCGTTCCAGTTAGAGCAAAGGGGTTTGTTGATATCACAAGTTTTCAGTATACCCTCCAATGGAATGGCTCCGTATTAGCTTTCTCCGGGGTCCAAAATATTCAGGCCCCTGGGATGAACGCAGATGATTTTGGACTATCGCCAAGCAAGCCGAACACATTGATTATAGCATGGTCTGACTCACTTTCAGGCTGCAGAAGTATGACAGATGATGCGATCATGTATGAAGTCTGCTTCCAGGCAATCGGCGCGGAAGGGAGTTTTTCTAATATCACACCAGGCTCACTTGGACTACCTCCTAGCGCTGGGGGAGCAGAGGCCTATAATTGTTCATTTGAAGATATCTGGTCGCAAGCAGGCTGTGTACCCGGACACGTTGAAATTCTGCCAAAGACCAACAGTGCTATCGCGCCGCAAAACGCAGATCAAAACTTCCTGTTATCCCCCAACCCAACTCATTCAGAATCAACGTTGATTCTGGAGTCCCTTGAAGCCGGAACCCAGTATCTGGTAGTCACAAATACACTTGGACAAATTGTTTTGGAGCAAAACATCCAGGTGACCGTCGGTGAAAACAGGTTTGAGATCGCATCGAGTGCCCTGAATAATAATGGGCTATACCTGGTTTCTTTGTATACTAAAGAAAGCGTTACAACCCGGGTGCTGTATGTCGGAAACTAAAACATGCCTCTTTCTATGCCCTATGGGCTTAATTTAGGTTGTTACATTGCATTTTGGCAATTCAAATTGTACTGCAGAACCAACGCATTGATTTACAGACCTTCAATAATAATCTAACTAAACCACCCATCTCACCATGAAATTCCGATTTACTACCCTCCTTACGATTGGTTTACTTTCTTTGTTTACGATCGATCTCTATGCTCAGGGCTTCAGTGTTGTGATTGACAGCGCCGAGGTTCAGAGCGGTTCAAACGTATGCATTCCGGTCAGAGCAAAGGGATTTGTTGATATCGTAAGTTTTCAGTATGCTCTCGAATGGGATGGCTCCATATTAACCTTTTCCGGGGTGCAAAATATCCAGGTGCCCGGGATGAGCGGAAATATTTTTTTGTTACAAACATCTCAAAACACCTTGTATCTAGCATGGGCGTCCCCAACTGGAAGTTGTGTGACCGTAGCTGATGACGTGATCATGTACGAAATTTGCTTCCAGGCAATTGGCACGGAAGGAAGCTTTTCGATTATAATGGCAGGCTCAAATGGAATACCTCCTAGTGCTGGGTTAGCGGAGGCCTATAATTGTTCCAGTGTAGATGTCTGGTCGCAAGCCGGCTGCATACCCGGATACATCAAAATCCTGCCAAAAAGCAGCTATTTAAATACACCGATAAAAAGCCCTCAAAGCTTCCAGTTATCCCCCAATCCGACACTTTCCGCAAGCACACTGATCCTTGATTCCAGCGAATCCGGAACCCGGCAACTCATGGTTACGAACGCACTTGGACAAATAATATTGGAGCAAAACATCCAGGTGACCGTCGGTGAAAACAGGTTTGAAATTCCATCGAGTGCCCTGAATACCAAAGGGATATACCAGGTGATCTTACAAACAGCGGAGGGCGTATTTACCAGGCGACTTAGTGTAAATTAAAGCACTGGTTTACCCTCGTCCCAGAGGGACGGGCATAACCCAAAATTCGGGATGACTCCCGTTTATTTTGGCTTTATATTAAAACCAGCCCGTTTTCTTCCGGGTGGAGCGACTGGAGCCCCCCAATCCGAAGACGCCCAGCAGACCACGGGTGAGTTCCCGAGCCACTGTTCGCCCGATCTGACGGGCAAGCGGATCTTTGGCGATGGTCTCTATCATACCCGGCTCTTCTTTTTCCTGTTTTGCCCTCGTAACCTGCTGTTGTTGAGATGCTTGTATCTCTTGTACTTCTGCTATTTTGCTCATCAGGATTTCATAGGCACTCTCCCGATCTATCTCCTGATTGTATTTTCGGACCAGAGCAGAGCGGCTGATGATGCCGTCAATTTCTGTAGGGGTGAGAATGTCCATCCGGCTTTCGGGTGGGCGCATGAGCGTGTGCGCCAGAGGCGTGGGAATGCCTTTCTCATTGAGTACGCTAATGATGGCTTCACCGATACCCAGGTTGGTGAGCAGGTCCTCAGTGTCGTAATAATCTGTAATCGGATAGTTTTCGGCAGCGAGTTTGATCGCCTTTCGGTCTTTGGCAGTAAAAGCACGGAGGGAGTGTTGTAACTTCAAACCCAATTGCGCCAGGATGCTTTCCGGGATATCGATCGGGTTTTGGGTGATAAAGAAAATACCTACCCCTTTGGAGCGCACCAGTTTGATGATCGCCTCCATCTGCTGCATCAAAGCAGGACTGGCTTCCTGAAACACCAGGTGCGCCTCATCAATAAAAATGCAAAGTTCTGGCTGTTCCACATCACCCTTTTCCTGAAAGGAAGCATAAATCTCCGCCAGCATTTGCAGGATGAAAGTACTGAATAGCTTAGGGCGATCCTGTATATCTGTTAATCTAACGACACTAATGACACCCCGGCCATTTTCATCCATTCGTGCCAGATCATGTACATCAAAAGAAACTTCACCAAAAAAGGTCTCCGCACCTTGCTGTTCTAGTTCTACCACTTTACGGAGAATCGTGCCGGCTGTAGCGCTGGAGAACTGTCCAAATTCTGCTTCCATCTCAGCCTTTCCTTCGTTGCCTAGAAACTGCAGTACTTTTTTAAAATCCTTCAGGTCGAGGAGCGGAAGACTCCGGTCGTCACAATATTTAAAAACGACCGATACTACCCCACCCTGTGTATCATTCAGCCCCAGAATACGGGAAAACAATACCGGGCCAAATTCGCTGATCGTGGCGCGCAACCGAACGCCCTTTTCACCTGAAAGACTCAGAAACTCTACAGAATTACCTGTGCCATGCCAGGTGATACCGATTTTTCCGGCACGTTCCGTAATTTTCGGATTATCCGTACCTGGCATAGCGATACCACTCAGGTCTCCTTTGATATCCATCAACAGTGAAGGCACTCCGTTGGCCGCAAGTTGCTCCGCAATCACCTGCAGGCTTTTAGTTTTTCCTGTTCCTGTAGCCCCGGCAATCAGGCCGTGACGGTTCATGGTGCGCAGCGGAACTTTAATCTGGAGGCCTGGGATTGCTTCAGCATCCAACATTGCGCCACCCAACACGATATTAGCCCCTGAAAAGGTATAGCCAGCTTGAATGGCCGCGACGAAAGAATCTTTTTTTGACACGATGTAGGGATGTATGATGTATGAACTATGATGTATGATGTATGATGTATGATGTATGATGTTGGAATCTGGCTTGGCTTTAGGACTGTAAGCCTGACTTGGGTCACACAAGGAGCCTCAAAAGTAGTCCGATGAGAATCTTTTTGGAAAAAAAATAGTTGTTTGATACAGATCAAAAAACAGGCTACCCAAATTTGCCCCCAACTACCCCAAAAACACATCATACATCATACATCATACATCATACCTCATACATCTAGAACATGGTGCATAGAATCCGCGTAGCAGGCCTGGTCCGAAGGGGCGATGAGATCTTACTCATCCAACAGCAAAACCGTCATGGGGTCCGACGTTGGAGTATCCCGGGTGGGCGTCTGGAGCCTACCGACGCTGATATTTTTCGTGGCGTGGAGCGGGAGGTCTGGGAGGAGACTGGTTTAAGGGTGGAGGCGCGTGACCTTCGTTTCATCAGTGAATACCTTGCGCCGGATCTGTTTGCAGTAACGCTCATTATTGAGTGTCAGCTGGCTCTGGATGAGCACCCGGATAATATTCATCTGGACAATATCATGGAAGACGACAACATTCATGGGGTAGCCTGGTGGTCAGCTTCCAATATTCAAGGTTCGGAAGTGCCCATGAGCCGAATGCTGGGTACCTCCGAATTTTGGGAAGCCCTGGATGGAACCATCGGGGTGGTTTATTTAGGCCGACATCAGGATGTGTGAGTGAAACCAATCCACTATCGAGTAACTTTGCGGCCGAATATCAGGAACGCCCTTGTATGTACCAATCATTACTAAAAAAGGAAAAAACGCTTGCCGTAATCGGCCTCGGGTACGTAGGGCTGCCTATTGCATTAGAATTTGCGTTGGATTTCCGTGTGATTGGTTATGATATTGATAGTGAGCGCATTGCCATGATGCAACGCGGAGAAGATCCCAGCCGTGAACTGGGGCCGGACGTATTCGCAGGTCGGGACATACTTTTTTCTGATCGCCTGGAGGATCTGGCCGAAGCTCATTTTTTTGTTGTGGCGGTTCCTACCGACATTGATGAATACAAGGTGCCCAACCTAAATCCACTAAAGAAAGCCTCGACCCACATCGGAAATGTCCTAAAAAAAGGCGATTACGTGGTGTATGAATCCACCGTGTATCCTGGATGTACGGAAGAGGACTGCCTTCCCATTCTTGAAAAATCATCCGGACTAAGACTTGGACAGGATTTTAAACTTGGCTACTCCCCTGAACGCATCAATCCGGGCGACAAAACCAAGCCCCTGAGTCAAATCGTAAAAATTGTAAGTGGATCTGACGAAGAAGCGTTGAATGAAATTGCTCAGGTTTATGGTCACATCATTAAGGCTGGAATTTATCGTGCCAGCAACATAAAAGTGGCAGAAGCAGCGAAGGTGATCGAGAATACCCAGCGGGATCTCAACATCTCGCTGATGAATGAACTTGCCATCATCTTCGACCGGATGGGCATCGATACCCAAGAGGTGATCAAAGCTGCCGGTACGAAATGGAATTTTCTGAAATTCTACCCCGGACTGGTTGGCGGCCATTGTATCGGAGTTGATCCGTATTACCTGATGCACAAATCCATCGAAATGGGTTACGAACCTCAGGTCATTCTGAGCGGTCGCAGGGTCAATGATGGAATGCCTGCCTGGGTGGCTAAAAAACTAGTGCAATTACTCCTGAAAAAAGACAAAAGCCCACACCAGTCTAAAGTGCTTGTACTTGGCATTACCTTCAAAGAAAACGTATCAGATATCAGAAACTCGAAAGTCGCTGCCCTGATTCGCGAACTCGAAGATTTTTCTATTGAGGTACAAATCGTTGATTCAAACGCCCAAGCAAACGAGGTCGCCCAGGAATACAATTTAATACTCCGCGACCAAATATCCACAGGTTACGATGCCGTCGTGGTGGCCGTCGCACATGATGTTTACCGGAGTTTTGACAGCGCATTTTTCAAGTCCATCATGGGCAAAAACCCTATTTTAATGGACCTGAAAGGCCTTTACGAGCACTTAGACCCTGAAATTGAATATTGGAGACTTTGATTAATGTGGTCAATAAGTTAAATGTGGTCAATAAGTTAAATGTGGTCAATAAGTTAAATGTGGTCAATGTGGTCAATGCGGTCAATGTGTTTTGGGCTCGACCAGGTAAAATTGGCCGCTTTTATCCATTGATCACATTGACCACATTAAACACATTGACCACATTTAACTTATTGACCACATTTAACACATTGACCACATTTAACACATTGACCACATTTTAAATTGATTTTTATGATACAAATGGTTGACCTCAAAACCCAATATGGTCACATCAAAAGTGAGATAGACCATGAAATGCAGGAGGTCTTAGATTCCTGTATTTTCATCGGAGGACCCAAAGTGAACGCTTTTCGGGAAGGTTTGGAACAATATCTCGGCGTAAAACACGTGATTCCTTGCGCAAACGGGACAGATGCACTTCAAATCGCTATGATGGCGCTTGGACTCAAACCAGGAGACGAGGTTATTGTACCCGCGTTTACCTACGTGGCCACCGCCGAAGTGATCGGATTACTGGGGCTCACCCCTGTTATGACAGATGTAGACCCCGACACGATGAATATCACAGCCGCGCATATGGAGGCCGTGATCACGCCTCGGACCAAAGCCATTGTCCCGGTTCATTTGTTCGGACAATCCGCCGATATGACGCCCATCATGGCTTTGGCAAAAAAGCATGATTTATTTGTGATAGAAGACAACGCACAAGCCATTGGGGCAGATTATACCGCTCCTGGTGTCTCTGATGCCGGGACTCAAAAGACCGGAACCATCGGACATTTTGGCTGCACCTCCTTTTTCCCATCCAAAAATCTGGGCTGTTACGGAGACGGTGGCGCCATGATGACCAACGACGATGCCCTGGCCGCCAAAGCCAGGATGATCGCCAACCACGGGCAGTCTAAAATGTATTACCATGATGAGATCGGGGTAAACTCCCGCCTGGATGCAATGCAGGCAGTGGTCCTCAATGCCAAACTGAAACATCTGGATACATATAATGCCGCCCGGAATCGCGCCGCAGGTTATTATGACCGTATTTTTGGACAGATTCCACAGTTGAAGGTCCCTGCCCGCGAACCAAATTCAACCCACGTCTTCCACCAATATACCCTACAGATCACCACACCGGATGCGGTAGAAACCCGTGACGCCTTGAAAGCTTTTTTATTGGAAAAAGGAATCCCCTGCATGATCTATTACCCTGTTCCCCTATATGATCAACCCGCATTTGCTCCTTTTTGGAAAGGCGGGAAATTGCCTGTTACAGAATCCCTTTGTGCTTCCGTATTTTCCTTGCCGATGCACTCTGAAATGACGGATGAAATTTTATCAACCATCACCGGGGCGGTAAAAGCGTTTTTTGAAGCCCGATAAGTTTGGGCTAGCGCTTGCACTTAAAACAACCCGAGTCAGCCAAAAAAATCAAAGGTCCAACATGTCCAATTTTGCACTCATCGGCGCAGCAGGCTATATAGCGCCACGACATATGAAAGCCATTCGTGACACCGGTCACAGACTGATTGCAGCCTTTGACCCTCAGGATTCCGTGGGCGTGATGGATAGTTATTTCCCTGAAGCTGACTTTTTCACTGAATTTGAGCGCTTTGACAGACACCTGGACAAGTTGAAGCGAAGGGGTGAGCCCATGGATTATCTGAGCATTTGCTCTCCCAATTACCTCCATGACGCACACATCCGTTTTGGATTGCGATCAGGCGCCCATGTGATTTGTGAAAAACCCCTGGTACTAAACCCCTGGAACGCTGAAGCCCTGCTGGAACATGAAGCTGAAACAGGGAAAAAAGTTAATACCATTCTTCAATTGCGTTTGCATCCTGCATTGATCGCGCTGAAAGAAAAGATCGATCAGTCGGCAGGACCACACGAGGTGGACTTGAGCTACATCACCTCCCGGGGCAACTGGTACTACACCAGCTGGAAAGGTGATCTGGCCAAATCCGGCGGCATCGCCACCAATATAGGCATCCACTTTTTTGATATGCTGATCTGGATCTTTGGTCCTGTGCAGGAAAATATCGTGCACCTGCATACCCATGACCGTGCAGCAGGATTCCTCCAGTTGGAAAAAGCCCGGGTGCGATGGTTTTTAAGCATCAACGCTGACACTTTGCCTGCAGCCGCCAGAGCCCCGGACAAACGTACCTACCGATCTATCACCGTAGATGGTCAGGAGGTGGAATTCAGCGAAGGTTTTACCGATCTTCACACCCGGAGTTACGAAGCAATCCTGGCTGGCCATGGCTTCGGTATCCAAACGATTTTGCCTGCCATTGAGCTCGCTCATGCCATTCGGACCCTGGAACCCTCCGGGTTAGCAGGGCATTTCCATCCGATGGCTAGTCTGCCATTGAGTAAACATCCACTTCAGCGTGGTCAACGGTATCGCTAATGCCCTACTTTGCTCACCCTTCCGCGATCATTGACCCCGGCGCCCGGATCGGCGAGGGTGCTCGCATCTGGCATTTTTGCCATGTCTCCGCTGGCGCTGTTTTGGGCGAAAATTGCATTTTAGGTCAAAATGTCTTTGTGGCAGATGGTGTAAGCCTGGGTAAAGGTGTAAAAGTGCAAAACAATGTCTCGCTGTACACCGGAGTGGTGTGCGAGGATGATGTGTTTTTAGGGCCCAGTATGGTATTTACCAATGTGGTCAATCCTCGAAGTTTCATAGAACGCAAAAATGAGTTTCGCCCCACCCTCGTAAAACAGGGGGCAAGTATTGGCGCCAATGCAACGGTGTTGTGTGGGATCACTTTGGGGCGATATTGCATGATTGGAGCAGGCGCTGTAGTCACTAAGGATGTGCCGGATTTCGCACTCATGACCGGGGTGCCTGCCAGACAAATGGGTTGGGTGAGTCGACGGGGAAATCGTCTGCACTTTAAGGCGGGAAGCGCTGTTTGCGAGGAAGGCGGCGAGGAATATTCCTTAAAGGAGGGAATATGCGGCTTGTTACATTATATATAGCGGAAGGATCAAAACCCAATCGCCATTTAAAAACAAAATCAGACCTTTGTCTCTACAACACAGCGAGCTAAATCGTTCGCTATACAACTATGAAAAAAGCCCTCATCACCGGAATCACTGGACAGGACGGCGCGTATCTCGCCGAACTTTTGTTAAAAAAAGGCTACGAAGTCCACGGTGTCAAACGACGTTCCTCGCTCTTCAATACAGAACGGGTAGACCACCTTTATCAGGATCCACATGTTGACAATCAACGTTTTATCCTGCACTATGGCGATCTGACCGACTCGACCAATATCATCCGGATCATGCAGCAGGTACAACCGGATGAAGTGTACAATCTCGGCGCCCAAAGTCACGTACAAGTGAGTTTTGAAACCCCGGAGTATACTGCCAATGCAGATGCTGTGGGGGCTTTGCGCCTTTTAGAAGCGATCCGTTTATTGGGATTGAGCGAAAAGACCCGATTTTATCAGGCCAGCACCTCAGAGCTTTACGGTTTGGTACAGGAAACGCCTCAACGGGAGAGCACGCCGTTTTACCCACGCTCTCCTTATGGTGTGGCCAAACTTTATGCCTACTGGATCACGGTGAATTACAGGGAAAGCTATGGCATGTTTGCATGCAATGGCATTTTGTTCAACCATGAAAGCCCCACACGGGGTGAGACCTTTGTGACGCGCAAGATCACCCGGGCAGCCACAAAAATTTCACTTGGCTTACAGGACAAACTTTTTCTGGGCAACCTGGACGCACAACGCGATTGGGGACATGCGCGCGATTATGTGGAAGCCATGTGGCTTATGATGCAACAAGCGGAAGCTGAAGACTTTGTCATCGCGACCGGTAAGACCACTGCGGTACGTGAATTCTGTGTGATGGCCTTCGATGAGCTGGGGGTGACCCTGGAATTTCGCGGCAGCGGCGTAGAGGAACGTGGATTTATAGCGCATTCGAGCAACCCGAACTTAATAGCCGGGCAGGAAGTTATCGCCATCGACCCACGCTATTTCAGGCCTGCAGAAGTAGATCTATTGGTAGGTGATGCCAGCAAGGCAAAGGAAAAACTAGGCTGGTCAGCCCAACGCACGCTGGAGGAATTGGTGGCTGAAATGGTCGCCAGCGATCTTAAACTTTTTCAAAGGGAAGAGTATTTAAAACAAGGTGGATTTGAGATCCGGAATGAGTTTGAATAATGCTTTAACCTTTCTGATTGAAGTACCTTATAAATGAATGTAACCGATAAAATATACATAGCAGGCCACCGTGGAATGGTCGGATCTGCCATTCTTCGAAAACTTCAGGCAGCAGGTTTCACCAATTTTGCTCTGGCTGATTCCCGCAAGCTGGACCTTCGCAATCAGCAGGAGGTCAGCGAGTTTTTCCGTCGTGAAAAACCTGTTCATGTTTTTCTTGCCGCGGCCAAAGTCGGCGGAATCCTCGCGAACAATACCTACCGAGCTGAATTTTTGTACGACAATTTAATGATCGAAGCCAACGTCATTGAATCCGCGTACCGACACGAGGTAGAAAAATTGATGTTCCTGGGCTCTTCCTGCATCTATCCAAAACTTGCACCGCAACCCTTAAAAGAGGAGGCTTTGCTCACCGGGTTACTCGAACCGACCAACGAACCCTATGCGATCGCAAAAATCGCAGGCATCAAACTTTGCGACGCTTACCGGGCCCAATATGGTTGCAATTTTGTCAGTGTGATGCCCACCAACCTCTATGGCCCCAACGATAATTACCATCCGGAGAATAGTCATGTGCTTCCGGCGATGCTGCGCAAATTCCACGAAGCAAAACTCAACCATGCGCCCTTCGTTACCTTGTGGGGTACCGGCACGCCGCTCCGCGAATTTCTACATGTAGATGATCTGGCCGACGCGTGTTTTTACCTGATGCAGCATTATAATGAACCGGGATTCGTAAACATCGGAACAGGACAGGATCTGTCTATTTTAGATCTGGCTAAACTTGTTCAGCGTATTGTAGGTTACACTGGAACCATCCAGCATGATCTCAGTAAGCCGGATGGAACACCGCGTAAACTAATGGACGTCAGTAAATTGACCGGACTCGGCTGGAAGGCTAAAATCAATCTGGAAGACGGCATAAAATCCGTTTACGAGGAAGTAAAAGCTCAACTGAATCCCTGACCACCCCATACATCATAGATCATACATCATAGTTCATACATCATACATCATAGTTCATACATCATACATCATACATCAAAGTCATGAATCATACCTATGTAGCCATCATGGCCGGCGGTGTCGGCAGCCGATTCTGGCCGGGCAGTCGCGAGGCACGGCCCAAACAATTCCTGGATATGCTGGGGGTGGGCAAAAGCCTGTTGCGGCTGACCTTCGAGCGTTTTTTGCCCATTTGTCCCGCTAGCCATATTTTTATTGTGACCAATGCAGCTTACAAGGACCTTATCCTGGAGCAAATCCCGGAAATCACCGCCAACCAGATCCTTTGTGAGCCCAGTCGCAATAACACAGCGCCTTGTGTAGCCTGGACGGCGTTTAAACTGGCAGCCTTGGATCCAGAGGCAAATTTTGTGATTGCCCCTTCTGACCATATTGTTTTAAAAGAACAGGCTTTTCTTGAAAAGATCCAGACCGCGCTGGATTTTTCAGCGAAGCATGACGCATTGCTTACACTGGGGATCCAGCCTTCTCGCCCGGACACAGGTTATGGCTACATCCAATTTGGAGAAGAGGCAGACGTCGACATTCGAAAAGTACTTCGGTTTGCAGAAAAACCCAGTTTGCCAACGGCCGTGGAATATGTGGAATCCGGCGAATATCTTTGGAATGCCGGTATTTTCATCTGGCGTGCCGAGACGATTCTTCGTGCCTACAAAGCACTGGCGCCAGAGATCTATTCTATTCTGGAAAAAGGAAATAATGTTTACAACACCCCGGAGGAGCAAGCCTTTATTGACCTGGCCTACCCGACTACACCCAATATATCGGTGGACTTTGCCATCATGGAAAATGCGTCCAACGTCTATACATTGCCTTCCGAATTTGGTTGGAGTGATCTCGGAACCTGGGCAAGTCTACACGCAGAGTACCCAAAAGATGAAAACGGGAATGCCTTACAAGGCAATATCATTGCATTGGACACCCATGATACGCTGGTAAGAATTCCTAAAGGGAAAATTGCTGTGGTAAAAGACCTGCATGACTATATCATTGTGGATACCCCGGATGCATTACTCATATATCCGAAATCAAAGGAACAAGAAGTAAAACAAGTCACTGCACTGGTAAAGCAAAAATCCGGAGACCAACACCTCTGATTCAGGGTTTACCCTACCGTACTTTCAAACCTTAACAGGGCAAGTACTATTTTTTTAAAAAAATATCACGCAAAATTTTGAACGGCGTTAACATTCTCTAACTTCGCACCACTAAATCGTTTTTAATCCACTGTTTCTCTTAATCCCTTGTATTTGTGTCGTCCCGGCCCGTAGTATTACAATTTAAACAGCAGTGTCGGATGAGTCCTTTTTCCTCAATCAGCATACACCCTGACATTCAGGATGGAGCACCCGTTTTTAGCGGGACCCGTGTTCGTGTGGAGACATTTTACGACTTCCTTCGGGTTGGCGTGAGTATGAACGAGTTTTTAAACGAGTTCCCTTCCATCACGCGGGACCAGGCAATTGAAGTGTATGATTTGATGAATCGTCAGATCACACCAGACCAGATTGCTTCCCTCGCGGGACCGCAGTCAAATGTTCAACCCGGAGAGGGTCGTATGTTTGCTGTCGCAGCGTAATCGCCTAGGCAATTTTCTGCGCAAAATGCGCAAAAAAACCTCTGAATCCACTCCTATATTGGGGTGGTTCAGAGATTTTTTTTGCTGTTTTTCTAACAAGAGAAGGCTTAACGAGAGTTAAGTCCGTATGCTTTCATCCGTACCTTTTTCCCGCGAACTGTTTCTACAGCGTCCTCCCAAAGCAATTGAATGCCAGCTATGTTTTCCAATTCAGGGCGCTTATGAGGTGTGATGATCACGATCACGGGTCCTGCCTGGAATAGATTCCAACAAAGCGAAAAGAGGTCTTTTAAAGGACAGAGGTGGAGCGCAAACGAGCTGATGATAGTTGAATACTGCCCTGAAATCCCGTCCCTAATCACATCTTTGAATGAAAGTTGCAGACAGGGCAGACCCGTCTTGCGTTCGAACAAGGCAAAAGTAAATGGGTCGCAGCCCTGGATGTTTTTAGCACCCAGTTGCTGAAGTGCTGTAGCTACCTCACCACCTCCGGCGGCAAAATCCAGCACCGTGCCCGAGCAATCGATGCGGTCGAAGTTGCGCGCAATTAATGCACAGATCTCGGGCAAATGCGGATTTTCGTACGTTTCTGCAAATTCACGATAGTAGCCCTCTGCCCCGTGCTCGTCGTAGAGTGGCCGGATCTTTTGGGTCAATTCTTCAACTTCTTGCTGTAATCCCGCTCCAGACTATCAATCAGCAATTGGTAGGCCGGATCATCCAAAGGATTCTCATACTTTGTTTTATTCTTACCAAAGAGCTTGACGCGCACTGTATTGTAGCGTTGGGGATGCATCCGAAGGTCCTGAAGCAGCAATTGAAGGTGGTGGGTACTACTGACCAGATTATTATACAGTTCCTCATCCGTGAGCGTCTTGCCTATGAGGCCTTTACCCCGAATGAGGTTTTGAGCCAATGTATCCACGCGGCTGAGCGTACCGGTAGTGGTTGCCAGTGTGCCACGCAAGGCACGCAGCGATAAAGTGACAGAATCAATGGCACTGGAAGCTTTTTGGGAGGTTTTGTCCAGACCAGCATCCTTGAGCTGTTTACTCAGCTCACTCAGGTTGGCAATGGCATCGCTGATATTTTTATCATTGGCTTTGATGGTGCCGCTGACCGAGGCAAAATTGCTCGTAATGGTGCGAATGCTCTGTTCGTTCAGCGCGAGGATCTGATTGAGGCGATTGGTCATGACCTCAATATTCAGCAGGGAATGATCCAAGGCGTTCAATGCACCGGCCATACCGTTCGGATTGGCCTTTGCCAGGGAGTCAATATTGATGGATAGTCCCATTTTTAAGCGGTCCGTGTAAGCATCAAACCCAGAGGGATCTCCCAAAAGACTTTGAATGAGCGATTTGGTTCCTGCGATCAGATAATCGCCACTTTTAGCACAATCTCCGTCGCAGGGGTTGGTGATAATGATCTCAATGGCCTTTCCTCCCATCAAACTTAGGCCAATAATACTGGCAATGGCATCCTTTGGAATATCCACGCCTCCGTCAATGCTCAACACCGTGATGATCGTTTTATCGTCGGTTTTATCCAGGTACATGTCCTTGACCATACCTACCTGGAATCCCTTGATGAATATCGGGCTGGAGGGGCGCAGCTGATCTACATTTTCATATTTGACGTAAAGTGTTTTGGAGGTGGTGAGTACGTTCTGACCTTTAAGATATTTGAAGCCCCAAAAGCCAAGCCCAAGGGCAACTAATGCGAGAAGAGCAATCTTGACTTCGTTTCTGATTTTGAACATTTTGATTGGACGTTGCTGGGATACTTAGTTTCGGATAGTACCGTTTATTGGAAATTGAAGGGCGAAAATAAGCGTATTCAGTATCTATGGACTACCCGTTGGCTACTTTATCCCAATTTCTTAATTCTGAACAATACTAGCCGTCTTAAAACCCATGTTCTGGATTTCAGGCAACACCCTCTCCGCCTCTGCTTTGGTAGCATAAGTGCCTGAATAATAGTGGTATTTGCCCTCCTTATTCAAAACCTTTACATTGGCCAGCAGGCTTAACTGTCCCACATTCGGGTCCAGCTTATTGGGCCACGCCAGCAGAAAAATGGTGAAAAATTTAGGTGCCGGTTCCACCGGCGGACTAGGTTTGGTTACTACCATAGGTTTAACGATGGTAGTTTTGGGTTTATCCGTGGTCGGTTTACCGGCAGCCGTCGGTGTGGTCTTTTGAGAAACCGTTTTTGCTGGCAGGGGCTTCTTGGGTGCCGAAGCCTCTGCTACACGATCTGCGGCTTTACCGATTTCCATATGTCGTTTGTAAGCCTCAAACGCCTGAAAAATAGCCAGTGCCGACTGTTCACGTCCCGCCTCCGAAGCTAAATACTCATCTTCGGTGGCATTGGTGAGATAACCTGCCTCAAAAAGCACAGAAGGCATCGCCGTTTCCCGCAATACTAGAAAGCCTGCCTGTTTCACCCCGCGGTCTTCCCGAAATGCTACAGCATTTGCAAACTGCTGTACATAACTGGCAAGCAGGATACTTTGCTCCAGATAAGCACTTTGCCAGACGCTGGCGAAGATCTCCGCCTCCGGGCTGTTCGGATCATACCCGGCATAATTTTTCTGATAATCTTCCTCGAGATAAATGGATGCGTTTTCACGTTTGGCCACATCCAAATTATCCTTGCTACGGTGCAGACCCAAAACGTAGGTCTCAGCCCCTTGGATCAATTTGCTGCCCACTGCATTGCAGTGCACACTGATAAACAGATCGGCATGGTTTCTATTCGCAATTGCAGCCCTTTCATTGAGTTCAATAAAAACATCGGTATCCCGGGTATAGATTACCCTGATTTCCGGGTAGTTGGTTTCGATATAGGCACCTAAACGCAGCACAATGTCCAGGGTATTTTCTTTTTCGTGCGTCGATGCACCCTTACAACCCGGGTCCTTTCCGCCATGTCCTGCATCCAACACGATGGTTTTGATCCTGTAAGGTGGACGGTGGATGGTGGATGGTGCACGGTGCACGGTGGATGGTGCACGGTTTATGGTGAACGGTAAATGGTTCGGGTCGGATTCCATACCTTTGCAGCCTCGGAGGCAGGAATGGATCGCCGGAGATGCCGAACCGGGCTCCGTAGACTTTGATTCAACTGTAGTGGTGGGCAAAGCGTGTTCCGCACACCGTGCATCTTCAACCGTCAATAGGTTAAAGTTTTCAAAAAAAAGCCACGCTGCGAGGAGTACGAGCGTTCGTAGAGCGAAGTTTGACTTCATAAAATCGGACTTTAGGTTTTCTTCAAGTTTAAAAGAGGGCGGGATTACGTGTCCAAAAAAAGACCTGTGCAAAAATTACGCTGCAAATATCGGTTTTTCTTACAAATTGTTGGCCTGCTCTTATGCAGCATTGCTTTGGCACAAACTCCAGGCCTGCCCCCGGTGGAAGGAAGGCCCCTTTCTGCTTTCCCGGGCCAGGACACCCTGCCTCCCGTCCCCTTTCGTGATTCAGCAACGGTTGATCTTTCCAAAATCAAGATCAGCAACGATGCGCTCGATGATGTGGTGGAATATGCCGCTGAAGACTCCATTTGGTTTGATGTCAAGAAGAAACAGGTTCACTTATATGGTGGAGCAACAGTAAAATATACCACACTCAATATCACAGCCGGATATATTCTACTGGATTATGCAAACAATGAGATCTCCGCGCAACAAATAGCAGACAGTACGGGTCAGTTGACCGGCTTACCTGATTTTCAAGACGGAGAACAAAAATTCACAGCCAGTAGATTACGTTACAATTTTAAGACCAAAAAAGGCATCATTTACGAGGCACGCACCCAACAGGAAGACCTTTATGTATTGGGGGAACGCGCCAAGTTCATCAATGGTATATCTGCGGATTCTACCAAAAAAGCGCACAATACCATCTACAATCAGGATGCACTGCTTACTACCTGTGATGCACCACATCCACACTTTGGCATCCGAACCAATAAACTCAAGGTCATTCAGGATAAACTGGTCGTCACTGGCCTCTCCAATCTGGAAATTGGGGGCATTCCAACGCCGCTGATCATCCCCTTTGGTTTTTTCCCGATCACCAAAACCCGAAAAGCCGGGGTGCTGATCCCTAAAGATTTCGACTTCCGTACCGTGGAAGGTTTTGGTTTTGAGGGCCTGGGCTGGTATCAGCCTATTTCAGAACACATGGATGTCACGCTCCTGCTTCGAGCCTATACTGGTGGAACCTGGGGTGTTACGGCCGCTTCCCGCTACAACTACAAGTATCGAAACAATGGCAATTTCAACCTGAATTACAACAATCGGGTCACAGAAAATGCGCAGGCTAAAAAAGTATCCGCAAAATCCTTCGGCCTTCAATGGACGCATACCCAGGACCCCAAAGCGCATCCTTCCCGCAGATTCAACGGTTCTGTGAACATTCAAACCAACCGGGATCAGCAACGCAACCAGAATGACTTTAACAGCGTATTTGCAAACCAACTTATCTCCAACCTCTCTTTTAATAAAATATTCCCGGGCAAACCTTACCAATACAGCATCGGATTCCGGCACTCCCAAAATACGCAGACACGCCAGATGGACATCACACTTCCCAGCGCACAGTTTACCATGCAGCGTGTTTTCCCCTTCAAACGAAAAATCCAGATCGGCAAAGAACGCTGGTACGAAAAACTCTCTGTCACTTACAACTCCAAACTAGACAACTCCATCCGCACAACTGATACGCTTTTATTTGAACGAGAAACCCTGGAAAGTGCCCGAATGGGTGTCCAGCACCAGGCCAGCACAGATTATGTATTCAAACTGTTCAAATATATCAACATCACTCCCAACCTTCGGTACGAAGAAAACTGGTATCCCTACACGATTAATAAAACCCTGCTGGATTCGACAATTCTAGTTTTCGACACCATCCGCCAAAACGGGGAGATCGTAGACATTAAAGAGAACGAATCAAAATCAAAATATGGTGTGTTAGAGACCTCCCGTAACTGGGGTTTTTACGCTTTCAGAAGCTACAACGCCAGTATATCCGCCAGCACCTCCTTGTTTTTGACCACGAAAGCAAAGCGTAAAAAAGCCTGGTTTCAAGGCATTCGCCATAAAATGAGCCCTACACTCAGTACGGGCTTTGGCCCTGATTTTTCTAAACAACAAGACCGGTATTTTAAATCTTACTATACTGACATTCGGCCAGGCAGAGGTGATACCCTGCTTTATGGCATTTATGATGATGCGTATTACAGCAAACCTTCTTTAGGAAAACGCGACGTAAGTATCGGCTACTCTGTCAACAATGTACTGGAATTCAAGTACTTTTCTGCCAAACGGGATTCCGTTTTCAAAAAGCGGATCTTCGACGGATTGAACTTTTCCGGCACTTACACGCCTACACGCGATTCTTTGAAATGGAGTACGGTGAGCACCGGAGGACTTTTCCGATTGTTCAAAGGGATCTCGAACCTAACCTGGAATGTGACGTTCGATCCATATATTGCGGATGCCAAAGGCAACAGGATCAATAAGTTTGTCAGAAAAGAACAAGGAAAACTGGTGCGCACGACCCAATTCGGCATTGCACTGAATACCGGGTTTCAGGTCAAACAGATCCGGGATCTGTTTGACAAAAAAGTCAGCAGTGCAGAGGCCGCAAAAACGGCCTCCACCAAAGCCCGACTTCCGAAAGATGATCTTTTGAGTATTTTTGACAATTTTCGGGTAGACCACAGGGTATCCTTTACCCGACAACTTATCCCCACCGGATATGGGACTTCCCGGGACACAATAACCATCGGAACCAACAGCCTGAACTTTTCCGGCAGCATACCGCTTTCCTCCAAATGGAGCCTGGATGTGGACAATATCAGCTATAATTTCATTTCTAAAAGCCTGGTTTATCCTTCTTTTGGCTTTACCCGCGACCTGCACTGCTGGCAACTCAGTTTCCGATGGCAGCCAGATCGCGGCACTTACGAGTTTTTCCTTGGAGTGAAGCCCGGAACGCTTGATTTTGTGAAAGTTCCGTACCGGAAGACGCTCTTTGATGCTCAGTTGTAAAAATATACTGCTATGATCCGTTTGTTATTTAGCCTGTCCTGGGCCATGTTCGTTTGTAGTCTTCCGCTTTCTGCACAGGTCAAAAAATGCTTCAAATTGCTGGATAAGATGGCGTATGATCCGGCGTTCTCCTGCTTCCAAAGCGAAGCAATGAACCCGGAACAAAGCATCCCAACCGGGTATGGTCTACTCAGATCCGCTCTGGGATCGAATGACCGCAGCCATTGGATGAATGCATTAGGTGTCTATGAAAAAACGCTCCTGGACTATAGCCTTGCGGAAGAATCCCAATTAAAAAATTTGAACAAAGACTTCAACATTACCCAAATAACCCTTGAAACAGCTTATGCCGAGTTGTTTGGCAAAACCCTCGAATATGTAGAGCAAAGCAAAAATGCTTATGCCCGGGATTCGCTCATGAATGTGGTACCCGCAGTGCCGCAGGCATACAAGGCCAGATTCAACAGGCTGATGGTTCAACAGAAAGACAATCCTGTTTCCAAGCGTAAACGAATGGATCCCGGGAAAAAGAACACCAGCCAACCTGTTTATGTGGATCGAAAAGCACCTGAAGGTTCGCGAATGGAATTTGTAAAAGGGATCAATACGGCAGGATCGGAATTAATTCCGGTAATATCCTCCGATGGTAAGATCATGTATTTTGTAGGCGTGGACCGGGCGGACAATTATAGCAGGGAAGATGTTTTTTTTACTGAAAGACAGGCAGACGGTTCCTGGGGGACCCCTAAAATCGAGGAGTTTTTTAGCGGAACCAACTATGAAGCAGTAGTCTCTATGTCTTCCGATGGCAATAATCTGGTGCTTTTCATTGGAGGTAAACCGCACTTATCAACACGGACAAGCACTGCCTGGTCAGAACCTGTACCTATCCTGTTTCAAAAACCCTTTGCCTGGATCGGTGTGGCCAATATTACCCGAAATGGGGAAGCATTGATCTTTGAAGCCAAAGAGACAGAACGAAGCAACATCGATCTGTTTATTACCTTCCGCAAGGCCAATGGCAATTGGGATCTTCCTTTTGGACTCGGGGCCACAATAAATACGCTCTTGAACGACCGGACACCTTTCCTGCACAGTGATTTCAAGACCCTCTACTTCAGTTCGGAAGGCCATGGGGGACAAGGTAGTTTTGATATTTTCAAAACCACCCGATTGGACGACACCTGGAAAAACTGGTCTACCCCGGAAAATCTGGGCACGAGCGTAAATACATCCAAAAGCGAGATTGGATTTCATATCACACCTGCCGGCAATGTGGCCTACCTTGCTACAACAGCTTCCGGATTTGGAGATCAGGACATTATGCGCATACCGTTGGACGCTGCAATCCAACCGGAACCCCAGGTCATCATTACGGGTACGCTGACAGATGGAGCTGGCAAAGCCATGCGGGGAGAGATCACGGTCGAAGATGCCATTTCTAATAAGGTGGTTCAAACGGTCACTTCCCAGCCCAATGGGAAATACGCGTTTTCAGTCCCCAAAACAGCCCGAATCAATTGTTATGCAACGGGAGACAGCCTGATTTCTACAAAAAAGACCTATGTAGATGCTTCAAAGTACCAGAGCGAAGTGGCCGAAGAAAAGCTTGAAATCATTTCTTTTAAAGAAGCCGCTCTGGAGGGCAAGGCCATCGAATTAAAAGACCTACAGTTTGATTTTGCAAAAGCTGAACTCCGGCCAGAAGCACAAACGGAGTTGAAACGCATTTACGCCAATATCAAAGGCTTTAACTGGGCCATTGAAGTTGGGGGGCATACCGACAATGTTGGCACTGAGCAGCGTAATCTGGAACTATCTACCCGTCGTGCACAGACGGTACGCGATTACCTCGTAAGTCAGGGATATCCGGCAGAAAAAATATCTTTTAGAGGATACGGTCCATCCATGCCTGTTGATAAAACGGACTCCGAAGCAGCCCGGGCACGTAACCGCCGGGTAGAGATCAAGGTAAAAAAGCAATAAATATACCGGCAATTGTACCGGCGACTTTAGTCGCAGGATTCAGTAAAAACCATATAAAAGGTTCGGCCTGAATCCTGCGACCCAATCAACTGGCCGATCAAACTTTCAAAGTCCGCTGAAAAACCTGTCCTCCAGACTGTAACCGATACTGGTAAGTGCCCGGAGCCAGGTACCATTCTGGTGCTTTGAAATTAAAAGTATAGGTTCCCCGATCTTTATATTCGTTTACGAGTGTGCGTAATACATGTCCGGCGGAATCCAGAATCTGGAGTCTGACGGGTCCATTTTGCATCATAGCATATTTGATCTCCACGATAGTTGGTTCAATGGGGTGCGGATTATGCCCCAATAAAGCACATTTCCCGTTGTCCCCCTGCAATGGTGTGGCTGGCGGCACCAAACTTGTGATCACCGGGTTATTCTGGCCCATGACGAAGTTGACAAGTTCTGGAGAATTTCCCATCCAGTCCTGCAGGATCGTGCTATATACAGAGCGAAAATCGACGCTAAACGGCGGGTCTCCATAAGGATCGGGGCTACTGAGGTCCTGATAATCGCCTATGAACCCATTTCCAATGCCTCCGCCAAAAAGCATCATCGGCGTTCCCCAACCATGGTCAGTACCCAAGGAGGCATTCTCGTAGATCGTGCGACCAAACTCGCTATAGGTCATCCCCAACACCTTGTTGGGCAATTCAGTATTACCTCCGAAAGCAAGGTCATCATAAAATGCCTTCACACCATCCGCCACATTTTTCAAAATATTCAAATGGTAATCGTATTGTTCAGCATGGGTATCAAATCCACCGATCTCCACCATAAAAACACGGGTTCCCAGATTGCCTTTGATGAGTTTGGCGACGATGGCCAGCTGTTCTGCGAGATAATTATCCGCCGGGTAGTTCACCTGATTTTTGCCCTTTGAATAGGCTTCTTTAATAGTCTGCGCATAACGAAAGGCGGCATTGGCTGTTTGACGCACATAGGCCAATTCCAACTCCCGGGGCGTATTTCCCAATAAAGCCGTATCGTATAGTTGTCCGGTTTGAGCGATCTGATAGAACTCCTGCGGGCTGCTTACAGCGAGCGCCATGTTGGCTGAATCAGCACGAAAAACGAGATCGCTTTGCACCCCGATCTGCAAGGCTGGGGGTACCGTAGGAGGTGCTTCCAGAAATGCCGCGTATTCATTGTCCAGGAAACGGCCCATCCAGCCGGTATTCAACACTACCTCTGGTTCACTGGCGGAGGCAATGATATCATAAGACCGGAAGTGGCTATAGTTTGGTTCGGGGTACCCTACATTATGAATGACCTTCATCATTCCATCCTCCCATAAGGGTTGTAAAGCATTCGTACTGAGCGGCATTCCGTATGCATTGCTCAGCGCCCAAAGATTTGAATCCTGAACTGCAATGGTTGGACGCAAGTTATAATAGAATGGGTTATTGCGTTCAATGATCGTATTTAGACCGTCATTGCCACCGTTAAACCGGATCAGCACAAGGATTCGGTCGTTCGAGCCATTGGCCAGCGAGGCCATCAGGGGCGTCGGTTGGAATGCACGGAGGCCGATGTTGCCCATCAACAAACTCCCTGCTCCAAGAATCCCGGAAGCAGAAAGAAAATCGCGGCGTGACCAGAGTTCGTGATCGCGGGAATGTGCTTCGCCGTGTTCCAGGGTTGCACCGTGGCGAGGGTGTTTATGTTCTTTGCTCATGATTTATGACAATTGAAACTCCGGCAATTTCACCAAATAATACAGTAGATTTACGATTTGATAGGGTGCTGAATCCCAATAAAGATTCCAGGAGCCATCCTGATAGTAATTTTCTGGCACCCCTGCTTTAAAGTTGATCAAAGCTGCCTGAAGATGGACCGGCTCCAGAGACTGTCCGGTAAAAAACTCAACCAGTGCTGCCGTAATCAAAGCCGGATCATTGCTGTCGTTCGTGAGGCTCTGGGCCAATGAACGAAGGCTTTCGCGACTTTCTTCCTCTGTTGAAAGCCAATAAGCTACTGCAGAACTATAATTCCAGCGGGCTGTAAGCGTACTCTCATTGATCCAGTTCCGATGGCCTTTCCAACCTGCCACATTGGGCGGATTGAACAACTCCTGTCCCAGCTGATAGGACCAGTAACCGATGGCATTCCAACGATCATCCGCCACCTGCGCAGCCGGCGTTCCTGCTGCCTTGTAAAGGTTTAGCATGGATTCCAGCGGATTTTTGTGGTGCACACTCATGAGGGTATCCTCAAAAAAATGTTCGCTTTTGAAGAGCTGCTTCAGTACAGGAAGCAATTCCCAGTTGTTGTCGCGAAAGGTTTGCGCCAATCCTGCAATTACCTGATTATCAATATTCTGATATACAAAGTGCTTGTAAAGCTTTCCTGTAATATAGTGCGAAACCTGATCGGCCCGGTTAGAGAAGATCAGATTGTGCGCCGTGGTAAAGCCAAAATTACTGGTCTGCCCAAAGATGGTCTTGGGCGTATCGTCATGAAGGGTAGGCTCAAAATAGGGCGGGTCACATTCGTAATCGTTGCCACGCCAGCCAGTCAGCGCCCGGGCCATGGCGACAATGTCAGCCTGGGTATATCCATTGCTTTCTCCCATAGTGAAAAGCTCCATGAGTTCACGGGCATAATTCTCGTTGGGTTGACCTGCTACACTGAGGTTGCCGTTGAGATAGATCAACATGGCACCTGTCTTCCCCATTTCACGGGTGAAGATCCGGAAGTTGCCAAAGGCATTGTCGTGGATCATGGAGAAATAATTCCACAAAAAGGCATTACATCCATACACATCGAGCTCGGTCACAAAGTGGTTGTGCCAAAAAAGTGCCATTTTTGCCCGGATGCCTTCATCAAGCATTTCGCCCAACCAACGACGGCGAAGTTCATCCCGGTGGATAAATACCAGATTTGGGTCAGGATTTGCCGCGTATTCATCCATGGTCCATCCTCCCCAGTACGGCGGATCTGGAGGCCCAAGATCTGCAGCTGCATCCAGTAACTGGTCGATCAGGTCGCCAGGCGACATCTGGAGGCCTTGCTGGATCTGCGCCAGAGATGCGCCAAAACCCAGTCGGCGATACAAGTGCGCCACCCTACGGGCATTCCAGGGTTTTGCCGCCGATGGCACATAAGGTGCAAGCGATGGTGGTGGCGCCAGTTCAGGACTACGTTCTATAAGTGTAGGCATAACTCGAAGTCGTACGATTTACGAGGCAAGGATAGTAAAGTTTTTGGGAATCGTATAGGATATTAAAAAACAAGAGTCACCCCTTAATAGGGACGACTCTTGTTTGATATTTTTCTGATCCTCATCAATCAGAAAAATAATTATTTGGGTCCAGGCAAAAATAAACGCTTACCGACCTTAAAGCTTACCCACCACGCATGACCCGTGCCATGACGGCACCGATCTGTGCAGGAGAATCGACCACATGGATACCGTTTTCAGCAAGAATGGCCATTTTAGCAGCAGCAGTATCATCTGCTCCACCCACAATTGCACCAGCATGGCCCATTTTGCGACCTTTTGGCGCCGTCTGGCCTGCTATAAATCCGACTACAGGCTTTTTGTTTCCATTGGCACGAATCCAGCGAGCTGCTTCTGCCTCTAGTCCGCCTCCGATCTCACCGATCATAATGATTCCTTCTGTCTCCGGATCATTCATAAAGAGTTCAATGGCCTCACGGGTAGTGGTACCAATGATCGGGTCGCCCCCGATGCCAATGGCCGTTGTTATTCCCATACCAGCTTTTGCGATCTGATCTGCAGCCTCGTAAGTGAGGGTGCCGGATTTAGATACCAGACCGATCGAACCACGTTTAAATACAAAACCAGGCATAATACCCACTTTTGCCTCATCCGGAGTAATGATACCTGGACAGTTAGGGCCGATCAGCGTAACGCCTTTATCTGAAATATAAGCTTTGGCACGAACCATATCCTGCACTGGAATACCTTCCGTAATGGCTACAATTACTTTGATGCCCGACATAGCAGCTTCGATGATCGCATCTGCAGCAAAGCCCGGTGGCACAAAAATGATGCTGGTATCTGCACCAGCCTGTCGCACAGCGTCTTCAACAGTATTGAAAACGGGGCGTTCAAGGTGGATTTGGCCGCCTTTCCCCGGTGTCACACCGCCAACTACGTTGGTACCGTAAGCGATCATTTGCTCTGCGTGAAAAGTGCCTTCCTTTCCGGTAAAGCCCTGCACGATGATTCTGGAGTGTTTATTGACTAATACAGACATGTGGTGGTTCTATTTTTCTTCTTTTATAATGAACACGTCTTCGTCGGCGCGTTTCATGTAATAGTGTTCTCGTGCGAATTTCTCTTTGGTTATTTCAAAATCTTCGGCCTCCTCCCGCGCTTCTTTGATCTTTTCCTGATAATAGGTCCGATCTGCCTCCAATTGCTTTTGCGCCCGCCAGAGTTTCCATTGTGTCCAGAAACTGTGCCTGTCCAAAAAGACCATGATAAACAAGAATACCACCAACGTAAGGTAATATTTGTTTTGTAAAGGAGCGGGCAAGCGATTCCAAAGAGCCTGCCACGGGGTGGATGAGAGCGCCATGAATACTGCGTTTAGTAAAATCGGGTCAAAAGTAGCACTTCCAAACTTGGAACTATGCTTGAAATGGCGAACTTTTAAAAACTAAGCCGCTGACGCTGAAATCTTTTGAACTTCAACCATGCATTAGCACAAGGCATCCACAGCTGCACAGAGTCGCTCCGCGATCTCATCAATCGTACCCAAACCATTGATACTGTGACTTTTATCTTTTGATGCATAATAATCAAACACAGGCGTAGTCTCTGTTTTATAAATCGAAATCCGTTTACGGACAGTGGCCTCATCATTGTCATCGGCACGCCCGGAAGTGGTGCCACGCTTGAGGATACGTTGCACAATTTCTTCCTCGCCTACCTCCAAAGAAATAAGCCCTGCCACTTCTGTGCCCATGCTAACCAACAATGCATCTAGTGCCTCTGCCTGTGGGATGGTCCGGGGAAAACCATCAAATATAAAACCCTGCGCCTCCGGATGCTTTTCCACTTTATTGCGCAGCATTCCGATTGTAACACTGTCTGGCACCAATTCACCTTTAGCCATATACGCTTTAGCTTCCTCGCCAAGCGGTGTGTTGTGACTCATTTCATATCGAAACAGATCACCTGTGCTGATGTGAATGAGGCTATATTTTTCTATCAAAAATGCTGCCTGGGTTCCTTTACCGGAGCCAGGTGGGCCGAAGAGTACAAGATTGATCATGTTGCTGTCGAAGATGCTTAAGCTAAACCGCAAAGTTAGAAAGGGCTTGGTCGTTCCAGGGAAATTTGAAAATGGTTTTTTAAAACAGAGCAAATAAACGATTATAATCTCTTTGAAGAAATTTTTATCTGAAAAATCCTCCGTTTAAAAATTAAATTTTTAATTTAAGACGATCAAATGGCCCATTGGGAAGGAATTGCTTTAGTAGGCTACTGTTTAGGGGGGGCTCAAACCTTTAGGGTCGATCAAAAATCTCGCACCCGATACCGCTCTCCATATTGCTGGATCCAGTCGAACAAGCGCCAAACATCCTCGACATGAAAGAGTTCAGTGCCTTGATTCATCGTAGCCGCCGAGCCGCAAGCTACACCGATTTGTGCCATTTCACGATAACTTTTGCCCTCGTTAAGTGCCCAGACCATCCCGGCCACCATACTATCTCCTGCCCCTACCGTGCTCTGTTTCTTGACCAAGGGTGCTGGAATATGTTCAAATCCGGCTTTGGTGACCAGTAATGCGCCTTGGGGTCCCAGGGAAACGACTACTATTTCACATTTTCCTTGTTCGATTATTCTTAAAGCTGCATCATCTACCTCACTCATTTCAAGTTTTTCCACACCCGCCAAGGCACTTAGTTCCACCAGATTGGGTTTTAACAAAAATAAGCCTTGGTCGGCAGCCGCATGCAACGCCGCCCCTGAAGTATCCAATATAAATCGGATACTATGCTTTTTGGCAAAACCAGCCACCTTCTCATAGTATGTCTCAGATAGCCCGGGAGGAAGACTTCCACTGGCTACAAGATAATCCGGGTTCAACTTTCGGACCAGATCCAGACATGCATCTGCCTGATTTTCAGTGATCTCCAGTCCCGGTAAGGTGAATCGGTATTGGGCGTTATTCGCTATTTCCAATACTGAAATATTTTCCCTCGTTTCTCCTGGCACCGTTAAGGGTTGTATAACCACCCCTTGTTTTTCCAACAACTGACAGAGGGTTGCCCCATTTTGGCCGCCAGCAGGGAACACCGCAGTACCCTGCCCACCCAGCCTATGGATCGCTTTGGAAACATTGATCCCTCCCCCACCCGCATCCAGGCGCATGGCAGCACAACGAAGTTTTTGTTCTGGCGTCATCAGGGACACTGTTGTGCTCTTATCTAATGCAGGGTTAAGGGTCAGGGTAACGATCTTGGATGTCATAATAAAAGCAAACATTAAATTGTCTGCAAAGAAACAGTTGTTTCAGCTCAAAAAGAGTCTCCGTTTTTATCGCTTATAGTTTAAACGTTTAATTTTGCGACCTACGGAGTCTGGGCCTTTTCTATCATCCCCCCCTTGATTTTCCAGAAGCGGATACAGGAGCGGAAATTTGATTTTAACATATGTCTAATTTTTACAAAAACAAACGGGTTTGGATCACAGGGGCTTCCTCTGGGATTGGAGAAGCATTGGCCATTGCATTCGCTGAACAAGGCGCGCAACTTATCCTTTCTGCTCGTAATGAGGTAGAGATCAATCGGGTGGGCGCTGCTTGTACCAAAGCGGGGGCTTTTTCCGTGATCGTACAGCCGCTTGATCTGGAGCAACATGATCGTATTCCCGGGATCGTCGAAACCGTTTTAAAAAAAGTGGGAAAGGTGGATATCCTGGTCAACAACGGCGGTGTTTCCCAACGCTCTCTTGCTAAAGAGACCTCTCTGGAGGTTGACAAAAAACTAATGGCCGTCAATTATTTCGGCACGGTGGCACTTACCAAAGCCCTTTTGCCAAATATGCTTATGCACCAACTAGGGCATATTGCCACCATTACCAGTCTTACCGGAAAATTCGGAACACAGTATCGTTCTGCTTACGCGGCCTCCAAACATGCCTTACACGGCTTTTTTGACAGCCTCAGAGCCGAATTGTCGGAAGATCACATTAAGATTACGCTTCTTTGTCCGGGTTTTGTCCGCACCAATGTCAGTAAAAATGCTTTAACTGGAGACGGAGCGCAACTTGGCACCATGGATGAAGCCACTGACAAGGGTATGGAACCACAAAGGTTGGCATACAAGATCCTACAAGCCATTGAGGATGGCAAAGAAGAGGCCTATTTTGGAGGTAAAGAGGTTTTAGGCATATACCTGAAGCGTTTTTTCCCTCGATATTTCTCCAAAATGCTCCGTAAAGCAACTGTGCGTTGAGCTAAAAGCTTCTGAACACTCGTGCTCTAATGTACCCTGGTCGTAGCAAACAAGCTGCGAATGCTATATCGTCCGCTACCCTTGCCGATCAGCATGAGTAGTCCACCTGTAATGGCAAAATTCTTCATAAAAAATATACTATCGTACCGCATGGCAAGGCTCGTATCGCTGTTCCAAAAATCATGTACGATCAGGGTGACCGGGACCCAATACAACAGCAACATGATGGCTCCTAGCGTTGTGCGGTAGCCCGAAAGCACCATCAGCCCTCCCATACTTAGCAAAAAGATGGCCACACAGAGCATCAGATCCTGATTCCAGGTGAGCCCGTATTCTGTCATGATCTCCTTTGTTTTTCCGAAAAACAAAATGGAATCAACAGCCTCATAAATGAAGATTGCGGAAAGGAATATCCTCCCTATCAAGTCTGTAACGTCGCGCATAATCAACTGGGATCCACCCCGTTTTTATAAAAAAGTGCGCGAAGATAGGTTTTTGTTGGTCATTGTTGGTCGTTGGGCATTTCTTACTTGGTCATAGGGGCTCACTTATCCTGAAAAAGTGGGCAGATTAAATGATCTAACGGCCGGCAGAAAATTCAAGCCCATGCACCACCCTCATCAATCATGTAATCATCACTCGTCAATCAAATTTGCAAAGAGCATATCCTACAGTCAATGCCCCCCAGATGACTCCATAAAAAAAGCCCCCCTCCTCGTACAGGAGAGAGGCCATCCCAAAAAC
>JBILHS010000195.1:0-5446 GCA_044350425.1 Saprospiraceae bacterium | reverse complement strand
GGCAACGGGCGCATCAAGTTCCCGATCAATGAACCTGCCGAGGGCAAAAAGAAGTCACAGATCGAGGAATATATTGAGTTCTACGAAGGGGCCGGCTGTCAGCACATTGCGGTAGCGACGGATGATATTGTGTTCACGGTGAATGAAATGCGCAAGCGCGGCGTGGAGTTTTTGCACGTTCCCGGCGCCTACTATGATACCGTGGGCGATCGCGTGGGGATCATCGACGAAAACCTGCTCCGGCTCAAAGAGCTCGGCATCATGGTCGACCGCGATGATGAAGGGTATTTGCTTCAGATCTTCACCAAGCCCGTGGAAGACCGCCCGACCATGTTCTTTGAGATCATTCAGCGCAAAGGAGCCAAATCCTTTGGGAAAGGCAATTTTAAAGCGCTGTTTGAATCTATTGAAGACGAACAACGGCGGCGGGGAACGCTTTGATTTGCGATTTTGGATTTACGATTTACGATTATTTTGATCCGAAAAAATCATAATCCTAGCCTTTTTCGGATCAAAATAATCGTAAATCCAAAATCGTAAATCGTAAATTGTAAATCCAAAATTTCACAACATGGAATTTAACGAAAACCTGCACGAATTTCAACAGTACATCGATGCTGAAGAAAAGATAGAGCCCAAGGATTGGATGCCCGATGACTATCGGACGCACAACATCCGGCAGATCAGTCAGCATGCCCATTCTGAAGTGATCGGGATGCAACCGGAAGGGAACTGGATCACCCGGGCCCCGACACTGCGCGCCAAAAAGATCCTGCTCGCCAAGATCCAGGACGAAGGTGGACACGGCCTGTACCTATACAGTGCGGCCGAGACCCTGGGCATCAGTCGCGACGAGATGATTGCACAGCTGCATGCCGGGAAGGCCAAGTATTCCAGCGTCTTCAACTACCCTACCCTCAACTGGGCCGATATCGGCGCCATTGGCTGGCTGGTAGATGGTGCTGCGGTAACCAACCAACTTTCTCTGCGTCGAACTTCTTTCGGTCCGTATTCGCGTGCGATGCTCCGGATCTGCAATGAGGAAAGTTTTCACCAGCGCCAGGGCTATGAGATCATGTTGAAAATGGCCAAAGGCACCCCCGAACAACACGAGATGGCACAGGATGCCCTCAATCGTTGGTGGTGGCCGTCGCTTATGATGTTTGGTCCGCACGACAATCAGTCTTCCCGCACAACCAAAGGCATGCTTTGGAAAATAAAACGCGCCAGCAACGACGAGTTGCGACAGCGATTTATTGACAAAACCGTGCCGCAAGCCGAGTTTTTAGGCCTGAAGATCCCGGACTCAAAACTAAAGTGGAACGAAGCAACCGGACATTATGACACTGGTGAGATCAACTGGGAAGAATTCAACAAGGTCATTAACGGAGATGGTCCCTGCAACCATGAACGTATGGAACATCACAAAAATGTTCATGCAGAAGGTGCCTGGGTACGGGAGGCGGCAGCGGCATATGCGGCAAAGCAAGATTGATATTTACGATTTTGGATTTTTGATTTACGATTATTTTGATCCGAAAAAGGCATAATTCATCCATTCTTCGGATCAAAATAATCGTAAATCAAAAATCCAAAATCGTAAATCGTAAAATTGTAAATCCAAAATCGTAAATCAAAATGAGTAATACACAAGGTCCAGTCTGGGAAGTTTTCACCCAGAAAAAGAGCGGTGCACCCTACCAGCATGTCGGCAGTCTGCATGCTTTTGACAAGGAAATGGCCCTGGATAATGCCCGGGATCTCTACACGCGTCGCGACAAACCCAGCGGACTCTGGGTGGTACCAGCCAGCGAAATCGTAGCCGTCAGCCCGGGCGACGCAGCTCCGTTTTTTGATCCTTCGGACGATAAAGTGTATCGTCACCCAACTTTTTACGAAATCCCTGAGGGAGTTACCAATCTATAATTATGAATACGCAAGAGGCTTTATTTCAATACTGTCTTCGATTGGGCGATACCAATCTGATCCTGGGGCATCGGTTGTCTGAAATGTGCAGCCGTGGACCGATGCTGGAAGAAGATATTGCTTTGACCAATTTTGCACTCGATCATATCGGCCAGGCAGAAGCCCTGCTGAAATACGCCGGAGAATTAGAGGGCAAGGGACGTTCGGAAGACGACCTGAGTTACCTCCGTTCTGTGGATGCATTCAGCAACTGGAAACTCGTAGAGCAGCCCAACACAGATTTCGCTTATGTGATCGCAAGACAATTCATGGTCGATGTTTACCAGTGTCTGCTCTATCAGCAATTGCAAAAAAGCAGCAATGAAATACTGGCCGGCATGGCCGCGCGCTTTTTGAAAGAATCTATCTATCACCAGCGGCATACCTCAGCATGGGTGCAACGACTTGGCCTCGGTACCGCTGAAAGCCACCGCCGGATCCAGCAGGCATTCAATGATCTGTGGAATTATACGCCCGAAATGCTGACTGCAAAACCCTTTGAGGCGCTGTTGTCCACCCAGGGGATCGTACCTGATCCGGAAGCATTGGCGCTGGATTGGAACGTACAGATCATTCGGGTGATCACACAAGCCAGCCTTAAACGCCCCTCAGACGATATTTTGGAAACCAATACCGCACATTCAGAACACCTGGCTCCCCTTCTGGCTGATATGCAGTATTTACAAAGAACTTATCCCGGTGCACAATGGTAATAACTGAAAAACATCCGGTTATGTATCCAGATTATGTTGGCATAGAAGAACTCGTTTGGGAACGGCTCGCGCTGATTCCTGACCCGGAAGTTCCGGTAATCAGCATATTGGATCTGGGCGTAGTACGAAGCGTCCGGTACAATGGGACGACTTTGGAGATCGTCATCACACCGACGTATACAGGCTGTCCGGCCATGAGTTTATTTATGGCAGAGATCAGGGCGGCCATGCACGACCAGGGCTTTGATCACGTGGAGATCAAAACGGTGTATTCCCCTCCCTGGACCACCGATTGGCTCAGCGCCGAGGCCAAGGAAAAACTTCGAAAGTATGGCATTGCGCCGCCGGTACCTGGAGCTATTAGCGACGACCCATTTGCGCCGCCGCCGGTAGTGCCCTGCCCGCGCTGCAATTCAAAAAACACCACGCTGGTAAGCCAGTTTGGCGCAACTGCTTGTAAATCACTGTACACCTGTAAAGATTGTAAAGAGCCTTTTGAGTATTTTAAGCATTTTTAGAGGCTGAAAATCTCATACAAGTTACCTTTGCCGCATGACAGCCTTAGAAATCGTTCAACAATACTACCAGCACTTCAACCAAAAAAACTGGGAGGGAATGCTCTCCCTTTTGTCCGCCAACATCCGTCACGAAGTCAATCAAGGCGATCCACGCATCGGCCTGGAACTTTACCGCGAATTTCTGCAGCACATGGACGCGTGTTATGAAGAACAACTCACAGACCTGGTGTTTTTCACTGAACCAAAGGGCAAGCGAGTCGCCTGTGAGTTCACAGTAAACGGTATTTATAAAAAAACCGATGGCGACCTGGTTGAAGCGCATGGCCAGGCCTATGTATTACCTGCAGGTTCATTCCTGGAAGTTGAGGAGGGTAAAATCACCCGGGTAACCACTTATTACAACCTCCCTTTGTGGATCAAATTAGTTTCTGCCTGAAATGAACCTGCATTTTCAGGCATTTGAAGGCCCCGACATTGCCACGGTTTTTGAGCCTCTGGCAATGCTGAGGATTGCTGTATTCCGCGATTTTCCTTATTTGTACGAAGGCACGCTGGAATATGAACTGGACTACCTGAAGACATACGCCGCTTCCGAACGGTCGCTTGTGTTTGCTGCTTATGATGGTGAAAAAATGATCGGCGCTACCACTTGCATCCCACTCATCGATGAAACGGAAGAAGTCCAGGCGCCCTTCCTTGCGGCAGGTATTCCACTTTCAACGGTATTCTATTTTGGAGAAAGTATCCTGTTGCCGGAATATAGAGGTCTGGGAATAGGGCATCGTTTTTTCGACGTCCGGGAATCCCATGCCGCGAAGTTTGGCACGTATCGGCTTACTTGTTTTTGTGCCGTGGATCGGCCCCTGGATCATCCTTTGCGCCCGGCTACTTATCGTCCTTTGGATGATTTCTGGGCAAAACGTGGATACCAAAAGGAACCTTCCCTGACCACCTGTTTTTCCTGGCCTGATCTGGGGGAACAGCATTCCAGTCCTAAAACCATGGTTTATTGGATTCGACCCTTACTATGAACGTTACGATTGCTTCGGCACAATACCCTGTAAATTACCATGCAAGTTTTGATGCCTGGAAATTGCATACTGAATCCTGGGTGCAACAAGGGATCCTTAAAAACGCACAATTACTGGTATTCCCGGAATACGGCTCCATGGAATTAGTGAGCCTGCTCTCTGTTGAGGAGCAGGAAGACATCTTTTTGCAAGTGCGCGGTATGGATCGGCTTTGTGGAGACTTTTGCACCGTTTTTGCTGATTTGGCCCGAAAGTATGGGATCATTATTGTGGCGCCCAGTTTTCCGGTTTGCGTCGGAGCACAAGTGATCAACCGCTGTTTTGTGTTTGGCCCTCGAGGGGGTTTGGGGTATCAGGATAAATTTTTTATGACCCGTTTTGAATCAGAAACCTGGAGCGTTCAGGCGGGTCCTGCCCGATTGTGTGTGTTTGAAGCGGATTGGGGATGCTTTGGAATTCAGATCTGTTATGATGTTGAATTCCCGATAGGCGCTGCATTTTTGTGTGCCGGAGGGGCAAGTATTTTACTAGCACCCAGTTGCACCGAAACCCTTCGCGGTGCTACCCGTGTCCATGTGGGTGCACGCGCACGGGCTTTGGAACAGCAATGTTATACCGTGGTGAGTCCGCTGATCGGCGATGCCCCCTGGTCGCCGGCGGTAGATATCAATTTTGGTTTTGCGGCCTTTTATTCCACGCCCGACCAGCTGTTTCCCGAAGAAGGGATCCTGCAAACGATGCTTCCCCAACAAGCTGGCTGGTTGACACAAACGCTGGATCTATCCTTGATCGAGTCGGTTCGAAAGGAAGGGCAAACCCTGAATTTTCAAAGCCAGCAAGCAATTACCTACGGACTGCAGGAAGCTTCGTTTAAAGTGCTGCGTGTGCAAATCTAATTATTAGAGGAAAGGATCAGCTCGTTCGCATAATCCACGGAAGACCTTGGTAGCGGCACCGCATTCAATGCCTGCTCCAGATCCCACCAAAGATCCTCCACGTGTTCCACGCCGACCGACAAACGTACCAGGCTATCCAAAATGCCATACGCCAGTTTGTCCTCCGGCGCAACGCCTGCGTGGGTCATTGAAGCCGGATGTTGAGCCAAGGATTCGGTGCTGCCGAGACTGACTGCAAGCTTGACCAGCTTTAAGTGGTTTAAAAACGCAAAAGCTTCCGGCTCTCCGCCCTTAACTTCGAATGAAACCATGGCGCCGGGGGA
>JBILHS010000182.1:0-6802 GCA_044350425.1 Saprospiraceae bacterium | reverse complement strand
CGCTCTTCAAGGATCTGCATATCCGGATTGTTCAGACGGCTATAGATCAAACCGGTTTTTTCACGGGCGCCCTTTTCGCGTAGTCCATAGGCTACTTCAAAAAAACCTTTGCCCTGTTCGGCAGAATCAAATACAAAGGTAGAAGTCTGAAAAATGGGGCATTTCACAGCGCCTTCCGACCATTCGGGGCGGTAACCGTGCGACATCATGAGGGTTTCGGGCTGAAATTGCTTTTTCATAACAGTATCTATTTACTACAAAGTTGATATAAACACCATTTTTATTCCAAATTTAAATATAAAATAAGATAATAAATCTTACTTCATTATCAATACAAGATAAATAATCTAATTTTGCCTTTCAGAAGGAGGTTTCATGGAAAAAAAAACCGACACGATAGACGCTATTGACCGATCCATCCTGCAGATGCTTCAGGAAGATGCTTCCCTGACCACCAAGGAAATAGCCGTCCGGGTCAACATGAGCACCACGCCTGTATTTGAAAGGGTAAAAAGGCTGGAACGGGATGGCTATATTGCACGTTATGCAGCACTGCTGGACCGTCGCAAAGTGGGGCTATCTATGTTGGTATTCTGTGAGGTTTCCCTCAAAGAACACAACCGGGAATTCCTGTTCAGGTTTGAGCGGCAGATCGCTGAGTTGACCGAAGTGATCGAATGCCACCACATCACGGGAGCATTTGATTATCTCCTCAAAGTAGTGGTAAGAGATATGGATGGATACCAAAACTTTGTAAAAGACAAATTGGCCGGATTAGAAAATATCGGGCAGGTTCAAAGCCATTTTGTAATGACAGAAGTCAAGAATTCAACAACCCTTCCACTGGAAGGATAGTGTTCCTAAAAATACTAAACAACCCATTTTTCAACTTATAAACGGTATTTTATGCAAATCGCACTTAAATTCCCACTCCTTGCACTCCTTGTCCTGGGACTCCTGATGCCCACCAGTTCCTGCGTGACCAAAAAGAAATTCAAGTCCATGCAAACCAGCTTGCAAACGGAATTGGATGCCGCCAACGCGAGCCTGGCTAAATATGGCGTTCAACTCAATGACCTGATGGGCCAGCTCAAAGCTTGTGAGGCTGAAAAAGCTGGCATACGAAGCGAGTCCCAATCCAATCTGCGACTCCGGGAAGAGCAGATCAATGACCTCCGCGCCCAGATCGCTGACTGTCAGGCTCAACGCGACAAACAAGCCTCTCAGGTGGGCAATCTGACCGTACTCTCTCAATCTGCCAGCGATAATATCAAAGAAACGCTGTCCCAACTCGAAGGCAAGGATAAATACATCCGACTCCTGCAAGCCGCCAAAACAAAGGCCGACTCGATCAATCTTGCCCTTGCTGTGAACCTTAAAAACGTACTCAAAGACGGTATTGACGACAAGGATGTAGATGTGAAAGTAGATAAAACCGTAGTTTTCATCAACCTGTCTGACAAAATGCTCTACCAGAGTGGAAGCTATAATCTTACCCCAAAAGCCAATCAGGTATTGGGCAAGATCGCAGCCATCATCGAATCACGCCCCGAGTTGGAAGTGATGGTAGAGGGATACACAGACAATGTCCCTTACAATAATGGTGTGCTGGAAGATAACTGGGATCTGAGCGTGAAGCGTTCAACTTCTGTGGTAAGAGCCTTACAGCGCGATTTCAAGATCAACCCGAACAGACTGATCGCTGCGGGTCGGGGAGAGTACAATACCCTGGCAACCAATGCCACGGAAGCCGGACGCTCCACCAATCGTCGGACGCGGATCATTATTTTGCCAAAACTGGATCAGTTTTATGATTTGCTGAATCCTAAGAATGTGCCGAATAAGTAGTAGGTAATTTTGTCTCACACGACGGCACTGCGACACAACGTTGAGTTCTCTGGTGATTAAAACGTTGTGCCGTCGTGCCGTCATGTGATATAAAAACTCCCCGACCTAATCCCATAAATTTGCAAAATGCGCATGCTGTCATCGATCCACACTTCGAGGACAGCGTCGAACTTCCAGAAATGTTGGTGGGCATCAACAGTCATCATTGAAATTGTTTTTGAATAATTTCACATCTTTGCCCCCCATGAAATCTCCTGTATTTCTCATTTCAGGACTGTTCCTTTTGGTGGCAATCAGCCTGGGCTTCACCGATCCGATTTCTCAGGATCCCGCTTACCACCAGTACGGCGACCAACGCGTGATATTCGGCATTCCATATTTCTGGAATGTGATGTCAAATCTACCGATGTTTTTTATTGGCCTGTATGGGCTTCGTCAATGTCAACTGAACTGGTCTCGCCGTCCGGCAGGTGTGACTCGTTGGATCCCGCTGGTACTGAGCGGAGGGATTTTTATAACCTGCTTTGGATCAGCCTATTATCACTGGGCGCCAGACAACAGTACCCTCCTCTGGGACCGGCTCCCGATGACCCTGATGTTTATGTCGCTCTTTGCCCTGTTGATGTTTGATTACCTGGGCAAAAAAGCGGGCCACCTCACTTTCTCGCTGGCCGTTCCATTGGGCATTGCCAGCGTTTTATACTGGCATTATACGGAAGCATCCGGATTCGGAGATCTTCGGCCCTACGCGATCGTTCAGTTTTTCCCGATCCTGGCGGCAATTGTTTTGATGCTGGCTTTTCCGGGAAAAGTGCCTTATGTCCGAAATATGGCTTACTTACTCATCTGGTATTTAGTCGCAAAACTCTGTGAGCATTTTGACAAGGCCATCTATGAGGCACTTGGATTCTGGAGTGGCCACACCCTGAAGCACCTTTTGGGCGCCATCGGGCTGGTGTATGTCATGAAACTGATCGATGGGTGGTTCCCTCAAAAAATCGAAGCGGTTTAAGGGTACCTTTTTAACCCTCTGTGTGTATATTCCTCGAAGTCAATTCGCCCATCAGGTGTGCCCTCAAGCATACCAAGGCACCTTCCCCGCCGCGCCAGGGTCTTTTTTTGACCCGGCGCCATTCTGCCTGGGCATGCTTTAGGAACACCTGACGGGGCGTCAAAAAGGAGACCTGAAAAAATCAAAAGAATTTGATCCAATTCATTCTTTGACTACTCGGTGAAGACCTTGACCAGACCCACTTTTTGAGACATTACCTTTTTCTTAATGCAAATTCCCTTGTCTTGGACTAATATACTCACGTTTTGTTGTCGGCACAGCCGACGGGAATACTCGGCAGGAAGCTGAAGCTTCCGCGCCAGCGTGCATTGAGCTTGGGATTTGGGCAGATTCTTATCAGAATTAGTCTCGCGCAAGCGGGGTAGCTACAGAAATAAATATTCTACACTATCTAAGTGACTTTTTTAAGAATTTCGTGAAGTACTTAGGGCCCATCTGCTTTTATAATCCTTTTCGTTAAAATCTCACCTTTATTGTAAAACAATAAAAAATAAATTCCATCTGGAAGAGCTGAAATATCTATAGGAGAGTTAGTTGCTTGATCAAAAATTAATTTATTATATATATCAAAAATAGAAATCCTACAATAGTCAATACCGCTAAATTCAATTTTACCAGTAGTAGGATTTGGGTAAACTTGTATTCCTTCTAGAGGGTTTGGTTCCACCAAATTGACTAAATTACAATCTTTCTGAATGCATCCATTTCGATCAACTTTTACTAAGGTGGCTCTTACATTTACAAATGGTGAGTATTGTGTATTATAACCACAAGAATAAATATCACCTTTGGGTGTTTGAATGATTCCCGGTGTATTATTTTGAAATGTTCCTTGTTGACTCCAATAAATAGTATCCTTTCTGTCCCAAAGACTATCACCTTCTTGGGTTACCTTGAACATCCAAGAACAAACCTCACCATACCCCGCATTAATGCTACTAAATTTCGCCGTTTCACCTACCATAATCCAACCATTATCCTTATTATCTCGAATTATTTCATGAAAAACATTCGGGGCGTTTATTGTTCCTAGACCAATAACTTTCCGCCATATTAGATTGAATGCTGAGTCTCTTTTAACTAACGTCGGAAATATTCGAATAGCTTGACCTGATATAGTGGTGTATGTTTGGCTTATGTATGTTAAAGCCTTCAAACTATCTATTTGCATTGAAATCGGCCCAACCTCAATTTCATCAACATTACTTTCCCAAGATGAAGAGATTTGTCCAAGCGTATCAATTTTAAAGAACCAACTTTTATACCAATCAGCTATACTAGATGGTGTAGAGTGAAAATTTCTTTCAGATCCAACTAATATTGAATTTGATGAAACAATTTTTGCTGATAAAAAGAATTCGTCTTTTGCGGAATCACCATAGTATTTTGTCCAAAGTTCAATTCCATTATTGTCTATTTTTTTAATGAAAACATCGTTTTTTTTATCAGTTAAGTAATTGACAGTGCCAAATAATAAGAACCCAGAGTCAATTTGAATTAGCCTACTACTTGAGAAGTAGCTTGCGTTTGAGTCAACATACTCAAAATAATTTATTTCATTGCAATGCTTATCGAACTCTAAAAAAAAGACCCTTAAAGGTGAAGACAAAATGCCTCCTGAAATTGCATAATTTCCATTTTTTAAAGTAATTATTTTAGAGGGTGGCTGGAAGAGATAAGAACTATGGGTCGAAGAATAAACATGATTAGTGTTTACAATTTCACCCATCGTATCAAATTCAATTAAGAGTAATCCAAATTCAAACGGTGCATTACCATTTTGAGATAATCCGATGCCCAAAATTGTGTCGCCAATAGGAATTATATCAATAAGGGACTCGCTATAATTACTAATAGTTTCATAAGTTCTAATGAACCCATTTTGAGACCTTAACTGTAAGACATTCAGTGATAGTAAGGAAAAAATTATTAAAATTGAGATCTTGAACATATTCATAAGGTTTAATTTGCAATTCTGAAATATTAAAGGGGCAGAAAGCATAATAATTTTTTATTTACGCTCCCTGCCCCCAGGCTTAAATCAAAATCGATTAGAAGTTTATTTTACAATCAAGAACTTCCCAGATTGGATGTATTTATTTTCTTGAAAGACTTCGTAAAAATAAACGCCGCTTGACATATTGCTGGCATCAAAACTGGTTTTACCTGCGTCAATTAATCTGTTGTAGACAATTTGACCAGACATATCAAATATTTTGACAGTGATTTGACTACTGATTTCAGATCCTGAGATCTCAAAAAAGACTTCCTTAGATGCTGGATTGGGATACACCTTCACAGCTCCCTTATATGAGGATTCATTACTTTGATTGCTACGCTCTTGTCCTTCAGGGAAACGATACGTGGGAGAATAGTGCACATCATAAAGTTCCATAATATTCCGAGCAATACTTGAAGAATATCCCAAATTGGCATCAGCAATCAATTTAATTTGTTGAACTCTACTTTCATTAAGATAGTAAGGAGAATAGGAATCAAGAATTCCAATCATTTGATTTACAGCTGCAAGGTCATTTAATTCTTCAGAAGAAGTAATACTATACTTCGAAGCAATTTGTTGAGTCTTAGTATAAGCAGCTGAAGAATTACCCACTGTAGCATATTGCAAAGCAACTTGAACATCTGCTCCGTAAGAATTCATATTGTTAATCCAAAACCGAGTGGAATCGATATTGTAATTAAGCGTGTCGAAAGCTAAGTGAATATTTACGATTGCTCCTGCTTCGTCCCTTTTTTGCAAAAAATAAATGAATTCCCTCTTTTTTTGCTCGGCCAAAGTACTGTTTTGTGCTGAAACAGCAGACAAATATTGCGCCCGCGACACATTATAGGAATTCCTATAATTGTAAAAATCGTTTTTAATAGCGTTAATTTCCGATTCTGTTTTACAAGGTGGAAGGCAATATGCTAAGGAACAATCAGCCGGAGTATTTGCTACACTTGGAATAAACAAACTACCTGGCATAATTGGTGGGGCCGGAAAGAAGGTAATCGGAATTTCTGGAGGGTTTGATGGTAAATATTGATACTGAATAAGGCCAGGACCGTCATTTCTAAAATCAACACTACTATGTGAAAATGTATTGCCTGTAGCAATAAACTGTTGACCTAAATTTCCTGAGGTCCCTTGAATTAAATTGATCGTCGAATTAGAAAGTACAGAGAAATCATCTCCTGAGACTCCAATGTTTTCATTGCAAAAATACTGGACACCTGTACCCGGTAATGCTCCTGAATTAGCTCCATCCGCAAGGTTGCCAAATTTAAGGTAATGATATTTATTGTTCCGAATACTTTTACGGATAAACCCTGTTTTTTTACAATACGATCCAACTGTTGTTATCCCAGCGGATCCACCATTAGTGAAGAATTTATTCTGTTGAACTTGCCAATCAAAAATATCGTTTTCTATAAACAAGCCGAACTGGTTAGTAGAAACAGTAGTTGAAGGTAAATTCCCAAGTTTGAAATCATTTGCTACTATGGTCATTCCATGTACATTCAAATTGTGAATTCCAAAGTAGCAGTTTTCGAAGTATGCTTGAAATACTGTATATGGTCGATTACTTGTTAGAGCTGCAGCATAAATACCAATCCCTAGGTTTTTGAATGTAGTTTTGTCAATTGCTGCCGCTGGGCAGGGTAAAACTTGTGCATTACATCCTGAACCAACTCTAAAGCCCGCATCAGAAGCATGTATTCCAAAGCCAAAATCTCCAACCGAGTTGCAACCAGAGGGTGTGATTCCCATTTGATGTAGAATTCCGCAGGTCATTTACCGCATATAATACTTCCAGAATTGCTCCCATCGTCCATCCGTAGCCACCAATGCTCTTGTGACAAGCATCCCTTGTGCATTGT
>JBILHS010000139.1:0-12378 GCA_044350425.1 Saprospiraceae bacterium | reverse complement strand
GCGATCCCGCTTGGAAAAAAAGCCGGCTTTAGCCCATAGTGTCCCCATGTGGTGAATGGGTCTCCGTGATATAGGTAATGCAGGCCGGCCGCTTGCGCATAGCCCAGACATTCGTCAATATTGGATTCATCAAAGTCCATGATCAGATAGGAGGCATTGATGAGCGGAGAAGTCTTGACCCATTGACCGTTGATGGTCGGGTGTGGCAGGCCCTCTGCCAGCTCGATCGAGCCAATAGTAGCCAGGGTTTGATCAGTGGCACAGCCAAACAAGGCGATCTTGCTGCCGATCAATCCGCCATCGGCAAATGCAGGTGCGACATAGCGCTGGTGGCCCCAGTTTTCAATGACACGGTCCTTGCTACGGTTGCGGGTGTAGGCCTGTAAAGTGCTGCCATAAGTGGTGGGTTTAGCCGCTTCTACGGAATACAGTACCCATCGTTTTGCATGGCTTACGTCTTCAAAGTCTTCCTGTTCAAAGATATCCATTTGGGGCAGGTGGTCGTTGGCTTTCCAGGGATAGCCTCCAAGCGTTTTGGGGTTTAAAGCCTGAATGCCGATCGTAAAGGACGAATCCTGTACAATTCCGATCGTTTCCCCGATACTTCCCTTGATTTCTGTCGAGTAAGGCCCCCAGACCACAGCATCCACAGCTGCTTCATTGCTGAGTGCGATGAGTTCGAAGGAAATATGGCTTTCCTTCATTACCACCTGGACCTGAGCAGTCAGATCCGGCTTGTACTGCAATAAGATCCGGGATTCCCCGGGCAGGTAGATCGCTTTCCTGGGCAATAAGGTACTATCCTGAACGTTCAGGGCAAGTATCGGCGAGGGGTAGCGTTCCAACGCATAATCGGTTCCGTTGCGCTTGTCTATCAGCTGCGTGATACGCCCCATTGGATTGATGGTGATCCTGAACTGCTTATTTTCAAGGGAAAAAGTTTCAAATGGTTTGAAACCGGTGAATATAAATCCTGACAGTATGCATGGGATCAGGATTTTGATAACGGAGGTCAGGATTTTCATGATCGGGAAGCTGCTTGACTTGCGGAAGGTTAATTTGGCCCAAACATAGCAATTTCGAGTAGAATGGTGGATAATGTGTGTGGTGCAATACTACTTTTTGTTTCACACAACGCCACTACGACACAACGAATTGAAAATGTTGTAGCATAGCGGTGTGGGTAGCTGCTTTATGACGCAGCGATGTTGTGGCGTTGTGTGATAAATATCCAGCAGACAGAAACTTTCCATGTAATTCCAATTCAGCAAGTTACGTCAACAAAATGCCGTTTAGAGTGTGCCTGAAAAACAAAATAAATTATGAATATAATATTGAATAACAAACATTACTTCTATCTATTATTGACAATCCTTGGCGGTGGACTCACCTATTATTTTGCCGTACTTGGCATTATAGAACATGAAGGTAATTTCGACCCTACAGAATTTATCACAAGTACCTGGTCAGATAATTATTACGCAAAAAGCTTAACATTTGACTTTTGGACCGGAGCTATTGCAGGAACATTTTTTATACTAGTGCCGCGTCCGGCCATTAAGGTGTGAATATGGCGGTCTAATTTTTCCTTTCTCTGCGTTGTTCGTCGGTTAAAATGTCCCGCATTGCGCCCTTCTCACGCCTTGATAAAGAAAAAATTTGCCTCCCCAATTCATACCTTAATGGCCGGGCGCGGCACTAGTGGAAGGGTTTCGGCTAAAAATGAAAAGAATTTGGTGGTATCTTTTCTTGACTGTCTTTGTTGCCTTTGCTTTCGGTTTTCCACTATTCTTATTCATACGAGAACTCCAATTAAGAAAACAGAAATAAAAATACGGCACATAAAATGGGTTTCTGTCAATTGGCTTTTTACAAAGACCTTTTGGAAGGTTTACATGAAAAGGGTGTTGGAAAATGTGCGGCGCTTGGCTGAAAATAATGCGCCGTATGCATATGATTGAAAAGCTGCCAAATTCTCTACCTTCGCAAAAAATTAAACTTTACAATGGCTGCGACAAAAATTACGGTAAATTCTAACGGCTCTCTCAAGGTAGAGGGCGATTTTGAAATTGTGGACGCTCAGGGCAATGTGTACGGGCTTCAGGGCCGTACGGCACTTGGATTGTGCCGCTGTGGCTTGTCCAAAAACAAGCCTTTCTGCGATGGGGCACACAATGGACATCTGGACCATCAGGCGGTCGCTTTTGATTTGCCTCCGAAAAAGGTGTGATTTGAAAGACGCCTTTTTGCACAAAAAAAGCACATAGAGATATACTTTTTATACATACATTTGCACAAAAAGTATATCTCTATGTATAAAAGAAAAATATTTCCAACCTTAGAAGCGCATCTTTCATCGCAAGAAGTCACCGTGATTACTGGGATGCGTCGGGTCGGAAAGTCAACCACCTTGCGGCATCTGCTGGAAATTTCGCCCTTGTCGAACAAATTATACCTTGACCTGGAGCGCCCGGATCACCGATTTGTTTTTCAGCAAAAACTATTTGGTGATGTCCAGCGGGAGCTGGAACAATTGGGACTTCAGTTCGACCAGCCGGGTATTCTGGCATTGGATGAGATCCAGTTGGTCCCCGAAATTACAAACTTTATTAAGTACTACCACGACCATTTTCCCCTCAAGTTCATCGTCACAGGGTCTAGCTCCTTTTACCTGCGCAATCGTTTTTCAGAGAGTCTTGCAGGGCGGAAGCGTATCTTTGAGATGTACCCACTTGATTTTTACGAATTCCTTCAATTCAAAGAAGTGGAGGCAAACGATTTGATCAAATACGCCCAGCAACCTTACAGCCTTCCACTTTACAACCGTTTTAAATCCTGGTACGAAGAGTTTGTCCGTTTCGGTGGGTTTCCACAAGTGGTACTGGCGAATACTGAAAAAGACAAAAAGGATTTTTTACAGGATATCATAAATGCTTATATTGAGCTGGATATCAGGCTCTTATCAGATTTTGATGCCAGTGCAACGCTCTACCGGCTTATCCGACTGCTCGCAGCCCGTTCAGGTACTTTACTTGAAATTTCAGGGGTGACGGGTGTATTGGGCGCTGATCGCCGCAAAGTCAACGCCTATCTCGAGCTTTTGGAGCGCACTTATTTCATTCACCTGGTCTCGCCATTCACTAAAAATACCGACAAAGAAATCGCCTATCGCAAAAAGGTATTTCTTGCTGATACTGGCATTCTCAACCAGCTGGCGCAAGTGAGCAGTGGACAAGTATTTGAGAACGCTGTTTTCCTTCAGTTTATACGAGCTGGAATCCCTGATATTCGTTATTACCAAACTAAAGCAGGGGCGGAGATTGATTTTGTGTTGGATCAAAAAACGGCTGTGGAGGTAAAGGAAACGCCCCACGCGAGCGACCTGGCGGTGCTTGTCAAGCGCTCCACCGCACTTGGCTTACCAGCATCCCAACTCATTGGCCGTTACCCGCCAGGCGACGATTTTCGCGATTTTGTTTGGGGCGGAATGGTCTGTTGAAATATCAACCCAACATCTCCAAAAACCATTCCTTCTCCGTCAAAATCTCTTCCCCGGAGATCGAAACCCGCAAGGCTTCTACTGCCTCCTTTTTTTTGAAGTCCAAAATCATCATTTGCTGCGTGTACGCCAGGATCAAGCCATAATTGGTGCGGTGATAGCCGATGCTCGTATGGCGGCGGATATAGTTTTTCATGCCTTTCAGGTGGTTTTCCAACAAGTCAAAGGCCTCCGTTTCGTAAAAGATCTTGAGTTGCAAGGTCTTCGCGGTCAGGTTGTTGATCAGATCTTTGTAGTCGGATCGTTGCAGGTTGAGCAGCGCTGTTTTAAAGTCCTTGCGCGCATACGCCACACGCGCCAGACCCAGGCTGGCGGTGGCTTCCCGCCATTGTCGTTCCAGCAGGTTTTTGTGCTCCAGAATGAAATGTTCTACCCAATCCAGCTCCCCGACCTTGAGTGCAATCGCAATGATGTTGTTGAAGGCAAAACGGGAGATCTGCCCGTTTTCCAGCAGCAGATCGCGTGCAAGTGCGCCCTGGTACAGATCCAGCGTGGCGCGTAGCCAGCCTTCTGCCGACTGGTTAATTTTTTTAATGCCAAAATTGATGGCAAGCAGGTAAAGGGTGCGCAGTTCTTCAGGCGGAAATTCCCCGGCGTGTGCCGCGAGTATGGTCCTGAAACGTTCAAAATGCTGCTCAGCATTGGGCAGGTCCGTCTGAAATTGATAGCAGTAATAATACAAACCCACAGCTGGGGTCTCCAGTAGATTTTCAGTCTCTGCATGGCGGAGTACCGCATCCAGCAGCCCGATGCGATACTCCGCTTTGAAGACTGTCTGGTGCGAGGTGGCCAGGCAAGCGAGGCGCAGTTTTCTGGCAATAAAGGCCGTATCCATCAGATCAGAGGTAACCTGGAGGTTCAGCACCTCTGTACGCCTGGTCAGTGTATCGAATTGATAGCGCTCCCACTCAACCAGGTTCAGATCGTGAAAATAATCTGCATGGCGCCAGGGCTGTGCTTCCCGGCTTTCACGGGCTTCGCGGAGCGTAATGTTGAAATGTTTGCTGAGGTTTCGTTTGCGATAAGCAGCGGCGAGCCGGATCTTGGCACGGCCCTCATCCTGAAACTTCTCCTGATAGGCCAGGTATTTTTCCAGCAAGGCGAGCAGGGCTGAATTGGCCTGACGTGTTTTGAGTCCGCCTTCCGTTTTATTTAATACCCCAGCGGCTTCAGCATCCGTGGGCAAACGTCCGGCTCGTCGGCAGGCATCCAGATAGTCGAACAGCAGGATCGGCTGTTGGCGGGCATTGAAAAAGGGCGAGCGGACGAATTTGCCCAATTCGCGGATTTCTGTGGTCGTGAGGGAAACAAAGGCTTCCCAGAGCAAAGTTTTTTCCATAGAAGTGGTAAAATTATGAGGCCATTTTAATTTTTAAACAAACTTAATTATTTTAAAACATTGTTTATCAAGTCTTTAAAATTATATCTATAAAAATGAAGGGAACAAATGTAAAAAAATGTCTTTGCACAATCAAGCAGCAAGCCTAACATTTGTAGCATCAAAGGACTGTTAAGCGAATTCGCCCTTTGTATTGACCAACTCTTCACGGCAGGTCTCACCATCTGCCATCCAACAAATTTGAAAAACGATCCATTATGACACCCATACGCTACCCCTATCTACTCCTGCTTTTAGGCCTGCTTGCCGGCACCCGGACTGCTCAGGCGCAATGCAGCGCCAGTGCCGTGGCGATACCTGTCACCTGCTTCGGCCAGAGCAACGGCGCTGTTGACCTGTCGGCCAACAATGGCACCGCCCCTTACACGTACGCCTGGTCGAACTTTGCCACGACCGAGGATCTTTCCGGTTTGCCAGCCGGGACTTACACCTGCACAGTTACAGACATCCTGGGTTGTACCGCTACTGCGGAAACAACCGTGACACAACCACAAGCCCTGGCAGTAGAAATTCCAGCCATTACCCTCACTTGTGTTTTAAACAGTGCAAGCCTCAATCCTTTGGTCAGTGGGGGGAATCCACCTTACAACTATCAATGGGGCAATGGCGCAACGACCAATACTATCCAGGTACAACAGCCTGGCGCCTATTTCCTTACAGTTACAGATGCAAATGGCTGTACAACCATCAAAACAGCCTTGGTACTGGAGGACATCGTTCCGCCAGCAGCTTGTGCCGGGCCGGATCAGTTATTGAATTGCTTGGTCAATCAGGTTATACTCGATGGTGGTAATTGTTCCTCTATCGGACCGAACTTTTCCTACATATGGGTAGGGCCAGGAATAGGCCCTAACAATGTAGGACTCATGTCACCCACCGTCACTGTTCCCGGGGTTTACATTCTAGCCATAACAAACCTCGTGAATGGCTGTACCTCTACCGACCAAGTGGTGATAGTACAAGATATCATCGGCCCACAATTCAGTCTAGTCTCCGATCTGGAACTTCCATGCGGTGGAGGAACTTTGACCTTGCCTGCCGCTGGAGGAGGCCCAAGTTTTACTTTTAGCTGGTCTACCCTGAATGGGAACATTCTGAGCGGCGGCAACACCTTAAATCCTATCGTCAATGAGCCTGGAACGTATACGTTGACTGTGCTCAATATAATAAATGGCTGCTCGTCCACCGCCAGTGTAGTGGTTACCGGGGGTGGCACGCTTTGCAGCGAAATAAAAGGCCGTGTATTACAGGATACCATAGCGAACTGCCAAACGGACGCAGGAGAGCCTCCTATCTCCGGCTGGATCGTAAAGGCTCAAGGTGCAATACGTACCTATTATGCACGCACGGATGCAAATGGAAATTACGAAATATCGGTTGAAACTGGAGGCACCTACGCGGTTTCTACCGTCCCCGCCAGCGGACTATGGCTGCCTTGTCCCGCAATCCCCAATGTCGCAGCTACCAACGCCGATGAAACATACTTTGCCGCTGACCAGCTTTTTCAAAAACTGGCGGGTTGCCCATTGCTTACTGTGGATCTCAGTTCGGGCAATCTGCGCAGGTGTTTTGACAACAATCAATTTACCGTAAGCTACTGTAATATCGGCACCGAGACGGCTGAAGACGCCTATGTGGATATCACCTTAGACCCCTTATTTACCCCCATAAGTTCCACTATCCCCTTTACGGACCTGGGCGGCGGCGTATTGCGTTTTGCGGTGGGCGACATTGAGGAGGGAGCATGCGGCGGCTTCAGTATAAAAGCCCTGCTCAGTTGCGATGCTGCATTGGGCGAGACCCACTGCACCGAGGCACATATCTACCCGGACTCTTCCTGCATACCTACCAACCCACTCTGGTCAGGTGCCAGCCTTCAGATCAGCAGCGAATGTCAGCCTGATTCGGTACGGTTCACCATTAAGAACATCGGTACCGGTAACATGCCCAACGCACTTGAATACATCGTGGTAGAAGATCAGGTGATGCTGATGTCTGCTCCGGTGCAACTGGATGCGGGCGAATCCGTCACCGTCAGCGTGCCCGCCAATGGCAGCACCTGGCGTTTGGAGGTCCCACAGGAGCCTTTCCACCCGGGACAATCTTCGCCAGCTATGTCCGTAGAAGGATGTACCACCGGGCCTACTTTTTCAACTGGTTTTGTGAACCAGTTCTTTGCAAACGATGCCGATGAATTTGTAGACATTGATTGTAGAGAAAACACAGGGTCTTATGATCCTAATGATAAGCAGGCCTTTCCAAAAGGTTATGGCACTGCGCATTACATCCGTCCAGATACACCCCTGGAGTATCTGATCCGGTTCCAGAACACCGGCAACGACACTGCCTTTACGGTCCGTGTGGTAGATACCCTTTCCAGCTGGCTCGATCCGGCTACGTTCCGTACCGGCGCTAGCAGTCACCCTTACACCTGGGATCTGAGCGGCGCAGGTACACTTACCTTCCTCTACAAAAATATCCTGCTCCCAGACTCCAACGTGAATGAGCCCGCTTCCCATGGCTTTTTCAAATTCACCATCCATCCCCGTGCCGATGCTCCCCTGGAAACGGTGATCCATAATACGGCAGAGATCTATTTTGATTTCAACGAGGCCATCATCACCAATACCACCTTCCATCGTTTGGGCGAGAATTTTGTCACGGTAGGATTGTGGCAACCTTTGCAGCCGGAATATGCGGTATTGGTATCCCCCAATCCATTTACCGATGCGGCAACGCTGGAGGTAACGGGCCTGCGGGAAAATGGTCCACTGCTTTTGCAGGTGTTTGATCTTCAGGGGAAGATGCAGTTAGCCATGGAATCGGATCACTCGGTTTTCCAGTTGAATAAGGGTATTTTGCCTTCAGGGGTTTACCTTTTTAATATTGGTCAGGCTGGGAAGATCGTAGGGACGGGGAAATTAATGGTTCAAAACTGATAAACACAAAAACGGCTGATCGATGCTTGCTTAGTACGCAATACCAGGAGCGGGTGTCTTCCTGAGCGTAGCGAAGGATCTGTTTTGATCTATTTGGGGCATTATTAATAGGATCCTTCGCTACGCTCAGGAAGACACTCAAGCTCGGTATTGCGGAATAAGCAGATGAAAATTCCCTTTAAGCAGAAGCAATCACTCGGAGCAACAAATAAAGAAGAGGCTGTATCTGGGAGATTGACCTGGTGACTTTGAGTCACTGGAGCAGCCTCTTTTTTGTTCTGATATGCGCACCTTAACTGTACTTCTGTCATTTGTTCTCATCCTTTTTTCCCTTAATCTCGACGCTCAGGATAAAAGGGATTATCAGTGGGTCATCGGGTACGACACTTCCCTGCTTGATCCCGGCGGTGATGCAATCTTATTGGATTTCAGAGAAACCCCTCGCCATATCTCCCACATAAAAACAGTGCATAAATTTCTTGTGGAAGGCTCAAACACAAGTATGAGCGATAAGGACGGAAACCTTCTCTTTTACTCGAACGGCTGTTATATTGTCAACGCCAAGCATGAAATCATGCTAAACGGGGACAGTATCAATCCAGGCTTGATAGAAGATATTTATTGTTCCTCCGGGGGCAGCCCGCTCATTCAGGGCGTGATCGCCATCCCCTCCCCTGAGGGTGATAGCTTGTATTATATTTTCAACCTTGACTTTGTAGAGCCATATGCAGGCACTAACTTTCTTGAGTTAGCACCGCAAAGGTTATTTTATCAAAAGGTTGATCTGGCACATGACTCTGGCTATGGCGCGGTGGTGTTGAAAAATCAGGTCGCAGTGTTCGATACCCTTGCAAGGGGGAATATTCAGGCTGTAAAGCAATCCAACGGGCAAGATTGGTGGGTTATCGTGCCCAAATCGCACTCTAATTGCTACTTCCTTGTGCCTGTTACATCCGAGGGCGTACAGCCTGCTCAACTCAAGTGTGCGGGCAATGTTTGGAATGACCAGGATTTGGGCGCGCAAGTGACCTTCTCACCTGATGGAAAAAAATACATCCGGTTCAATGCATGGAACGGGCTGAACATCTTTGATTTTGATGCCTCTACGGGTGATCTTCTTAACCCTATCCATATTGATTTTTCAAACGACACCATCAATTACATCGCTGGAGTGTCGGTATCGTCCAATTCGAGATATTTATACGTCTGCGCAAGAAAAAATATCTATCAGTTTGACTTGCAGGACACTGACATCGAATCCAGCAAGATAAAAATTGCCACCTGGGATGGCTACCAAAATCCATATCCCACCATCTTCTACCTCGCCGCGCTGGCCCCTGACGGGAAAATCTACATCTCTAACACGAGCAGCACCTTTAATCTTCACGTGATCAATAAGCCCAATTGCCCCGGTCTGAGTTGCGATTTGGTGCAACATGGAATCGTACTACCCTCCTACAATTTTGCTACGATCCCTAACATGCCTCATTACAGGCAATCGTATTTTGAATGCGATTCTACGCTGATAGGCACGAAGGAATTACCTGTACAATGGGGTTCGGTAGTGGTTTATCCCAATCCGGCATCTATCGAAACCACCTTCAGTCTTCCAAGCCCGGTGGAAGGCCAATGGATACTCACCGACGCTTCCCGTCAAAACATTAGAATTGGCAAATGGGAGGGCATGTCAATGAATCTAAATCTCGAAAATTTAGTGCCAGGATTATACTTTTTTAATTTAACAACGAAGAGTGGGCAGATATTTTCTGGCAAAGTGCTTGTGCTGCGATCATAGCTTTTTGGGAGATTGACCGGGTGACTTTGAGTCACCCGGTCAATCTCCCAAAAAGCATTTTCAGAAAATTCTACGCCGGAGGCTTTGATTTTAAAAAACAAAGTCTACCTTTGCGCTCCGTTTTCGGAAAGAACAAATTTTACAGAGTAAGCGATGAAACGTACATACCAACCCTCGCGGAGAAAGCGCAGCAACAAGCACGGTTTCCGTACGCGCATGGAGTCCAAAGATGGACGCAAAATATTGGCCCGCCGTCGTAAGCAAGGTCGCTGGAAACTTACCGTTTCTGACGAGCGTCGCTTGAAGACAAACGCATAATTTTTTGCAAGTTCAATACTTGCGAAAGATGGCTGAACAAAATTGATAAGACTTCCGAAGCCCCTGCGGTCTCGGAAGTCTTATTTTTGTACCTATGCCAAGCTTCACACGACCAGAACGACTCAAAAGCCGGAAGGCCATCAGCAGTCTTTTCAGGGGCGGCCATTCCTTTGTGGCCTACCCCTTACGCGTCGTGTGGAAGGAATCCTCTCCTTATTTGGCCGCCATGAGCCGGGTGCAGGTACTGATCTCTGTGCCTAAGCGGAATTTCAAAACAGCCGTAGCCCGCAACCGACTCAAACGCCAGATCCGCGAGGCCTATCGCCTGCAAAAGCAGGAATTCTACGATAAGATCAAGGCCTCGGACCTACATATCTCTTTGATGGTCAGTTATATTGCGAAGGAAGCTCTGCCTTTTGCAGAGATAGAAGCTGGTGTCCGGAAGTTGATCCGGAAATTTCCGGGGGATAAGGTTAAATTGAGATAGAATCCCCCACTTTCACTTCCCGTTCCACCAGCCAGAAAACGACTGCCACAGATAAGATGCAGTAACCGCCCACCACATAAACATACCACACCCCAACATTTTCCCGCGCACCAAACCAATCTCCCGACTGCCTGATCAGGTAAAGTCCGAAGGCAGATTTGATGGTTTCAAACCACCTTGCACACGGGTTGCGATCCATCAACTCCGTATAGGCGTAGATCGCGGCAAAAATAAAGGCCCCGTATAGAAAAATGCCCGGCGAACCAATGCTGCCAATAAAGGCAAAAAAGTAGATCAGCAGGAAATAACAGAAGAACATCTGGATCCAGGACCAGACCACCAGGCTGCGTGAAGCAGGCGTGTCGTATTTCTCAAAATGGTAGACATCGCTGATGGCAAAGACCGGATATCGTTCCGCCACATCCGCCGGACGCCAGCCTGTAGGCATGAACCAGATGCGCAGTTTATCCCACCAGCTGCGCGCCCGCCAGGCATCCGTGAAGATCAGCCAAAAGTGCTGAAAGTTGATCTTGAAGGGATTCCAGGTGTGTACCGGACGTTTTACGCCGTAGACTGGCGGCACATCCGCCCGTTCCTCCTGAAAGGTGCCAAACCATTTATCCCAGAGAATAAAGATCTGGCCATAGTTTTTGTCCATGTACTCCGCATTGATGGCATGGTGTGCGCGATGGTGCGAAGGGGTGACGATGATATGCTCCAGCCAGCCCATTTTGCCAATCAGCTGCGTGTGGTACCAGTATTGCAAAAACAAATGTAGCGGCCCGATGATGGCGATCACCTTACCCGGCACACCCAGTAAAGCTGCCGGGAGCAACAAAAAGGTGAAGTAATTGATAAAAGTTGAGACCGATTGCCGCAGGGCGCAGGACAGGTTGTACTCCTCGCTGCTGTGGTGAATGATGTGCCGGTTCCAGAGAAAATTGATCTGATGGCTCCATCGGTGCACCCAATAACCCTGAAAATCCACCGCAATAAAAGCGATGAGGTACAAGGCCCAGGTAGCTTCGATGTGTACCAGGGCAATTTTATCCACTAGCCAGACATAGCTGAGGATACCCACGCTCAGCCCAAGTACGTCTTTCACCACATTGGTAATGCCTGAGCTAAAGCTGGAAATGCTGTCCAGGCCTCGAATGACCTTTGCTCCGCGCCGCCAGGCAACGATGGTTTCGATAAAAAACAGGGCGAAAAAGATGGGGATGACGAGGTTTAGTACTGCGCCGTAAGCTTCCATAAATTGATGTTTGATTCGAGTTGTACTGGCAGCGCTTAGCCTCGGAGCGGCGCAACGTTTGTAGTCTATAGACGTTGCGCTGCTCTGCAGCTATTTTGATCCTGCTAATTCAACAATCACGTTATTTAGTCGCTTAGCCTCGGAGAGGCGCAACGTTTGTAGCTTTTGAACACACCCTTGCATCAGGCGAGCTGAGCCGCGAAATGATCGCCCGGCTCTGCTCGCCTAATTTCGCTTGATGGCCATTGTCTACCGACATTGCGCCGCTCTGCGGCTATTTTGATCCTGCTCATTCAACTATTACGTTATTTAGTCGCTTAGCCTCGGAGAGGCGCAACGTTTGTAGCTTTTGAACACACCCTTGCATCAGGCGAGCTGAGCTGAGCAATCATTTCGCGGCTCTGCTCGCCTAATTTCATTTGATGGCCTATGGTCTACCGACATTGCGCCACTCTGTGGCTATTTTGATCCTGCTAATTCAACAATTACGTTATTTAGTCGCTTAGCCTCGGAGAGGCGCAACGTTTGTAGCTTTTGAACACACCCTTGCATCAGGCGAGCTGAGCTGAGCAATCATTTCGCGGCTCTGCTCGCCTAATTTCATTTGATGGCCTATGGTCTACCGA
>JBILHS010000035.1:0-44386 GCA_044350425.1 Saprospiraceae bacterium | reverse complement strand
GCTGAGACCCGCAATCTCCTCCCATTATCGCTGTTATTTTTTTTGACAGCCACCAGTCCAATCTTTGGTCAAAAATCAGACACGATCTGGCTCGATGGAAAGTTCAAACCCGTAGAACAAGCAAAAGCGCGGTATTTCCGTTTTGCCAGGTTTGATGCCCAGCGCAAAAAATGGCACATCGAGGATTTTTTCATGAACGGCAAGCCGCAAATGCAGGGTTGGTCGGACGCGCCGGATTCCGAACACATGGTAGACTCCGTTTTTAAATATCTTGAATCCGGGCGCCTGGAAAGTGTGTGCGAACACAAAACCTATGAATCGGGCTGGATTTCCTTTTTCGACGACAAAAAGCGCCGCTCTTGCCGGCTTTTTTGCGAAAAACAACTCAAAAATGGCAAGGCTACCTTTTACAATGCGGACGGTTCCGTTTTTTCAAAAGCCGTTTTCAAAAATGACACCATGTTCAGCGGCATACGCCCACATGTGATTTGCTACAATCATTTCAATCCACATGCTTCCGTTAAATACAAAAATGGCAAGGCAATTGAGGAGATCAAACTTTACCCAAATGGCAAAATTGCCCGGAAGACAAAGTTGGGATATGGGTTGTTTTCGCCTGTTTCCGCCGTATTCTGGGATGAAAAAGGCAAAAAGATTGGCGCCTGCACCTTCGATAAGCACTACGACAAGCCGCTTGATGGCACTTTCGTGGAGTATTCAGATAAGGATAAATTTTTCGATTTTTACTCCCCTGCCATCGTCACCAAAATTGTGACCATGGAGCAGGGCAAACCCGTCCATGCCCGAAGTTTTGACCCAAAAGGTTCGTTGATCGCCGAATGTGCCTATAAAAATGGCTTGCCTTTCAATGGGCTTCATGTAGAGGGCACGGTGATCATGACTTATCTGGAGGGAGCTAACACCGGCTTGAACACCCATTTTACCAAAAATTTTGGCCAAAAACAGTTTGATGTTCAAATGCTCAACGGACAGGAAAATGGCGAAACCCGCAATTTCGGATCAGACGGTTCCATCCCTTCGACGGGCGTTTGGCAAGATGGCGGGCCTTTTTCCGGACGGATTTTTCACAACCGGGAACTCTGCGATTATGTCGAAGGGGAAAAAAACGGCGTTTGCCAAACCTTTTTCGAGGATGGAACGCTCGAATCATCGACCCATTTCAAACAGGACCAGCCCGACGGAGAAGCTACTGTTCGGTCCCAAAATGGGCTTTTTCAAACGAAAGGCAACTATCGCGAGGGTAAAATGTACGAGGGCACGTTTGCCCGAAAAGGAGGCCAGCGAATTTCCTTGCGCTACGAAACGGGCAATCTTGTCGAAACCACCTATTTCTTCCCGGACACTTTCGTCGTGCAGCGTATCGAGGCGGCCAAAAACGGTTTCACAAAGGAGTTTGGCCGGGATAGCCGCCAGCTTTTTGAAGGTGAATTGCGCGATGGAAAGCGTTTTTCCGGACGTTTTCGAGACAAAAATTCCATTTTATCCTATAAAAATGGCCTAAAACACGGGGTTTGTGAAATCTTGAGTTACGACGACAAGCCGATTCGAATTGAACAATATGCCGATGACAAATTGAACGGGGAAACTATTTTTTATAAAAATGGCAAAATCGCAGCCCGGGGGTTTTACAAAAACGGGCAGCCCTACCAAGGCCGTTTTATCGAAGGCGAGGCGAACGGCAATCATGGCATTTACGAATACCGCGACAGCTTGAAAAACGGCACGGCCTTCATTTTTTTTAATTCAGTACAGGCGACCGTGCCTTTTGTTGGCGGACAGCGTGATGGCATGGCGCGGTTTTCCTGGACAAAGTACGACCGCAATAAAGTGGACACATTTTATTTCACCGGCGTTTATAGAGACAACAAGCCGTTCGAGGGCGATTTCATAGAAGTCAAGCGCCAGGAACAATACAAAAACGGCTTATTGGACGGACAGGTCAAGCAGTATGCCAATGCTTTTGGAGGCGAGGTGACTAAAACAGAGACTTACCGGGCTGGCAAATTAGACGGCGAGACGGTAATTTTTTTGAAAAAAAGACCCTTCGTCGGTCAATTCCGGGAGGGCAAAGCATGGAGCGGCTGGCATGAGCTCAAGAACGCATCCAGTTATGAAAAAACCTTTGCCCGTATGGAAGATGGTGAGCCTACAGGCGACAAGTTCGAGTTTATTGAAGGCTACCAGGAACTTGAAACGCGAAACGGCCAACCTTTTTCAGGTTTTATAAAAGAGAAAGAACAGCCTTTCAGCAAGCATTTTTATACCGATGGCGCACGCACCCTTACCGTCCTCGAGCTGCCTTATTCCCGCGACACGCTCGGCATCATCAAATATTCCAACGACACGGCCACAATGTTCGCCCCAAACGGGCATATTTTAGAAAAGACCGTATTCACAAAGCCATACGACAGTGGCACAACCGATATTTATTCGACCGTTCAAGGCATCCACGTTGGGCATATCGTCTTTGAAGCAGGCAAACTTAAATCAGGGTATTTCCGACCGGAAGAACATCTCCAGCCCGAAAAACAACGTTGGGGCATGGCGCAATTCAGCAAGCTGAACGATACCATCATCGTTGAAACCGCCATGAAAGACAGCCCGCTCATTGTGGTCCGAAAATCGGGGGCACAATTTGACATTCCCTGGCCCATGAATTTTGAAGTGTTTTTGAATGAGCTAGAAGGTAAAAAAGGCAGCACCACATACCATTATCACCAGGGGCCGGATGCAAACCCGGCTTTCAAAATCATTGCGACCCTTGAAAACGATGGCGAGGGCCATTTGACCGGTATTTTAATCCGTGAATCCAGCTGGGGCCTTTCCATTTCAAAATACAACGGCGGTCGTTCTGCCGTTGAAACGATGGGTAGCCTGACCTGGAAACAAGTGCTTGAGCAGATTGAAAAGTGGGAGAAGAAATAGCAGACAGTTACTGAACATTTACCCCATGTGGTGCAAAAAAGTGTTTAGTGTAAACGTTTCCCCGACTCCTATACCAGGAAAACATCTCCCAGCCTGGTGTTTTTGTCTGATTGCAATTTGCGTTTAGATAGTCTCCATAAATTCTGTGAAAGTTTTATTTTTAAAAGTAGCTTCTTCCTTTGACATGCCAATAAATGGAATTTCGTAAATATCGCCTGTGCTTTTTTCTATCGCAAAAGCAGTATCACCACCATCAGAACCAAACATAAAAAACCGGGAGCTAATTCTTCAACATTGCTTAAGACATAGATATCCACTTTTACCTGAGCAGTTCCCTCCTATCGTCGGGATGACAGCACTCGGGCTTGCAAAATTTGACGCTTATCCTTAACGGAATGGAAGGACAACAAATCTCTTGTCTATCCTCGCAGCGTTTTCCCCTTTCGAGGTCTTCCCTACCCCCGGGATTTTAAGTTTAAAAACAGATCTCCCTGCCGCGCTCGGGTCTTTTTTGAACCCCGCGCCACTCCAGTAGGGTCTTTCGCTGCGCTCAGGAGGACAAGGGACGATTGATTTTCATGCAATGCGAATCAATGAGTGCGTGGGGCAAAAACGTCTACGCTAAATACTTTTTCAAACTCCGGCAATCTCTTTCCGCAACGCCGCAAAATAACCCGGCGCATGCAGCAAGCGACTCCCATACCAGGAAAACATTTCCCCGTCCACCAATTGGATCCGGGCCTTTGGGCAGATCTCCTGTAGCGCCGTGATGTGTTTTTCAGCGAAAGGGTATGGCTCTGATGAGAGCAAAATAATTTCGGGATCTATATTAGCTAGTTCCGCAGCAGAAACTTCCGGATATCGCTCCCGGTCTTTGAATGCATTTTCAAATCCTGCGTGCTGCAACATGTTATCAATGAAGGTTCCGGCTGCTGCAACCATATAAGGTTTTCGCCAAATGAGGTAGGCCACTTTTAAGTGCTGCGTGTGGAGGGATGAATGCTGAGTGAATCCCGAGTCAATTTCATCTGCGATGGCGTCCGCTTTTTCGGTTTTCCCGGTCAATTCACCGAATCTTCGCATCATATCCAGCGCATCTTCCAAGGTGTAGATATCGCTCATCCAAACGGGGTACCGTTCGGTCAGGTATTCGATTTGGCTTTGCTCGTTTTCTTCCTTGTTGCCAAGGATCAAATCGGGTTTCAGCGCTTCAATCTTTTGAAAATCAAGCGTTTTGGTGCCGCCTACCCTTTTCTTGTTTTGAAACCAATCCGTGGGATGCAGGCAGAATTTGGTGATGCCGACCACCTCCTGGTCCAATCCAAGATCTGCCAGGAACTCCGTTTGAGAAGGAACCAGCGATATAATTCGACGTGGCGGCCAGTTTGCCAATTGGACCGCCCGGCCCATTTGATCCACAAAGGTCTTCATGCCTTGTTTCGTGTTAATTCCCAACCCAGAAGACTAAGCCAGCCGAAACCCAGGGTGTTCAAAGTGCCATGCCAGAGCTTCATATTTGGAATGTTGATCCATTCCATTGGAATTTGAAAACGGGCCGCATAAAGTACGGCCAGCCCAATCCCGATAAGCATGCTGGTAGCTCCTCCGAGCCAAAGCCAACGAGCTGTTTTTGAAAAAGAAGAATTAAAAAACATCGAAATCTGCTGACTTAGCACCATCAGTACAAAAAGTGAAAACATGAGTGCTGAAATCTGCTCCAGCATGGTAGGCAAGCCCAATTTAGAACTCGTAATTCCAATCGCGACCAATGGCATACCAAACAAGGAGGCCCAACCTAAAGCGGTGCTTGTTTTACCCGGTCGTTTCTCCATCAGGCAATACACCAAAACAGACAATACAAAGCCCGCCAAATGAAAATGTGCACCCGTGAGCGATACGATCACCGGGTCAAAACCCAGGAGACTAAAATCAGCCAGGTAAAACACAACAAACGTAGCACCCGTAGCCCAATAGCCTAAAGCAAAGACCCGAACTAAATCAAGGAGCTTCCGCTTTTTCAGAAATACGATTTCACTCCCGACTTTTAGGGTAAGCCAAATGGCCCAGAGTAAATACGGCAGCGCCAAAAACCAGAATCCTGGAAACAAATATGCCGCACAAAGTCCCACTGGAACGATCGCATACCAATCCTGGTGTTCAAGATCCAGCAACCGGAGTCCTCTGGGCACCAGCTCCAGCGCGGCAAACATGATGAGCAGGCCTTCCCACTGGTTAAGCCGGAATTCAGCACCCGACAGCACCAGAATGACCAACCATAGAAAAATGGGTTGTATGTTTTTTGAAAAGACGGGCATGGTCTAGGACTGAGTTTGGGTAACAAAATTCAACATGGAGGCCTTTGATTCACGCACAAATCTGCGCTGCTGCGCCCGGGCAATCGGATAGCCTAATCGGGCGATCCAAATCCTCGGCCTGGAAAATGCCTTGATCACATAACGAACGGTACCCTCCGGGCTGCGCTCTACCATAAACAACTCTTCCCCGCATTCCACATGCCCGGGCAGCGTGCCGTAGGCAAAGCCAAATTTAGCCTGATCATCCACAACGTAGACGATCCGACAAGAATTCAACCACCATAAACCCATCACTTTTGCCTGCATGGCTACGACCTCGCCTTCGCGGATCGGTGTACGGTCCGGCCAGATACAGGCCCAGTCTCCCGGGAACATTTTCCATTGTCGGATGGCTTCTTTGGCGGCCTCCCAAATGGCATCCCCTTGTCCTAATTCAATGAAATTAAAGTCATTGTCATAGCCGGGAACAGGTGTTTCATTTTGAGTACGGCCAGTCTCCTGATAGCTGAAAGGCAGGGGACGTTCGTGTTCCAGGAAAGCGCTGGTTTCTGAATCGGAGGGTTTGAATAGTTTGGGCATTGGATGGGTTTTATATTTCGAAGGATATTATTTCACACAACGCCACCACGGCACTACGTTTTGCTTGTTTTAAAAGTCCGTTGTGGCGTTGTGGCGTTGTGTGAAATTTAAAAGATTAATCATCCTTTCTTAAAAGCAGCAATCGCATTTTTACTAAACTCGGAAAGCGCCAATCGGCCACTGATGGCTGCACGTTCGGTCAGGAGGGTATCCCAATGTTCGGTTCCTTGCCAAAATACCTTTTTTAGCTCAACTAAGGCCTCCGGACTGGATGCGCAGAGGTTTTTACTGAAATGACCGAGATATGCGTCCAGTTGCTCTACGGTTTCGAACGACTCCTGAAAAAGGCCTTTGCCTTTTGCCCATTCAGCCGTGCGCCACTCATCTGGAGTCAGCGACAACTGAGCAAAAGTTGCCTCCCCTACTTTCCGCGCTACTGCCGGGCCAATGACAAAGGGCCCAAAACCGACGGCCAGTTCACTCAATCGCACAGAAGCCCATTGCGAGGCAAAACAGATGTCGGTGGCGGCAGCCAGACCAACCCCTCCTCCCACTGCTTTGCCATGAATGCGTCCAACGACGATCTTAGGACAGCGTCGCATGGCGTTGATGACATTTCCAAAACCGGAGAAAAAGGTTTTGCCGGTTTCAAAGTCCTGAATGCTTCCCAATTCGTCAAAACTGGCCCCGGCACAAAATGTCTTGTGTTCCTCGCTACGAAGTATCACCATTTTCACATCCGGGTTTGCACCCGCGGCATGTAAGGCCTCCGCGAGTTCCGTCAAAAGCCGGCTCGGAAGGGAATTGTGGTTGGGATGGTAAAATAGAATGTGCGCCACGCCATCGGTGGTCAGGTCAGTGCGGACGTATCCTTGTTGAGTGATATCCATGGTGGATTTGTGGTAAGTGGTTTGGTGGTGATTGGTGGATTGGTGATTGGTTTATTGGGGGATTTGGGCAAAAATATCACGAAGTGCGGAATCCAGCACCGGCCATTTGAATTCAAATCCGGCCTGAGTCAATTTTTCTGAGGTCACGCGGTTGCTGTTTAAAATTACGGCCGACATTTCGCCTAAAACAAGTTTCAAGGCAAATTCAGGTGCTGGAAGGAATACAGCGGTTTGTTTCATGGCTTGAGCGGTGGTTTCCACCAGTTCTTTTCCACGCACAGGGTTCGGGGATGTCAGGTTAAAAGTACCTTCAGCGCTTTGATTTTCTATGGCCCACAAAAATGCCCGACAAACATCCTCACGATGTACCCAGGACCACCAGGCTTGACCGTTTCCGAAATAGGTCCCCAGACCAAAACGAAGCGGCTTAACAACTTCAGCCAGCGCCCCACCCTCTTTGGCCATCACTACGCCAATTCTAAACTTTGCCACCCGGATTCCCAGGGTAGTAAACTGATCTGCAGCAGCTTCCCATTGCTGACAGCAATCTACCATAAAACTCTGATCGACGGGCAAACTAACCTCCTGCATCCAGCTCTCCCCGGAATTGCCATAAATCCCGATCGCAGAAGCGGACAAATAGGCTTTAGGCTTCTTTTCCAGGTTTTGCAGGGCACTAAAAAGCAGGTACGCGCTTTGCACCCGACTTTGGATCAGTTCTTTTTTCCGGGCATTGGTCCAGCGCTTATCTGCAATGCCTGCACCTGCGAGATTGATCACAACCTCTACCTCTTGTAGGGCGGTTTTGTCAATTTCCCCCGTTTCGGGATTCCAGAAGTATTGACCGGTGCCTTTGGGTGAACGGGTAAGCAGTCGGACCGAATGATTTTCAGCACGGAGCATCTCTGCCAATAAAGATCCAATAAGACCGGTTCCGCCTGCGATTAAAATGGTGCTTTTTTGCATGATTTGATTTTTCCTTGATAAACTTGAACTTATCAAACAATACATCCAGCTTAGGGTTCAAACTAACCTTAATCGCAAGGATTCCAGCAATGCATGGGCGGAATCACCCTCCAGATCGAGCAATTGACCAACGGTCTGAAATACTTTTTCAGGTCCCCGGTTTGCTCGCCTCCAGGCGCTTAAAGATTCAGAACCGGCAGATTTGGACAGCTTTTCACCTGTTTCACCGAGGATCAGTGGGTGGTGTAAAAGTTTGATCTTCAAGAATTTATCCTCAGAAAGCACCGAAGCCAGATAGCACTGCGCTGCAGTAGAATCTGCCAGATCGGCCCCACGGATAATATGGGTCATCCCTAGATTCAGGTCATCGGCAAAACTAGCCACCTGATAGGCCGGAATGCCCTCCCGGCGCCTGACCACAAAATCGGGCAAAGGAAATCCAGGAGGCGTTTTGATTCGCCAGGCTACATCCGGTGCATCCAGACTTAGGTTTTGCTCGCGAAATTCAGGTGGGTAGCCGCCTTCGAAAGGCTCCAAGTCCTTTCTCGATTTTTTGCAGGCAAAAAGCAGATCACTTGCGCGCAGGCGATCCAATACTTCAAAATAGGATGAAAGTCGATCGGATTGGTAGATCGCCGGACCATCCCAATCCAGTTTTAGCCATTCCAGGGTTTCAAAAAGATCCCGTACATAGGCTGGACGTTTGCGATCCGTGTCCAGATCGTCTACCCGGAGCAAGAGTGCGGCGGCTGAGCTGGACAGGTCAGTTTCAACCGCTTTTGCCGCCAGCCAATTCAGGGTGAAATTGAGTGCGTTCCCAAGATGAAGCAATCCGGATGGCGTCGGGGCCAACCTCAAACGACTTGTTACACTTACCCCCTGGCAAAACTGTATAAACTGGCCTGCAAAGGAAACCATCAGGCAATGAAGTGATCCAGGGTATCATCAGGTTGGTCGAACCCATCTTTATCCAGCAGGCCTGTCATACCGGCAAACGCAAAAAACTGAGCGCATGCCATCGCAGGGGCGGTGTAAAGTATCCCGACCAAACAAAGCAGTACACCTAGGCCCGTAATCAAATTTGTAACTACGATGAATAAGATGAAAATAAGCCAGTGTCGAACAATTAGTTTTCGGCTGGCTTCCAAAGCCTCTAAAGGCGCGATGTCATAGAACCAAACCAAATAAATTGACCAGGAGAAAAGGGACATTACGCTCACACCCCCTACCAAAACCGCCAATACCCCAAGCCAAAAAAGCTGCATATCTACCATATCGCTCAGCACTGGCATGTTGTCGATCATCGTATAATCGACCATTGCTTCCGCGAGCCAATCGTAAAGCCCTGCCTGATACCACAATAAAAGACCCGGTGTCACCGCCAATATTGCTAGAAACAGGGTGAGCAGATAAGTGACCAATAAAGGTCCAATTTTGTTGAATGCTTTAAAAAAATCAGCAAAATCCACTCTTTTTTCCTGAATTGCAGCATAAGTAAACTGGAAATAGCCAATTTGAAAAACCGGCGTTAATGCCAAACTCAGGGCGAAACCGACCACAGGAACTGACTGCGCGAATCCACTAAAAATGATCGTTAACAACATAAACGCCAGCAGCATTCCAAAATTTCTGTTCATAAATTCGAAGCCTTTATAAAGGTAGTCGACCAATATAAATGGACGAGGGGCTTCATTCATTACGCGTAATAGTCGGGATGCTGGAAGACTCATGAGGTAATCTGTTTTAAGTGGTTGTGCTTATCCGATAATATGTTTGACCCGAGGCCGGTGTGGGGTAATATCGCCCAGTTTAGCCTTTTTCATTTCTTCATACGCCGTAAAATCGCCCTCAAAGAACACGACCTCTGCATCGTCTTCAAAAGATAGAATGTGGGTGGCCAAACGGTCCAGGAACCACCGGTCGTGGCTGATGATCAGGACACAACCTGCATAATTCTCCAGCGCTTCTTCCAGCGCACGGAGCGTATTCACGTCAATGTCGTTCGTCGGTTCGTCGAGCAGGAGTACGTTGCCGCCTTCTTTCAGCGTCATCGCCAGATGCACACGGTTGCGTTCCCCACCGGAGCAGACCGCCAGTTTCTTTTGCTGGTCACTGCCTGCAAAGTTGAAACGGGACAGGTAAGCGCGTGCATTTACGGTGGCATTTCCAACCGTAATAATATCGTTGCCTTCACTTACGATCTCATAGATCGTTTTGTCCGGAAGCAGGTTTTCATGGCTTTGATCCACATAACTCATTTGAACGGTATCGCCGATTGTCACCGTTCCGGCATCTGCCTTTTCCCTGCCTGTCAGGATCTTGAACAGGGTGGATTTACCCACGCCATTGGGTCCGATTATACCTACAATTCCATTGGCCGGGATATTGAAGGAAAGGTTTTCAAACAGGATCCTGTCGCCAAAAGCCTTACTAATGCCCTGAACTTCAATCACTTTATCGCCGAGGCGAGGTCCATTCGGAATCCATAGTTCAAGTTTTGCCTCTTTTTCCTTGCCTTCTTCACCGGCCATTTTTTCATAGGCACCGAGACGGGCCTTGCCCTTGGCCTGACGACCTTTGGCGCCCATCCGCACCCATTCCAATTCGTGTTCCAGTTGCTTACGGCGTTTGTCTTCCGCGCGTTCTTCCTGAGCCATCCGCTTGGTTTTCTGCTCCAGCCAGGTGGTATAGTTGCCCTGCCATGGAATGCCTTCGCCGCGATCCAATTCGAGGATCCAGCCTGCCACATTATCCAGGAAGTAACGGTCGTGGGTAACCGCAATGACCGTTCCGGGGAAACTCTGGAGGTATTGCTCCAGCCAGGCTACGGATTCTGCATCCAGGTGGTTGGTGGGCTCGTCAAGCAGCAGAATATCAGGTTGACTGAGCAGCAATCGGGCCAAAGCCACCCGACGGCGTTCGCCTCCGGAACAAACTTTGATCAAACGATCATCTTCCGGGCACCGGAGTGCATCCATAAAGACGCCGAGCCGGTAGTCCAGTTCCCAACCTCCGAGGTGGTCGATCTGTTCGAGTACTTCCCCCTGACGATCAATGAGTTTCATCATTTCATCGTCATCGGTCACTGCACCGAGTTTTTCGCCGATGTCTTCGTTTTCTTTCAGCAGGTCAACAATATGCTGCACGGCTTCTTCAACCACCTGACGAACCGTTTTGGTATCATCGAGATTGGGCTCTTGTTCGAGGAATCCAATTTTGAACTGCTTTTCAAACTCAATTTTGCCTTGATAGTTTTGATCGATCCCGGCTATGATTTTCAGCAAAGTTGATTTACCGGAACCATTCAAACCCAAAACGCCAATTTTGGCGCCATAGTAAAAAGATAACCAGATGTTTTTAAGTACCTGTTTCTGGGGCGGAAAGGTCTTGCTGACCCCCGACATGGAGAAGATTATTTTTTCAGACATCTTTTGTTAATGTGGTCAATTATTTTAATGTGGTCAATGTGGCCAATTGGGTGAATGTGGTCAATTGTAGAAATGTGATCAATTGGGTCAATTGGGTTGCAAAGGTCGCTCGAAGGTGGGAGAAATTGAAGTGCGCATGCAAGTTTGTGCGTATCTAAATCTTTAGCATTTGAAAATGTTCGATACATGCCGGATTCCATTATTCGAACAAAAATTTCTTTACGTTCCACCAGCCCGTTTCTATGATTGCCTCGTTTTTCTTGTAGAAATTGATCGCTGGTTCGTTCCAATCCAGCACCTGCCATTTCACCAACCGACATCCTCTTTTCCGGCCTTCTTCGATAAAATCTTCATACAGTTTCTGCCCCACCCCATACCGGCGATATTGCTCATTGACAACAAAATCATCGAGATACAGCATCTTACCTTTCCAAGAGGAATAACTCATGAAGAATAGGATCATGCCCACCACCTTACCGTCTATTTCGGCGACATGACTTTCGAAAAGTCCCTTTCGGAAATCTTCCAGATACTCTTCCGGGGTGGTGAATACTGCTTCCGGATCTTTTTCGTAGACGGCAAGCTCGTAGACCAGGGCATGTATGGTTGGAATATCGGCTTCATTGGCCGGACGGATTTTTACTTGTTGGGTCATAATCTTTAGATTTCACCCTCAAAGATTCGATAAGTTTTTTAAAAATTGCCGGGCAAAATCAATTCACCTGGTTTCACAATCCCCTGTTTAAAGCATTTTCAGGCGGATGCCGGGCAATTCCTTCTGCCCCTGTTACCATTTCGCAGGTTCATTCGTGTATCTTCGCCTTTAGATTTATGAATTCGATCATCAATTTAATCATGAAGCAGTACCTCTCCAGGCGTATGAAGCGCATTGAGGGCTATATGACCAATCCCGAGGAAGTTCAGGAGCGGTGGTTCCTTCGTTTATTGGACAGGGCGCGCGATACAGAACAAGGCAAGCGCTGGGGATTTGCGGACATTCGGACGCATGAACAGTTTGCCAGAATCGTGCCAGCCCAGGATTATGATACCGTAAAAAATGACATAGCAAGAATGATGCGTGGTGAGAGCAATGTTTTATGGCCCAATGAAATAAACTGGTACGCTAAAAGTAGTGGCACAACCAGTGATAAAAGCAAGTTCATACCCACCCCTTATGGGAACATTTTCAATTGTCACATCGCGGGAGCCTGGGATACGGTTGCTTTACTTTACGCCAATAAGCCTGACATGCAGGCGTTTCGATATAAACATCTGGCAGTCCCGGGTAGTTATCAGCACTTGCCAGAATACCCCAAAACCTGTTTCGGCGATGTAAGCGCTATCCTGGTTGAGCACATGCCTACCATTGGCCGTCAATTTTACACCCCCGATACACAGACCAACTTACTCAGCAATTTTGAAGAAAAACTGCATCGAATTGCTGAAATCACCAGCAAACAACAGGATATCTGTCTTTTTGGAGGGGTGCCAACCTGGCTGATCGTACTCTTCCGGATGATCCTGGAAAAAACCGGTAAACAAAACATGCTGGAAGTCTGGCCCCATTTGCAAGCTTATATGCATGGCGGAGTAGGCTTCGAACCCTATCGGGATACTTTTCGCGAGTTAATACCCAGTGATAACTTCGCTTATCAGGAAGTCTACAATGCTTCTGAAGGTTTTTTTGGAGCCCAATGTGACCTAAGCCAAAACGACCTCTTGCTTTTTGCAGACAACGGGGTTTTTTATGAGTTTGTGCCAACCAGTGAGTGGGATAAGGATCACCCCAAAACGGTGCTTTTATCCGATGTTAAAATAGGCGAAAACTATTCGGTCATGATCTCCGCCAACAACGGTCTGTTCCGTTATCAGCTGGGGGATACCGTGACCTTTACACGCCGGCACCCGTTTTGTTTTAAGATCACAGGACGCACCAAACAATTCATCAACGCCTTTGGTGAGGAAGTCATGGTGGGCGATGCGGACAAAGCCATTTCTGAAACTTGCAGGCAGACAAACGCTTCTGTAACCGAATACACTGCTGCCCCGGTCTATTTTTCTGCTGAAAAAAGCCGTGGTGGTCACGAATGGGTCATGGAATTTGAAAAAGAGCCGGAAAACATGGAGCATTTCGTTCAAATTCTGGATGAGTCCCTCCAAAGGATCAACTCCGATTATGAAGCCAAAAGATACAAGGGCATCGCACTTGACAGACTCCGTGTCAGTCCGGTTCCCAAAGGCACCTTTATTCGGTGGATGCGATCCCGGGGCAAATTCGGCAACCAAAACAAAGTGCCCCGTCTTGCCAATCACAGACAATATATTGAAGACCTGATCCGCTTTGCTTCTGAAGGTGAGCGGGCAAATTATTAAAATGGGTCCTTCAAATTCAAATAAACATCATGAATAAACTACCCGTACTTTTTTCAGCCATCTTACTCACCATAGCAGGAATTTTGCTTGCTCCTCAGGCTGCTTTTTCACAACCCAAAATACAACTGGTTAATTTTGCCAGCGGATTTGACCTCCCCTTAGACATTGCGCATTGCGGTGACAGCCGCCTTTTCGTTGTGGAACGTGATGGCGTTATTTGGGTGCTTGACAGCCTTGGAAATCGCCTGGATACTTTCCTGAACATTGATCCGCGCGTTAACTCCGGACAAAATGAACAGGGCTTGCTTGGGCTGGCTTTTGACCCCGATTATGCACAAAATGGCTATTTTTATGTCGACTATACAAAAAACAGTACCGGCAATACCCGCGTTGCCCGTTTTTCTGTAAAACCAGGCAACCCCAATGAGGCTGATCCGAATTCTGAATTGACCATTCTAGAGCAAACCCAACCCAACTGGAACCACAATGGCGGTTGTCTGAAATTTGGCCCGGACGGCTACCTTTATATTAGCCTGGGTGATGGTGGTGGTGCAAATGACCCTTCCAATTATTCCCAAAATAAAAAGAATTTGCTGGGCAAAATTCTCCGCATTGATGTTAAGAACAGCAGCGCTTCCCAACCTTATCAGGTCCCTTCTGACAACCCATTTGTTGGGAATGCAGATTATTTACCTGAAATATGGTCGCTGGGCTGGCGCAATCCCTGGCGTTTTTCGTTTGACAGACTTACCGGAGACATGTGGATCGGCGATGTAGGCCAAAACCTTTGGGAAGAGGTTGATTTTGAACCCGCCCATACACCCGGTCTGAATTATGGCTGGCGCTGTTACGAAGGCACCCACAACTTTAACACCAGTGGTTGTCAGCCCGCAAGCAATTACGTAAATCCGTTTTTTGATTATTCGCACAGCGCAGCCAATGGCTGTTCCGTAACCGGGGGCTTCATCTATCGCGGCAACAAGTATCCTGACCTTTTGGGTTGCTATCTTTTTGCAGATTATTGTAGTGGACGTGTATGGTATACCAAACGAGACGCAAATGGAGCTTTTACCACCAACGTATTGGCCAATTTGGGCGCTTATGAGTTCAGTTCCTTTGGTGAAGATCGGGATGGCGAGCTTTACGTAGCCCTGCTTTCTTCTGGTAAAGTGCAAAAAATCAAGGAGTTGTGTTCTGCCTTTCAAATTTCACTTGATTATTTTGTAGGAACTTCCTGCCAGGATGGCTTCAGCGGGTCTATTGGACTAACCTCTACCGGAGCAACCGGGGCTGTTACCTATAAATGGTCCAATGGCCAGACGGATGCACTAAACGTTTATCTGAATCCCGGCTTTTACAATGTTGAAGTGAAGGATGGGAATGGTTGCATTCGGAGGGATACTTTTGAAATTGTAAAAATTGGTCCAGACATTCCGACACTGAGTACCAATGATTCCATTATTTGCCCCAATGGATTTGAAACCCTCGTTGTCGGCAACTTACCGGTTCCCAGTATTTTGAGTTTATACAACGGTCCCAATCTTGTGGCGAATGCAGTGGGCAATAGTTCGGCATTTATTTTCACGGTTTCCCAGCCCGGCGACTATTCCGTCGTAGTCAATGATTCGGCTTGTATTGCGACCTCCAGCGTGGTGCAAATAAAGCTTGACACGCTGACCACACCAACGCTTTCAAGTTCCGGAGATACCCTTTTCTCCAGCCTGCCCTGTGGACTTTGCACGTGGTTTTTTAACGGACAACCCATCGCAGGTGCTTCGAACAACTATTATGTTGCTACAGCTTCCGGAAACTACTCGCTGACCTATACAACCCCCAACGGCTGTCAATTCCGTTCAGGTGATTTGAACCTTGTAGTTAGCAATACGAAGCTTCCAGATTCCGTTCGGCGCTTTTCACTATCACCCAACCCCACCGAAAACAGCATTTTGTTGGAAATGGACTTGAAAAATAGTGAAAAAATCAGCATTTCCTTGGCCGATGCCAGTCCGCGACAGGTCTACACCCAAAGTCAGTCGGGCAAAAAAATAGTCTTGCCCATTGACCTGAGTAATTTGCCCAATGGCACCTATTTCCTTACGGTAAAGTTGGAGCAGGGGAGTTTTGTCCGTAAAGTTGTGAAGAAGTGATCTTTTACCTGATCCTGTGATGCACAAACTTTTTTGGATCTTAACTGCCACGGTTTTCACTGCCCTTCTGCTTCCTGCCTTGGTGCAGGAGGGAATGTTTCTGGACGGTGTTTCGTACGCGTGTATTGCCAGAAACATGGCCAATGGTCTGGGCGATTTTGCGCATCCGTATTACACGGCTACCTTATATCCCGTTTGCTATGAACAACCGCCCTTAGCGCTGTGGATCCAGTCTCAGTTTTTTAGTGTTTTTGGGGATCATTTTTGGGTAGAACGGCTATACGCGCTTAGTTTAGCTGTTGCAACGGCATGGGGAATTGTACTGAACTGGGAATTACTGACAGCGCAACCGGTTGATCTACAATCAGCTCAAAAGAATTTATCCTGGATTCCAATCTTACTATGGATCGTGGCACCCATTGTTTTTTGGGGGTATCAGAACAATATGCTGGAGTGTACGATGAGCTTTTTTGTGCTGATATCGGCTTTTTGTGCAGCCAGGTCTGAAATAGAAAAACGTCCTGCATTGCTTTTACCTGCGGCTTTGTTTGCCGTAGCTGCGGTTTTAAGTAAAGGGCCAGTCGGCTTTTTTCCGGTGGCTGTCCCCATTGCCTGGAGCATTGCATACGACCGAAATGGTATTTTTGGAGCCTCCGTTCGCACCTTCGTCTTGTTAGCGCTCACACTTGCACTGCTTGGCCTTTTTATCTTCATGGTACCTGGCATGTCGGAATATCTGGATTATTACCTGAATAAGCAGCTCTTGCCCACCTTGTCCGGAGTAAGGGAAAAGCAGGTGGAAAATCCCTTTTCCTTTCTTTCGGATTTGATATCTCAGGTAGCGTTGCCTGTTATTTTGATCGCCGGGCTCTGGGTCAAACGCGGCTTTCAATCGGTACATTGGCCTAAATCTGCACTTTTTTTCCTCATAGTCGGATTGGCTGGCACCCTGCCTTTGGTATTTACACCCAAACAATCCGCACACTATTTGATCCCGTCCATTCCATTTTATGCTTTAGGATTTGCAGCGATGCTTAGTCATAACCTTCGATGGAATCCGGCTTTTCTGAATCAATACCGAGGATGGTTGGAAAAAATCGCCTGGCTGGTTTTGGGCGCTACCCTCCTGATTTCATTATCTTTTTGGGGAAGATCGCTCCGGGATGAATCTAAAATCCGGGATACGAAGGTCCTTTGCAAACAGGTTGGAAAACATACAATTATAGGGATTCCGCAGCATTTTTCAAATGATTGGCTGCTCATCGCTTACCTTAGCCGCTTTGGAAATGTCAGTCTCGACAGCCGGGCGCCACATGATTTTTGGTTGATGGAAAAAGGAGGGACACTTCCTGAAGGATTTGAAAAGTTGGAGACGGAAATGGCTGCATATGAGCTTTGTAAAAGGTTGTAAACGCTCAAATCACTAGAACATTCGTCATGAAAAAGATCACACTCCTACGCAATACCCTGTTTTTACTGCTCATTACTGCCAATATCGGTTGCGACCAGATCTCTAAATCCATGGTCCGCGGGCGATTGGAATACCACGAGGAGATCTCCTTCGCCGGAAAACACTTTTTGCTCACTAAGGTAGAAAATTCGGGGGCATTTTTAAGTTTGGGTGATGATCTGAGCCCACTGTTAAAGACCATCTTTCTCAATCTATTGCCTGCATTAACCATGCTGGGATTGATTTTTTGGCTTTTTAAGGGAGAATTCAGCAAAGGCATGGCCCTGGGCATCTGTTGTATCATTGGCGGGGGGATCGGAAATATCATTGACCGGGTGGCTTATGGCTCGGTGACCGATTTTCTTTACATCCACTACGGTTTTTTCAGGACAGGCGTATTCAATTTAGCAGATGTATCGATCACTTTCGGAGCTTTGTTTATCATTGCGCTGCAAATCTGGAAGGGATGGAAAGATTAACTTGCATTTGATAATGAGGCAATAGGTAGCGCCTGAAGCGACAATCGGCTGAATCAATATGAATAAACTAGCTTACATCGAGTATTGGATACAAACCGCCGAGAAAGACTGGGTAGTGGTGAAAAATCTTTTTGAGAAGGCCAACTACCCACATTCACTATTTTTCGCCCATTTGGTACTAGAAAAACTCCTAAAAGCTCACTTTGTTAAAGACAATGAAGGAGACCATCCTCCAAGAACCCATAATTTGATTAGATTAGCAAGTCAGACACGTCTAATTATTTCTCCCGAGGACTTACTTTTGCTGGATAGGATGAATGACTTCCAAATGGAAGGCCGATATCCTGATTACCAGTTCCTGATTTTTAAAATCTGCGATCAAAGCCTCACGGAAGCCATTCTGGATGATGTTGAAACAATAAGAATATGGTTACTCAGTCAATTGCGCTAAAAATTGCTCAAGATTACCTGCGGGAAGTGCGTGCGCTAGGCATAGGGGTTCAAAGAGCTATTCTGTTCGGCTCATTTGCCCACAATCAGCAACATTTGTGGTCCGATATTGATCTGGCCCTTTTTGCAGATGATTTTATTGGCCTGGCAGCGCTTGATAAAGACCGTTTTCGAAGTCTGCATGTTTTACCACAGTTTATGTCTATTGAGACACACACATTCCCATCCCACCGGTTGTATGAGGATGATCCGTTTGTAGAGGAGATTAAGCGAACTGGAGTTGAAGTGGAATAAAAGGCTTAAGGGTGAAAACGGATTTGCAAAATACCGGCAAACAAAGAACACTTAACCCAAAAAATAATGTTTGGCCAATTTCGGTCGCCCCAAAACAATGATTTTTTGCTCACCACTCATCTCTAGAAAATAGTGCTTAACGACTTCGTCATTCGCTTTGCCAACGTAAATGGCACCGGCTCCGCCAGCGCAAACGATATGTTTGCCAAGGCCATCTTTCGCATGGGTATCCCCGTGTCGCCGAAGAATATATTCCCTTCAAATATTCAGGGCTTGCCCACCTGGTATGAGGTGCGTGTGAGCGAGAAGGGATATCTCGGCCGACGTGAAGGCATCGATATCATGCTCAGCGTGAATCCTCAAAGCATGCCGAAGGATATCGCCAATGTTAAACCAGGCGGATATTTTATCTATGACAGCACCAAGGAGCTTTATAAGGATTTTATCCGCGACGATATCCATTATCTGGGTATTCCGATGATGCAAATGTGCATGGATAAATTTGCCGATCCCCGGCAACGCCAGTTGCTCAAGAACATGGTCTATGTCGGGGCATTGTCCGCTTTACTGGATATTGAACTGGAGGTTTTGCATGGTATTATCACCCAAAAGTTCAAGGGCAAAGAAAAGCTCATCACAGCCAATTTTGAGGCTATGGACATGGGGATCCAGTATGCCCGCGCCCATTTCACCTGTCCGTTCCCCGAGTATCGTGTAGAACGCCGTGACAAGGTGAAGGACTGGATCATGATGGATGGAAACTCTGCTTGCGGCTTGGGGGCTGTATATGCCGGTGCAACCGTTTTGTCCTGGTACCCAATTACGCCTTCCACCTCCCTGGCAGATGCTTTTGGAAAATATGCCAAAAAACTCCGTATTGATCCTGAAACGGGAAAGAACAATTTTGCCATCGTACAGGCTGAAGACGAACTCGCGGCTATCGGAATGGTCATAGGCGCGAACTGGAACGGTGCGCGTTCATTTACAGCTACCAGCGGTCCGGGCATATCACTGATGAGTGAATTTTTGGGATTGGCTTATTTTGCCGAGATCCCTACCGTACTGGTCGATGTACAGCGCGGTGGTCCCAGTACCGGGATGCCGACCAGAACCCAACAGTCTGATATTCTGCTTTGTGCCTACGCATCTCATGGCGATACCAAACAAGTGCTTCTATTCCCAAGTACCCCGGCGGAATGTTTTTCCATGATGGGAGAAGCTTTTAACCTGACCGAGCGACTTCAGACACCGGTGATCGTAATGACCGATCTCGATCTGGGTATGAATGAAAATATGTCGCCCCCTTTAAAGTGGGACGATAATCAAGTCTATGATCGTGGCAAAGTTTTAACAGCAGCAGAACTGGAGGCTTCCGCAGAGCGTTTTGGCCGATATTTGGATGTTGACGGGGATGGCATCACCTACCGTACCATTCCAGGCACACACCCGACCAAAGGTTCCTTCTTTACACGGGGCACTTCGCGGGATGAATATGCGGTGTACACGGAAGAAGGCCCTGCCTATGTCCGCAATATGGATCGATTGGTAAAAAAATGGGATACTGCAAAGCAATATGTGCCTGGCCCGGAGTTTTACCAGCATGAAAAACAGAGCGCCTTTGGAATGCTCTTTTTCGGTACTACAACTTATGCTGCCATTGAAGCGCAGGATTTACTAGAAGCGCAAGGTATTACACTGGATGGGATGCGCGTAAAAGCATTCCCCTTCAATCAGGATGTGCTGCAATTCATTGAAAACCATCAACGGGTTTTTGTGGTGGAGCAGAACCGCGATGCTCAGTTTAAGTCCTTGTTGGTCAATGAGCTAGGAATTAATCCAGCCAAGCTGACCTCTATTTTAAACTACGATGGTTTCCCAATTACGGCGGATGTGATCCGTGAGAAGATTTACAAGAGCCTGGTTGGAAAACTGAACCCGGCCTTTCCGGAGCATGAACTAGGGGAGCCCAATTTGTCGGAGGTAAGTGAATAAGATTATGTCTTAGGCTTAGCAGCGGTGATATTCAAATCACCCAATCACCCACTACTCAAATCAACAGCATATAATGACATTCGTTCGTCCAACATTCCGCCATCCCGACTCGCCGACCAATGCCCTCGGTTATACTAAAAAATTCTACGAAGGAGCCCTGTCAACCCTTTGTGCAGGCTGCGGCCACGACTCCGTGAGCGGAGCCATCATTCAGTCTTGCTTTGAAATGGCGGTAGAACCGCATCGGGTAGCCAAACTTTCAGGTATTGGATGTTCTTCTAAAACGCCTACCTATTTTTTGGCTAACTCCCACGGATTCAACTCTGTACACGGACGAATGCCATCTGTAGCAACCGGGGCTTATCTGGCCAACAGGGACTTAATGTACATCGGGGTGTCAGGCGACGGTGATTCCGCATCGATCGGGATGGGGCAGTTTGTACATGCCATTCGAAGAAATCTGAACGTTACCTATATCATTATGAACAACGGATGCTATGGTCTTACCAAAGGCCAGGATTCAGCAACCGCCGATATGGGCTCCATCAATAAATCCGGGGCGGCCAATCTCTACAATGCGATAGATATGGTAGGCCTGGCACTTGAGTTGGGCGCATCATTCATCGCACGAAGTTTTTCTGGAGATAAAGAGCAGTTGATCCCTTTGATCAAAGCGGCTATGTCTCATCCGGGCTTTGCCCTTATTGATGTGGTATCCCCTTGTGTGACCTTCAACAACAACGTGGGTTCTACCAAATCTTACGACTATACCCGGGAGCATATTGAAGCGACTGCAGCGGTCGATTTTGTGCCCATTATGGAAGAGATCACCACGGAGTATGACGAAGGAAATTCAATAGCAGTCCAGCTACATGATGGATCATCGATCTATTTGAATAAGCTTTCCAAGGATTTCAATCCACTGGATCGCCATGCTGCTGTCAATAAACTGTATGAGGCCAAAGCCAGCGGGGAAATCCTGACCGGACTGATCTTCATCGAACCAGAGGTGCGTGATTTGCATAGTCTGTTGAATACTTCCGCGACACCGCTCAATACGCTGGGTAAAGACGTACTTTGTCCGGGTTCCAATGTTTTAGAGGGCATTAATGCTGGGCTACGATAAACGTGCCCATATTACCATCCAGCCATTTTAAAGAAAAAAACAAGCTTCAGTCAATCCCTGTATGAAAATTGCGCTCTTAGGCACAGGCCATCTTGGCAAGATCCATCTCAAGTGTATTCAAGCGACCGAATGCTGGGAACTGGTTGGTTTTTATGATCTGGACGATAAAAATGCGGAATCGGCAACGGCTCAATTTGGAGTAAAACGATACAAATCCTTGTCAAAACTGCTTGCTGAATGTGATGCAGTAGACATTGTAACGCCTACCCCATCCCACTACGATCTGGCTGCAAAAGCCATACGGGCCGGCAAACATACCTTCATTGAAAAGCCTGTTACACAGACCATCCCTGAAGGAAAAAAACTTTTGCAACTTGCTGAAAAACAAGGTGTAAAAGTGCAGGTTGGGCATGTGGAGCGATTTAATCCGGCATTTACTGCCCTGGGCGGAATGGATTTGAATCCGATGTTCATTGAAGGCCACCGCCTTGCAGCCTTCCAGCCCAGAGGCACGGAGGTCTCTGTAATTCTGGATCTGATGATCCATGATCTGGATTTGATTTTACACCTCGTCAAATCGCCTGTTACCAAGGTAAGTGCAAGTGGTGTAGCCGTGTTGAGCAACACCCCAGATATTGCCAATGCGCGGATCGAGTTTGCCAATGGTTGCGTAGCCAACCTCACAGCCAGCCGGATCTCTATGAAACAAATGCGCAAAATGCGCCTTTTTCAACCCGATCATTATCTGAGTCTGGATTTTCTGGAGAAAAACGCCCAGATTGTTCGGCTTTATGCACAAGACGCAAGTAACCTTCCGCCTACCGATCAACTCATGGAATTCGACACGCCTGCAGGGAAAAAATGGTTGCAATTATCCATGCCCGATGCTGCGCCGGTCAATGCGATCCAACGAGAACTGGAGACCTTTCATGAAGCAATAGCCACGGATACCGCGCCCATTGTTACGCTTCGGGATGGATTTGAAGCCTTAAAACTGGCACACCGGATTTTGAAAGAGATCGAAATCAGGAAAGGCGCTGTGGAGCTCTCTTAGAGCTTATTAGGGAATTGGATTTACTCCCGAATAAACTCTAATTCCTGATACCTGTCCAGGATAGCAATGGGAGATGGCTCTGCCGGTTCTTTGTCATCTTGCCGGTATTTCACTACGTAATCCACGGCAACCAGGATTTCGCTACTGATCCCTCCAAAGGTTGCCGGAAAAGGCTCCCCTTCTTTGTTTGCTGAAGTACTGATGATCGGGCCTCCAAAAGCTTCAATCAGCTCCCGGCAGAATTCATCGGTGGCGACGCGAATAGCCACCGACCCATCCGGAGCCTTCACCCAGGCAGGCAACCCGGAGCTCTCCGTATATACCATGGTCAGTGGGCGTTGATGATGTGACAGCAGCGTTTCCAGACGAGGGGGCATCTTGGGTACAAACCTTTTGAGCATTTCAATGCTGGATACCAATAGCACATAACCTTTTTGAGGAGCACGGCCTTTTATAGCACTGATTCTATCTACAGAAGATTGGTGAAGGGCGTCGCAACCAATACCCCAGATGGTATCTGTGGGGTAACAGATGATACTTCCTTTCTGTAAAAGCGAAGCAATTTCAGAAATGTCGTCACGTAGCAGGAACATAGCGTACTAATTGATTTTGAAATGAGTGTAGGCTGTACTTTTGGCGGCGACAAAGGTAATTGGCGGATGACCGGAACTACCTTTAAAACGATACTTTTTGCAAAACTTCCTTGGTTCTTTCACCTCAACCTAAACTCGAAACGTGATACGAAAAAAAACCTTTCAAATCGTTGCAATTTTAGCAGTTTTCCTATTGCCGTCATTGGCGGAGGCCAAACACATTATTGGAGGAGATATTACCTACGTTTGTCTGGGTGAAACCAGTCCGGGTGTTAAGCGATGGCGATTTACCATGCATATATATCGTGATTGTCTGGGAGGGGGCGCAAGTTTTGATCAACCAGCAGCTTTTGCAATCTATCAGGGGACAGAGGACAACAACTTTTTATACTCCAATTTTTCCGTTTCCTATGATTTGTTTACACCCCTGGAGCCGGATACACCTCAATGTGTAACGAACGTCCCTTATGTATGTGTTCAGGAGGCGACCTATACTTTTGAGGAGGATCTTCCTGTACTCACCAATGAAAGTTATTTCATTGTCTACCAACGTTGTTGCAGAAACGAATCCATCACCAACATTATTAGTCCGGGTGACGTTGGTGCTACTTATACCATTGAACTGACGCCTGCAGCAATGGCGGTTAACAACAATAGCCCAGTCTACCTAAATTTTCCCCCTATTATCATCTGCAACAATTTGCCGCTGATATTCAACCACGCTGCTACAGATGTGGATGGAGATTTTTTGGTGTATACCTTTTGTGATGCCTTATTGGGAGGTGGAAGCCCATTTGCTCCCAATGGAGGCCCCTGCGATCAGGTAGCACCGAATCCGCCCTGCGGTCCGCCATTTCAGGCAGTTCCTTACACTGTTCCGGATTATAGTGCATCCAACCCGATGGGTGGAAGTCCACAGGTGAATATTAACCCAGTGACGGGTCAAATTACCGGAACACCTGCGTTAATTGGACAGTTTGTAGTAGCGGTTTGTGTACAGGAATACCGGAATGGCCTGCTACTTTCTACCGTGCGCCGTGAGTTTCAATTTAATGTAGCAGATTGTACGCCGGATATCGACGCAAAACTGAGCTCAGATTCTCTGACCGTTCTGATGGAGGACTATACCATTAAGTCCTGCGGCGATAAAACCATTTTCTTTCAGAATAAAACCACCGAAGCATCCAATGTAAAAGATGTTGAATGGCGGTTTGACATCAATGGCACTACGGTGAGCGATAATGTCAACAAATGGTTCACAGCCTTTACCTTCCCTGATACGGGTACTTACCATGGATTGTTGCTGATCAATCAGAACAGTGGAGGATGCAGCGATACGGCTTTTATACATGTGCAGATCTTCCCGGAGATCCATGCAAAATTCGCATATGACTATGATACCTGTATCGCGGGCCCGGTAGGTTTTGTCGACCAATCTAAGGGCGACGGTGGGATCAACCAATGGAAATGGAATTTTGGGATTCCTGGTGCAGCCGGCTCAAGTGCACAAAATCCAGTGTACAAGTATCCGGAGCCAGGCAACCACCCCGTTAAATTGAACATCGTAGATAAGAATCAATGTGCCGATGATACGACCGGGGTAATTCAATGGTTCCCAGCGCCTCCGGTGATCATCCTACAGCCCAATACCTATTTGGGATGTGCGCCTTCCACCATATACTTTAATAACCTTTCAGCCCTCATAGACGAAAACTATCATATCGTCTGGTATTTTGGAGACGGGGATACTCTGGTGAATGTGATCAGTCCAGATCATTTGTATAAGGAGCCGGGTGTGTATGACGTTCGGGTGGAGATCACCTCCCCCATCGGCTGCTTCATTTTTGCAGACTTTCCAAAACTAATTACCATAGAAGCGCCTCCGGTGGCTGATTTTAGCTGTGATCCGGACTCGGGCCTGACCAATTTTAACAATATTGTCCAATTTTTAGATCATTCTACGGGTGCTCAGCATTGGAATTGGCAAATTGGACCAGATTTTACAACGCTGGAGCAAAATCCAACGTTTACATTTCAGGATACGGGAAGTTTGAGTGTGCGCCTTATTGTTACACATCCTGCTGGTTGTAAAGATTCGATGACCAAAGTACTGGATTTCATGCCGATCGTTACCTGGTATATGCCAAACGCATTTACGCCCAACGGTGACGGCACCAACGACGATTTCTTTGGAAAAGGATTTTTATACGGCGCGAAAAATTTTAAAATGAGCATCTGGAACCGTTGGGGCGAAATGGTGTTTGAGACAAGCAATCCGACTGATAAATGGAATGGTGAAAAACGGAACGCCGGAGGTATGTCGCCTGAAGGGGTGTACATTTATACCGTTTCCTTCACTGGGCCCCGGGGAGAATTAAACGAGTACAAAGGATTTGCAACCCTGGTGCGATGAGGGCCGTTTTAATCAGTAACGTATATATCTAGTACCTGAACAATTGAACATGAACCGATCAAGTATCTTTTCTATTGGTGCACTTTTAGTGCTTTTTCTTTTCCCAGCCTTGGTTGAAGCACGCCACATCATTGGCGGAGATATTACCTATGAATGTCTGGGCGAAACAAGTCCTGGAAACAAACGTTGGCGGTTTACCATGCACATTTACCGGGACTGTTATGGCAATGGCGCTGACTTCGATCAGCCTGCCGAGTTTGCCATTTATAAAGGAACCGAGATGAATAATTCGCTTCACTCCACTTTTTCGATCAGCAACTATGACTATACCAAGCTGATCCCTGATACGCCGCAATGTGTCACCAATATCCCATTGGTTTGTGTGGAAGAGGCCGTCTATTCATTCGAAACCATCCTGCCAGTACTCACGAATCAAAGTTATTTCATTGTATATCAGCGTTGTTGCAGAAACAATACCATCACCAATTTGATAAATCCCGGGGATGTTGGCGCCACCTACACGATCGAACTAAACCCGGCAGCCATGGCCGCCTGCAACAACAGTCCGACCTTTGTCAATTTCCCGCCGATCATCATTTGCAACAACCTTCCCTTGATTTTCAACCATTCTGCAACGGATAGTGATGGCGATTTTCTGGTCTATAGTTTTTGCCCGGCACTCAATGGAGGAGGCAATATAACGTTCTCTCCAGATTTGTTTAGTTGTATTGGAGCAAAACCAACGCCCCCTTGTCCCCCACCTTTTGATGACGTACCCTATGCAGTTCCGACTTATATGCCCGGCAATCCCGTGGGCGGAAACCCGGCTATCACCATTAATCCGGCTACAGGCATCATTACCGGAACGCCGGAAATCATTGGCCAGTTTGTAGTGGCCGTATGTGTACAGGAATTTAGAAATGGTCAGTTGTTGTCGACCGTTCAACGTGAGTTCCAGTTCAATGTAGCCGACTGTACTCCAGACATTGATGCTAAATTAAGTGCGGATTCTCTGACCATCAATGTGGAGGATTACACCATTAAATCCTGTGGAGACAAGACCATTTTTTTTGAAAATAAAACCACCGAAGCGAGTAATGTACAGGACGTTGAATGGCGATTTGATATCAATGGCACCATTGTAAGCGACAAGGTGAATAAGTGGTTTACCGCCTTTACATTTCCGGATACCGGACTTTATCACGGACTGCTCCTGATCAACCAAAGCAGTGGTGGTTGTAGTGATACTGCATTTATCAATGTGCGGATATTCCCGGAAGTAACCGCCAGTTTTTCATACATCTATGATACTTGTGTAGCAGGGCCCGTTGTATTTACAGATCATTCTATCGGTGAAGCGGGAGTTAACCAATGGAAATGGAATTTTGGGATACCCGGTGCGGCTGCCAGCCTTCAAGACCCAACGTATCAGTATCCAGTACCCGGAAATCACCCGGTCAAGTTGAAGGTAGTAGATACGAACCAATGTTCCGATGATACCACCGCGGTGATTCAATGGTTTCCTGCCCCGCCAGTCATTATCATCAAGCCAGATAGTTATCTCGGTTGTGCACCGGCAGACATCTTTTTTGACAATCTTTCTACTCCGATCGATGACAGCTATAACATCGTGTGGTATTTCGGTGATGGGGACACCATCCATAATGTGATCAGTCCCACGCACTTGTATGATCAGCAGGGTCTATATGATGTGCGGGTAGAGATCACCTCTCCCATTGGGTGCTATATCGATGCGGATTTTCTAAACCTTATACGGGTTGAACCAAGGCCCACAGCAGCTTTCGCCTGTGACCCGGACTCGGCATTATCCAATTTCAACAACACGGTTCATTTCATAGATCAATCCACGGGTGCTGCACACTGGAACTGGCTGCTGGGACCCAATACCATCAGCCTGGAACAAAGTCCCACTCATACATTTCTGGATACCGGAACGGTCACCGTTCGGCTGATCGTGACCCATGCGGCTGGGTGCAAAGATTCCATTTCCAAGGAGTTAGATATCAGGCCCGAGATCAGGTGGTATATGCCCAATGCCTTTACCCCCAATGGCGATGGAACCAATGACGATTTCTTTGGAAAGGGTTTTTTAACCGGAGCAACCAATTTCAGGATGAGCATCTGGAATCGCTGGGGCGAATTGGTTTACGAAACCACAAATCCAAATGACAAGTGGAACGGTGAAAAAAGAAATTCAGCAGGCATGTCTCCTGAAGGCGTGTATGTTTATGTCGTCACTTTCACGGGCCCCAGAGGCGAGCTGAATGAATATAAGGGTTTCGCTACCCTGGTGCGATGACCGTGTTAAGGTTACCCATAAAGTTGGAAAGGCAGAAAGGGATATTCACCTTTGTGCCTTTCTTTTTGTGTGCCAGTTTTAAAACTAACAAAACAATTGATGCAGAAAATAACCCTTACCTTTTTTGTTGGACTCAGCTTTTTAAGCCTTTTTTCTTGTGTGAAACCCAGGATTTACCGGGCAGAACTTGCCGCACGTTCTGCTGCAGAGGGACGGGAAAAGATCCTGATCCAGGAGTTGCTGGAACGTAGAAAAGAAACGGCTACACTCACCAAAAACACAGAAAACCTTGCCCGCGACCTCGGAAAACAGGACAATGAGATCGCTGATCTAAAAGCGCAAATAGCCGCCACTACGCTGACCATGGGTGAGTCTGCCAGCAAGCTTTCTTCCGAAAAATCGGCACTTGAAAAAAAACTAATTGCAGCCAATTCCACCCTTGAACAACGGAATGCGCTGATCAATAAAGTGCTTTCTGTACAACAAAAGCGCAAAAGCATCCTTTCCGGGCTGGAAGCAGATCTGATAAAAATCTACTTTCCACAAAGCAGCGCCGGAGTTACCACAGTCACTGAAGGCGAATCGATCCAGTTAAAGCTACCAGATGCTTCCCTTTTTGAACCGGGAGGCTTGAATATCAGTGCCAAAGGGAAAGAATTGCTCCAGCCACTGGCCGAATTTCTGGCGGCCAGACCTGCACTTTCTGTTGAGATGATCGCTTATACAGACAATCTCTTACCTCCAAAGGAAAAGTCCCTGAAGGACACCTGGGATTGGAGTCTGGCACGCGCCACCAATGCGGTGCGGATCCTTATTCGTGATTTTAATGTCAATGCCAATCAGATCACTCCGATTGGGAAAGGTGAATATTATCCGGTTACTTCCAATGAAACAGCTGAAGGTCGGCAACAAAACCGAAGGACGGTGGTGGTATTGCGCCCCATTTTACCGGTTGTCCCCATGGCAGAGTAGTCTTTATTCACCCAAAATGCCGGCTGCCCATTGGATACCAGCTTCGGATTTGCGCAATTCACTCAAGAGTTTGAGGTATTTCAGTTGAGCATCCAGCCAGCGTTGTTCCCTTGTATTCACCAAAAAAATAGAGCTTTCGCCAATAGAGAATTTTTCGTTTTCACCCTCCAGAAGGCGACGGTAATTGGCGGTTACATCCCGAAACAGGGTGGCCTGAGCACGCAGGTTGCTCAGATCATTGGCATATTGCTGCACTTTGGCTTCAATGGTTTGCCTTTTTTGCTGCAACTCCAATTCTGTTTGAACAATTTTAAGCTGGGTCAATTGCCAGTCGCCCCGAGCCTTTCGGTTCAGCAATGGATAGCTAAAATCTATGCCCCATTTCACGTCATTGGCAAGCATGGCAGGTCCTTCTGCAGATGCTGTTGGAAAAAACGCCCAGGCATTGCCCAGCAAGTTATAACTCAGGTCTAGTGTGGGCTTTCTTTTCTCATTTTTAAGGCGGCGTTCGGTGTTCAATTGGCGCAGTTTGATCTGGTATTGCCTTAATTCAGGATGCCGGGCAATGGCTGTTTGAAGCAAGTTTTCTGCATCTGAGGGCATTCCGGCACCAATATCGGTAGTTAAGAGTCGAGGCGCTGCGGGTATCTGCGCTGGCTTAACCATCTGATCGTTTGCATCCCACAAAAAAACAGAAAGTACAAGTGCTGCATTCTGCGCCTCTACCCGCGCAAACTGAAGATCAACTTGTCGGCTTTGAACCTGAATATAAGTTTCCAGAGTATCAAAAGCCGATCGCTCTCCCTGTAAAAAACTTTGCCGAAGGCCTTCGTGCCGTATCTCTGCCTGGCGGAGTGCATCCAGTACAATATCTACTGCATTGTCCGCATAATTCCAGGTCCAATACGCTTTATTGGCTTCCAGCATCAGGTCATTTCGGGCTTCCAGGCGTTCTGCTGCTCCCATCTCAATTCCGGCTCTGGCCATTTGCAGTCCCGCCCTGCGTTCGTCAAACATCAGTCCCTGTGCCAAGGTCCAGACCAGGCCAAAACTTGCCTGACCGTTTTCGGGCAAACTTCCTTCTGTATTTAAAAAACTGCCCGAAGCAAGGTTGTAGGCACCTTTGAATTCCAGACCTGCCCAGGTAGGCACTTTCAGGCCAGCTTCTGTATATTGGAAATAGGTTTTCCCATTAAAATTTTTCCCGGAATGTTCCGCATAAATTTTCGGATCGAAACCTCCTTTAGCCCTTAGCAGCATCGCATCGGCTTGCCCTTGAAACAAATCTGCTCTTTTTGCAAGAGGATGATATTCAAGTACTTGTTGTCGGAAATCTGTATATTCCAGCGTTTGCGCATGGCTTAACTGTGTCAGAAGGCAGAGTACCAGAGCGCATGCCAAGGAGGACAATACCTTAGCGATTGGAACTAGTTTTTGGTCTGTCATTTCTTGCCCTCCTTATCTTTATTGCCAGAACCCGGCATGCTTTTGTACAGATCCGGAGGAAAGCCATTGACTACCCGCCAAAGTTCGTACCAGACAGGCACGTCACTCAAAAGTGCAATTCCTTTGGCTCCACCGCCCGGCATAATGGCCGTTGGCCAGGGAAAATCATTGGGTGTCGGCGCCACAAGCACCCTGAATTTGCCGTTTGAACTGATATTGCGATCGATGGCAACTACTTGCCCCCCAAAAGTGCCCAGAGAAACTCCGGGCCAACCACTGAAGAAAAAGGCGGGCCAACCATCAAAAATAAACCGAACGCCACTGCCCACCGATAAAAGTGGGAGGTCAAGCGGTTTGACATACATCTCGACAGCCAATTGATAATCAGCTGGTTGAATACTCAACAGCGGTTCTCCTTCTTTGATGATCTCACCAATACCGGGCTTTATGGCCTGTACGACGAAACCATCCTGAGGCGCCAGTATGTAGTAAAATGATTGCCGACGGGCGTAGTTTTCGCGGTCTATTTGAAGCTTGCTTACATTGGCCTGTGCATCAAAGCGATCACTGATGGTACTAAAACGATCGCTTTGCGCCTTGGCTATTTTATTGGCAGTTTCATTTTGAAGCAAGCGCAATTCCGTAGTGTAAATAGAGAGATCATTACGGCTGCTGCCAAGCTGGTTTTCAGCAGAGACAAGTTTGGTCTCTGCATCCTGCAGTTTCAGTCTGCGCTCTTCAAATTTAGTAAGGGGCTCCAGCCCTTTATCATACAAGTTTTTAGCGCCACTTAACTGGCGTTGCGCCACCTGGAGGTCAATGCGCGCCTGTACAACCTTGAGCGTATCGCTCTGGATCTTTAGTCGGGCCTGTTCTATTTTATTGCGGGTTTGCTGCAGTTTACTCTCGAGTTCACGACGCATGGCACCTATCTGGTCTTCCAGCGCACCTGCTTTTTGGTCGTAGGATTGAATAGAGCCCTTTTTGGCGGCCACCTGATCACCCACGCGGGCTACTAACTCAGGATCAAAATATTCAGATTTTACTTCTGAGAGGAACACCAGGGTATCTCCCCGTTTAATGGCCTGACCTTCTGCAACATACCAATGCTCAATGCGGCCAGAAATGGTTGCATGAACGGTCTGAGGCCGCTGTTCAGGACGTAAAGTGGTCACGCGGCCATCCGCACGAACATTTTGTGTCCAGGGTAGGAATAAAAAAAACAAGGTGATAATCAAAAGCACCGCCAGGAGTCTTCGAAAGGTCCAATGCCAGGCCGGTAGCCTGGTTTTCTCCGTTGCTAGCAACGCCTTGGGGTAAGCTTTGGAGGGCAGATGATTGTCTGATATATTAAGCATTTTTTAATCTGGGATTTAAACGAGATTAGATCGGAACACTTTGTCAAAATCCTTACTTTTTTGAATCTCTTCAAAGGTACCCTCTAGTATAATTTCACCGTCCTTTAATATGAGAACCCGATCGCAAAGCGCTGCTAATACGGGGTCTTCTGTGACACAAACAAGCGTCCAAGGTTGTTTTCGATCTGCTAAAAACTGCGCAATTCCGATTCGATCCCTGAAATTCAGGCCTGCTAAAGGCTCTTCCATGACCAGCAGATTAGGCTGGCATACCACAGAGCGTGCCACCAGTAATTTCGTGATGGTACTCCGGGGCGTGTTTTTACCTCCTGACAACAATTCAGTATCCAAACCTTGCGGGCTTTCCCGAACAAAGTCATTGAGACCCACTTTTTCCACAACATCCAGCACCTGGCGAAGGGGTAAGTTGGGGTTCCCAAGCGTTATATTTTCCAGGATGGAGCCTTTGAAAACATCTTCCTGAGAAGAAAGGTCGCCTATGTGTTCCCGGAGACTTCTAAGATCAAGATTTTGCTTTGGCAATCCATTATACAACAAGGAACCTGTAAAATCCCGCCGTACCACAGAGAGAACCTGCATGAGCGTACTTTTACCGGAAGCATTGTATCCAGCCACTGCAACCCGTTCACCAGCCTTGATATTTAAGGATATGTTTTTCAACACAGGCACATCTGCATCCTGAAACTGATAACTCAAATTACGTAATTCAACAGTCAATGGCTGCATTTGGGCACAAAACTCTTCAACCCGTACACCACCTTCCCGTTCCAGCGGAAGATCTGCGACTTGCCCCAACTTCTCAGTGGCTGTGAGTACATCATACCCTGTTTCGTGCAATGTGACCAGCTTTTCCACCGATTCGATCACAAAAAAGATAAGGATCTCTGCTGCAACAAATTGTCCGATGTTCAACTCGTTTTGCATGACCAAAATACTACCCAATACTAAAAAGCTGCCAAGGGTCAGAACCCGAAAAGTTGCACTACTGATAAATTTCACCATCAGAATCCGCCAGTGCTTAGCTCGTGCATCCAGATAGGCACGGGTGATCTCGTCCGTACGCTGCAATGGGAAGTCATTTTCACCGGCAAGTTTAAAGGTCGCAGCGACACGCCCCAATTCTTCCAGCCAAAACACCAGTTTGTATTTGTATTTTGATTCCAGCAAACTCGATTTGATGCCTCTTGGCGCCATCCAATAGAACAACACAAATAAAATAGCCAGCAAAAAGATCGAAAATGTAAGGAAACTGGCGTGGTAGAAAGACAAGAGCAACAGACTAAATACAATTTGCAGGATGGCGGTACTTCCATCGATCAGGATTTTAGGCAAGCCTTTCTGGAGGGTCAGGGTATCAAAGAACCGATTGACCAATTCCGGCAGGTGTTCTTTTCGAAGGCTCTCCAGATTCAAACGGGGTATGCGCAGGGCAAATTCTACCGCAGATTCGGTGAAGATTCTGCGCTGCATATACTCCATCACAGAGAGTTGCATGATGCGTAATACCCCCGTGAGTGCAGCGCCAACCAGTACAAACAGCACTAATACGCCCCAGGAGGCGTTGATGCCACCACCCGCAATTTGTCCGATAATGGCTTGAATACCAAGCGGTAATGAAAGGTTTATGAGTCCCGCAACGACCGCATACAAGAAAATATAACGAATCTCGCGCCGGTACTGGCCGAGTAAACGAAGGAGTCGGCGTTGCGGACTTAAGTTGGATTGGGTGGGTTCGGGCATTTTATTTTTAAATAGTTTTACCCCACAACGCAGGGTGCATTAGTTTGTTCAACTATGGAGTATAATAGTTTTACTATTACTTAAATTTAACACGCGGAATAAAAGAAAGCTCGTGCCCAATCGTTTCTCCTTAAATCAATTTCAAATGCAAATTTCCGCATTATTTCAAAAATATGGGCGCGACCTGTTTTATATCTGTATTATTATTGGGCTATTGGCCTGGATTTGGAGGAATGAGTGTCAGGCAATAGCATGGAGCGAGATCATAGAACAGGATCTCGTATCCACAAAACAGGTGGTTTCGCACCATAACGAAGGTGTTTTTTATGAAATTGAACAGAATATAGCGGACAATGAGCGTGAAAACATACGTGCTTATAAACTAGAACTTCGATTGGCAAAAAATGCCGTAGACCAGTTTAAGAACAAAACAACAAGGCTTATGGCCTCGCTTTGGGCCAGTCCTCCGGGTGAGGCCTCTGAGCTCAAGCGCCCACTGGAAAAGGGAGAACTGGCAGAATTGTGCTCGGATATCACCCGACTAAGAGACTCTCTCCTGACCTATGTAAATCAAGAACCAATCACAGCTGGTATGATTAATCAAGTATTGGGACTTGACCCAACCGGCGCCTATTGGTCTGTTGCACAAGGACTTAAAACCAAGGATACAGATCTGTTTTTGCAGGACTTGATTTTGAGAGGTGAACTAGCCTACACGGTAACCTTAGCATATGTTTCCGATAAAACGTATGCGCCAACCGGTTGCTTCAACTGGCAACCCATGGTCTCCACTGATAAAAGTACCATTCTACCTGGACAAACGTATTCTGCAGACATTTTTTTAAGCCAGTACACCAAATCCAACTCATACAAACGCAATGTTACCATAAAAGTCAATGGAAAGACAATTTCACTCAAAGATGGGTTGGCACGATACAATCAACAATACCATACTACCGGAGAAAAGAAATTTGCGGTAAGGATTGAGGTCAAAAATCCTACAACAAACCAAATGGAGGTGTTTCAAAAGGATTTCTCCCTTTGGGTTATTGACAGTTGTCAATAATAACGAGTTTTTCCAAACTACCTTTGCCCCACAAAACTACAGCTCCGTGAATCTCCAGCAACGCATCCTTCTACTCGCCGAACTCGGCCATTATATCCTTTCTGGTGGCGATGAAGACCTCGACCAGGCCATCCTGCAGTCCTATCACGAAAACAAGTGGTTTACTGAAGAAAACTCCCGCCAGGCCCTGACCGCTATTGCCCAGGCGTTTTTAGACAAAGATAAATTGGAAGCCTGGGCTGCCCAATACCCGATCTCCAAATCTGATTTCCCGGAGAAAACCGTGGGTTTGATCATGGCAGGGAACATTCCACTGGTTGGATTTCATGACTGGCTTTGCGTATTCACGGCAGGACAAAGGTCCAAAATCAAACTGAGCGACAAAGACAAAAGACTGCTCCCCTTGCTTGTAAAAAAAATGGGCGCCTGGCAGCACGAATCTCTGGCTTACACTGAATTTGTGGGCGAAGGAGAATACCTCAAAGGAATGGATAGGGTGATCGCAACCGGCAGCAACAATACTGCCCGCTATTTTGAGGAGTATTTTGGTAAATACCCACACATCATTCGCCGTAACCGGAATGCCGTGGCGATACTGAGTGGTATGGAAACACCGGAGGAACTCTACACCTTGGGCGAGGACATATTTTCCTACTTCGGGCTGGGTTGTCGCAATGTCAGCAAGCTCTATGTCCCCCATGGATACAACTTTGATGCATTGCTCGAAGCCCTGCACGAGTATCGGGAGATCATACACCACGATAAATACAAAAACAATTTCGACTACAATTTCACACTTTACATCATGAACGGGCTGCCCCACAAAAACAACGGCTGCCTGCTCCTGAAAGAAGATACTGCGCTACATGCCCGCATCGCTTCGGTCAATTATGAATACTATGATGCCTTGCAGGACCTGGATGCACTGCTTGCTGACAAAAAGGATGATATTCAATGTGTTGTGGGCAAAATAAAGGTAAACGGGTTTACCGTTTTGCCCTTTGGGGAGAGTCAGAAACCAACCTTGAATGACTACCCGGACGGAGTAGACGTGATGCAGTTTTTGACTGCCAGTTAACGCAGTAGTTCCAGCCAGGCCTCTCCTAAATATTGAACAATATCACCGGCAACCAAGGCCTCCTGACTATTTTCAATAGCCGCGAGATCGCCTGCCAAGCCATGGAGATAAACACCTAATAAGGCCGCCGATTGCGGCGGATATCCTTGTGCCAACAAACCCGTAAGGATACCTGTCAACACATCCCCGGAACCACCCGTAGCCATCCCCGGATTGCCCGTAGCATTAAACCAACAGGCTCCATCCGGGCAAGCAATAGCTGTGTTGGCGCCTTTTAGCACGATAAATACATGATGCTCCTGCGCTTTTTTTCTTTGTAGTTTATTTCTTTCGAAGTCATTTTCAGTCTTTCCAAAAAGTCGCTCAAACTCCTTGGGATGCGGGGTCAGGATAGATTCTTTGGGTATGTTTTTCCACCAGGCAGGATTTTCTGAAAGCAGATTGAGCGCGTCAGCATCAATGACCAGGGGTTGTTCAGCCTGCTCCAAAAGTGTTTGCAAAGCCATGATCGTTTCTGGCTCCCTGCCAATCCCGGGACCTACGCCGATGCTGGCAAATCCTTGAATTTCAGGCACTTCTGCCCATATTTTTGCACGATGATCGGCACTGACCATGGCTTCCGGGACAGCACTTTGAAGGATGATATTGCCCGAGCGTGGCGCATGTACCGTCAGCAAACCCACACCAGATCTCAGGCAAGCCTGCGCTGCTAAAACGGCAGCGCCCATTTTCCCAAAACTACCTGCGATCAATAGGGCATGTCCAAAACTTCCTTTATGACTGAATTTTTTGCGAGGACGATACAGCACTGTAACCTCCTTTCTGCTTAAAAAATGAAAAGGGGTTTCTATCATTCGATCAAAACCAGGGAACAGCCCAATACTTCCGAAGGCCCACTCCCCTACCCTTACCGCATTTTCAGGGAAGAAAAAAGCCAGTTTGGGACGCTCAAAACTGAAGGTTTTGTCGGCACTTATTACCGCATTCCCCGGAGTATGTTCATCTGTAAAAAGGCCACTTGGCAGGTCGATCGATAGTACCTCATTGGGAAGTTGATTGATATGATCCACCACTTCTGCCCATGCACCCTCGAGCGGTCGATTCAAACCGGAACCAAAAAGTGCGTCCACGAGCAGAACCTCAGGCGCCAGGACCGGCAGATTTTGAGCCGTTTGAAGCCATTCCACCCCGACATTGTGATGCTGCGGCAAAAGAGCAATTTGTGCATCAAAATCATCGCTGTGTTTCTTTGCAAAATCGCACACCACTACCTTTGCGGTGAACCCAAGCCAATCCAATAGCCTGGCTACCGCAACACCGTCGCCGCCGTTATTCCCAGTTCCACAAAAGATCTGAACCGGTTGTGTCTGATTAGGGTAGGTTTGAACGAACCAATCTGTAAAACGCAAAGCAGCACGGTTCATCAGATCCAGCGAGGTAATCGGTTCATTTTGAATGGTAAAGGCGTCCCATTCTCTGGTTTGTATCGAAGAATAAATTTTCATAATTGAGTAGACCGGATTATTTTCCGGAATAAGTTCCGGCTTACACCATGCAAGATAAATTTTTCACGGGCCTAAAAGTAGTTGAATTTGCCAGTGTTTTAGCAGGACCCGCGGTTGGAATGTTCTTTGCGGAACTCGGGGCGGAAGTCATCAAAATTGAAAACAAAACTACGGGTGGCGATGTGACCCGCGCTTGGAAACAGACCTCGGAAGACCCCGATTCATCCATTTCAGCCTATTGGTGCAGTGTGAACTGGGGTAAGCAACACTTATTTCTGGACCTCAGAGATCCTGAGGACCGGGAAATGGCCTTTAATATTGCGATCACAGCAGACCTTGTAATTTCTAATTTCAAACCCACATCTGCCCGGAAAATGGGTTTTGACGCCTCCACGCTCCGCAATAAAAATCCTCGTCTGATCTATGCACAACTAAATGCTTACGCCGATCCGGAAGATGAAAGTCCGGCATTTGATGCTGTATTGCAAGCCGAAGCGGGTTTTCTCTATATGAACGGGGAAGCTGACCGACCACCTGTAAAAATGCCGGTGGCCCTGATCGATATCCTGGCTGCGCACCAGCTCAAGGAAGCCATCCTGATCGCCCTTTTACATCGTGAACGAACCGGGGAAGGTAGTGAAGTAAGCAGTTCCCTGTTGGAGTCTGCCCTGGCCTCTCTCGCCAACCAGGCCAGTAATTATTTGATGAATGGGAGCATTCCTCAACGCATGGGCAGCAAACACCCAAACATTGCCCCCTATGGCGACACTTATCTTTGCTCCGACGGACAAACACTCTTGCTTGCAGTAGGTACAGCGCGACAGTTTTCTCACCTTTGCGTCGTTTTGGGATTGGAGTCTATGTTGGAAAATCCTGATTTTCAGATCAATTCGGCTCGGGTACAACATCGGGAAGCTATGAATGTACTGCTGGCGGACAGGATCGGACAGTTGACACTGGAGGATGCAATGACAAAATTTCAAGCCCATGGAGTTCCTGCTGCGCGGATTCGTGACATGAAATCGGTTTTTGAATTGCCTGCTGCACAAAGTATGATCCTGGAAGAAAAAACGGCTGATGGAACGATGACCAAACGAGTGAAAACAATTGCCTTTAAAATCGGTTAGAAAAAAATGGAAAAGGAACAAATCTTAAACGCCCTCCGAGAGGTTCGCGACCCTCAAACCGGCCGCGATATTGTGACGGCAAACATGGTACAAGATCTTACCATCGAAGGGAATAACGTCAATTTTAAACTTGCTATCCCTAACCTGCAAATGCAGGGCAAGGCGGAACTCAACTTTGCCTGTATCGGAGCCATCGCAGCGGTTTTCCCACAGGCACAGGTCAATGCGCACTTCGTAGCGAAGGCCACCGATGGCATAGCACCACCGAGTGCGGTGCCACAGATCAAACACATCATAGCGGTAGCCAGCGGTAAAGGCGGGGTCGGTAAAAGTACGGTGGCGGTAAACCTTGCGCTTGGGCTCAAACAATTGGGTGCCAGAGTCGGATTGCTCGATGCGGATGTGTACGGACCCAGTATCCCGACCATGCTTGGACTGGTGGGCGAACGCCCTAAAGTGCGCGACATAACCGGAGTTCCCAGAATGATCCCGCTGGAAGGGCATGGGATTCCTTGTATCAGTATTGGTTTTATCATTGAGCCTGAACAGGCTGTTGTACTGCGGGGTCCACGACTGGCTGCGATCATTAAACAATTCGTGAGTGAGGTAATTTGGCCGGACCTGGATTTCCTGATCGTAGATCTTCCACCCGGCACCGGGGACGTGCAACTGACGCTGGTACAAACAGTACCCGTTACCGGAGCAGTTATTGTGACTACCCCACAGGATGTTGCATTGGCCGATGCCGTCAAGGCCGTTAACATGTTTATGTTGGATCAGATCAACGTCCCCATCCTGGGTGTGGTTGAAAACATGTCCTGGTTCACACCAGCTGAACTCCCCGACAACAAGTATTACATCTTCGGTCAAGGCGGTGGAAAAAAACTGGCCCGGGAAAGTAAAACCGTATTGTTGGGACAAATTCCCCTGGTACAAAGTGTACGGGAAGGCGGCGATTCTGGGAATCCTGCCATTCTCGGGACCGAGGGACCTGTTGCAGAGGCCTTCTTAACCGTTGCAAAGAACGTATTGCGGCAAATAGGCGCCTTAACAGGTTAGAGCTTTCATATGACTACACTTTTTCTGGACCGGGATGGGGTAATCAACTTACGTACCCCGGGAGATTATATTAAAACACCCCAGGAGTTTCATCCAACGGAAGCGCTCGGAGAGGCCTTGCGCCTGCTCTCCGCAAAATTTGGGCGCATTATTGTCGTCACGAATCAGGCCGGTATTGGGAAAGGCCTGATGACAGAACTGGCACTTCATTCCGTGCATCAAAAATTGTACACCATCGCGACAGACGCCGGTGGACGGATCGATCGGATCTACCATTGCCCACACCGTTCGGAGGCAGGTTGTACTTGTCGGAAACCAGCCACCGGCATGGCCTGGATGGCCCTGGCGGATTTTAACGATATTGATCTGGAAGATGCCTGGATGGTGGGCGATTCTGTTTCAGACATGGAATTTGCTCAAAATCTGGGGATCCGCGCGGCATTGATCCGCGGAAAATTAGAAGAAGTATCAGCGCTCTCCAAAATGAACATCGACTATCAATTCGACTCATTAATTGAGTTTGCCCGCTGGATTTAGACCTTATCAGCATTACTCTATTGGCCCGAAATCAAAAGGCTTCTCCCGAACGAAGTGTTAAATTTTTTAACACCGGGAAATATGATTTATCCCCTACCCGTTTCTGCAGCATTAAACGGATGTCACGGTAAATCATCGAACCGTGGCATTCAAAAAAAGCCGCCCACCCGCCGATTACAATTTACAGCGCATTCAATTTACTGAAAACCAAAAGGTTATAAGTAGGTTCCGTGTATTACGGAGCCCTGTTTTTCTTTTATTTTTTCATTACTAAACATTTCCCGACATGACAAATCTGTTGTCACCTCGGGCGGCCCGACTCATGGGTTGCCTCGGCGGAGCCATGCTCCTTTCTATTCATTTTGCCTGCGCGCAGGATCCTGACCCCATTGAAGCATCCGTTTCACCCCCCATTGACGACATCACGGACCGGGAAGTGGTTACAGACCATACCGTTCTGGCTTACCAACCGATTCGGGAAGCCGATATCCTTTGGGAAAAACGAATCTCCAGGGTGATCGATGTGCGCGAAAAAATGAACCTCCCGTTTGTTGCTCCGGAATCGCCCTTGTTCAAGATCTTATCTGAAGCTGCACTCGCAGGAAACCTTTCCGTTTATAGTACGGAAGATGATAAGTTCAAAAAGCGCCTTTCCACGGGCGATGTACGCGGTCTATTGTATAAACGAGATACCGCAATCATTTTTGACCCGATCACCTACATTGAAACCATAAAGATCGTAGAAAATGAGGTCAACTGGGAGGACGTAAAACGTTTCCGGATCAAAGAATCCTGGTTTTTCGATTCCAAGACCAGCACCTTACGCCACCGCATTCTGGGAATAGCGCCCATCATTGAGGAGCGGGATGAGGAAGGCAATTTCAGATTTGAAATGCCGCTTTTCTGGGTGTATTACCCGGCTGCCCGGCCTTTGCTGGCAAAGCATAAAGCCATCACCCATGGTGAAAACTGGTCGGCGACCACGACTTGGGAAGACCTGTTTGAGCAGCGTTATTTTGCTTCCCACATTACGAAAGAGAACAATGTGCGGGACTTGAGATTGCAGGATATGTACACTGGAATCGACCTGCTCATGGAATCTGATAAGATCAAAAATGAACTATTTTCGAGGGAGCATGATATGTGGTCCTATTAGACCAATTATTTGAGGTTCTTTTACACAACGCTACGACGACACAACGAATTGATTGTAAACACTTTAAATTCCGTGCCATTGTGGCGTTGTGTGAAAATTATCCGGAAGCACGGTTCAGCCCACACGCACCCTGGGGTCGAGCCAGACATAAAGCAGATCAGCGACCAGATTGACCAGCACAAACACCGCCGAAGTAAAAAGCACACATCCAAGCACGACCGGGATATCAAAATTGAGCAAGGCCTGAATGGTGGCATCGCCTAATCCCTTGAAATTGAATACATTTTCTACAAAAAAAGCCCCGGTGAGCAAAGCTGCGAACCAACCTGATATTGCAGAAACAAGCGGATTTAAGGCGTTGCGCAAGGCGTGTTTTACCACCACTATTTTAGGCGAAAGTCCCTTGGCTGTAGCGGTACGTACAAAATCCTGAGAAAGCACATCCAACATGGCACTGCGGGTCAATTGCGTGATCAGGGCCACAGGTCGAAGTCCGAGTGCCAATGCAGGCAGGATCAGGTTTTGCCAGCGCAACTGCCAGGCTCCGAAATCAGAAAGCACAAATAAACTTCCCTGAATTTCCAGACCGGTCCAATCGCCCAATGCATATCCAAAGACCAACGCGAACAACATCGCTGCGACATATGATGGCAACGAATAGCCAAAAACAGCGATCACCGAAATCAGATGGTCCAGCCAGCTGTGTGGCCGGAGTGCGGCAAAAACACCCAGGATCAATCCTAAAAAAGTGGCCAATAACATAGCTGTGCCGGCAAGTAATGCAGTAGCCGGAATGGCGTCAGCCAGGATCTCGGTAACCGGTCTGCCGGATTGATAGGATTCCCGGAGATAGGGAAATTTGAGCACCAGCGCCCTGGAATTACCCAGATCTAATAACCTTGTGAAGGTATATTTACGTTGGTTATCAGGTGTTTGAGCCAGGATTGATATGGGAGAAAGATCACTCAGGTACATTCCAAGTTGAACATAAAGTGGTTGATCCAGTCCGAGTTCGGAAGTTTTTGCCTTGACCGTACTGACATCACTTCTCTGGCCGAAGGTTAATTGAGCCGGGTCGACCGGCGCCAGAAAAATGATACTTGTGATCATGGTCACCACCAAGATCATAACCAAAACCCCATAAGCCAAACGTCGGAGTATGTACATCGCAGATCTTTCGTTTAGGAGTGTTATGGGTTTTTACGCTGATCCGGCGAAAAAAACCTTTCCGCCAGCCACCAAATTACTCCGCTCAACACCAACCCTAAAAAAGCGCCCGCCAGCACATCTATCAAAAAATGCTGCACCAAAAATATGCGGGATACGCCCACCAGGATGGCTATCAACGCAAATGCCAGCCCAAACCGTTCATATTTTTGCCCGACCATCAACGAAAGTAAACTATAGAGTGCAAATGCCGCCATCGTATGGCCCGAAGGAAAGCTGGTCTGGCCACGATTCAGGTCCGTATCCGGAACTAAAACCACCTGTGCCAAAGCTGCCCTTTTTTCCAGGTAGGTGATCGGACGATCTACGCCGATCACGTCTTTTACAATATATCCCACCGGAATGGCCAGTAGTCCAACGATTGCCAGAATGATCGTGAAACGTGGCTTTATTAAATAAACTGCCACTCCGAATACCAAGTACGCCCAGAATTCACCACAGAGGGTAAAGAAATGAAAGATCGAATTGAAGGGTTCAAAACGCAGCTCATTGAAAAACAAGAGTTCCCGGCTGTATGGTACGATCATTGCCAACACCCCACAAAAACCAAAAAACATGGCAACAGGGACAAAAAACCAATCGTATTCCCAGATGTTTTTCATGGCTGTACCATTGCTTTTTTTTGTTTTCGGGCGTTTCTGATCCGAAATACAAAGCGTTCCAATCCTTCCGTACTGAATAACTGGGAATCGTTCATAGCCTTCCGGGTTACATAAATGCCAAAAACAGCCAGAATTGCACAAGGCGTCATAGCCGCCCAAAACGGGGTCATCAAATAGGATTCAGCCAGTTTTCGACAGAGAATAGCCAGAAATACGAAGGTGACAAAAAACGTGATGGACACCAGAATAGGATACCCAAATCCTCCTTTTCGTATAATTGCACCCATGGGCGCACCGATAAAAAGGAAAATGAAACAAACCAGCGCAAAACTGTATTTATTATAGAGTTCATACCCGGTTTTTACCCATTCGATCCGTTTCCCATCTACCTGCTTCTTCCTGGTCTCTACAATGTTCTGGTTCAGTCCAATTCTGGTATTCGCCTCTTTCATCAGCGAACTTTGATCCCGGTTGCGGAAGGTTTCCAACAGAGAGCTATACTGATTGAGGGGTTTGCTGATCTCCTGGACCGGGAGAAAAGGGCCACTTGGTGTAATACTCTGTTGGATTTGTTTTCCAAGTGTAACCTGCGCCAGTTTTTTACGCGCGTTTGAATCTTTGTTGGATTTTCCGGAGCTCTTACTGGCAGGTTTTGGGGAATTTGTAATCGCCTGGACATCCATCGCTGTTTTTTTGGGCGGTACAGGCTGCCGTTTCAGGTTGAGCAATAGATCTGTTACTGCCAATTGGCTGGTCTCTCCCAGTTTGAATTCAAGTGAATCCACATTCTGGCGCAATTGCGTCATGCTCAACATCGTGCGCTGGGTACTAAACTTATCCTCATCTGTCCTGACCATTTCAAATTCCCGCATATCCCAGACTTTCGACCAGGATCTGAAATTGGTACGGATAAAGGGAAATCTCCTCTTGGTAGTCCCCGGGCCTTGATTTCCCGGCTCCTGATATTGGGTGCCATTGAAAAGATTCATTACAAAAAAGCGCTTATCCCCGGTGGTATACATTTGACCACTGTCCGCCAGGATCTGGCTAAATTTCACCTGTCCCAGGTTGCTCTGATCTTCGATCATGACCTCTCCGATCGTTTCCCCATCTGGATCTCTATCACCGATCCTGATCACAAATTGTCTGAAATCCTCATTAAAAACACCTTCTTCGATGGTCAGCGCCGGCTTTTGTTTGCGGATATCGAAAAGCCTGCTTTTAAATTTCAGGTTGGCAATGGGGATCAAAAAATCGGAACATACGTAAGAAAAAACAGAGATGCTTGCGGCCAGCAGGATGAGCATGCGCATCACCCGAATCAATGGAATACCAGCGCTTTTCATACTTGAAAGTTCATATCGTTCTGCCAATCCACCCATCACCATGACAGAGGCGATCAGGACCGCAATCGGCAAAGCCATCGGGAAGACCGATACAGACATGTACCCAACCAGTTCCAGCATGATAAAAACACTCACGCCTTTTCCTGCGATCTCATCAATGTAGAGCCACATGATCTGGATCACCAGCACAAAAACCGCAATAAAAAAAGCTGCAGCAAATGGGCCAAGAGAACTGGAAAGCAACAATTTGTCTATCTTCTTCATAACCTCCTAAAAATCAAATCTAGCCTCAAACGCTTTCAAGTCCCGAATCGCGGCCAGAGGATCCTTT
>JBILHS010000138.1:0-12394 GCA_044350425.1 Saprospiraceae bacterium | reverse complement strand
CCGCCTCAAAAGTCGGACTGCGCTACATCTCGAAAATCAATGGCTTTGGTGTGCAAGGGCATAAAAAAAGAGGCCACCCAATGGTGACCTCTCTTAGTCGGGATACCAGGATTCGAACCTGGGACCCTCCCGATCTAAAATCGGGATGCACTGCCAATCTGCGGTACCCCAAAAAAGTGGACAAATAAAAAGAGCCGACCATTGCTGATCGGCTCTCTGTCGGGATACCAGGATTCGAACCTGGGACCCCCTGCTCCCAAAGCAGGTGCGCTACCGGGCTGCGCTACATCCCGAAAATTTGATTGGTGGTTTGGTGAATAGTTCATGACTTGAATAAGCCAAATCCCTAAAAAACCAACTACCAAACCGCGGATAGGCCGGGATTCGAACCCGGGGCACAGGGTTACCCGTGCGTCGGTTTAGCAAACCGGTGGTTTCAGCCACTCACCCACCTATCCAAATTGGGCCGCAAAGATATTACGACCGACACCTTTTCTCAAAGCCAAACGGAAAGATTTTTTATTTTTTTTTAAAACACCTGAAATACGGCTAACGCAGATCCGCGATGCAGTGTTCCAGGTGGGCTATTTTTTGTTGAAAAACTGCAATTTATATCGATAATTAAGCTTTTTCTGCATCCGCCAGCCTAATGCCTTCTGCTGTAAATTACTTCTGTATCATAAACCGCCCCATCATCTTTCCTCCATTTTCAGTCAAGACTTCCATAAAATAGAGCCCGGCAGGCAATTCCTGCGGCAGATCCAGGGCCTGGGCATCGTCAAGGGCCAGGAGCGATTGAAAAAATACCCGCTGTCCGCGACCATCCAGCACCTGAACATTCAAGCGCTGACCCTGCCAGGCAGAAAAGTCGGCAAACAATGCGCCATTGCCTGGATTTGGGAAAAGCAGGAGCTGATCGTTTGGGTTGTTTGGGGCATTAGAGTCATTGAGGTCATTGCGTGGATCGCTGGTTTGTCCCGGACGATCTTCGGCAGGGGTAACCCCGATCGGGCAATAGAAGGTATTGAGGTGCGCGCTCAGATAGACATACGGCGACAGTCTGGACACTACATGGATGTACGACACATTCGCCTGGGCGGGCAGGGTGTATTTGAAAATATCCGATTCGCCGTTGTGGATACTGTCCGATAATGAAGCGTATCGGATGGAGTATTGCGGGGAAAAGTTGGGACTACGCACCAGGTAGGTATTGCCAGAAGTGGCCGTATAAGTAGAAAAGTTAGCGGGCTCCATGGCCAGGAGTCCATCCGGTATTTGAATGGCGGTGTAGATCAGTTTGTTCAGGCAGTTGTTGGTCACCCGAATACGATAGGTCCGATTCTTCCCGAGGTCTTCGGTGATACTCAGGAGCTCATATTTGACACAGCTATTCACTTTGGTATCGCAGGCTTCATCTTCCTGAATGCTTACCTTAAAACAGCAGGAAGCCGTTTGTCCGCAGCTGTCTTTGGCAGTGTAGCAAACTGAAGTGGTTCCGGAAGGGAAAAGACTGCCGGAGGCCAAACCGCTGGTCATCTTAACCGAAATACCCGGGCAAAAACAATCGCTACTCGCAAGGGGTTGGGTGTAGTTCACCAGGGTTCCACTAAGGTCGCCAGGTTCGGCAATACTGATGGGTGCTGGGCAGCTGATGCTGACATTGGAGGGCGCCGGGGTGCTAAATTGCAGGTGATAGGTAACAAGCGTGTCGCATCCACCCGTAGTAGATGCCATCACGAGCGTAACTTCCCTTGGCTCCGTGTAAGCAGTTCCGCCCAATTGAATGGTCTCTCCCGGGCAGAACAGGATGGTTTCCGTTCGGGTATTCGGGGCGAGGAATTCAAGTTCCATCGAGATCTGGGCGGGCACACTACAACCATCATTCACCGTCACGGAATAAGTACCCGAAATGGAAGGGCTGATGCTGGAAGTGGTTGCTCCCGTATTCCAGAGATAGGAATAGCTGGAGTTGGGTATAACACCCGAAACGCTGGCTTGTAATTCCACATTTTCACCTGCGCAAAGGGTTTGATCCGCTGCATCAAGGATCAATCCGGGACGATCATTGATCAGGAACGATACCGTGCCCTGGGTGCAGGAGCATGAATTTGGAATGGTGAACAGGACATCTTCTACTCCCTCTGTTAGATTATCCGGAATAACCGTGATCGGGATTTGTATTTCAGACTGACCAGCCGGTATAATGACCGGGCTGTTGATCGCCTCATAGTCCAGCCCGGGGGTAGCCGAACCAGCTACCGAAAAATTGACCACCAGAGGCTGACTCAGATCTCCAATGCTTCGGGTAAACCGAACCTTGCCCGTACTACAGCTTTCATAGGCAGCGCCCTGGGCGCCCGGATAAGCCGGGCTGGCCAATACTTCGCCGCCGGCATTGAAGGAGTTTGCACGCAGGAATACAGCGGAGTCCCAAACACCATCTGCAACATCTGTAAGTTTGAGTTTAATGTGGTATTTCTGACAAGGGATCACACTGGCGACAGCGATCATTTTTTTGGTAAAACCATCGTATTGAAGTTCCAGGACGGCCGGACCACTGGCTGGGGCAACTGGCGTCGGAGGCGGTATCCCTAATCCGCCACTCTGGCAATTGTTTCCGGAAGCCGGGGTGTTGTGGGTATAGAGGTTTGCGTTCACCATGTGGTTGACATTATTCACGGTGACCGGTGTATTCGTGGATGGAATGACCGCGATATTCTTCGTGCCTACAATGCCCGGGCCAGAAATAAAGAACCCGAATACGTCATTGAACTTGGTATTCACATACTCACAATATTCCTCAGAAGCGAAAACAAACTCGAAGGAAACCTGAGATTGGGTGGGCACAAAATCAAACTCAATATTGGCCATATCAAAAGTGCTCCCGGTGGTCAGGGTACCCAGATCCGGGTCTGGCGTGTTATATCCAAAACCAAAGGCTGCTCCGTTTTGATTGTTGGGGCCCGGCGCTATGCTAATATTTCCGGTAGCCATGATGATGCCGTTGGCAAAACCAACATTCGATAGTCCGTTGGAAAAAGTGCCGATCTGGCTGTTTTGGCCGGAGTAGGTCACATTGCTGATCTGAAAACAATCGCCACCTACCAAAACGTTTTCGATCAATTCCTGCGCCGAAAACCCATCCTCTACCTGGAGTAAGGACTGATCTGGCTGGCCAATTGCTTTTTGTAGCCAGTTGATGGCCTCAGGACCCGTTTCCGATTGAATGGAAAGAAATAGGGGGACTTCTAAGCCTTGTTCTGCACTGAATGTATTTACCTGAACTTCGACGCAGGAGGAAGGTGCAGAGAAGCTTACTGCATTTTTGCGCTCCCGCATAAAAGCAAAACCGCCGGAACCTTTTGAAAGTGCAGGGGCCGGAGCAACCTCAAAGTCTGCATCCTGCGCGGAGGCCATGGGTACAGCGATCACCTTGTACGAGGTGCCCTGCTCCAGACCGCAGATCTGTACGGTAGAGATTCCTTTGGGCAAAGAAAGAGGCGCCCGCATTTTTAACCCCGAAAATTCAACGATCGGAAGCTGTTGTGCGCAGATCGAAGTGGAGAAGGCCAGGAAAAAGAGGTGGTGCACTAGTCGGTTAGGGAAGAACAAAATGCTCATAAATCAACGGACTGGGTAAAGGATGGAAGAAAGGTGTGGGTGGATGGGGAAAATCACCGGTGCAAAGGTGCTGGTGAGGCGATCTGAAGTCCAATCACATTTTTGGGCATTGCTTCCAAAGAGCAGGGCAGACGTAATAAATTTAAGCGCAACAAAAGCCGCATGGCGGCGAAACGTCTGTAGTAAAATGGCAAAAAAACAAATTGAAGGTGCAGCGCACCGGAACCATGGATGCTTGCTTCGGTGCGCTGCACCTCCGATAATTTTGTCCTAATCTTTTTCTACAGACGTTACGCTGCTCTGCAGCTGTCAATCCGCTTTAAATTTCAGGCGTCTGTCTTGAGGTGGAGGGGCAATCCTCAAATTAAAAAAACGCGCTAAGCACTTATGTTTTTACAGCTTGACTACACCTAATACCAAAGTCTTCGCATCCTAACGATTTGAACCCCTTGAAAGGCACGCATGCCGATAAAGTGTAAGGGTTGGGCTATTTGCATTAATTCGCTAAAATTGTACAAATGATAATATAAAATAACGATGATTGGCAAATTAACCGCACATTTATAGCGAAAAAGAAACTAGAAACACGGATTTTTTGGTTTGTGGCTCAGTTTTTCTCTAAACCTTTAACAAACAACGTCTAACCATGAAAAAGTATTTATTACATGCCCTCGTCCTGCTGCTTTCTTTTAAAGCTGCCGCCCACGGAGTAGCCATTGTGAATGCATCCCAAGGGGTTTATTTGCAATTGGTATCCGCCTCCGTTCAGGTACAAGTGCAAAATCAGGTAGCCATCACCACCACCAGTCAGGTATTCAGAAACAACCTGTCTTCACCCCAAGCCTTTAAATACGGCTTCCCTATGCCTTCCGGTGGAACGGCTGTGGGGCTTCGTTGGCAGATCGGAGGTGTTTGGCACGAAGCAGATTTTAATGCCGCACCACAGGATACTACCTTGCCCGGCGGAGGCGGTGGCGGGAATGTCAATATCCTGCTTAACCAGTATCTTGGAGCATTTCCACTGTATTTTACGATGGAAGATGCCCTTCCAAAGGATTCTTCGATCACCATCGAACTATCCTATGTGGAACTCCTGCCCTATAAGAACGGCACCGTGAGTTACCATTATCCGGGTGATTATGAGCTTATTCAATCGGATCTTCTCATTCAGCAACATTTTGATTTTCAATTGTCCTCCGGAAGGATCATTGAATCCGTTGATTTTGTATCACACCCGAATGTAGTTCCTGTTGTCAGTGATCATCAGGCCTCCATGGTACATGACCTTTGGGAGCAGCCGGCAAATGCAGACTTCTTAGTGGATTACGTGCTGAGTGCCGATGACCTCGGATTGTTTAGTTTTAGTGTTTTTCTAAGCGATACCCTGGATTGTGACAACTATGGCAATGGGTTTTGCGCCTTTGTGGTAGAACCTAATCCTAACCCCAACGCTGATATTATCCCCAAAGTATTCACCCTGATCATTGACCGCTCCGGCAGTATGTATGGAGAAAAAATGATTCAGGCCAGGGAAGCTGCAACTTTCATTGTCAACAACCTGAATCCCGGTGATCTTTTCAACGTCATTGATTTTGATGATCAGGTGACCAGTTTTAAGCCTGACCATGTGCCTTATACCGTAGCCAATCGAAATGCAGCGCTCACTTTTATTGCAGCGTTGACTGCAGATGGTTCCACCAATATTTCCGGCGCTTTTAGTGCGGCTATTCCGCAGTTTGCCAACGACAATGGCGATACTTACAATATTATTATTTTCTTTACGGATGGCGTGCCGACGGCTGGGATCACCAACCCGGCTGCCATTTTGACCCACATCAACAACCTGATCGTACCGCTTGAAAAAGATTTGAGTATTTTCACTTTTGGGGTTGGAAGTGATGTGAACAAGCCACTACTCACCCAGATCGCCAACCAAAACAACGGGATCGCGCAGTTTCTGGACAACAACGAACTGGCTTCTTCCATCAGTGAATTTTACCAGACCATACGCAATCCGGTCATGCTCAACACGAGTATGTCATTCGACCCGGATCTGGTTTATGAGACCTATCCTTTACCATTGCCCAATCTTTACAAAGGTTCGCAGATGCTGGTGGTCGGGCGGTATAATACCCCTGGTCTGGTAAATGTGAGCTTTAATGGTTCAGCCTTTAGTGCACCGGTCAACTATAATTACCCGATGGTCCTCACGGATAAAGACAGCGTGCTCATGCGGTTTTTGCCAAAGATTTGGGCAAAGCAAAAGGCAGCGTATTTGTTGCAGCTCTATTATGCCGCAACCAATCCTGCGGAAGCCGAAGCATTAAAAGCCCAGATCCAACACCTCAGCATTTGTTATGGGGTGATCACCAGCCTGACCAGTTTTGTAGATAATTCCGGCGGTGGCATGGTTGGGACACTTGAAACGCCTTCACACAGAGGCGTAGGCAAAGCCCTTCAGATATTGAGTGTTACACCCAACCCGGCTACCACCCATGCTCAGATCGAGATCGAACTGCTGGAAGACATTTTTGGAGAGATTCAGATAGAGGTCCAGGATGTTTTGGGCCGTAAAGTCGCAGCCTTCCCACTACAGGTGAACGGAGCGGGTATTTATAAGATCACCTGGGATATTGCCACTAATCTGGGGCGCGGAGCATTCTGGATCAAAGTGCTGAGCGAAAAAGGAGGAGATGCTTCGTTAATCTGGGTTAGATAAGCTCCGGGCTTTCAACGATAGGCCGGGGAAAAACAAACAGATTTATTAAACAAATCGGGCGCGCCGGCAACGGCATGCCCGATTTGTTTAGAGGCAATAGCAGAGACATCACTCAACGCTGAACCACCAACGAGCCCTGCTGCGTTGTTTTTTCTCCAACAAAAATGACCTGATAAAGCCCTTGTGGGAGCCCTTCTACGGAGATTACGGTATTTGAATTGCTGAGGATTTGGCGCAACACAACACGTCCCGTGGCGTCCTGCAGGATCAATTCACCCGTTTGGTCGCTTGTTTTGACCTGGACGAAACTGCTGGCCGGGTTGGGAATAAGTTGAAGCAGTGGGTTTTGACTCGATGCTTCCGTTGTTTTTACCAAACCTGCCAGTGTTTCTGTGGTATTGGTAGTGATCGGGGCATTGAAATCGAAGAAAATGTGGGCAGTGTTGCGCAGTGGGGTGCCATGGGGTAGATTTTGACGCGGGCGGATGCTGTATTTCACAAAGCCGTGACTGCCCGGTTCGTCCGTGGTTACTGGAGGCAATTCAATATTGTTAAAAAAGAATTCAACTGCTCCCTGCCCACGCATATCCCAGCTGCAAGGATGCGAAGCAGACAAAAACTGGAAACTGGCAGGATCAAAAGATGGTTGCAAGGTATCGGTGATGCGCACAAAGCTAGCGGGGTAATTTCCGGTATTTTGGAAGCGGACCGTGTATGTGATGGGCTCGTTATTATCGAGTTGGGCGGGGCTAAGGACATCAGAAGGTTCAGCTTGTTTGTCATTTGGATCGTAGGAGCCAACTACCTTAGCGCAACAATCGCGGACATTGTCGATAGGAGCGAGGTCGCCCGAAAGAGGATTTATGCTTGCATTGACGCAGACTTCAGTCCCTAGAGAATCAGTAACAGGAACTTTAAAACGGAGCAGGACATTTCCCACAGCATTTGCGGCCAGATCTCCCAAATCCCAGGTAAGTGTTCCTCCAGCCTGGTTGTTGGGTGCGGGTATTGATTCCAGAAGATCAAGCAAATTGATAGGGTAGGTGAGCGTCAGCGATACACCAGAAGCAGCAATGGGGACGTTGTTGCGCCAGTTTAGCACATAGTCTGTCACGAAGCCAGGTCGTAGCACAGACACATTGGTCAGTTCCACAGAAAGGTCTTTGGCGGAGGGGTCGAGGCTCAATGCAAAGTCGGCACCGGTGCTGGGTACAGCGACCGTTTGGGTGGACGGTGAGGCAAGCCAGTAGGGTTTGGATGGGTGTACCTTGAGTTGTTCCTGCGTCAGGTTGGAGAACAGGTCGTAAGTTCCATCACTTCGGGAATTGGTGTAAGCATTCGTGCTCAGGGATTGAACCACCACATTGCTCAGATTCGGCTCACCAGGGTCTTGCTGGGCATTGGCGTTTTCATCAAAAAATACTTTACCGGAGACGGGTTTCATTCCCAATTCGGTAAGTGATCGTTTCCAGATGCCGCTGCCTTCCGTACTTGCCCATAAGAAGCCATCGTGTACCTCCAGATTGGTGACACTGGAATGAACGAACCCATCGTTCCAATCAATCCAGTCCGTACCATCGTTTTCAGAACGGAAGATGCCATTTTTGGTCGCTGCGATTAGGTTGTTGCCAATGTACAGGAGGTCGGTAAAAACCGCATCGCCAAAAGGTAAGCCAGCTGTGGCAAGATTGATGAGTGTCCAGGTTTGTCCGGAGTCGTTGGAATAAAGCATTTTTTTGACATAATAGTCCGGGACCAATACCATCACACTGCCTCTTACGATCAACCTGCTTCCATAGAATTGCCACGGCCCAAGTGAGTCTGGGGGTAATTGATTTCCATGCAACACCCAATTGTTGCAACCATCGTCGGAACGGTATATTTGGTAATTGTAGCCAAGAGCATAAACCTTACCCTGGTCAACATCCATTAAAGTGATGGAGGTTTGATATTGATCATACAGGCTTTGGAGGGACAAAAAAGTGAGGCCATTATTGTCAGAGATATAAAATTGGCCAAAATCAAAATTGGTGCCCAAACCTAAGACTTTATCGCCCACAGGCTCAAGATCAAATATGCCACTTCCTGAAAATTGCTCTGGTACAAAAGACTCAAACCACGTTACGCCGTCATCCAGCGTGACATAGGGCAGGCCGTCTTTACAAAACATCAAATTATCGCCCGATCGGATATAATCTGTAAATCCGCCATAACTATACGGGGATGGTGTAAAATTATAATTTAGTTTCGTCCAGTTCGTTCCGTCTGCCTCCAGTTCAAAGAGGCCGCCCGGACTAGCTGCATAAAGCGAATTATCAATAGCGCGTAGTTTCCCTGAAGCTGCGAGGATGCCAAAATTCGCTGGAAACCAGGATCCGCCTTCATCTGTGCTACGTCGAATGTCTGGTGTTTCATTGTAGTCGAGGCCACCAACCAGTATGGCGTTCCCGGTCGAGATCCCTGTATAAATGTTGTTGTTATTGATGAACGGTGCGGAGATGGTTTCCCAGGTTTGACCCAGATTGCTTGATTTGACTATTTTATTAAAATAAATGCCATAAATGGCTCCATTATGCCATAAGAATTCGTTTATCTGACTAAATCCTACTCCTGTATATTGTTGCCAGGTCTGCCCATAATCGTCCGAAGCATAGCATCCGTTTTGCGCATTTTGCATGAAGGCAAAAAGATGGTTTTCGTGCTGAAGTAAACCAGTCACCCCTGTTGTGGTTTGCAGCAGCGTATCCCAGGTAAAGCCGCCATCTGAAGATTGCAGGATGCTTGGGTAACTCGAACCTGTGATGTGTTGCCCATCAAACTGAATATCACTAATCTGCCGGGGGGTAACATATTCCCAGGTTGCGCCATCGTTATCCGTTCGATATAACCCGTGATAATCACTGCCATAAATGTACCCGCCAGCCAGGAATGATTCATAAAAAAGCATGGTATCCACAGAAGCAATGGGATGCCAGTTTTGTCCAAAATCATCGGTGCGCAAGAGCCGATACCCTGTGATAGGATCATATCGTCTTGCCAGAATGTTGTACCCGTCGGCATCTGATTGGTACAGCGAAATGCCTGTGGAGTTGGGAAGTGGAATCCACGTTTGCCCATGATTGGCCGAGAAATAGATCTCATCGCCGGCATTGACCAGAACGGTGTCGCCATAGGGCAGGAATCCGCCTATCTGGCCACCAGGCAGTCCATTGGTTTTGGCCCATTGGGCTTGAAGCACGTAAAAGGAAAAAAAGGAAAAGAAAAATGGAAGGAGTGCGTGTAGTGTTTTTCTCATGGCAGGGAAATATTTTTTTTGTTCAAAATGTAGGGGTTACTAATACAGCGTTTTCGGAGAACAGCGTCTCAAGTTAAAGGATATAATGGAAAGACGAGGTTTCTGAAAAACAAGTTGGGTCGCTTGTTTTTTATTCTGTGAAAGTACAAAAGTCCGCCCAACCTCAGACCTGATTTCTTGCGTCATGCAACTGATCAGACAAAAATTGGCATCATGTTCAATATTGAATCAAAATAGTTCATACCGTTTTGTAATTTGATGCCCGATAATTTCGGTCAGGCTGATTTTCACGAAATCCAAAATAATTGAAAATGACAAACCATTACTCCTCTTTAAAACTTGCTTTATCTGTATTGACGCTTTTATATGCACAAGTGTTGCTCGCCCAATGGGAATCTGTTGTAACTCCCGGCGATGAGTATATAAGTAAAATGTATGACATGAACGGGGTTTTGGTCATTCAGGCCGAAACGGGTTGTTACCAGTCAGTCAATGATGGCCTCTCCTGGTCAAAAAAACTGGACTTTAGCACCAGTTACAGTTCGGTAACTGCCCGATCCGGCGATGATATTTTTGTTTTGGATTATCAAAATGGGCTCTATCGCAGTAGCAATCAGGGAACGTCTTGGGATTTGCTTAGTAGCCAGGTGGCAGGGAACCTGGTTTATCCTGATGGTCTTGCTATTACGGACAATTATATATTGTTTGAAAGCCACAACGCTTTATATCGGTACAATAAAGTGAGCCCAGCAGCCCCGATTCCACTGCTCAACTTCTCACAACTTTACTATCCCAATACCCTGGCCATGCAATCAAAAGGCAATGAGGTCTGGGTGGCGGTGAATGATTCCCTCTTGCGTTCCGCAGATGAGGGGGACACCTGGAATTTAGTGTATGAAGGTCTCAGAGCCAACAGCTTTGCGATCCATGAAGATACGATCATGTTATGTACGAATACTGGAATGCTGCGCTCGGTGAATAATGGAACCTCATGGTCAACGGTTATTTCGGGAAACCAGACTTACGGCATTTTTTGGCAGTCAGGCCGATGGTTTGTTCATGTATCTGGAAGCAGTAATTCGAGTTTCCAGTACACTTCAGATGGAGGAAATACCTGGAATACTTATGATAGTGTTCTTGAAAATGCAAGTATTACGATATCAGCCATTATTGAACGGGGTGGTACAACGCTGCTGGGGACTTCAGTGGGTATCGTTCGTTCTACGGATGGAGGCAACTACTGGGAAGTGCGCAATTCAGGCCTGGAAGAAGATTTTCCCTTGTCATTTGACGAGAAGCGACTTTATGTACTGGGCGATTATTTAGCGCTAAATGGTTCGTTTTCCGAAGACAACGGAGCATCCTGGTTCCGTCCGCTGATAGATGCTAATTATTTAATTTTCCCTTACACAGCACATCAGGGAAGCTTTTTTGGGGTTGACTATGACCAGAAGCTCTATCAGTCTGTGGGAGATATGCGCCATTGGCAAGCTACAGGCACCCAATTTACACCAGGAATTTCCCATCAACTTTTATCAGCAGGTGCCAACTTTTACATGTTCGAATATGATTCGTGGAATGCCAATCCTGCTACCATTTACCAATCCAGCGACCTTGGAATGAACTGGACTCCAACAGGAGGAACATCAAGCAATGCCCTTGGTATTGTGGCAAAAGGAGATTATCTGTTTGAGTGGCGCGGATACCTTGGCCTGTTCCGCTCACAAAACGGCGGGATCACCTGGCAGTCAGTGGGTGCTGGATTGAGTGAATTAGCTCAAGGAAGTGGCGACGCAACCGTTTATTCGGACGGAATTCATTTGTTTGTTTATGACTACTATACAATCATGGTTTCCAGCAATAACGGGCTTACTTTTACAAAAATAAACAATAATCTGCAAGGAAGTTTTGGCTTCCCCATTGGTGCTGATAACCTTGCTTCTGATGGTAATATTGTCGTTATATATAATTCCGAAGGTGTTTTCCTAAGCCAGGGACTGAATGATCAATGGTTTGATATTAGTGCTAATTTACCGAATACAGATTTTTACTACTCAAGCCTCATCCTTCATAATGGCAATATTCTTTTACATTACAGCTATGGTTCCACCCCACTCTGGAAACGCTCCATCGCATCTCTAAATCTCGCACAATTCGACGGCAAAATCTATCGCGACGACAACAACAACGGCCAGGAAAATCCCGGTGAGCCACCTTACCCCGGCGCGATTGTACAGGCTGGAACGGGTTCTTTCGCCACATCTAAGCCGGACGGAAGTTATGCTCTTTATGCCGAGCTCAACAACGACACGCTGCGCGTGAAAAAGCCCGCTCCATGGGTTGTTGCCAACCCTGAATTTTACCAGGTGACCACTTCTGAAACAGGTAAAAACTTCGGCCTTTATTTTCCGCCCGATATCACCGACTTGCGGGTGGATCTGACCAATTTCACGGTGTTCCGCCCTGGATTCCAGGAAAATATCTACCTCGGATATGATAACCTGGGCACCGCGGACGCCGATGGAACGATTTATTTTGTGGCGAATGCACCCCTGGAATTTCAATCGGCCTTCCCGGCGCCGGACGGCGCCAATGGCGACACACTTTTCTGGAACGTTCAGAACCTCGAACCTTTTACAAAAGGACAGGTCATTGTCAGCGTGAAGGTGCCCGTCGGCACAACCTTAGGCACAGAAGTCACTGCATTCGCCCTTATAAGCCCGGAGCAGCCAGACGCAAATGCCGTTGACAATCAATCT
>JBILHS010000215.1:0-4109 GCA_044350425.1 Saprospiraceae bacterium | reverse complement strand
AAAGGCTCAAAATCATCCGCTCTTCCGGGTTCAATTTTGCAAGGGCATTGCGTACAGACTGATGCCTTTCGTTTCGTTCCAAATCTGAATGCGGGTTACCCAAAGCGGCTCTATCGTGCAGGCGTGCGTCATACGCTTCGGTTGTGGGTTTTCCAAAATCCAATCGCTGTGAGAGGATGTTCCGGGCAATTTGAAAGAAATAACCGCAGGCATCTTCTTTTTGAAAGGAAAACCCCGGCTTCCCGGTGTTTTTTTGGAACTCGACATAAGCGTCGGCACAAATTTCCCGCACTTTTTCAGCCGAACACTGCCAATTTTTTTTGACGGCATATCCTGTCAATGAATTGGACAGATACACAAATGCCCCACGGACAAAGCGTTCGAGGGCTTTTTCACGCTGCGGGCCAGATTTTGAACATATCTCCGACCTCAATTCGGCATCGGTGCAAACGCTTGGTTGGTTGGTCATTCGTCAAAGTGTAAATAAGGGATACATAGGTATCACAAATGGCAACATTTTTTTTACATCCCTGGGAGAAAAAATCTAAGGTGCTTTTTGGGTGCCAAAATATGGCAGAGGTAAGTGGTTTCGTAATTTGATTTTCCACCCATATAAACTTGATAAAGAAGCAGTTATATCAATGCACGAATATTTTTTAAAAAAACAAGGCCTTTTTTGATTCCAAAAAACAAGCCCCTGACACTCTTAGGGCAAATGGCTTGCAAAACAAAGTGTAACCCTTTCGCTCAACTGGTTTGACCAATGTTTGAATGGTAAGGGTAGTATCGGTGACAAGCCATAAAACACATTTTTTCACCAATAAATTTTTTAAGGTTTATGAAAAAGGTCTTTCAAGTTAGTTTGATACTAATCTGTTTCATGTTGAATCGCGCCATGGCGCAGGGGCGTATAGAGGAGGTTGTTATCCATGGAAGTCCAACCTCATGGAAGCCATGGCAACCCGGGACAGGTGGTGGTGCCACTGGCGCTGAACCATCGGAGAAGGAATTGGCGAGGTATGAAACGCCGGGTAGGAAACCAAAGCCTTCCAACTCAAAAAAATCTCCAGGCAATGCCCATACAAAGATTAAGAGTATGAGTAAATTTAACAAATGGCTAGCTGCTGCCGACTGGTTGTACAACAAAGCTACGGAATTAGGCAAAAATGCAACTATTACAATGGATAGCAACCATGTTCTTGATTATAATGGAAATATAATAGACAGTAACTCTAGGTTCACAATTAGTTCATTTTTTGATTCCGGCATTTTGCATTTCAAAGTTGAATTTACCGATTCAAATGGAGAAAAAGGTTGGGCAATTTTTGCAGGAAGCGGTGCTGAAAATTAGATCAACGCCTCACACTTCTAACACTTCTGCCTTAGCAACTGACTATATCTCTTGGATAGATATGAAGTTGGCTAAGGTTTAAAATTCACATTTAAACTTGTTTCCTATGAAAAAGATGTTTCAAATCAGCCTGATGCTGATATTTGCGCTCAGTTTCTCACAAATCGCATTTAGCCAAAATTCTACTGGACACCTTGTCTGTTGCCGCTGTGAAGGAAAAGGTGCATGGTTTAGCACATTTTTAGACGCAAATTCTAATGTCCAAATACTTCAAACAAACTGTGGAACTTGTAGTGGGACAGGAATTGGGACTTGCGAAAAAAACACTCCAAGAAAACCGGAGCCCCCTAAACCAGTTGATGGATTTTCTGACCCATACTTTCAGTATTTACTTGATATGGTGAAAACCGGAGGGAAAATATTATCTCCTGACGAATACAAGCGTAGGAACCGCAGATAATTTGGGCGCTTCATTTGAATTTGCAATGTGCCAAAATCTATTCGCTTAGCATGTAAAATTGCTGACAGTTTTGGCACATTGCAAATAATAGACAAACTATTTAACTCAACTTGAGATTAGTAGCCATGAAAAAAATAGTTTTCTCATTCGGATTTTTCTTGGTTTTTATAATTGGTATTTGGGGTCAAGGCGTCGCTGATTCACTACACCAAGTTGGGAACAAATTATACGGTGTTAATCAGTATGAAGATGCGATTCGAAGCTGGACAGAATCCGCTGCAATTAGGCAAAGGGATTCTGGAGAAATTAATCTAAAGATTGCCAGGTCATACTTAAATATTAGTATGGTATATTGGACTAATCTGGGAAAATATGATGAGGCTGTCTTCTATGGTGAAAAAGCACACGCGATAATGTTAAACATTTTAGGCGAACTAGATTCAAAAGTTGCATTATCCTACAACAACCTCGCAAATGCATATAAGTACCGTGGAGCAAGCGGGGATATAGAGAAATCTCATGTTTTATTTAAAAAGTCAATATATATATATACCCAACTAAGTGAAACACAGAGTGCATCCATGGCAGATGCTTATAACGATCTTGGGAATCTGTTTTTTTTAGAAAAAAAATATCCCCTTGCTTTAGAATATTTGAGAAAATCCTTGTCAATAAGGATGAATCTTTTTGGTGAAGAGTCTGAGGAAACTTCCTATTCTTTTAATGGTAAAGGGGTTGTTTTATTTGAATCCGGGATGCTTGATAGCGCAATTTTTTATCTAAATAAAGCCTTAGATATACGCCTAAAATTATTCGGCGAACTTAACCTTGACGTGGCGATGTCCTATAACAATCTTGGGAATGTCCATTTTCGGGAGACAGATTACAAAAATGCCCTTCTTTGTCACAAAAAAGCACTTGAGATTGTAATCCAAGTACTTGGAAATGACAGAAGTACTCTCGCTGCAAACCTTTACAACAACCTAGGTGCATACTATGGGTCAAGCGGTGATTACTTTAAAGAAATTGAGTACTATGAAAAATCATTGGCAATATTTTCTGAGGCCCTTGGCGAAACCCATCCAGAATTAACGCCAATATTGAGCAATACAGGACAAGTATATCATAAAATTGGAAACGATAAAAAAGCAATCCTTTATCATGAAAAATCAATAGCAATTTTAATTAAAACTTATGGCGAAGAACATCCAGAGCTCGGAACAAACTATAGCAGCATTGGCCTAATTCATGAAACTCGAAAGGACTTCCAAAGAGCACTGCCATTATTGGAAAAAGCCCTTTCTATCAGAATCAAAAGTTATGGACAGAATCATCCATTGGTTGCAGAGAGCTATCACAATATCGGAACACTGTTTACCGCATCTGGAAACTATAGCCATGCCATAGAAAACTTTGAAAAAGCCATTGAGATACGAAAAGCGGTTTTTGGAGATGAAAACCCTGATCTTGCAAGTAGCTTACTGGGCATAGGCACCGCCCACATGAATCAAGGTAATTGGGAAATATCTGAAAAGTACTTTGAAAAGGCACTTAAATCCTTTCTCTACACACAAAAAGGGGATTTTTCCAAGGTAATTGATATAAATAATCTGATAAAACTATTACATAACTATTCAATTCTTAATTTTCAGCAATATCGGGTAGATAAAAAACAGCCGAGCCTTCTGGTGTCACTTGATTATGAACAACAAGCGCTTGGTGCCATAAATTATCAATGGCAGAATTTGCAAACTGAAGGTAGTCAAAACTGGTTGGCCGCACACGCAGTAGAGCCACTGGAACACGCGATACGAGTCGAATTACTTCTTTCAAATACTATAAAACCTTCAAGTTTTAAAGAAGAAACCTTCGCCCAATGCGAACAAAATAAATCCAAATTCCTCCAATCACAAATTAAAGCGGCCAATGCCTTGCATTTCTCCGGAATCGAAAAAACCTTGCTCGCAAAGGAATACGACTTGCGTGTCAGCATTACCTCTCAAGAAAAGCAGCGTCAAGCAAAAATTGCACGTGATAAAATAGAAACAGATTCAACTATTTTAGCTATAAGCAGTAGACTCTTCAACCTTCACCAACAATACGACGAACTCATTCACCACTTCGAGACCGACTATCCAAACTATTACCACCTCAAATACGAACTCCGCACCGAAACCGTCGAATCCGTACAACGTGACCTGCTCCAACCCGGACAAACCATGCTTGAATACTTTACGGGCGACAGCAGCATTTTCATTTTTGTGCTGCGCAAAGACCTTTACGAAGTAGTTGAAGTGC
>JBILHS010000030.1:0-46870 GCA_044350425.1 Saprospiraceae bacterium | reverse complement strand
TGGCAATCAGCACATCCAGGCCTTTCATGACCACCAGTTTTTGTGTGTTGATATTGGTGCCGCCATACACACCTTCCACCCGTGTATTCATGTAGGTGGTCAGTTTTTTAACATCGGCTACCAATTGGACAACCAATTCGCGGGTAGGTACCACAACCAGAACACGAGGTTCTTTTTGCTTAGAAAAGCTCAGTTGACGTAAAATAGGCAATAGATAGGCAAAGGTTTTACCTGTGCCGGTCTGAGCAATGCCCACCACATCACGCCCGGACATGACCACTGAGAATGCTTTTTGCTGGATAAGGGTCGGCTCTGAAAAACCCAGATCATTGAGGGCATTCAGCAGCGGGGTATTCAAGTTAAAATCTTCAAAAGTCATAGATCACAATCTGATTTGGCTAAGTGCTAAAGGCGCACGTCGAATGTATGGCCACGTCCATAAAAACAAAAACCGGCGGCTCGCAATCAGCGAATCTGCCGGTTCTGCCATACTTTAAAAGTGGACGGATTAAAGAAAAAAAGTATTGAAGAGGAAATCCTAGGCGAGGAAAACCACCCTGGCTTAAGCAAAGGCGATTGTGTTGGTGAAATAATCGGTACGAATTAAAGACCAAAAGTATGCCTAATTTTTTAAATGCAGCCTACTTGACAAAAAAACCTTTAAATCTTTCCATTTATCTGCTGAAAATCATCGAACAAACGCCTGATATAACAATTATCCATCCCCGGATAATTAACCTGAAACTCAACTTGAAACTTGCCACCCATCCACCTGCAACTCATTCACTTGCAATTCATTCACTTGAAACTTGCAACTCGGCAACTTCCAACTAAATACCTATTTACCGGTAAAGTTAGCCTTCCGTTTTTCTACAAAAGCTGCAGCGCCTTCCACAAAGTCTTCGGTGCCGCAACAGTCGCCGAAAGCACTGATTTCTGTGCCAAAACCATCTTCACCGTCTTCAAAATACGCGTTTACGGTCTCAATGATTTTCGAAATAGCTAGGGGTGCCTTGGTTGAGATTTTTTCAATCAACTCCTTGGCTTTCAATACTTCTTGACCTGCCGGCATCACGTAATTCACCAGGCCTAAACGAAGGGCTTCATCCGCCCCGATCATATCCGCCGTCATTAAAAGTTCAGTGGCTTTGGTTTTACCAATATATTGGATGAGCCGCTGGGTGCCTCCATACCCTGGAATCAGACCAAGGTTGACTTCAGGCTGACCAAATTTTGCTTTTTCGCCCGCCACACGCAGGTGACAAGCCATTGCCAGTTCGCATCCTCCGCCCAATGCAAAGCCATGCACCACGGCGATCACGGGGCGCTGGAACCGTTCGATCAGGAAAAAAATATCCTGGCCGCGCTGCGCGAATGCCATGCCTTCCGTGGCACTTAACCCGCTGAATTCAGTGATATCGGCACCTGCAACAAAAGCCTTTTCGCCAGCCCCAGTAAGGATGACCCCTTTTAGTCCTTCGATCTCGGGAGCCTCTTCGACAAAAAAGTGACGAAGTTCGAGCATCGTTTGGGTGTTTAGCGCATTCAGTGCCTTTTCACGGCTGATGGTTACGGTCGCGATGCCGTTTTCCAAAGCGATTTGTAAGATCTCGTATGTCATGATGTTGAATGGTTTGTATGGTTATTCGGGGATTGGGGGATATGTTGATTAGGTTATTTGCGGATCCCAGGCTTGAGTTCCCGAATCAACCATTCACCCAATCACCCATTTTTCAATCCTCCACTTTCAGCACCTCAATTTCTTCAGTCTTCCAATGCACAGCCCTATCGAGGCCATAATTGCTCAGGCGATTGTGATAGAAGTAGAGCACCCGGAAATCGGAAGAAACGATTTCATTTTCGGTAATAAATTGGAGTGGTTTTTCTGCGTGATAAATCCCCAGGTTTTTCACGCCATCACGTACCAGATCTGCCGGGGATAACCGAATTTCGGGTGCAAGTTTGATCTTGTCTGCCCGTTCCCACTCAAATAGCTTTTCCTGCATCTGTTCTACCACTTCTTCTACTGCGCGAAACGGAAAAACATAATCATCCGGAGGAAGTCTCAAGATGCCAAAAAGGTCCAGTTTTGGATTTTGGTGGGACAGCATTTCAAAAACTGCGTGGGCGATCAAATGGCTGCTGAGCACTACATTTTCAACATGATAGCGCTCCGCTATCCGTTCTGCCAGCAATTTGGTATATTCTTCCTCGCGCTGCCGGTCTTCTGTAACTTCTCCCCGTGACAAGAAGTATTCGCTGACGTCCAGTTCGTTCCCATAATGGTCAAAACTCTTTCCTTCAGCATCTACAAAATTCCCCATCACATCAATGGGCTTGCCCACACTCAAGGTAATGTCGCTGGAGGTGCTAAAAAAACGCCAGATAAATCTTAGCCAGGAACGCACGCTGGTACCCTCATCCCTTAACCGGATATAGTTTTCCTTTCCGGTGTTTCTCAAATGTTGTTCAATCAAAAAGGGGGCTTCCAAAACGAAATTATAGCAAATGACCAGTGGCACAATAAACACTTTTGGAGGAACAGCAGATGGTGATGGTCCCTGATGACCGCTAGCGTTCTGTTTTTTGGGATTGGTGACCATGGCTCTTTGTGCCTCTACAACGGTACCCAGTAACCCCATTTTGAGCTCTGTTTCAATTGCACCATCCCGCGAACGCGTTCCTCCCGGAAAAAATAAACTGTTCACCCCGCGCTGAATACTGAGGCGGCTCATTGTTTTGAGTGTTTCGAGGTAAATTGGATTTTTCTTGCGGCGGTCCACCCGATATGCGCCCAGACGGTTCATATAATAGGCCGCAGGACCAAAATTATAAAGATTTAGCCCGGCACCATAACTGAAGGAGGGTAGACCCATAATCTGATCCATGGCATAGCCAACCAGAATAGAATCTAAATTGCTGCTGTGGGTGGGTACGACCACAACGGTGCCGTGCTGGAATAGTGAACGAGCTGTTTCTACGTCCCCCACAATATTTAATCGTTCAAACAGATTGCGTTTGCCCCGAAACATTGCCCGGATGCTTTTCCCTACAAAAGCGTTAAAAATACGATTAAAAAAGGCGGTCAAAAAACGTTGTGCAAATCGAAAGGTACTGATCTGGAAAGTGCCTACGATCTCTTCTGAATAACGGTGTATGATCTTCCGCAAGATCTGTTCACTTTCTTCCCGGGCTTCATCACTGTCTTTGTCCAGGCTTTTTTGGATGAGGCGGTTGCTGATCCGGTTCCAGAAGGTACGATCATTCGGAGGGTCGACCTTCCAGGAGTCTTCTTTTATGCGAATCCTTTCCTGATAAATGGTTTTTACCAATAAATCTGAGAGGTCTTTTTTATATTTGGAAGCAAGGCGCCTGAAAGTATGTTCGTCAATCTCCCGTATGAACTCGGGACGATCTTTGCTTAGCCGGTAAATGGGCCAGTCTTCGATGCGTTCAATGACGCGTGGATATATTTTGACTTCTTTTTTCAAGATCTAAATTTTCTTGGCCTCTGAAGTGCTGGTCTTGATGGATCGCACTGTTTTTTCAATAAATTCCAAGATCTCCTCACGCCCGGTTCTTCTTTCGGAAGAGGTGATAAAATAAGTGGGCAGGGTTTCCCAGGTCTCCGATAGCTTTTCCATAAAAGCTGCAACATTCTGCTCCATCAGTGGCCTTCCAATACGGTCGGTTTTGGTGAAAGCGATCACAAAAGGCGCTTGCATTTCTGCAAGACTGTTCACAAATTCCAGATCGATTTTACTGGGAGGAATGTTGGAGTCAATGAGTACAAATGCACAACTGAGTTCTGCGCGATTTGCGAAATAACCATTGATCAGGTTTTCCAGGGCTTTTCGATCGCTTTTGCTGACACGGGCGTAACCGTACCCCGGAAGGTCCACCAGATTCCACAACTTATTGATGAGGAAGAAGTTGAGCAGGCGTGTTTTGCCAGGGGTGCCAGATACTTTAGCCAAGCCCTTGCGGGCAGTGAGCATATTGATCAGGGAGGATTTACCCACATTGGAGCGACCAATAAAGGCGAACTCAGGGGGGCCACCTCTGGGGCAGGCACGTTCTCTTGGGTAACTGGCTATAAAATCTGCGCTCGTAATTTCCATAATTCTTACTGCAAAGGTAGCAGAAGTGCCGATTCAAGCCCCTGTTTTACGAAGCTCAATTATTAATTCGTTAAGTCCCTTGTTACCAAACGGTTAATTGTGCGTCAGGCGGGCAACGCCACACACGAAGTACCAAAATGGACCGTTTAAGCCTCCAAGTTAACCAACCTACACCCACTGTTATAACATGAAAAATCTAATTTCAGCAATCTTCTGTCTTCTGGCACTCAACACTGCACACGCCCAGTTTTTTTCTCTTGGCTTGAAAGCTGGTCTGAATACGCAAATAAACCATCAGGACGATATCACCATCGGCAATGGCGCCGATCCAAGTTTCAACTTTGGTCTGGATGGGCGCAATTTCGGGACTCAAATTGGTGGGTACATGCGTTTTGGTAACCATTTTTTTGTCCAGCCGGAGGTGCTGTTCAATTCCAATAGAGTGGACTACAAGATTGGTGAATCAGGTGTAGGGGAGGTGATCAAGAACGAAAAATACCAATTTCTGGATATCCCTGTTCTGTTGGGTGTGAAACTTGGCCCGGTACGCCTGCAGGCGGGTCCTGTCGGACACTATTTTCTGAATGCGACTTCAGAGCTCACAGATTTTAATGGTTATGAAGCCAAATTCAAACAAATGACCTGGGGCTGGCAAGGCGGTCTGAATGTTGGCTTTAAGCGGATCTCCCTGGATTTCCGATATGAAGGAAACTTTAGCAAACAAGGAGACCATCTCACCTTCTTTGGCGACCAATATCATTTCAGTGACACTCCTGCCCGATTTATTGTCGGGGTGAATTTTGCCATTGTAAAGTAAATATGCTTTTCAACGACAAGAGCCCATTCGATAACTTTCGGATGGGCTCTTGTTATTAATTACCTTTTTTGGGCTGGTTTATGAATCGCTTTAACGGCTTTTAGGGCCAAATAAACGGCTTCTGCTGCCCTGTCCCAACTAAATTTTTCTCGTTGAATCCGGCCATTTTCTACCAATTGACGGACCAGATCCGGGTCAGCCCAAAGTCTTTCCAGGCCGTCGGCTAAAGCTTGTACAGAAAGCGGATCCACCAACAAAGCCGCGTCCCCGGCAATTTCCGGAAGGCAGGAAGTGTTTGCAGCAAATACCGGTGTATCGCAGTGCATGGCCTCCAGCATGGGCAATCCAAAGCCTTCACTCAGCGAAACATAGGCAGATACTGTTGCAGAAGCGGTCAGGCGAGGGAGGTCTTCCTCATCTACATAGCCCAGGAAGTGAATATCCTGCTGATGTTCAGCCGCTTCGAAAGCAGTGCGTACTTCCCCGGTTTGCCAGGCAAAACGACCGGCGAGCAAAAGTTTATCTGCTGCACCTGTCTTTTGTTTGAAAAGATCAAATGCCCGGATCAATCGGGGTATGTTTTTACGCGGATGAATGGCACCCGCATAAAAAAAATAAGGTTTTCCTGCTGAAAACTGATCCTTGACCGCTTGTTTATCCAAGGGATTCAATGGCATAAATTCCTTCCGGCACCCATTATAAATGGTAGTGATTTTTTCCGGGGAGATCCCGCAGGTTTGGGCGATATCCTGTTTGACATATTCTGACACGGTAAGTACCCGATCCGCCCGCCGTAAAAACTTGGGTAGAAACCAAAGCAAAAAATGGCGGTGCAAAAGCGGAACCTGTTCCGGAAAATGAAGCGGAACCAGGTCGTGGCAGGTCATAAGGGTAGGAATCTTCGTGGAAAGACTACACATGGAGTCGGGCGAAAAAAACACCTCCGCGCCATACTTTTTCAAGGCTTGGGGTACGGCCCACTCAAACCAAGCTAAAAATTGCGGTGCAAACCGCGCTTTTGGAGCCAGAACCAAAGGCGTTACATTTTCAGCATACACAAAACGGGCATCGAAGGGCCGGTCAAACAAGAAAATGAACTCGTCTTCCGGGTGCGACAAAACCATGCGCCGCACGATCTCATGGGTGTACCAGCCAAAGCCCTCCAATTGACCGGGAAGTAAGAAACGTGTGTTGATCGCGATCTTCAAACCTGGGTATGTGCGTTGGATGAAAGTTGAGTACGGTTTGCAAAGGTCGACTTCTGTGCCTTTAAACCAATTTTTTTGTCCAAAAAAGGAAGGATCAATGGTCTTGCAAGGGCATTTTTTTAGTGCCAGGTTTGTTCGCGTTTTTTTGCTTTTTACGGGCTGCCTTTTTTGTTTCGAAACAGTAATCCAGGCCTGCGCCAAAGGTGAATTTGCCGCCAGGAGCTGCCCAGTATTGAAGACGGCTCTGGATCTCTATTTTGTCATGACGAAACCCTAAACAGGCTAGAACACCCATTTCTACGGGATCAACCGTGGAAAAAGGATCCTTGATCCTGGCATTGATAAAAGCGCCATAACCCGTAAAAACCCTTTTGGTGATACGCCACTCGGGAATCACACAAAAGTTTAGATAGGAAAATCGTTTGCTGGTAAAAGGATAGCGGCCGGTCACAAAATTGACCTCTGACCTGCCTGCAAAATGGGGCGCAAAGCACCTTCTTTTGGAGACGCCGAAAGACCATTCACCCGCGTGGATGCCTTGATAGGCGCCATCTATGATGCCTTCCGGGTTGCTGAAATCATTTTGGAAGAAAATGGGGCGTAATCCGATTTCCCGTTGTGCAAAAGAAGCGGCAACTCCAGCTAAAAACAGGCTAGTAGTGAGGAAGATATGAAAGATTCTTTTTTTCATCAGGAGGATTTTGAACATCTAAGGTAAACAATTATTGTCAAATTAGGAGCCGGAATCCTAAAAGCCCGGAACTATCCCCGGGATGTTGTTCAGAATTCAACCTAAATTAGCAGTTGGTTTGAATATATTCAGCCTAAAAATTAGTCGGTTTTAAAGTCCAATGGTCTTTTGCCGATGGGCTAAATATTCTGGTGTCAAATAGGACTTGTGGAAAACTTCTATCCTATTCAAGCTGTTCATTGCATTACTTTTGCAGTCACAAAGTTCAGCACTTAAACCCTAACTGGTCTTATAAATAAAGGGTCTGAAAATCGTTCAACGTTAATATTTCTCCCGAATGCTAGATTATTCTTCAGCCAGGCTATCCCGCTTTGCCGCCACCTGGGTTGGTAACAAAAACCGATACGAAGGCATTGTTGTCCCAAAACAGACCCTGATTCCTCTTCACGATGCTGCGGAGGAAATGCTCATTGCATCATTCCTCAAACCTTTCGAAAAAACAGAGGAGTTTTTCTACTTCCACCACGAGGAGGATGTGAGCCAGCACCAGGTTTATCAGGCGTGCATGGAGATCTTCCAAAATCCGGAGACCCTCTCAGATCAGGCGGCAAATCTGGCCCAGATGCTTTACGCACACTGTGAAAATCCAAAAGTGCAGGGCGGAGAGTTTTTTCTGGCCCATTTCGAAGACCTGATGGTACAAGGCGAGCCTACCAGTGCTATTGGACTTTGGAAGGTGGAAAATAAAGACCAGTTCTTCAAAACCGAACGCACGGCAGAATCTTTTGCCCTCAACATTATGGAAGGGATTCCAACCGGTAAACCACAGGTTGCAGCCGTGATCTTCAATATGGATGAGGCAGAAGGATACCGTATCTGTGCAGTAGATACAGTGACCAAAAAAGACGAGCGTTCTTTTTGGAAGGATGAGTTTTTACGGACTCGCCCTATTGAAGACAACTATTTTAACACCCGACACCACATTAGTCTGGCCAGCGAATTTATCAGCCAGAAAGCGCCTTTCAAATTTGGCCTCGACCGCACAGAAACCATTGATCTGCTCAATCGTTCCGGGGAATATTTCAAGGAGAACGACATGTTCGAGATGGAAGATTTCACCCAGAAATTATTCCCTGAAGCAGAACAACAGGAAGCATTCAAAGAATTCAGAGACCAATATGCAACAGCCTATGCCGTGCCTCTGGAAGACAAGTTTGATATCAGCGACCAGGCAGTGAAACGTGATTTCAAGGTTTTTAAAAGCGTTTTAAAACTGGACAAAAACTTCCATATTTACGTGCATGGCCGAAGGGACCTCATTGAACGGGGCTTTGACGATGATAAGGGAAAGAAGTACTACAAGGTTTGGTTTGAGAATGAGGAGTGAGGTAATGGAACACGGATGACACATAAGAGACACGGATGGGTTATGCCTACCAGTCTTTAAATCTGCGGCATCAAGCGTTCCTTCAACTGCTTAAATTCTTCCTCGCTGAGTATGCCGGCCTCCTTCATATCTGCGAGTTTTTTGATCTTTTCGATGGCCTCATCGGACTCGCTTTTGGATAATGGTTCCTCCTGGCGTAACTCCTGAACCATTTTTTTGCCTTCCTCTATTTCAGTTTGATAAGTCTTACGGGCTTTGGTCAGATCAAGATCCTCCAGGGTGCCGCCACGGTGCAGATGGTTGGCTACCGTGCGGCCTAAGGCCCAGGTCGAAGCGCCTGAAAGAATGGGCATGCTCAATTCTCCGATGATGGTACCAACACCCGGGATGGCTTTTACCAGACTGGCGCCTAACCTTGCAGCACTTCCACCTACAATAGCTGACACAATGGTTTTGCCCAGATGGTCGAAAAAACTGACATTGTAAAGCTTGGCCATCTGACGAAGCATATTGAGCTGCACACCACTCACGGCCAGCAAATCGGCTCCGGGAAGCGGAATGAGCGCTGCGCCCAGGGAAAATCCGACGTGGTTTTTGATGATCTCTGCAGATTTGGCTTGTTTTTCTTCTTGTGTCATGGCTTTGGAAAAGGATTTTTCATGCTCGACGAGGTCGAACAAGGTGAGTAAGTGGAATCGTTTACCGGGGCTGATCGCACGTAACCTAGGAATGTTTGGTAAATGAGTGGAGTGTAAGTCTGTACAAAAGAGGGGCAAAACAAATGCGACCCGCGGATTTTACCGACGAATCGCATTTGAAAAGGTATTAACCCAACAAAATCAAGAAAACATGGGAGCGCTTGTCCGTTTTTAGCCTGTCTTGCCTATGGCCAGGACCGTGCTTGGTACCAGATTCCCTTCCGGATTGTCTTCCTCGGAGATGGCGAAAGCAATCGCATTTTCTACGGTCTGTATGGAAGCGCAGATACTGGTGGATTGCATTCCAAGACTGGCCGGGTTTTCCCCAATAATGGCCCAAAACTGATAATACTTTCCAGGATTCGGGGTGGGTAATCCAGAAGGATCGTAAGCCATCTTGTTTAGACGAGCGTTATAATATACGATGGTATGAATGCCTTTGCCATCAGAAACCAGGATGCGCTGAGTGGAAGGGTCACAAAGTAGTTCAGCGATCGGGTCTGATTTTTTAGTTTCGTTTGTACAGGCAACCAAGGCCTGTTGAATAGAGTCTGTCCTAAATCTGAGTTGGTTATTTTCGCTTCCCATTTCCTTTTGTTTCAGAAAGAGGAAGCTGGTAGCGGCAGTAAGTAAAAAGGCCAGGATCTGGAAAAATCTTAAAGGCCCCTTGTTTGGCCGGGAGACACCGTTGGGCTGGGCTGCGCTTCCAGAGGCTTCCTGACCAATCCGTTCCAGGATCCGAGCTTTCATCCATTCCGGTGGCTTTACCGCATTGGATGCAGCGTATGCTTCGAGCGAAGTTTCTATGGAGGCCAACTCAGCGCGCACTTCTGCGTGCTCCGCTGCCATGCGCTCCACTTGTGTGCGCTCTTCGGCAGAACATTGCCCTAGCATGTATGCTTCAAGCAAGCCGGATTGTATGAATGACTGGAGATCCATGTTTTGTTAACTATAAACGGTCCACTCAATAGTTTTTAGTTTGGAAGCCGCCTTCAATTTTCAAATTGTTAAAACTTTTCGGTACTAGCCGCAATCTGTAGCGCTTGTCTGAAGCGACTGAATCGACCACATCATCAAAATAGCGATTCCTTTCTCTCCAAATACCTTCCTCAACTCATTGATTGCATATCGCAACCTTGTTTTGATCGTCCCAAGTGGAATTCCGGTTTCTTCCGCAGCTTCTTCCTGGGTATATCCTTTAAAATAGATCAACTCAATGAGCAACCGGTATTTTTCGTCCATCCGGTCTACCTCCTCCCGCACACCGATCAGATCTGGATTGATGCTTTCACCTCCAGGGTTATGTACGAGGGTTTTCAGTGAATCGGTTTTCCTGGACTTTTGAAAATGAGCCGTTCGGGTAGCATCGATCGCGGTATTTCGGGCAATGTTCAAGGGCCAGGTAAACAAACGGCCTTTGGTTGCATCATAACTTGCACCATTTCGCCAGGCTTTTACAAACGTATCCTGCAAAACCTGCTCCGCCAGTTCGCGATGCTGAACGATACGCATCACCGCGCCAAACAAAGCGCCGCCATAAGCATCATATAGATCGCCTATGGCCAAAGGGGCTTGTGCCTGAAGACGGTTGATATGTTCCTGATATTGCATGTGTTATAAAACCCAATTTCTTTTGGGCACCAATTTTCGGTAGCAAAAATCTTTCTTTTTTTTGGTCACATAAGTCTTTGTTTAAGAACGAATAAAGAATTTAACCCAAATGCCCTTTCCACCTCGAATAGGCCGCTTTATAATCAGAAAGTTTTTCGATAGAAGGTAAATGTCGGTTCAAAGGGCTGAGATTTTGTGCCATCGCAGCTTCCGGACTTTCAAAAACACCGACAGAGACACCAGCGGCTTTCGCGGCGCCAATGGCTCCATTCGTGGAATAAACTTCAATGTCTACTTCCAGCAGGGTTGCAATGGTATCCGAGAAAATATTGGATTGGAACAAATTGTCGTTCCCTACCCGCAGGCTCCGGATCGGAATTCCCTGTGCGCGCATGGTCTCCATCCCGTACACAAATGCAAAGGCAATGCCTTCCAGGGCAGCCCGAAATAAATGCTGCTGATCATGCCGGTTAAATTGTAAACCAATTATTTGCGCGCCGGAATTTTGATTTCCAAGCATTCTTTCAGCGCCATTTCCAAAGGGCAGGATGCATAAATGATCGCTTCCGATTGGAATATTGCCCGCCAGAATTTCCATTTCTGAATACGTGAGTGTTTTGCTGTTCATGTTTTCCCTGACCCACCGGTATAAACTCCCTGCTCCATTAATACATAACAGCACTCCGGTAAGTGGCTTTTCTGAGGTGTAGTTGACATGTGCGAAGCTATTTACCCGTTGTTGCGGATCAAAAACAGGATGTCTGGCCACGGCATATACCACCCCGGAGGTGCCTCCTGTGGCAGCCACTTCACCTGGCCGGAGTACATTCAGCGAAAGTGCGTTGTTGGGCTGATCTCCTGCACGATAACCAATGGGTATGCCTGCCCGCAAACCCAGTGCCGAGGCGGCTTCCGGGCTGAGGGCACCTTGATTCGAAAAGCAGGCCTTGATGCCAGGAATGAATGCCGCTGGTATCTCATAATATTCCAAAAGACTTTTTGCCAGCGCATGGGTTTTGAAATCCCAAAGGATCCCTTCAGATAAGCCGGTCACAGTGGTACAGATCTCGCCGCTCATCCGGTAAGCTATGTAATCGCCAGGCAGCATGGCCTTATCGATCTGTTCAAACACATCGGGTTCATTTTCTTTCACCCAACGGAGTTTGGAGGCTGTGAAATTGCCGGGAGAATTCAAATAGGTTTCCAGGCAGTGGTCTGCGCCCAAAGCTGCAAAAGCCTGGTTTCCGATCTCTACTGCACGGCTATCGCACCAGATGATGGCCGGACGCAGCACCTGTCCTTGCTTGTCTACCACCACCAGTCCGTGCATTTGGTAAGCGATTCCAATGGCTGCGATGTGATCGGGATTGATCCGCGTGTTTGCCAATAGTTTTTGTGTCGCTTCAATGACAGCCTCCCACCAATCTTCAGGATTTTGCTCTGCCCAGTTGGGATGGGGTGAGGAGATGAGCATTTCAGTCTCGGGGTGCTGTGCTGTGCCCATTACAGCCCCATTGGCAGCATTTACCACTGCAACTTTGACCGAAGAGGAACCGATGTCGTAGCCTAAGAGAAACAAGGTTGGAAATAATGAGATATGAAATAAACAAAAATTACATGCAGTCTCCACATGTAGTAACGATGAAACAATGGCATCAAATCGTCAACTTGTTCTTTCATCGTTACTTCGGGCGCGGTTTTTGATCCTTTATAACCCTGGAGTCGGGCTCCAAGGTAATAGGTTTGTAATATTGAAACATATTGTCAGGCAATTCTCCCCTTTTAAATTTCGTTAATGCCCTAAACCACTAATCTGCCCTACTTTTGCACCCGCAATAGCCGGGCTTTTAATAATTGCCTGGTGCAATACTGCAAACCTATTTTTCAAAAGATGTTCAATTTGATTTCCAGAACCCCCATTTTTTTGTCCTTAAGCCTTGTTTTCCTTTTCGCTTATAATATGGCTGCTCAAAAAGCAGGCCTCGAAGTGACGCGCTGTAGTGCAGTGGATCGTGTGCTTACGCTAAAAAATGTTGCCATTGATGCTTCCGGCCGAAGATGGGCTGCCAACTCAAGTGGAGTTTTTCAGGTGAAGGCTGCCGATCTCTCCACTCCACTCAAGATCCAGGCCGGTGAAAATAACGTGCTGGCGTTCCCGGGCGGCAATGCCGACTTTGCCTGGTCTGAAGCGGCCTTTCGGAATGGAGTCAAGGAGCTTTGCTCAATTACTGCGGCCTGGTATGATACGAAAAATCAACAACTTTACTTAGGTACAGACGAAGCAGGCCTGATACGTTTTAATACACAACCTGAATTTAAATTTGACGTGCAGTGGAAAACAGTAAATTCCAAACTCAAATCAAATAACATCACCACGCTGTTTCAGGACGCATCCGGGAAGCTCTGGGTGGGTACCGACAAAGGTGTTATGTCGGGTAAACCAGGACTCTGGAAAGGTGATTTGGCAGGAACCCGCGTGCAAAGGATCCGTGAATACAATACTGTGATCTATGTCCTGGCAGATGGTTTTATATCCAAGGCGCCCGGTGGTGAAAAATGGACCGATCTGGCCCTGGACGAAAAATATCTGGAAGGGGATATCAATGATTTTGACATTGATCCATCCGGAAAAATGTGGCTTGTGAGTGGGAATTTGACCCGCTATGATCTGCTTGCAGGGACCTACGATGAGTTTGGAGGACCGGAATATTATACCTCTCAATACGGTAATATGATTGCAGTGGAGGCAGACGGAGTGGCATGGGTAGGTACGGAAGATAAGGGTCTGTTTATGGTAGCAAAAGCCTACAGCATGGTGTTGAATGCCTATGTAGACAAGCCGATCAGTTGTGAAGGGAATGGTAAGGACGCTGCGTTGATGGCCAAAATCACAGGCGGTGAGGAGCCTTATAACTGGGTCTGGACAGGCGGCCTTTCTGGTGAAAATCCCGTCAATGTAGCACCCGGGGTATATTCCGTAACAGTTACGGATGTGAAGGGTAAGGCCCGTATCGCAGAGGTCAAAGTCCCTGATCCTCGGCTCAAAGTAAACGTAAAACAGAAAAAACCGATCAGTGCACCCGGCATGGCAGACGGCGTGGGAGAAGTTGACCTGCCTACCAATGCAGCTGGTATCACAGTGCAATGGGACAATGGGGAATTACTAGCCACGGCGACGAAACTCAATGCCGGGGAGCACTCTGTTACCGTTGCAGACGCAAAGGGCTGTACGGTAATTTTAAAAGTAATGATCTCCGAAGTTGCACAACCGGTCTCTGCCAGTATTTCCGAGAAGGTGAAGGTCAAATGTGCCGGGGGGAATGGTACCCTGATGGTAGATGTTAAAGGTGGCAAGAAGCCCTTTACTTATAAATGGAGTAATCCAAACCTCAAAAACGAAAGCCCGGATAATGTGCCTGCTGGAGAATATTCGGTGACGGTCACAGATGCCACCAATGCCACCAGTACAGCCTCTATCAGTGTCAAACAGCCAGATGCGCTCAATGTATCGGTCATGGTGCAATCTCCAGCCAGTGTCGCCGGCTCAGATGGGAAAGCGCTGGCGCAGGTCAAAGGGGGCACCGGTGTTCCGTTCTTTAAATGGGACAATGGTGAAACGGTTTTTGTGGCCACCAAACTGCCTGCCGGCAATCGGGTGCTCACCGTCACAGATGGAAATGGTTGTACTGCTACGGCCAATTTTGTGATTCCTGAAAACGTGCTTAACCTCACTGTCAGCGTCACAGAAACCGGCAAAATCAAATGTGCAGGTGATAAATCTGCGCTTCTGGTGGATGCAAAAGGCGGGAAAGGGAACTTTAAGTATGCCTGGAATAACCCGGCAATTTCTGGCAAAGAACCCAGCGCAGTGCCTGCAGGAGATTACGTGGTAACCGTCACAGACGGAGCGGGCTCCACCCAAACGGCTTCAATTAAAGTTAAAGCGCCCCAATTGCTCACAGCTTCAGCCATTGCGCAGGGTGTGGTAAGTCCGGGCGGGGCAGATGGTAAAGCCCTTTGCATGACTGCCGGAGGTGCGCTGCTTGGACCCAGTTTCCTGTGGGACAATGGTGAAGTCACTGCAGCCACACTCCGGTTGACCGCTGGGTTACATTATGTTACAGTGACAGATGAAAATGGATGCACAGCCATTGCCAGTGTCATGATGACCGAAACAGTCATTCCACTGGAGGTCAGTGTTTCAGAGAAAACGCCTATCAAGTGTTCCGGGGATAAGGCCGCTCTGGTCGTGAAAGTTTCCGGTGGAAAAGCAAATTATAAATATGCCTGGAGTAATCCGACGCTGGTCGGGGAGGCACCCATGGCGGCCGCTGGAGACTATGTCTTAACAGTGACAGACGCCGCCGGAGTGACCAAAACCACCGCCGTAAAAGTAGTAGCTCCGGTGCCACTCAGTTTGATTGTAGAGGCTCAGGGGGTATTAAGCCCGGGAAAATCAGATGGAAAAGCCATTGCCAAGCCGGTGGGGGGTACCGCTTCTTTCTCGTTCCAGTGGGAAAATGGAGAAACAACCAATGCGGCTTCCAGATTAGCTCCGGGTATTTCCAAAGTAACCGTAACCGATGCCAATGGCTGTAAAGCTTCTGCCTCGGTCACGATGTCTGAAACTTTTCTACCCCTGGCCATCAGTGTTTCTGAGAAAACCCGGATCAAATGTTCCGGCGAAAAGGCCACTTTAGAGGTCCAGGTTTCCGGAGGAAAGCCTTCCTTTAAATATGCCTGGAGCAATACGGCGTTAACTGGAGCGGAGCCCACGGCGGCTCCAGGCAATTATATTTTGACCGTATCAGACGCCACAGGGGCAACCATTACTGCTTCCGTCAGTGTGCAATCACCTGCTCCACTCGTCCTAAGTGTCGAAGTGCAGACGCCTTTGAGTCCCGGAAAATCAGATGGAAAAGCACTCGCCAAACCAAGCGGTGGAACGAGTCCTTTCAATTTTATCTGGGATAACGGAGAGCGCTCCAGCGAAACGACGAGCCTTGCTGCGGGTGTTTCTAAAGTGACCGTTACGGATGCCAACGGCTGCACGGCAACAGGCACGGTTACGATGTCTGAAACGTTTTTGCCGCTTACAGTGAGCATTGCAGAAAAAATCAAGATCCGCTGTTCAGGAGAAAAAGCTGCCCTGGAAGTGCAGGTGTCTGGTGGTAAAGCCAAATACAGTTATGCCTGGAATGACCCGGCACTGACAGGGGAATCCCCCAGTGTCTTGAAAGGTAAATATGCCTTGACTGTAACTGATGCTATCGGAGCAACGAAGACTGCTTCCATCAATGTGGAATCTCCAACTTTGTTTGCCGGGAAATTGGAACTACAAAGCCCGCCTAGTCCTGGAGCGGCAGACGGGAAAATACTCGTTACTCCGAATGGCGGAGGCACTCCTCCATACACTTACGTATGGGAAAATGGAGAGACCACACTGTTGGCTACCAAAATTGCTGCAGGGGCTGCTAAGGTCACTTTAACTGACGCAAATGGTTGTACGATGATTGCTGCAATGAATGTGGATGAAACCTTTTCACCGTTGGCGGTAAGTATTTCTGAAAAAAAGCCGATCCAGTGTTTTGGCGAAAAGGCTGAACTGGAGGTGCAGGTGACTGGCGGGAAATCCAAGTATGCCTACGTCTGGAGTAACCCTTCACTGACAGGAGCGGCTCCAACAGTAGGTGCGGGTGATTACAGCCTAACTATTACGGACGCAAATGGTGCAACCAAAACTGCTTCAATAAAGGTAAAGACGCCTACCGCACTTGGATTGTCTGTAGAAATGCAATCCCCTGCCAGTACAGGCAATGCAGACGGTAAAGCGCTGGCCAAACCTACAGGAGGTGCAGGCAGTTACATTTTCCAATGGGAAAGTGGTGAAAGCAGCAATTCCGCTTTGCGTCTGGCGCCTGGCAATCCTAAAGTGACTGTGACAGACGCCAATGGCTGTACGGCAATTGGTTCGGTCGTGATCACGGAGTCCATATTGCCGCTTGCGCTCACTCTTACAGAGAAGACACCTATCAAATGTGGTGGCAAGGATAAGGCGTCCTTGTCCCTGAATATTTCAGGCGGCAAACGAGCTTACACGATTGTATGGAATAACCCAGCGATTTCAGGTGATGCTCCAGAGGGCTTGCTTGCCGGTGATTATGCTGTAACCGTGACAGATGCCAAAGGCTCTACACAATCGGCTAAGATCACTGTGAAGGCTCCGGAGCCCATGGTCATCGAATTGACCAAAAACATTGGCGCCACCTCAGCCACCAATGCAGACGGCAAAGCTCAGGTCGCAGTGAAGGGCGGGACAGCACCTTATAAAATCGCCTGGGATACCAGGCAAACCAGCCTGGTCGCCTCCAAGTTGCCTTCCGGCTTACATAGCGTAACAGTCACAGATGCAGTGGGTTGTACACAAACGCTCGAAGTTGAAACCGGTCGACGCGCCATGCCCGAGCTAACAAAGGCTATTGAGCAAGGGCAAACCATTCCTATGCGTTTGTTGACTTTTGCTACAGACAGTGCAAGCCTGCGCCCGGCAGTTTATACCTATCTGGATGAATTGTATGACTTTTTAGTGGAAAATCCAACCGTAACTATCGAGGTAGGTGGTCACACCAACAACCAGCCCAAAGACGACTTTGCAGACTACCTCAGTACCGAACGGGCCAAGGCAGTAGCCAACTACCTCATTGAAAAAGGCGTGGATATAAAAAGAGTGCAATACAAAGGATATGGTAAAAAACAACCGCTGGTTCCAAATACTACGCCCGAAGGCCGTAAGACCAATCAGCGGGTAGAGATCAAAATATTGACGGCCGGGAAGTAGAGGGCTTTAAGGGGGCAAGTTTCGAGTTGAAACTTTCAACTCAAAACTCGCCCCCTTTTAACTAACAAGGATCAATTCATCCCCTTTCGCTAAAAAAACGCCAAAAGGCTTTAAATCGAAGCCGTTTTCTGCTGCGACCTTTTCAAAATCTGCTTCATGTCCTGCCTGGATAGCCACCAGCAAACCGCCACTGGTTTGTGGATCTGCCAATATTTTGCGCTGGTATTCCGTAGCGCCGGCAATTTTATGGCCATAACTATCCCAGTTTCGCATGGTACCGCCTGGCACACATTTTAAATCCAGATAATGGTCCAGAATGGCGCGGTCTATGGTCGGGACGTTTTCAAATTGAAGGGTTACACTTGCATTGCTGGCCTCACACATTTCTGACAGGTGGCCGAGCAGGCCGAAACCTGTGACATCGGTCATTGCCTGTACGTACGGCAATTGACCAAAACGTTCGCCGATGCTGTTCAGGCGTTTCATACTTTCCGGTGCAATATGGGCATGCTCCGCTTGAAGTACCTCCTTCTTTTGCGCCGTTGTGAGGATGCCCACCCCGATTGGCTTGGTCAGATAAAGCTTAGCGCCGGGGCTTGCACCGCCATTTTTCTTTAAATTCTTAAGGTCTACTCTACCGGTTACCGCCAGTCCAAAGATAGGCTCAGGACTATCAATGCTGTGGCCGCCAGCAAGGGGAATGCCTGCTTCTGCACAGGCCTTCCGACTGCCCTCAATCACGGCATTGGCCACTTCCGGTGGCAAAGTATTGATGGGCCAGCCCAGGATGGCAATCGCCACCAAAGGGCGTCCGCCCATAGCATACACGTCGCTGATGGCATTGACCGAGGCAATTCTCCCAAAGTCTTCAGGATCATCCACGATGGGCATGAAAAAATCAGTTGTACTAACCAGTGCAGTACCGTCTCCGAGATCGTACACGGCGGCATCGTCCCGTTCTTCATTGCCTACTATGAGCGCAGGGAAATGCTGTTTTAATCCTTCGGTTTTCAGTATACTATCCAGTACCTTAGGAGAGATCTTACAACCGCAGCCTGCACCATGAGAGTATTGCGTGAGGCGGTATTCGTTTGTGATGGCCATTTTTTGTGCGTTGTCGATGGTTTTTTGAATTAAAACTGAAAGGTTGCACTCAAACTTGGCAGGATAGGCAATTGATTTACCCTGGTGTAACGCAAACGATCAAAGTAGAAGATGTTGGGACGATTGTAAGCATTGGTCGCAGAGGCGGTGACTTCCAGATTGCTGTATTTGGTAAACTTAAAGATCCGCTTGATCGACATGTCCATGCGATGGTAATAAGGGAGTCTTCCACCATTTCTTTTGTCGGCATAGATGATACCTAAATCGTTGGGGGCAGAGTTTCCACCCAAAACATCGGTATTTACGCCATCATCAAATACGACATTGTTGTAAAAGCCCTGGGTTTGGGTAAATGGAAAACCGGAACCAAAATTCCAGCGAACGCCAGCTTCCCACTCTTTCTTTTTGCCCAATTGATAAGTACCTACCAGGTTCAAGTTGTGGCGGCGGTCAAAGACAGGTGGGTAAACTTCGTAACCATCATTACGGGTGACATAGCCCAGCGAATATGCGCCCCAGAGATAGGCCCGTTTGCCTTCGATCTTGATCGAAACATCAATGCCATACGCATCCCCTGTTTCTGTGATGAAGTTAGGATCAGTCAGCAATAACTTGTTCCGATTCAAGGCGATCAACTGGGTAAAACGCTTGTAGTAGCCCTCTACATTGAGGTCAAAATTGTCTGTTACATCGATCTCAATACCTGTGACACCATGAATTGATTTTTGAAGCCGGTTGTCGGTGCGGTTGGCATCAATGCCGGCTTGCGTTCCAGGCTTGTAAAGCGCTTCTTCCGGTCCGGAAAGGAACCCGACAAAAAGGTTGACGATGTCACGCTCATTTACAGTAGAAAGCAGGTTTTGAGAATATAATCCTCCGGCTGCCTTGAATCGGAGGCGGTCCGTGATGTTGTATTTCAAGCCCAAACGAGGTTCAAGGGAGTAGTCGTTGAGCGACTGGTAATATTGTAAGCGGACCCCTGGTTCGATCACAAGCGGACCTATTTTGCGGCGAAACTTGGCATAGGTACTGATCTCAGTGGTGTTTTCGGTCTGACCGATCGGGTATCCCTTGAAATTAATAAACTCAAACTCTGTTTTAAAACCATTGAGCTCGATACCATATTTCAATTCACTGTCGCGTCCAAAATTGGTGAAGTTCAAGGCTGCAGAATAACCAGAGATCGAACTGGTTCTGGGCAGCCGATCAGCATCTTCGATGTATGAATCATATCCTGATGCAGTCAACACACCACTGATGATGGTGTTAGAGTTCGCAGGAATAACGGTGAAATCCATACCACCGCCCCGGCTTTTCCAGCCAAAATTGGTGATGCCATAATTCACGCCATCCGTATAATTAAAGCCAAAAACGTTCAGTTTGCTGCCATTTCCGGAGAGGAGCGTGACCTTGCCATACAGGTCGCTATACTCGAAAGGTATACCCCGTACGAGGTTGGTGTCACGATTGGGTGATTTCCATAATTCAGGCTGTTCAAAAAGGCCTAAAATTTTGGTGGTATCGCCCACATAGCTATACAGGGAGGTTGCAGATCGGTCGATCAGAGACTTTTTTCCAGTGAAAACGTAGGATATACTCGCGCCACCTTCTTCTTTCAGTTTGATCAGCGGACCTTCGATCAGTGCCTTGGCCTGAAAGGGGCTGCCAGAAACGATCCCTGAAACCCTTTTGCGATTGCCTTCCCGGGTTTTGACATCCACGACTGCTGAAATTCGTCCGCCATACTCTGCATTGAAACCACCAGTCAGTACATCCACGTTTCGGATCAGCTCAGTCTCGAAAACCGAGAAAAAACCAATACTGTGGAAAGGATTGTAAATGGTCATCCCGTCCAGCAGGATGCGGTTTTGAACCGGCGAACCACCACGGATGTAAAGTTGGCCACCCTGATCCCCGGTGAATACGACACCCGGCAAAACGGTCAGGTATTGTGCCACGTCCGCCTGGCCTCCTGCGGAGGGCAAGGACCGTATTTGCTTGGCTGTAATGGCAATTTTTGAGATCTGTACCTCTGCCTGGGCTTGTGACTTTTTCCCACTGATCACGACCTCATCCAGTTCAGTGCCCGTACTTTCTTCCAGGAAAACGTTTTGATATAGGATCTCGCCTTTTTTTACCTCAATATCAAGGGAATACTCAGCATAGCCGATAAATGAAACCTTTAATTTTTGAGCTCCAAGGGGCACATTGCTGATGGTAAAAAAGCCATTCAAGTCAGTGGTTGCTCCCATTCCTGTGCCCAGGATGCCCACTGTGGCAAAACTCACCGGTGCGGCGCTCGCTTTATCAAAAACATTGCCACGTACAGTTCCTTTTTGGGCGAGCAACAAGGCTGGCAGGAAGAAAAAAAGCAGAAAAGAGTAGTTGTTTCTCATGTGTTTGGTAGCGCGAACTTCATGCCGCGCAAAAGATACATTGCTATGGTTTTACAAAAAAGGATGTACTTTTCGTCTGTTACAAAGTGCAAAGATATTTTTCCCGAAGGATATCACCTCAGGGGAAATGGATAAGCGAAGACAAAGTAAACGATTCAGGTAATTGGAATCAGATCGCTTTTGTCTGATCCACGCAAAGATACCGACTTTAAAGCCCGATAGTTTTCAGATGTTTGCCGGGATTTAAAGAATAATGTGCCATGCAGGATAAACAGTCATTGCTCTGGAAGTGCTTTTTTTTTGGCATAGTAGTGGGTTATTGCCTCTATTATGCTCCTTTTGGCGTGAATGAAACTGATGGCGGCTTTCTCACCGGGCTTGCCTGGCAGGTACTCCAGGGCAAATTACTTTACCAGGATGTCATCTATGTGCGCCCGCCGCTACCTGTTTGGCTGCGCGCTTTGGAGATCCACTTACTGCCGGAAAATGTTGCAGTCCTGGGAGAGCGGTGGATCTTTTACGGAAAAATTGCGCTTTACTCCGCCCTGTCGGCAGTGATTTTGGCAGAAAAGCCCCGGCGGTGGCAATTAGCTACCCTGGGCTTTGTTGTTTCTGTACATGGTTATCCTGCCATGGCCTGGCATACGGTGGATGGGACCTTGTTTGCAGTCTTGGCCATGTTTTTTGTTTTCAAACGGTCCAATATTTATGGAGTGCTGGCCGGCATTTGTCTTTTCTGTAGCCTGCTCTGCAAGCAGTCTTTTTACCCTTTGTTACCACTTTTTGCTTTATTTTTGTTTTTGGAAACGGAGCAGCGATGGAAGCGAATTGCAGGCTTCTTTGGTGGTTTTTTGCTTTGTCTGGTCCTGTTTTTCAGTTATTTAAGCCAGCACCATATCCTTGCTAATTTTCTGCAAATGACCAGCGGTGCTGCTTCCGGGGGACAAGCCCTGCAACATGGCTTTTTGGACTATTTTCGGATCACGCCAGAACTGGCTTTGCCAAGTCTGCTGCTCCTGTCGCCGGTCGCCTGGTGGTTTTGGAAAGGCAAACACCAAAGGCGTGCGCAGTTTGCCTGGTACATCTGGTTATTGGCTCTGGTGGCCAGTTATGCCGCGGTCACCTGGCTTCGACAGGAGCACACCGTTCCGTTTGCCCAATCCAGGGTGATGTTTTGGGTCGCAGGCATTTGGTGTTTGCTTCCTATGTTTTTTTCGGGGACTCCCCCGAATAATGGATCTCAAATCGCCCATCAAACTCCTACTGCTCCATTTCGAGGGTTTCAGCAAGTGAAACTGCCCCGATCTACCCGGCTTCATTGGGCGCTTTTAGGTATTTCCTGGTGTGCTTCTGTGAGTTGGGGATATAACTTGCCCATACTTTTTGCCATCCCCTGGGTTTGGGCCGGTATGGAGGTTACCAGGGTGTTGGAGCAAGGATCAAGCCCGCACAGGGTCATAAGGTCGGGTGTTTTTCTAATGCTTTTTACATTACTGTTAGCCTTCCGTGTCAGCTATGAATTTGTCTACAGGGATGGCCGTCGAAGTAACATGACCGAAGCAATGGGCCCGATCTTCCCGCAGCTTACCGGCATTTATTCAGATCCGGAAACTGCAGCGCTTTACAAGGACCTGAAGATGTTGTCCGGGCGTTATGGTCCCCAGATTAAAATATTGCCTGCCTTTCCGCAAGCTAATTTTCTGACTCATACCAGGCCTCCATTACCCTTGGATTGGGTAGTCAATCGGGAAACGAATGGCCATAATCAAGGGGTGTTTAAAGACCTGAACGAAAAAAGTCCGATTATTTTTATTCAGAAGGCATTTCAAGAAAAATTAAAGACAGACCCTGAGTTGGAAGTAACCCGCTGGTTATCTGACCATGGAGAAATTATTGAAGAAACGGCCAGTTTTTGGGTTTTAACCAACTATGAACAATGAACACAGAATCGCTAAGTCCAAACCGGAAAACTTTGCATTTATGCGATTTTGACGGTACCCTTATACATGAGGATTCATTGATCCGTTTTTTGCGCTTCGCTGTGCCACTTCCTGGTTTGATCGGTGGTGGAATGCTTGTGATCTTCAGGTTTTTAGCCTTGATCTTTTCCGGAAACTGGTCAAAAGCAGCCGGAAAAGCGGCCTTACTATCTGTGTTTTTTAAAGGCAGGACTGTCCAGGAAATGGATGATTTAGGCCATCGCTTTTATCAGCAAAAGCTCCCTGCAATGTTTCGTACAGCCCTCCTGGCTCAGCTTCGTTTAGCACATCAAAAGGGGGAGACCGTGGTCGTTGTCTCCGCCTCCCTGGATGTATGGCTGCGCCCTTTCTGTGCCAAAGAAGGCTTTGGACTGCTTTGTACTGAACTTGAATATATTGACGGGCAATTCAGCGGACAATTTGCTACACCCAATTGCACGGGCGAACAAAAAGCGATCCGCATCCGGGCAGCCTATGACCTCGGTGCTTTTGAATCGATCCTGGCCTATGGCAACTCAAAAGGAGATGCAGAGATGTATGAATTAGCGACTAAAGTCTTAAATTTTGATAAAAATCTTTCGCACAAAAAGCCATCTGCACATCAGCCAACAAACCATCAGATAAGCGAGTGCAAATAAGAAGGATCCAAAGGGTGTTGGCGCAAGGGATTGAAAGACACTGTTGTAGATCCATTCTTTTGCATTGGTCGCCTGATCTCCTTTACCCCAGGTAATGGCGTTCAGGATCATGACCAGGGCTTCGGACATGAAATAGGCGAAGAGTGAATTTGCTCCCAGTGTCAAAAAAAATCCAGTGCCTTTGCGCCATCCTTTGATGTCAATGAGCCAGATGCTGAGGGCAAAAAATATCATGGAGATGCTTCCCACATACAGGACATAAGAGCTGGTCCAGAGCTTTTTATTGATCGGGAAAAATAAGTCCCAGGTAATCCCTATGAACCCTAATACAACCGCCAGGGTGAGCAGATCCCGTACCAGCAGGTCTTTCTGACGTGATCGAAACGTCATCAATTCCCCACTCCACCATCCCAGGATCACCGTTACAACAGCAGGGATGGTACTTAATACGCCTTCGGGGTCAAATAGCATGCGCAAATCTGGCCCTACGGTTTCTGTGTAAAGGTGTGCGGCACCAAAAAGCCAGCGGTCCAGGCGCAGCACGGCACTGCCTGCTGCCTGATATGGATCTAGGCCGGGCATGACAAACCAGTTTAATAAACCCCAATAAAGCAACAAAAACGCTGCTGAAATACCGATCAAAACCTTGCGGTTACAAGTAAGCACCAACACGGACGCAATGCCGTAACCCAATGCCAGCCGCTGCGGGACACCCATAATGCGCCAGGTATCCCAGTTTTTCCATAAAAAAGGGAAGTTGTTGAGTATCAATCCAATAATAAAAAGCAAAACGGTGCGTCGAAGGATCTTCCAGCCTGCTTCTGCCGACCACTTCCGATCAAATTTCGCAAAAGAAAACCACATCGATACCCCAATGATGAACATAAAGGATGGGAAAACCAGATCCGTAAAGGTGCATCCATGCCATACTGCATGGCGAAGCGGAGCATATACAAATTCACCGGTACCAGGCGTATTTACAATGATCATGAAAGTGATCGTCAGCCCGCGAAAAAAATCAATGGAAAGGTAGCGTTGCATGGGATGTATGAACTATGATGTATGATGTATGATGTATGATGTGCGAAATCAGTGGGGGGGATCAGCGCATCCTTTTCACGGCAAATAACATGAACAATGAATCTGTTTGGTTCAAAGTTCTTGTCTAAATTTGCGGGGTAAGATAATTCATACATCATACATCATACATCATACATCATACATGTTATACGCTATTGGCACGAAAGTAAGGTTGCGGTTCACAGGAGAGCGTGGCACCATCACAGGGATTCTGGACGATGGGATGCTGCAGGTGCGGTTGAACGATGATCCGGATTTTGACATACCTACTTTTGAGGAGGATCTTACCCGTGACGAAGCTGCGGAGCCAGTGTCAGCCGGGGCTAAGTTTATTCAGGGAAAACCGGAAAAGAAATCGGAAGCGCCACCAGCCCGGCGGCTTCAAAGTCAGTATAAGATCCTAAAGCCGAAAGGCTTGCAACTTGCATTTGAACCAATGCCCGGGCGGGATGGGATGGTATCGCGCTATAAGGTCTGGCTTCTGAATGATACGCTGCATGAGTTTCTGATGGAGTTCGATTTGTTCACCAATGCCCGGGATGTCCTGGTAGCGGATGATAAAATCGCGGCCAGCACGGCGCTGGAACTGGGTGATTTTCTTTCGGACGACCTCAATGATGCCCCGGAGGCCTTTATTAAGGTCAGACGAATTACTACCGCAGGACCGGATGTGCCGATCGAACATTCCTTGAAAATAAAACCCAAGCAATTTTTCAATAGCCTGCTTACGGCGCCGATCCTGAATGTCCTGGCTTACCAGTTTGTGCTGATCGATAAATTTGAACGGGAAGCAAAAGATGATGAGGGCGATCTGAAAGCTTATGCCAAGCAGCAGGTGCGAAAACCGGTGCGTGAAAATAATTCGATGCCATACAAGGCATTCGATCCGCAGGCTTTGGCAAATTTCGATGCAGAGATCGATCTGCATATTCAAAGCCTGATCAATGGCTATGCCCGGCTGGATAAAGGGGAGATCCTTCGGATTCAACTCCAACATTGCCAGCGGTTTGTAGAAAAAGCGGTGCGATTGGGAGCGCCACGGGTATTCCTCATCCATGGGGTAGGGGAGGGCAAACTAAAAGATGCCGTCGCGGACCAGCTGCGGGGTAACCCGAATGTGGTGAAATTCAAAAATGAATATCACCACAAGTATGGGTATGGGGCTACTGAGGTGATCTTCTAAGGAACACTTCTACCAAAGATATTTTGCAAAAGCAATGAAAACAACTTTCTTTCTTATCTGCCTTTTAGCCCATTTTATATCAGTAAAAGCTGCTGGCCCATATTGTGTTGGAGACACCCTTAATTGTTTGGCATTAAATGGGTTGAAACTTAGAGCGATTCCCAAAGGGAAAGAAATTGCCTCTATAAAACTTGGAGAAACGGTAATAGTGATCGCAAAATGGGATTCTTTAACTCAATTCGACACCTATGAGAAGATTTACGGGAATTGGGTTAAGGTGAAGTACAATACCCAAATTGGTTATGTCTTTGATGGGTATTTGTCGAAGATGCCAGCCCCTTCATTGCAGGATTCCAGTTTAGAAGAATACCTCGACCGAGTATCTGTCCAAATTGGAAAGCCCGTCACTAAAACCTCGATTTGTGAAGGTGAGGGTGGTGGAGAAGGAACATACTCCGTCACTATCCGACTATTTCAACAGGATAATTTTACAGCAAAACGAATAGACTATGGTGGATGGGAATGGGGGCATTCTACTATTGTCTTCGATTTTGTTGAGTTTGAAGAGATTGTTTTAATATGTAAAGTAGTATTCCGAAACTCTTATGCAAATGGAGTCTTTGAAATCCCTGAACGATTTGCAGAAAGAGCCATTATTGTTAATAGTAATGATGATTTTGGGTATTCCAATTTTACATTAAAACAATTCTACATTGAAGAAAGAGATTCTGAGATAAGAGTCATAATTGATACTGGATATTGAGCTAGGCCCTTATTGGATCATTCCAATAAGGGCCTAATTAAATAGAAAATCAAGGAAAATAAGCCTTACCCGTTCGCCTTATTGTAATCTGCCAAAAACTTCTCTAAACCAATGTCCGTAAGCGGGTGATAGAAGAGGCCCAAAATTGCAGAAAGTGGGCAGGTCACCACATCAGCGCCGGCTTTAGCGGCCTGTACAATATGGAGTGGGCTGCGAATGCTGGCAGCAAGAATAGCGGTTTCAAAGCCTGCCGTGCCATAGATCTCAAAAATATCCTTGATGAGTTTCATGCCATCCCAGGCGGTATCGTCTACTCGGCCGATGAATGGAGAAACGTACGTTGCACCCGCTTTTGCAGCCAGAATGGCTTGTCCGGCAGAGAACACCAGAGTGCAGTTGGTGCGGATACCCAACTCTGTGAAGTGGGCGATCGCTTTCACGCCTTCACGGATCATTGGAACTTTTACCACAATGTTTTCGTGCAGTTCAGCAAGTTTTTTGCCTTCAGCCACCATGCCTTTAAAATCGGTGGAAATTACCTCAGCACTGACGTCGCGGTCTTTGCCAACAATCTCGCAGATATCGCGGTAGTGTTTCCAGACCTCTTTTTCGCCTGTGATGCCCTCTTTTGCCATGAGGGAAGGGTTGGTGGTTACACCGTCCAGAATGCCGAGTTCGGCTGCTTCACGGATATGGTCAAGATTGGCTGTGTCAACGAAAAATAGCATAGTATTGAAATGTGGTCAATTTTTGAATGTGGTCAATGGGTTTAATGTGGCCAATTTGTTAAATGTGGCCAATGTGGTCAATGGGTTTAATGTGACTTAAACAATGTGGTCAATGTGGCGCACCCAAACAGATGTCGAACACATTGACCACATTTAACAAATTGACCACATTAATAAAAAATATGCCGGACACACCGCTACGACCACATATCCTTGCTGCATTTCTGCCCTGGGGAGGTTTTGCAGGAGCTGGTCGCCCGGCACGCCGCAAAGGTAGACAAGCGAGCCGGAAAATTGGAGTTCAGCACGACTTATTTTTTCATTGTTGCCTAAAAATAAAAGCCTGCCAGGGTTTTAACACTGACAGGCTTTTAAATTATTTTTGAAATGCCGACGAACACTAGTCCCGGCTTCCGAACAAGGCCCACAACAGGTATACGAATTGTACCAAAGCTGCCAAAGCTGCGGATACGTAGGTCATTGCTGCCCATGTTAACGCATCTTTTGCGCCATCGTACTCCGCGCCACGGGCAAAGCCGCTGCCGTCAAGCCATACCATAGCCCGTTTGCTGGCGTCAAATTCCACAGGCAGGGTAACGAGACTAAAGAGGGTCGTCACACCAAATGCTGCCAGGGCAATGATGAGCAAAATCGGGCTTTTGAAAAAGCTCATGCCTGCAATACCGAACATGAAGAGGTATTGCTGAAGGCCTGCTGCGATATTTACTACAGGAACGAGTTTTGAACGCATTTGAAGGAAGCTATATGCCGTAGCATGCTGTACAGCATGGCCACACTCATGCGCAGCAACTGCTGCTGCAGCTACAGAGCGGCCATGATAAACATCATAACTGAGGTTTACCGAGTGATCCGCAGGATTGTAGTGGTCGGTCAGCTCGCCGTCCACCTGAGTGATTTTCACATCGTAAATCTGATTGTACTTCAACATGGCAGCGGCGACCTCCGCGCCACTCATGCCATTTTGGAGTGGAATTTCAGCGTAATGCCTGAATTTGCTTTTCAGACGGGCACTTAGAATGTACCCGATGATCATAAAAACAACACTAATGACTATTAACATGGCAAAAATTATTTTAGTGATTGAAGGTGACTGGTTTTGTTTCCCTGATTCGGGGCGAAATTAGTGAGAAAATTAAACAAGCGAGTTCCGAAATGGTTTTTCTGAAACTTTGTACTTTGCTATCCACTAGTCGAACAGCTAATATCAAACGTCAAATTGAAGCGTTGCAACGTCCAATGAACGTAGATCAACGTCAAAAGATTATAATTTTGAGAGGCAAAAGTCCAAAGCCTGGCCTACATTTGCCCACCAAACCACCTCAGCTTGAATATGTTTGCCAGAATCCTTCGCCGTTGGTATCGAAACATCCCCAAAGATGAGTTTGGGCGTCTGCTTTGGGGTAAATACCTCCGCCGGCTGGTTTTCAAATTAATGCTCTGGTTTTTTGGCATTAGCATTGGTATTACCCTTTTATACGCCATACTGCCTATTCCGGTCACACCTTTAATGATCCAGCGATGCTGGCAACAAGCCTGGGATGGTGAACGGGATGTTCGTTTAAAGCATGACTGGGTCGCATTCAACCAGATTTCCCCGCACCTTCAACTGGCGGTGGTCTGTTCAGAGGATCAGGATTTTCTGGAGCATGAAGGTTTTGATTTTGAGGCCATCGAAAAGGCTTACAAATATAATAAAAATCATAAGCGCAAGCGCGGCGCAAGTACCATCAGCCAACAGACGTCCAAAAATGTATTCCTCTGGCCAAGTCGCTCCTGGCTTCGTAAGGGCTTTGAGGTTTATTTTACCTTCCTGATCGAGACCATTTGGAGTAAGGAGCGCATTATGACGGCATATCTGAACAGCATAGAATTCGGTGACGGAATTTACGGTGCAGAAGCTGCGGCAAGGCAGTTCTATGGCAAAAGTGCGAAGGAGCTCAACCGGCAGGAATCCGCCATGCTAGCTTCCGTATTGCCCAATCCGATCGAACGAAAAGTGGAATCCCCTTCCCCTAAGGTCAGACAACATCAGCAATGGATCCTGAGCCAAATGCGGATGTGGGGCGGCAAGATCGATTATGAAGATCCGAATACGCCTAAAAGACCTGAAAAGTAGCGTCCTAAGGCCTATTCTTTTTCCTTTTTCTTCTCAAAGTAGTACTCGACGCCCAGCAACCATTGTTGAGGGTTCACCGCTACAATAAAGGAATTGCTATCCTTGTTCCCATAATTCTGTACGGAAGCAACGGTCAGCGACAAAGCGATATCCCGGGTAAGAAAACATACCAGCGATGGAAAAGCTCCTGCGCCAATGCTGCCGTAAGTTGTACTGGTTTTTTCCTCGACCCCCATGTTCGAAGTGATCCGGGTGTTTTCTCCAAAGAAATAGGTAAAAAACAACTCGGGCATCAGAGCAACCCGTTTCCCTAATGGAATAAAATATCTAAACAATGGGCCTGCACCAAAAAAACGGTCATTGGATCGAAGCAGGCCGGAAGCGTTGGGGGCTGTTGGGGGCCAGCGTTTGGCGTTCAAATGTATTGCTGTATTGCGTGATGAAACCCACCAGACAGCGCTTGTTGAGCGCATATCCGAATTCGGGCTGGGTCAGAAACCGGCCTGAGGTTCGGCCTAGTCCACTGTCGCCCCCCTTAGCATCGTGATAAGCGCGGTAGGTTAGCAGATCTCTGGTCCACCAGCCTTTGTTTTCTAGTTGGGCTTGTGCCGGCAATACCCATAAAATGCTTAAAATGGCAAGAAACGCCAGGTTTTTCATGATAAAAAGGATGAAATAGGTGATTTTCGTAGTCTTAAGGGCGCAAGAACGGTTTGGTGGCTGTTCCCAAAGCGTTGGTAAAATTAATAAAATAAGCGCCAGCTGGCAGGCTCAACACCTCCCAGCTCAATTGCTCTGAATAGTCCAGACCGGATTTCTCAAATGTTTTTAGAATCTGACCATCGAGGGCGCTCAGGGTTATGGTGAAGGCTTCCTGTGCCAACTCTGGAAAGTCAATTTGAATGAAATCTGAAGCAGGGTTGGGCGAAATGCGGACATTTTGGAATACTTCAGGTTCTTTTGCAGCAATCATCCCCTCCGGGAAATACTTTGCTGTGAAACTGCCATATACCACAGCCAGACCGCCGCCTTCAAATTTTTCATAATTCTGAACAACGGCAAAAAAATCATGGTTGCCCTGCGCAACATCGTAAACCCGGGTATGAGAGAAGGATACCCGATTAAGGTCTGAGCTGTAAGGTTCAAAGATGATATTCCCTTCATTGGGCGTCCAGTTGGGTTCATCACTGGCGGCGAGTCTAATCTGATCGCCGTGGTTGCCGATACAGGTGCCTGTAAAGTTGAGTTCCACTTTGCCAGCTACCGGTGCCTGTACTTCGATTTGGGCCACCGCCACGGGCGGACCTTCTATGTTTATTCCAAAGGGGGTGGTGATGGTTTGAAAAACAGGCGATGAAACGGACGCCTCCGGATAAAACTGTACCGTCAAGTTGCCATAAATCGAGACAAATCCATTGCCATAGGTTTCAAAATAATTTTCTGCTACGCCATAATAGGTATGGCTTCCGGGTGCAACATCATAAGATCGTACGTGTGCAAAGGAGAAACGGTTGAGGTCATCGTCTATCACCTCATTGCTCGAACTACCATCATAATTGCCCCAGGTAGGCGTATCGCTCGCTGCAAAAAACATGAGATCGCCATAACTGGACACACATTTTCCATCAAAGCGAACCAGAACCCTTCCGGCGACCGGAGCATTTATGGTGATTGAATTAAAAGCAATCGGAGCACCTTCTACCACTATATTCTCATGTGTAAATCCTTTGTGTTCGGCAAATGCCAGGCCTGCGCTGGGAATTGGAAACCATTCGGCGGTTAGATTTCCGTAAATGGAAGCCATGCCATTGCCATCCATTTCAAAGGCATTTTCTGCTACGGCGTAAAAGGTAATTTCACCCTTGTCCACGCCATAGGATCTGGTGTGAGAAAAAGAGTTGCTATTCACAACGTCATCAGCGGCTTCTAACTCTACACTTCCATCATTGGCGCCCCAATTGTTGTTCTCGCTGGCAGCTAATATGATTCGATCTCCGGAGGCTGAAATGCAGTAGCCATCGAAGCGGAGGATCACTTTTCCATTGGCTGGTGCATCCAGCGTTAATTGTCCCAGCACCACTGGATTGCCACGCAGATTAGCATGAGTGATACTGATACTGGTGGTCGCGATCACCTGAGCGGAAATAGCGGGTAAAAACCCCAGTAAAACAAGTGCAATGAGTAGAGGTTGCTTTATTCGAAACATAATTTTTGTAATTTTTAGCTTCTATGTTATAAACTTTCCACAAACCTGATCAAAGCATCCTGATCGGTCTTGGTCAGTTTTTTAAAATCGTCTCGCGATTTTTCGGCTTCTCCGCCATGCCAGAGAATGGCTTCCTCTATGTTTCTTGCCCGCCCATCATGAAGCAGAAAGGTGTGCCCATTGACTGTCTGAATCAGCCCAATTCCCCAAAGTGGAGCCGTGCGCCATTCTGCACCGGTGGCTAAAAAATCTGGTCGCCCATCCGCCAACGCAGTTCCCATGTCGTGCAGCAGCAGATCTGTGTAAGGCCAGATCTTTTGATCGTGTAAGGCCGCAATGTCTCCACCGGTTCCAGTACGCATGGTCGGGCGATGGCAGCCGGAGCAATTAATCTGTTGAAATAAAAATTTGCCTCTGCGTACCGTAAGATCGTCATGATCCCGTCGGGCGGGCACGGCGAGGGCTTGTGTGTAACGCACTACTTTTTGAAAAATATCGTCCGCGATCTCCGGGTTTCCACCATTGGGTACGTTCGTATATTGCTGCTTCTGACTGGGGCTCAGATGATCCTGGGGAAACAGGTTGCTGGTGATGCCCAGATCTCCATTGAATGCTCCGGCTGTTTGTTGCGTCAGATTGGGCTGGTTGGCTTTCCAGCCAAAACGTCCAAGGACCATTTGTTGCAGCTTGGCATCCCAGACCTGATTGGCTTTGCCTGAGATCCCGTCCTGATCGGTATCGTTTTCATCCGCAAATGCAAGAATATCAGCTTCAGGTACGATCTCTAAAAGGCCTAATCCGGGCATTTGGGGTGCAATCCGGGGCGAAAACATGGTTCCCGCAGCAAATGGCCCGTAATTTAACTGGGTGAACTCATAAACCGGGGTTCTCAAAGAGTAGGAAGTCCCATCAGGATATTGGCCACTCGTCTCCTGATAACTTACCCGAACCAGCCCTTCATTCTGGACATTCAGGATGGCCTTATCCTGAAATTGCCCACCGTACACAGGCTCTCCCAATGGGCCGCCATTTGCATCTGTTCCTGGAATACTCAGCCGAAAAAGCAGTCCATTCAAAGCTTCTTCTGGTGTTGCAGGCGGTTTGGCTCTGCCATCTTTAAAATGACAACTGCCACAGGAGATCGCGTTAAAAATGGGGCCCAGACCATCCAGGGATTGAACCGATGCTGGCGCAGTGACCCAGTTAGAGCGAAAGAAGGAGTTGCCAGTCACAAAAAAACCTTCCTCTGCTGCACTGAGTCCGTTGGCCTGCCCACCAAAGGCATTTTGACCCAAATCAAAGGTCGTCCCATTATTACCGCCTGAAAACTGCTCACCGACTTCCGTTTCCGCAAGACCAGGCGTATCCTTTTCCTTGCAGGATGCGTATGAAAACAGGGCAATTAGGGCAAAAACATATGGGCGCATGAGTCGTCAGTTTGTAGAGCGCATGATTACAGAAGCAAAAAGTCAGACGATGGTTTTTGTTGGCAGACACAGACCGTCCAGGATCTTAAAATTCCGCTCCGATGGCTATTCCTGCTGCTTCTAAATGGTCGCCCAATAGTTTGAGGGCATCAATGGTGGCTGAAACAGAGGCCGGATCATTCAGGATCGTCTGATCAAAAGGAGCAGGGATGGCATTGATTTTCGCCTCTGCATCGGCCAGAGAGGCCCGAACCGCATCTGCTTTGGCCCGGTCTAGCTTTTCTGCAAGGACACTAAAACTCGGTCCGGAAACAGCACTCCCGTCTGATTTCTTATAAATTCCGAAATAGACATTTTTGATGCCCAGCAGGTTCATTTTGAAATCGTTGAGGGTATTGTCAGAGAAACAGGAGTGCTCATGCTCCTGGTCCTTGATATCAATGGCAACAAACATCCGTTCTCCTGAAAGTTCCGTTTTGGTAAATTCCTTCAAGCCGAAAAAGATAAGTCCCATGGATTCTCCGCTGGTTTTTTCGTTTAAAAAGGACTGCCTGTAAGCGCCGGTCGTTTTCCATTCATCGCGCACCTGGGCAATATGGTCGAGCAATAACTCGGTGACGACCTGCAGGTACTGAATCCGACGGGTTTGATTGGCTGCTGTGCCACCTGCACCTGTGATATAATCGGTATAAGGCCTTTCTCCGGGCCCGGAAGTGCTAAGGTCTTGTCCCCAAAGCAAAAATTCAATGGCGTGCCAGCCGGTGAATATGGAGGTTTCAGAAAGTATTTCATTCAGGTTGACCAGCAACTGTTTGGAAATGACCGGTTGCGACGCAGGATTATTGATCAGACCAGCATTCGGCTGTCCCTGTACATAATCAATGAAATTCTCATCCATTGGCCAGGCATTCATGAGGCCTTCCGGACCGTTTGCATTATCAATCGGGCCTCCGTAAAAGCGAAAAGCCTCGGTTTGACCATAAACATCCCGAGCCTTCAACCATTCGGTTTTACAAGCCTGAAAACCTGCTTCTGTGGGATTTGCGACGAAAGCGTCAATGGCCTGTTTCATGACCGAAGCGGTTTGGTAGCTGTCGTCATAATTGGCTAAAACCAGCTCAGCATATTGCGTCAGGGCCTCTTTTCGGAGGGATTCGTAGTTTAAATCTTTGTTTTTGTCACAGGCTAAAAATAGCGTGGAAACAAACAAGCACAGGCCAATAACTTGTTTAGTGAGCTTCATGGAAGTAGTTCGTATGTTGAAGGTTAATCTAGTGGTGAACCAAGATAGGCACGAATGTGCTATTTAGAATTAAACTAAGTATTAATTCTGGTAGATTTTCAAATTATTTCAGGCTCCACACATTGTCCTTAGCTTTACTATCTGGAGTTATCTTATTCCCCAGAGTTACTTTCTTGGGCGTTTGCCCCGCTTTAAGGGGTATTTGGATCGTACGTTTGGTGGCATCCTTCCAAACCTCAGCAGTTTTATGCATGGTTTCCTTGGATCCATCCTCATATTCTATCTCTAAATGAATTGCAGTTGGAATAATGCCTTTTCGTTCAACATAAGCGATATAATTGGCACCCCCTGTAGCATTATCCAATTTCGAAACGGTGAGACTCAGATCCGGGTACCCGAACTCGAAAAACCAGGGTTTCCAGAACCAGTCCAGGTTTTGGCCGGACACGTTGTTGAAGGTGTTGAAAAATTCATAGGGGCCAGGGTGTTTGCCCTTCCATCGATCCATATAAGTCGTCAGACACTCGTGAAATTTGTCATACCCCAACATGTCATAAAGCTGCGTGTAGGCAAGTTGTGGACGGGAATAGGCAGCAAAACCATAAGATCGACCATCTAAAGCGCGGGATGGAACCATTGGGGGAACCTCCCAGTCGTTGCCGAAGCCCCAGGCACCACCCATCGGGGAACTTTTATGTTCCATACTATCCGCCAGAAAATGATCGAAAAAATTGGCCCAGCCTTCATCCATCCAGGCGTGATCCTGCTCATTGATGCCCATCATAAATGGGAAGTAGGTATGCGCGGATTCATGTACGGTAAGCCCTGTTACAAAATCCTCTGAAACACTGGCATCGTTGATCATCATCGGGTACTCCATGCCATCGTTGCCGTTGAATACGGTCAGACTCGGATATGGGAACGGATAACCGGGCAGCCAGGTGCTCATCAGGTGGATACCATCGGCGGCGATTCTGGCCACTCGTTTAAAATCATTTGACTTGGAGTTATAAACAGCACTCACCAAGGTGCGACGGCCAAATTTCTCGTCCACGATCACTGAACTTGCATCCCAATTGTAATGGGCACTCGCAGCAAATGTAAAATCTGGCACATCGGTAGCTTTGAAGCGAAACACGTTCTTCTTTGCCTTTTTGAAGACATTGCCTGATTTTAACTCAGCCTCTGAAAAAATACTGACCACCTCTGCACTGCTATGGGCTCTTTGCCAGCGCTCCAAAAATTCCGGTTGTAATAAATCAGTCGCATTTTGCCATTCGCCGGTAGCCCAGGCCTGATAGCCTTTGGGTAGGGTGATCGTTACATCATAATTTGAAAAATCGTGGTAAAACTCCTGTAAGCCATTATAAGGAGCACTGGCCCATCCGTGCAGGTCGTCGTAAACTGCAATTTCAGGGTAGAAATAGGGAATAAAAAAAGTGGTCGGGTCGCAAACACATTCGCGGGTGGCATTCTCTGAAGACGGCATGGTAAACTCCCAGGCAACGGTCAGCTGAAGCGAAGCGCCAGGGGCCAATTTTGATTTTAATTCTATATCCAGAAAGCTATCGTGGCGCTTTTGGGCCGATTTTTCTACTCCAACCCCATTGACCATCAGCTTTTCGATCTCCACGCCCTCGTTTACATCCTTGGGATCAATATCATCGGCTCGTTGCCCACCTTTGCGATACAGGTCATGCTGAAGTTTTAATCGAATGATTCTCAGGGAGTCAGGGCTATGGTTGAAATAGGTAACTTCCTGTAAACCTTCCAGTTCACGTGATTTTGGTTCCAGTTCAATGTTGATCTTATAATCGGAACGGTTTTGCCAGTATTTTGACCCCGGAGTTCCGTCCCAATTACGGATACCTTTTTCATAGGTCTTTTCAAAATTACGTGGGAAGGGCAAGGTTGTGTTTTGAGCTACATTCTTTCCAAGAAAACAGGTTAAGAACAGCGGTAGAAATATCAATCGCATAAAAAAGTTCAGGTTGAAAAAGTTCGGGCAAACTTAACCATTTCGAGGCTCCGGGTAAATAAATAGTGTGCTTTTGCACAATTAATTCAAAAGTCCAAACAAGATGGAGGAGAATTCACCTCCACTTATCCACCGGACGCTGCGGTTCTGGATTTCACATTTAAGCCTTACTGACTTCTGTTTTCGCCAACATTTGGTTCTTTCAGAAAAAACGCCTTGTTTTGACCTGATTTTCAGCGGACTAAAATAATGGCTGCCTCACGGACGAAAATAATTAAGTGGACGTTTGCTCCAAAACAATAAAAATTACCAACCTAAACTACAAAATATCTTACAGATGCGTCAGTTTTTCATTGCTTTTACCGCAATTTTTGCGGGTACCTTGTTCAGTTCCTTCGCTATTCAAAAAGAAGAAATTGGCAAAGCAGGCTATTATGCCGATTCACTCCATGGTCGAAAAACAGCCAGCGGGGAAGTTTACGATAAATATGGATTCACGTGCGCGCACAAAACGCTTCCTTTTGGCACAAAAGTCAAAGTGACCAGACTGGATAATAAAAAGTCGGTGGTCGTACGTGTCACGGACCGGGGGCCGGCAGTGGAAGGTTACGTCGTAGATCTTTCCCGGGCAGCAGCAGAGGAAATCGATCTGATCAAGATCGGTGTGACCCGGGTGAACGTTGAAATTGTAGAAGAAGCAACCATTGGCCGGGTAGGTGCAGAAACAGATGGCAAACCTGCGCTACTCACCCAAAAGCCCAACACAAAGCCAGTTGGTCCAACGCAGCACAGTAAGGAGTTGCAGCCTGCCGGTATCAAAGAAGTGTCTGGAGCCGAAAAATTGCCTACTGAATTGTTCGCCATCGACATGCATTCGATCCGGAAAACAGGCTTCGGTGTACAAGTCAGCACGCTTTACGATGCGGACAACGTTTTGCCAACCGTTAATAAACTTCAACAGGATTGGCCCAGCAAGGTATTGGTCAGTCTGGAACGGGATGAAGCGTACAACAAAAGTACCTACCGGATCATACTCGGGCCTTATATCGATAACAAGACTGCGGCAGTCCAACAGAAAGCAGCCGCCAAAAAAGGCTATAAAGGCTGCTTTATTGTGGATCTTGGAGGGATGTAGAACGAGAAGTAAATATCGAACACCGAATATCGAACACCGAATATCGAAGGAAGCGCTGCTCCTGGGATTTTGCAGATTGAAAGGCTAGGTTCATTGGTCTTTTAGCCCGGAGCCCACTTCGATATTCGGTGTTCGATATTTACAAGGGATCCTAAGAATCAAAACCCATCCACCGCTTTATAAGCCTCAATCACCGCCATCTCTCCGGCTTTATCAGGCTTTGAATTACCGTGCTCCATGCCCAATATTCCCGTAAATCCTTTGGCATGGATATGCTTAAATATGTTCTTGTAATTGATCTCGCCGGTGGTGGGCTCATTTCTTCCCGGGTTGTCACCAATCTGGAAGTAAGCTGTTTCATCCCAGGCAGCATCTATATTCGGAATCAGATTTCCGATCTGGATCTGCGCGTGATAAATATCGTATAATATCTTACAGGAAGGACTGTTCACCGCTTCGCATATCAGGTAAGCCTGGGGCACATCGGTCAAAAACAGCCCGGGATGATCTCTGAAATTGAGGGGCTCGAGAACCATGATCAAACCATGCGGCTCCAAAATCTCTGCGGCGCGTTTGAGTGATTCTACCACATGGGCGGTTTGGTAATCTTTGTTTTGCCGGAGGTCGAGATGTCCGGGCACCACCGTCATCCATTTGGCGTTGCAGCGTTTGGAAACTTCCACCGCATTCCGGATATCTGACAAAAACTCGGCGCGTTTGTCTGGTTTTCCACTGGCAAGATTAGGCTCGGACCAGTATATTTTGTGTGCTACAAAGACGCCCATGTCGATACCCAGATTTGCCATCAGACTGCCCATTTTTTCTTGCAAGGCGGGCTCGCGCCCACTCATTCCATTGTCTTCAAAAGCGGTGAAGCCCTGATCGGCCATGAAACGCAGTTGATCGAGGATGTCGTTGCCACCAGAGTGGCGAAACATGCCATCATGCGGGGCGTATTTCAGTTTAAAATTTGCCTTTGAAGATTGGCTTTGGGGTAGTGCCGTTGGATTGTTGGAGAAAATATCAGTTGGGGCTGCTGTAATGGCAGCACCAGCAAATAGTGTACTTTGTATAAAATCTCTTCTTTTCATGAGCTGAAGTTTTTTTGAAAGCGGATTTTCAAAGCTTGGTTTCGGTCGGCCAGACCTTCATTCTTTTAGGCTTCATTTTTTGTTTGTTCCAGCCGGATTCACCCATCACGCTGATCGCAGTCGCCCAGGCATCGGCTTTGGTAGCGTTTGAGGCTTGTACCGTCACCAAAATATGGTGCGTCAGGCCCCAGCCATGGTGCGGATCAATGATATGGGAATAGCGTTTGCCGTTTATTTCCAGATAACGAAAACTGGCCCCGGAGGTGGTAATGCCACAATTGGCCAGGCAGAGGGTTCGTTTCGAAGTTTTAGATGGATTGGTTCCTGCTGCCATCGAATTATCCGGAATTTCAATTGTCCAGCCCGATACATGCGGCGGCGGATCTCCCAAAGCGATGTCTCCGCCAGCATCAGCCAGGGCCTTTCGAATACCGTTTTGCCGCATGATCTTCAGACACCGATCCGCAGCATAACCCTGTGCGATGCCGCCCAGATCCAGTCGCATACCGGCTTTTTTGAGTTCAACCTGCTTTCCATTTTTGAAAACAAGATTTTGGTAACCAACCAATTCCCGTGCCTCCCTGACCCGCGAAGAATCAGGCAATTCTTTCAGGTTTCGCGCTCTGCGCCAGAGTCTGGTCAGCGGCCCAATCGTCACATCGAATGCTCCATTGCTTTGGCGGGAAAAGCCCTCCGAAAGTTTCAGGATCTGCCAGAGGTCATGTGAGACCCGAATGGATCGGCCACTTCCAGCGGTGTTACAAAGTCGGTTGAGTTCGCTGTCCGGCAGGTAGTCACTCATGCAGGCGTTCAAGGAGTCAACTGCTGCGAACACCTGGTTTGCAGCTTTTTGCGCCTGCGTTTCTGAATTCGCAAACATCACCAGCCGAAAAACAGTCCCCATTTGTGGGTGGCTGAATTCAAATCTGCGCAAGGTGTCCGGTTTATCCGCCATTGAAAATGCCGTGCAGGGCAAACATACCCAGCACGGCAAACAGATTAGAAACCAAGCTTTTATATCCATCTTATAAGATCGGAATTAGACCACTTTAAAAACCCCTGGCATTGCGCAGGGGTATAGCCCGTCTGCTCCGGGAAGCACTCTGGGCGAGGCATTCCAGTCCAGCATTTCGGGCATCAATACCGTTTGGGAATTGAGCGCAGCATCCCATTCTACGGTCTGTCCGGAATAGGTAGCCAGACGGCCCAGAATTGCAGTCATGGTACTTTTGGCTGCATTTTCTGCATCTGCAAACTTGTATTCTCCTTTGGCGATGGCGGCAAAAAGTTCGTCGTGTTCGACCTGATAAGGATTGGGGTCATTTTTGGCATCATAGTTCATCAGGGATTTTCCTTTGCGGGTCAGGATCTGTCCTGGAGCCGGCGCATTTCCTTTGGTTCCGTGGAAACCTTCTGTAACACTGTCTTTGGTGCCGGGTATCTGTCGACATTGACTGAACATACGGGAGCCATCCGCATATTCAAATTCGACCGTATGGTGGTCATAGATCTCCCCGGTTTCTTTTCCGACACGTACCTGACGACCACCGGAACCAAATGCACGCACCGGATAGGCTTGTTTTGCCCAGTTACTTACATCCAGATTGTGCACGTGTTGTTCAACAATGTGGTCTCCACAAAGCCAGTTGAAATAGTACCAGTTATCCATTTGGTACTCCATTTCGGTCTGGCCATTTTTGCGCGGGCGGATCCATAAGGCCCCCATATTCCAATAAACCCTGGAAGTGATGATCTCTCCGATCGCTCCATCGTGGATCTTGTCGATCCATTGACGATAGATCGTTTGATAATGGCGTTGTAGTCCCACGACCACATTGAGCTTTTTGCGTTTGGCTTCAACGGCTGCGGCCAAAACCCTGCGGATGCCCGGGCCATCTACCGCCACAGGTTTTTCCATAAATACCTGTTTCCCTTGTCTGACGGCCTCTTCAAAATGACCGGGCCGGAAACCGGGAGGTGTGGCCAGGATGACCACATCTGCCAGGGCGATGGCTTTTTTATAGGCATCGAAACCAACAAATTTGCGTTCTTCCGGGACATCTACGCGGCTTTTTACAGAGCCAGGCACGCCTTCGATGTCTTGCAGGTCGTCAGAGGTAATATTTTTATAGGCCTGGTCTATTTTGCCCCGGAAGGCATCCGCCATAGCCACCAATTTTACGTTTTGCTTGGTAAGCAGGGCCTGAACGGCAGCGCCGGTGCCGCGTCCGCCACAGCCAATGAGTGCGATCTTAATGGTATCGTCTACCAGATTGTGGGCAGCTTGCGCCAATGGAAGGCCGGAAAGCATCGCTCCACCAGTGAGTATGGTGCTGGTTTTCAGGAAATCCCGTCGGGTCGTTTTGTTTTTTTCCATGTCAGATAGGTAATTGAATATGTGCCGTGCGAAGATAAATCAAGGAGATGGTTTTCGCATCAATTGCCTCGGGTTACCTTTGGCAGGCATTTTGTATTAACAACCAAAACTAATACTTCTATGAGAAGAATCACCCTTTTTGCCCTTTTAATATTGCTTTTCACCGCTTCCACATCGGCGCAAACCCCGAAAGAAAATCTCGAAAAAGCGGTGGAGATCTATAATGCGGATCGTGCCTTTCAGGATACCCTTACGACTAAAACCCTGACAGACGAACAACTCGGCATCGTGAAATCAAGGGTAGATCAGGGGATTCTTTTGCTTGATAAAGTCATTCGGGAGGGCAATGCAGACCAGCTCAAAGTTGCACGGTATTTCAAAGCGAACTTTTTGTATTCCTACTTTTTGGTCCTGGGTATGAAAGGCAAAAATGCTGAAGCTCTTGAATTGAACAAACTCTTAGAAGCGGATATCATTCGCTATTCTGCTGCTGATTTTCCGACAATAAGATCCTGGATGCGGATCTAAAGGACCAAAGCAATTTAACGGAAACCGAGCGTTTGGATGTTGCCTTGCAATCCATTTAAATGTATGATAGTCAGGACGAAGCGAATAAGCAGGTTATCAAAGACAACAATTATCCCACCGCAAGGAGAGGCGCGGTCAGTCTGGCAACGGCTAATCTGAAAGATAATTCGCGGCCATGCTTACGCGGTGTGGAACCGCAGCTCCCTTGGCTGCGAAGTACCTGGAATCACGTGACAATGCATTTCAAATGTTCGATTTTTGCTATAAAAACAAGTATTCAGGCAAGGATGAGTTTCATTTATCTGCCATTCAGCTGTCTAAAACCATGTTTCCTACCGGTACAGCGGATGCCAGAGCGAATGCTCAGACCATTGGGGATGCGGCACTCACCGCTTTGATCGCCAAGGTGTCTTCTACTGAATGAGAAAAATTCAAACAGTACGTAGCTGATTATCAATCCATCGGTTTGGCAAGTAAGGGGCAGGCACTTGAAAAGCGTGCGGTTTCCTGTATCAAAGCCAACGAGGAGGCTGCCCGCAAGGCGGATGCTGTTCGACGCAAACAAGCCCGCCGCGCAAGCCGGAACTTCAATGTGTATCTGGGACTGGATGTGATCCCCCGCTTAACCTCCGTTGAAAAAATGGATTTTGGTGGTCATTTGGATCTGCGTGGTAAAAAAGTGGCACACTCTTTTGGCTTCTCCATGGTCAATTTACGCAGATAAGACCTTCGAACCACTGTTATCCATACAAGCGACTTCAGAGGATGGCCCGGATAATAGATTTTTCAACAACCTAACGGCTATAGACAAGCAATACGAACTGATGTGGAACAGTGGGATGCAGGCACTGGGAAGGCCTTTCGGGGTTGACTTCTGGTTCGGGATCGGAGCCTCTTACAACCAGCTATCGTTTCAGGAGTTTGAATCACCTGATGGCTACACCTTTAAAGGAGATGATTTCTTTAACAACCGCAAGAAACTGGAAAGCATCAATCTTAAGATGCGTATGGGCGTTTCTGTGGGATTAAATTTTGGGAAGAAACGGTAGACGGTAGACGGTGCACGGTGCACGGTTTGCCGTCTACCGTGCACCGTGCACCGTGCACCGTATACCGTGCACCGTATACCGTGCACCGTATACCGTGCACCGTATACCGTGCACCGTCTACAAGTCTTTAATCTCTGCCACCAGTTTGCCCAACATGTCCTTGGCATCGCCAAATAACATCTTGGTCTTTGGGTGGAAGAAAAGTTCGTTTTCGATGCCGGCGTAACCTGCGCGCATACTGCGTTTCATTACGATCACATTTTTGGCTTCCCATACTTTCAAAACAGGCATGCCGTAAATGGGGCTGCTTGGATCGTTCTCGGCAGCAGGGTTTACAACGTCGTTTGCACCTACGATGATTACGACGTCGGTAGAGTTCATGCCTGGGTTGGCGTCTTCCATTTCAACGAGTTTTGGGTAGGGAACGTCGGCTTCTGCAAGCAGTACGTTCATGTGTCCCGGCATACGGCCGGCTACCGGGTGGATCGCGAAGCTGACTTCAACGCCTTTTTCTTCGAGTTTTTTCTCCAGTTCATGGCAGATATGCTGGGCTTGTGCCACCGCCAGACCATAGCCTGGTACGATGACCACTCTGCCTGCATAGGCACACAAGATCGCTGTATCGGTTAGGCTGATCTCCTTCACCGTTTGATCGCCGGAAGCACCTTTTGCACCACCTGCGCCACCGCCGCCAAATGATCCGATGATCACATTCAGCAGGGAACGGTTCATCGCTTTACACATCAACACCGTCAGAATGGTACCTGCCGAGCCCACCAGAATACCGCCCGTAAGCATGATCGGGTTGTTGTACAAAAATCCGCCAAAGGCAGCAGCCATACCCGTCAAAGAGTTGAGCAGGGAAATAACTACAGGCATATCTGCTCCGCCGATCGGCATAACGAACAGGATGCCATAGATCAGGGAAAGGGTTAAAAGTATCCAGAGGACAGAATGTCCCAGCATTTCTGGTTGCACGACTGCAATACCGAGAATGCCGAAAATTCCGACCAGAAGCAGCAGGTTGAAATAGGTAAGTGCCTTAGAAGAGAAATCTTTGATCTTTTCATCCAATTTGCCGTATGCGATGATACTACCGCTAAAGGACACACTACCAATGATCAAACCCAGAAACACAATGAGCAAATAGCCAGCAGAGCCTTCCGGATGGGAGTGGTATTCGACGAGTGAAATAATAGCAGCACAGGCGCCGCCCATGCCGTTAAAAAAGGACACCATCTGAGGCATGGCAGTCATTTTGACTTTCATGGCCATCATCCAGCCGACGACGGTTCCAACACCCATGGCTGCAACGATCCAGGGGATGTTGCCGATGGATTGGCCGTCTTTTTGGTGGAAAAGGAGGGTCGCCAAAATGGCGATACCCATGCCTGCAGCAGCCATTAGGTTGCCATTGCGGGCGGTATCAGGGCCGCTCAATCGCTTGAGGCCGATGATAAAGGTTATAGACCCGATGAGATAAGAGAGTTCTAGGAGAAAAGTGGACATATCTTAGAAAAATGTGGTCAATTTATTGAATGTGGCCAATGTGATTAATGAGGCCAATGTTTTTAAATGTGGTCAATGTGTTTAATGTGAACCCTCCTTCGCTAAAGCTACGGCGGGTAAAGTAGTCAATGAATTCCAGGGAGCAATTGGAGGTCAATTCTGTAGCCAGGGATCAAATTCACATTGACCACATTTGCCAAATTGACCACATTTAACACTATTTCTTTTTCTTAAACATTGCAAGCATTCGGTTGGTGACCACAAAGCCACCGACCACGTTCAGGGTGCCGAGTAGCACGGCGAGGAAGCCGAGGATCAGGGCCAGATAGTCATCGGAGTGTGCGTGACCCATCACGATGATGGCGCCAATGATCACGACCCCGTGGATGGCGTTTGCGCCCGACATAAGTGGGGTGTGCAGGATAGCCGGTACATTAGAGATCACCTCAATACCCAGCAGGATGCTCAGGATTACGATGTAGATCGTCTGTTGATTTTGAAGGAAAAATTCTGCCATAGTTTGGACGTTTTACCCGCCATAGGCTTGCTAAAGGAGGGTGGACTAATTGACTTTAGGTGTTTTACCCGCCATAGGCTTGCCGAAGGAGGGTGGACTTATTGATGTTAGACCCTAATACAAGTTTTCAAAATTGCTTTTGAATCCAGCTTCGGGCAAAATCTGATTCAAATGATGCTTCAAATGTTCCCCATAATCGGACATGATAAAACCGAGGGTGAAGGGGTTTGAGCCATCAATTGAGATCGTGTTTTCAAGTTTTTCTGTAGGGACGTTTTGGATAATATGTGCCAGGTGACGGTTAAAGTATTCCCACAAAGCAAGGAGGTTATCCCAATTCGCTGATTCATATCCCTGGGCTTCTACCCAGAAATTCTGAGCGTAACCTACCAATTCAATATGATCTGCTGCCTGCATGGCCCGCACAAACTTGTGCTGGTTGTTGCTGGCCGAATCGATCAAATGCCCCAGGATCTCTTGCTTTGACCACTTTTCGGGAGCCGGTTTTACCCGAGCCTCCGATGCTGAAATCCGATGAAGCAAAGGCAAAGCTTTCTCCAGGGTTTCGAGCAGGTGTTGAGCGGTTTGTTCCATGGTTTATCGTTTTCCTTTTAAAATTGGCCACATTCAACCACATTGACCACATTGACCACATTCCACAAATTGACCACATTACCCCATGGCCCCCTTCACCCGCTCGCTGATCACTTTGCCTTCATGTGCCACACAGGTGGCTGCAATGATATCATCTTCCCAGTTGAGGGTAAGTTCATTTTTGATCATGAGCAGCTTGAGGAAATTGACAATGTTTTTGCCAAACATCACACTGGCATCTTTGGATACAGAACCAGCGAGGTTAGAATCGCCGATCAGTGTCACGCCATGCGGATGGGTGGTTTTGCCGTTTTCTGTCAGCTCACAGTTGCCACCGGTAGAGGCCGCCATATCTACGATCACCGCGCCGGCCTTCATGGCTGCTACGGTCTCCTTGCGGATAAGAACCGGAGCTTTCCGGCCTGGGATCTGTGCGGTGCAAATGATGACGTCGGCTGCAACTGCTTTGTCGTGAATGAGTTGCGCCTGACGTTGCTTGAATTCTTCGGTCTGCTCCACGGCATAACCGCCAGCTGCTTTATCATCCACCGCCCCTTCTACTTCTACGAATTTGGCGCCCAGACTCATTACTTCTTCTTTGGCAGCGGCCCGTACGTCGAAGGCTTCTACTACAGAGCCCAGTCGTTTGGCCGTTGCGATGGCCTGAAGGCCGGCAACTCCCGCGCCCAGAATGAGCACTTTAGCAGGCTTGATCGTGCCGGCTGCGGTCATGAACATCGGGAAGAAGGTAGGAAGGTGCGCGGCGGCGGTCAGTACGGCTTTGTAGCCGCCCACCGTTGCCATTGAAGATAACACGTCCAGTGCTTGTGCGCGGGTGCTTCGCGGGGCCATGTCGAGGCTGAATCCGGTGATATTCGCTTTGAGCAGGTTTTCTACTGCCTCGCGGTTGCCCAGCGGATTGAATTGCCCGATCACAATTTGTCCGGCAGCCATTTTGGAAATCGAATCCGATGGAAGCGGGTGAATGTGGGTCAAAACATTGGCGTTTTTCAAGACCGAATCATAATCGGCGATTTGTGCACCTTGTGCCTCGTAACTTGCGTCGTCGAAAAAGGCAGTTGCGCCTGCGCCGCGCTCCACAAGGATCTTGTCAAAACCCAATTTAGTCAGGGCGGTGATGGAATCCGGGGTGACGGACACGCGTTGTTCGCCGTCGCTTTCTTTCAAAATACCAAGAGTCATAAAGGCTGGTGATTTGTTTAAGTTTTACCCGCCGAAGCCAAAGCGAAGGAGGGGGTGATTCGTTTATTTGGAATGCCAGCGCATGGGATTTTTACTGGACCAAAAGTAAATGGTTCTTTACCCTCATTTTTCAGGAAGAAAAAATTTACCAGTTCGTTTGGCGCGCCGAAAGTAACACGTTTTCTAAAAGTTAGAAATTGTTTCCAAAATTTGCAGCATGGAAATCTATTTTACACCCGTCTCTTCGCCAGAGGAAGTTTTGCAAATGCTTGATTTACAAGCTAAAAATCATGTTTCCAATGTTTCTGCTGCAGTTGCGCAAGAACAAGGATTTGTCACGGTAAAGCACGATCCAAGTGTTTTGCAACGTATGAATGAGGCCACACCCAGCATAATTGCCAAGGATGGCGACCGCGTAGTGGGCTATGCACTGGTGATGCCGCGGTCTTTCGCAAGCGAGGTACCCATCTTACAACCGATGTTTGATTTGCTGGATACTTTATCCTGGCATGGCTCAGGATTGCGGGAGCATCCGCGCTGGTTTGTCATGGGACAGGTGTGCGTGGCAGAAGGCTATCGCGGCAGGGGCGTCTTTGACGGGATGTATCAAAAAATGAAGGAAGTTTGCCGGGCA
>JBILHS010000214.1:0-4169 GCA_044350425.1 Saprospiraceae bacterium | reverse complement strand
CGGGTGCCGGGACATCGAATGGGTGGACCGTTTTTCGCTTATGGCGGAGGCAAAGAGCGGGCAGCGGTGTGAGCAGAAGCGGGCATTCCGTAGTTCCGTGCCGACCTTGACGGTCGCACTGCCGCCCACGCGCCAAGCGCGATCCCGACAGCGTAGGCCGGCAGATCCGGCCAGTTGAAGGTGGTGCCCAGAACCAGCCTTCCCGGGAGCGTGGTGCGCACCGCATCAATCCACGGCGCATGGTAAAGCTGCGAAAACTCCACCCCCCACGAAAAGGCCAGAGCCAGCAGGGCGACGACCAGCGTTGACGCACGCGGAAGCAGGAATCCGAAGCCCACGAACACCATCAGCGCCCACAATGCATCGCCTCCGTTGTTCGACAGCCACTGCGGCAGCGGGATCAGGCCGGAGCGCCACAGCACCCCAGCCGCAATCACGGCGAGCGCCAGCCCGGCATACAGCACGCGGTTACGTGTGGTTGACGGTTGGTATGCGTAGTTCCGGGCGGGCCGGATGTGGAGACGGTGCTGCATGGGATGAACTGCGGACGGACGTTGTAGCGGCTGGTGTGGTTCTCAGGCAAGGTGGATGATGCGCGTCAACCCTGTTCCAGGCCGACGTCCGGGATGTGGGTGAAGCTGATGCGCATGGTCGAGCGCCGTTGAAAAACCCCTTTTACGTTGGCAGAACGGGTGCATTTTTATACGGATCCCTTTCCTGAAGGTTCTCCAACCTCAACCCGTTCAGAACCTTGAAGATTCACGGCTCACTAGGCACTGTGCCCGTTCTGTGGGACGACAGTGAAAGAGACTGAAAGCTACTGAGTAAAGCTCGTCGCATGAGCTCGCCAACACCAATTCGTTTAATCCATGGGCGTGTCGCCTGAATCACCGACAAACCGACCGCAGTTACGGATAATCAATACGCTTACCAACAATGAGTTATGATTCACAATTGAAATAATTATTTAACTAGTAAAAAAATACTAGACAATTAATTTTCATTTGCTACAATACCTCCGCCATGACGAACAACCCGCATAATCCAGACGAACTTCAAACCGTGGTGGCGGCAATTTCCGCTCTGGGCCTTCAGAATGCCAGTTTGTCGCGGAGCTACTTTTACGCCCATCTCCCACTTGCGCTGATCGACTCGGTGTTCTCGATCGGCGTCCATTACGCACAGGTCAAAAACGTCGTCAGTCATTTTTCAAATCAACTGTCATGGTCAATCTACCGTCCTCTCAACTCGGCACACACTCCCCCGACAGAGCAAAAATCGGTAAGGGAGTTTCTCGATGCCTGCCGGCACGCCGAAAACCCCACTGCGGAACTCTTTGCGAACCACGGCTATGCAAACCCCAGCTCGGCGAGACCCACCCGCAAGGCCGACCTTGTCGAACAGGTCGCCACACTGCTTGATCGGCATGGAATCCAATATTTCCAAGACCTCCAAGCATTTCCAAGGCCTGCGGCACTCGATGAGGAACTCAAACTTCTTCCTGCCATGTCGTCTGGCATCATCGTGCGCTACTTGAGGATGCTCGCTGGCGATGATCACCAAGTAAAACCCGACCGCTGGATCCTCCGCTTCTTTGAACAAAATCTAGGACGACAGGTGACCTTGTCTGAGGCGGTCTCGATCATTCAGCATGCGGCGAAACATTTTAAAGACGCGGGCCATGGCCATGTTACCGCTCGTCTCATCGATCATTTCATTTGGTCAACGCAACGGACATCCCAAGGAAAAACTCCTGCGGCCAAGGCGCCGCCAGTGCACAAACCTGTTTTCTGCTCATCTCTGCCAGCCGATTCCATTTCGATCGATCTTTTTTGGGATGCCTGCCGCCAAGGCGGCACTACTGGCAATCTCGAGTTCGGAGTAACGGATGATGATGATCGACTTTGGATCAAAAGCTCGAAGTCAACCACCCACCAGAGCGGAGAAAAGTGCTACAAGATCACTCGATCCACCGTACGCAAATATCTACCTGAGGCCGACAAAAAGGCGTTTCGAGCAAACCATGGGTGGTTTGCAAAAGTTTTCGATGAGGTCGTCTCACGATACCCTCAGCCATAAGCACCTGATTCGGAATGGCGAAGCCGCGCTCCAAGCCCAGATGCATTCCGAGCAATCGCCGAGACCGCTCGGCAAACTTTCAAAATGAAAAACAAAGAACAACACAACCAAAACACCGTCATGAACTCCATCAAAACCACACTCAACAACCTTTTTTCTAACAGATTGCTGACTCCAGCTAGCGCAAAGGAAATCCCCGACAATGGCTATCTGGTGTATATCCTTGAACGGGATGACCATGCCCTAATCGTCGGTCACGGACGCAAAAACCGCGCGAAGGTAATTTTTGACGACTTGGAGCGCACCACTAGCGGCCACATCAAAGCCATTTTTGTGCGTTTGCACCATCTGCATGCCAGTAAGGAAACACGCTTCGGTCGTTACATCATCACCTGCGATGACAAAAACGATGCGCAGGCGGTCGAGGCGAAACTGCACACCGTCATCCAAGGCAATCACCGGGAAGTTCCCAAAGAAATCGAGACTTCCCTGTTCGGCGATCTCCCAGACACCAGTGTCGCCAAGATGCTCCTAAAAATTGCAATCGCGTCTTCCTTCGACGGACTCAACGACCTTAAGTCCTGGCGCAAAAAGCGCATCATCGATGACCAAACCTGGCAGATCGTCAGCGCAAAATTGCAGTTGAACATTTGAACACTTATTCGCACTCATACCACAAATTAAATATTAGCAAAACCTTGACCCGTCATTTCGTCTGAATAGGTGTCACCACAGAAAGTGATAGATTAATGAAATGATGACCGGTCAAAGCCTTGATCTCATAAAACTACCAAACCTACCCAAAAATGAACCACCCAGAATTCGTCAACGACCTGAAAGAAAAATTCGAGCCATGCAAATCCAATGGCTGCCTCGCCCACATCTCATGTGACTGGCTGACCTTGGAAAACTTCGAGGCAGCCGCGAAGCGCCACAAAAAATGGCTCGAGGAGCAAAAAGTCAATACCGCCAAAATCCTCAAGCCTGCGACCCAAAGCGAAGGCTGGTGTGTGCTCTGGGCAAATCCAGGCGCTAATGCCGGAAGCGGGACATATTTGTTGCCCAAATATTGGCTGGGGAGCTCCGTCATCAGCGATAAAAACGCCCCAGCCATGTTGAATAAAAAGTTCAAACTGGCCTTTGAGTTTTTCCGGTTTAATGGTGGCAACATTGCTATGAAATGCAGAAGCATATACCCCACACCGTATGATCGTCTCGACCTATTGCGTAGTTATCTTGGCTTGGTAGGGACTCAAAAAAAACCAACGCCTAAGAATGTTTCGGCCTCGCCGGTTGTAATCGCGTCTGCTGCGCAGAGGCTTCCGAAATTCGAAATGACTGATTACGAAAGCATGGGCGAATGGCTTCTCAAAGTCTTGCAAAAGCCAGATCAGAATTTCAAAGACTTCGTTCTTCTTGCACCCGGACTCCTTTGCTGACTGCCCCTTGGGTTTTGCCTATGGGGTCGGCAGAGGAGGAATGATGCACTTAAAAACTCTGAATCTGCCACCCCACCACGACTCCGCCTGCCTCATGAGTCTGAGCCCCCAAGCCGACCCGCCCTCGGTATCCGCAATTTTCCAAACCCCTGAAAATCTCATCCCATGACCAGCGACCATTCTAATGAAGCGGCGGTGATCCTTGTTCGACAGAGTTTCGTTCCTACCGTTGATAATGTGTGGCGTGTTCATAGGCCGGGAGAGTAAACCGATGGGGGTGACATAAACGGTCAGGGGGTGCGTTTTTTGGTTCTTCGTCGTCAATGCATGACGCTTTTGGGGCGATTTGCTGGTGGATTGGTCGAAAACCCCACAAAAACAGCCTCCATCGGTAGAAGCCCATGGAATTAAGATCTTTTGCTCTTGAGCGAAGGTTGCGAGGACTTGGGAGCGTTGGTTCAGGCTGGATTTCGCCAAGCATTTTTCGATCAAGGCTATACATTCCCGGGAAGCGGATTTTTTTTCGTTAAAACGTTAAAATTTATTGGTGCTGGTTGATCGGGCGATGTTCCGACATCGCCTGTTTGGAAATGAATTCAAACCAACCAACACCATGAACCATCAGACAGGCACACAGGCACCGGCGCAAGC
>JBILHS010000213.1:0-4334 GCA_044350425.1 Saprospiraceae bacterium | reverse complement strand
GGGTCCCAGGTTCGAATCCTGGTATCCCGACTAAGAGAGGTCACCATTGGGTGGCCTCTTTTTTTATGCCCTTGCACACCAAAGCCATTGATTTTCGAGATGTAGCGCAGTCCGACTTTTGAGGCGGGAGGGTCCCAGATTCGAATCCTGTCACTCCGACATTAGAACAGCGCAATTATTTGATAATTAGGTAGTTGCGTTTGTTATTTTGGACAGTTGGGTAATTTGTGGGTAGTTTGTAAAGTTTATCCTCTTTCTTTCCTTTTATAATGGACTATTTGTACTTCAAAATTTCTTCAACCAATAGGAATACGGCTGTAGAGGATTCTTCTTGGGCAGGGCTTCGATGATCGTAAAAATCAAAAATTCGCCTTGCCCGATCCACGGCCAACTTTATACGTGAAATCCCAGCCTGCCTATCATTCGCAAGCATCAAATCAAAAATCTTTTGGGTTACATTTTTGCTGCCCTTGCCATCATAAAACAATCCAAAATTGACAAGGTGTTCATTCAATTTCTCATGGTATTGATCTCTGTGCATTCCGCCGCCTTGATGATCTTCAAAATGCAAAATAAGCCAGTATTCAAAGGCTTGGTTTGAATATGCAACTCCAAAATTGAGTTGCTTCGCCTTTTCAATTGCCGCGTTAAAGTCTTGGTCTGAAAAATCATCTTTGTCAAATACGACCCAAGTTTGATCGTATTTGCCCTTTTTCTGCTCTTCAACTGCTTTCTCAACCACACGTATTGTTTCACAACCCGCACCCAGCGCAACAATTCGGCCTGAAGTCAGACGAAATTGACGAAAATAGCTTGGTTCTGTATTTACACCTTCACAGACAATTAATATACTTTGCCTTTCAATACGGGTTGGTTCTTCCAATACCAAGGATGGCTCCGTGCTACGCTTTTTTGAGATTGTTAATGCTGACTTATGCTGCTTTTTTCGAGCAATTTGTTCGGCTTTTTTATTTTTCATTTTCATAGTTCACTATGGCTTTCAGTTTTGAACAAGTTAACAAAGTCACTCAGAACTGGTACACCGCCATAGCGCCCCATAATATAATTTTCCTCGAAGTTATCCGTCTTACGGGCACCCTCATTTGTTTTGAAAGAAGAGAGGGGATATAGCGTTGCCGCGCCATATCTATCTTTTTCCACAAACCAAATTTGATCACGCCGAAAGAGATTTGAACCAAGCAAGTTGGTGTCATGGGTATTAAAAATCAGTTGCGCGTTCTTTGGATTCGATTCTTTTGAGTTGAAAATATCAACAATTTTGCACACTAAGTTTGGATGGATTTTTGAATCCAGTTCGTCGACAAATAAAACTTCTCCATTATCAAGAGCTTGGATAATTGGGCCGCTCATTGCGAAGAATTTTCGAGTCCCTGAAGATTCCTCTTCCATAAGTTTGAATTCTTCAACATCAACCTGGGTGTTAGTTTCATCGTATTTCGCATGCACTGTAACCAAATCAGAATAGACTTTGGTGTCCTTTTCTTTAATTTTTTCTAATAATTGTACACGAATTTCATCAGGCAAACCAGGTGGCAAGTCATTTAAACTCATGGTTTCTACACGAATATCATCAATGCCAACATCTGCATTCTTTAACCATTCCAAAATTTTTGTCTTGCCGCCCTTTTCGCTTGCGTTATGCAAAGAGAATCCCATGTATCCGTCTTCACGCAAGCCAGATAATTGTCGAAATTGACGCAACCACTCAAAAATGCGCTTAGCCAGACTATCATTAAATTGTGCGGCTACAGAGAGCATCAAAGCATTAGGGCGAACCATCTTTTCCTTAACAAGAAAATTGCCTTTTTTAAAAAGTGTAGTATGTAAGTTAAAATTTTGCCCTTCTCGGTAAAAAATCTCTACTTCCTTCGTATTAGGACGGTGATATAACCATTCACTAACTACGGTCTCTTTGGTAACTTCAAACCCATATCGAAACATATCCTCCCTATGCACAAATACCAACTCAAACATTGTTGGTTGGTCTTCCATTGTGGTGTTTAACCTAAAGGGGGCGGTATTGATAGGTTCGCCGTCTTGAGATTCTTTTGAAGAATTCAGAATGAAATCCCTCATAAAACTGGCTGCCTCAATTAATTTGGTTTTACCACTGGCATTGGCACCATAAACCACTGCACTTTTTAACAGACGCAAGTTAAACTTTGGGATTTCAAAGACATTCTCTTCCTCACGGGTTGTTTTGTCGGAATTGGAGGCAAACATGGTAAGTTTAACCTCGTCCTTAAAAGTTTTAAAATTCCGAATTGAGAACTGAATCAGCATAATGAGAGTGATTTTTGAATTTTTCTTGCAAATGTATCTTTTATTTTAAAAAAACAAGAAAAATAAAATTAGATTTAAAAGTCAGTCTGCTTTATCTGATCTATGTTTCAGATTTCCTCCCCGTTCATTATCTGGGATAAAAACAAGTCTTAGTTGTTCCCTAGGGGCATACTTCTTTTGTTCCGGCGGCTTTGCAATAGCAAATACCCCCCCTCCAATTTTGTAAAATGCGCGGGCGATTGGGCAAACGATGTTGGCAGCATTCGGCATAGTTATTTTTAGCCCCCTACCCTATGCCAACCCCTTTTATATCTTTGCCAACCTATCACACTTCCGCCTGACAAAATGATCCAAAGCCCGTTCCAATCCACGCTATCCCATTTCCGCAAATCAGCCCTCTCCGAACGCGACAAAGGCGACAAATTCGAGCGGCTAATCCAAGCCTATTTGCAGACTGACCCGCGCTATGCTGCCCTTTTTACCAATGTCTGGCTATGGAATGAATTTCCTGCCCGCCGTGACTTTGGCGGAAAGGATTTAGGTATCGACCTCGTGGCACGCACTACCTCCGGCGATTATTGGGCTATCCAATGTAAATGTTACCAGGAAAGTGCCGTAATCGACAAAGCCGCCGTTGATTCCTTCATTTCGACTTCCAGCAAGAACTTTAAAGACGACCAACTGCGAACCATTGGCTTTGCGCATAGGCTTTGGATTTCAACGACAAATCGTTGGGGCGGCAATGCCGATACGACTCTCCACAACCTAAATCTTCCCTTTTCGCGCCTCGGCTTGCAGGATCTCGAAAACGCATCTGTTGATTGGGGTAAATTGTCAGAAGGCTTATCCGGTGAAGCCTCCCGCGCTGCGAAAAAGACGCCGATGCAGCACCAAGTTACAGCCATCGCCGCCGCGCACGATCATTTCAAAACCTCGGATCGTGGCAAACTCATCATGGCATGCGGTACGGGCAAAACCTTCACCTCCTTACAAATCGCAGAAAAAGAAACCAATGGCAAAGGCGTGGTGCTGTTTCTCGTTCCTTCCATTGCGCTTTTGGGGCAAACCTTGCGCGAATGGACGGCCGATGCCCAAAAACCTTTCAATGCGATTTGCATTTGCTCTGATTCCAACGTGAGCCGCAAACGCTCCAAAAACGAAGACTCCGACGGCTTTTCGGTGGTGGATCTCGCTTTGCCTGCCTCTACCGATGTGAAAGGCATTCTGAAACAGTTTGAACAAATCCAACACGCCGAAAGCCATCCTTTGACGGTGGTTTTTTCGACTTATCAATCTATCGAAGTCATTGCCGATGCTCAGTCGGCTTTGATCGGCAAACAACAAAGCGCGGAAAATCCTTTCGGGGTTTTTGACCTGATTATCTGCGACGAAGCCCACCGCACTACGGGGGTGACCTTGAAAGACGACGACGAGTCCGCATTTGTCAAAGTCCACAACAACGACTTTTTGAAGGCAAAAAAGCGGCTTTACATGACCGCTACCCCGCGCCTGTTTAACGATGACTCCAAAACCAAAGCAGACCAAGCCGAAGCCGTGCTTTGCAGCATGGATGAACCCAAATACTACGGCGAAGAAATCTACCGCATCGGTTTTGGCGAAGCCGTCAACCAGGGTTTGCTTTCTGATTATAAGGTACTGATTCTCACAGTGAGCGAAGACGACATGACCGGGCCGGTGCAAAAAATGGTCGCGGACAGCAACCACGAAATCAATGCCGACGACGCTTCCAAACTCATTGGCTGTATCAATGCCCTCAGCAAAAAGATTCTGGGCGACGAAGGCATCCTGAAGGAAAGCGACCCCGAACCGATGCGCCGCGCCGTCGCTTTTTGCCAAAACATCAAAATCTCGGAGAAAACCACCCGCACTTTCAACGAAACCAAAGACATCTATTTTGAAAGTTTACCCGCCGAAGCCCGCGAGGAATTGGTCAGCATAAACGCCCAACACATTGACGGCGGCATGAATACGCCCACCCGCGACGATAAACTTTCCTGGCTCAAAGCCAC
>JBILHS010000136.1:0-13327 GCA_044350425.1 Saprospiraceae bacterium | reverse complement strand
CGAAGCCCACCTCAAGATGAATTATCTTTTAAGGGCCGCAGGAGACTACTGCGTTGATAGGAGGTCGGTGAAAGCGCAGTAATGTGTGCAGCCTAGCCTTACTAATTGCCCGTAAGCTTCCTTTTTTTTTTAAGTTTCCACAGTATCGAATAAAAATCCTGTCAATGGATTCCAATTCAGTACTGCTACTTAGCTACTCAGACTTAAATACCTACGCTTAGTTAGTATACCCTATTCCTTCTCAGTTTTTGTCAAAAGAAATTTGTCTCGCATGGCCGAGACTATTCGCCGCAGCCCAGGCTAGGTGGATAAAAGAGTTGTTGGTGCCTTTGGCGGCGGGGTTCACCTCTTCCCATTCCGAACAGAGCAGTTAAGCCCGCCAGCGCCGATGGTACTGGGTCAGATGTCCCGGGAGAGTAGGTCGGTGCCAACTCAAATTAGCAAAATGCCTCGTTGTCTTCGGACAGCGGGGCATTCTTGTTTTAACGTCCAACTAATGTTAATATTCCCTCAACCTTTTAATGCGGTTTAAATCCTTCCAGCCTATTTTAAGCCTCAATCAATACAATAACGTAATTTAATTGTTTCAGGCCAGTTAATGGATCGTAAAAGGACACGGGTCAGAAGATGCCCCGCCCACCCGAGCATTCGACCAAAACTTAAGTTGGCGCAATTTTTGCCATTCATTTATGTTACAAGTTCTGAATGTTAACTCAATCTATAATATTCATTTTGAATAATATATTTTGTCCTACATTTACCTTGGTTTTTAATTTTTTCCCACCTCCGAACCTCATTAACTTAGTGTTAAGTTACTAATCCGCTTTATTTCGTCCTCCCTTTCGGTGTTTTGATATAAACTCTAAACACCTGCCGAAGTATTCACTCACACAATTCGGACGACTGTATGTTTCCATTTGAAAAAATCTTCACCAATTCGGTCAAAAGCCTTCGCGCTTTCCGACTCATTCTTTTTGTTGCAATTTTTGCCACTTCGCTCAGCGTTCAAGGCAATGCAACGACTTGTATTTTCACCTCTAAAATTATTGCCTCCAACAATCCAATAGGGTCATGCCCCATTGGCACGGATACCATTATCATCAAAGATACTTTGCTGATAGACATTGCCTATGCACCCGTCATTGGCGGGGTCCCATTCGATGGTAAATTCATTGTGGATGGTGGAACTATTGTCTGGTCTTCCAATGTCGCTTTTACCCTGGGAGAAAATGCCCGCATCTTACTCTATAATGGAGGGCACTTATCCCCCGGACTCGCGGATGGCAATACCTGTAATGGTCTTAAAACCATCTTTTTTGATGTCTTCAAACTGGCAAGTTGCAGCGGTGCAAACGCACTGCACTCCTTCGCAGACGTGAATGCAGCAGGGTGTTTTGATGGTACGGGCATCTGTTGTGACGCCTCGATGACGGTGTTGGATAACTCAGGAAATCCCAATGACCGAACCTTGTGCCAGCCCGGAGATTCCGTAACGCTTTCCGTCCTTGGAAGTGGTACGCTCGGCTATGAATATGTGTGGACACCCGGTATTGGCCTTGAAAGCGGGCCTTATAAGGTACCCCAATTCGTTAACACGACCTATACCATTAGCATATCAGCTACCTTTGATCCCTCCGGATCAGCTCCGGCCTATGTGCTGACCTGCGGTAATTCTGCTACGGTCAAAATCAACCCACAAATCAATCTACTCACCACGATCACGCCTGTGCCTTGCGCCAGTTCTGCTGTGGGTGCTGTTGATCTGACTCCAAGCGGTGGCACCCCTCCTTATAAGTTTCTATGGTCCAATGGTAAGACCACGGAAGATATCAATACGCTTATTGCTGGCAGCTACACCGTGACCATAACAGATGCAAAAGGCTGTACCGCTTCCAAAGTATCTACAGTTACTACGTTTGATAATACGCCTCCGGTGATCTCCTGTCCTGGCAATGCCAATGGCATTGCTTCATCAGGTCTATGTACCACCACTATACCGAATATCAATGCAGTATTCAGTGATAACTGCCCTTCTGCACAACTCTCTTACAAGGTTACTGGTGCAACGCTTGCAAATGGACTGGGGCAGTTGTCGAACACGTTTCCATTTCAGACAGGTCTGAATAATGTGGAGTATCAGGTCAGCGATGGATCCAATGTCGTTTCCTGCTTTTTTAATGTAACAGTAGTCGACAATCAACTCCCAACAGCATCTAACCCGCCCAATATTACCGGAATTCAGTGTTACGGCGATTTGCCCCTTCCCGACCCTAGCGTAGTCACCACGGAAGCCGACAACTGTGGAACACCCACGGTTACTTATGTCAGTGAGAGCGCACTGGGCGGATTTTCCTGCCCTGGAAACCCACTGGTGGTTTCAAGAAGATACCGGGTAACAGATGCTTCCGGAAATAGCATCAACGTGATCCAATTATTACTGGTGGCAGATTCAACGCCTCCGGTCTTTACCCAAGTGCCTTCAGATACCACAATAACCTGTCAGACCGTGCTACCAGTAGGTACCGTAAAAGCTACGGATAACTGTAGAGCAGATGTGGTCCTGACTTATCTGGGTGAAACCAGAACCAATGGTCCTTGCGCTGATACCTATACACTGACCAGAACCTGGAGGGCACAAGACAATTGTGGCAACACCGCCACTGCTGCTCAGGTCATTAATGTTCAGGACCTCACAAAACCTGGTTTTTTACTCGTACCAGCCAACATTACAGTAAATTGTCAGTCTGTACCCTCCGTAGGGACCGCAACCGCGACTGACAACTGCGATGCTGCCGTCACCATTACTTTTCTTGGTGAAACCCGGACCAACGGCGCCTGTCCGGACTCATATTCTTTAACCAGAACCTGGAAGGCAGACGACAATTGCGGTAATTCAGAGACCGCAACGCAGGTAATCACCGTCCAGGATGTTTCCAGCCCAACCTTTAGCAGTGTGCCTGCCAATATTACAGTTTCCTGCGAATCCATACCAGCGATTGGGGTTCCTGTAGCATCTGATAATTGTGACGCGTCGGTTACGATCACTTACCAGGGTGAAACCCGTATCGATGGTGCCTGTCTGGATACTTATATCCTGAAACGTTCCTGGAAAGCAGAAGACAATTGCGGAAACACCACGCTGGCAACCCAGCAGGTCACCGTTAGGGATATCACAGTACCTTCCTTTACATCCATACCCGCAAATGTTACCGTTTCCTGTGAGTCCATACCTGCCCTTGGGGTTCCTGCGGCGACGGATAATTGTGACGCTTCTGTTAGCATCACTTACGATGGTGAAACCAGAACCAATGGATCCTGCCTCTTTAGTTACACCTTGAAAAGGCAATGGACGGCTACCGATAATTGTGGAAACACACAAACAAGTACACAAATCATAACCGTGCAGGATCTGGTTAAGCCAGTGTTTGCTTTTGTTCCTCCCAATGTCACAGTTTCCTGCGAAGCATTGCCGGCTGTTGGGATACCTTCTGCCACCGATAACTGCGACCCGATCGTAACCATCACCTATGTTGGAGAAACCCGCGAAAACGGTGTCTGCCTGAATACTTACCTGCTTCGCCGTCATTGGATTGCAACGGATCAATGCGGCAATACCAATACTGCCGAACAAGTCATTACGGTTCAGGATCTGACCCCACCAGATTACACGTTTGTTCCGGATCCGATTACGGTGAGTTGTGACGCTATTCCGGCAGTTGGCACCCCTACGGCAACCGACAATTGCGATGTCTCCGTAAGCATTGTTTACATTGGTGAAACCCGTACAGACGGAGTTTGCCCGAACAATTATCAGTTGAGCAGGAAGTGGACTGCAACAGACAACTGCGGCAACACCACGAGCGCAACCCAGATCATTACCGTACAGGATATTACAGCTCCTGTCTTTACTTCAGTACCCGTAGGGGTAACCGCCAGTTGTGAGCTGCTTCCGGTGGTTGGCACACCTGTTGCATCCGACAATTGTTCCGCAAACGTAATTATCAACTATTTGGGTGAATTTATACCCGGATCCGGTGGATGCCCGGGCAATTATGCCATTATTCGTACCTGGTCTGTCCAGGATGCCTGCGGCAATTCCAGCACAGCCACACAGGCCATTACCGTGCAGGATATTACACCGCCTCTGATTCTGACCGTGCCTGCGGATGTTACAGTGAGTTGCGCCAACCTCCCGGCGGCAGGCATCCCTACCGCTTCCGACAACTGCGATGCGACCCCAACAATTACCTTCAAAGCCGACGCACGCACCAATGGCAACTGCCCGCACAACTATATTTTAAGGCGTCAGTGGAGCATTACAGATGATTGTGGCAATAGCAGCGTGGCAGTTCAGACCATTACAGTGCAGGATATCACACCTCCGATGTTCACGTCGGTTCCGGGACCAATTACCGTTAGCTGTGAATCAATTCCAGCGGTTGATACCCCGGAAGCAAGTGATGATTGCGCTGCCAATGTCAATATCACTTACAACGGTGCAACCCGGATCGATGGACTATGCCCCGATTCTTATATCCTTCAACGTACCTGGACCGCCATTGACAGCTGTGGCAATACTGCTACTGCCTTACAGATCATTACCGTACAAGACCTTACAGCGCCCACCTTCACCTTTGTGCCGGCGCCTGCAACGGTGGATTGTGATAACATTCCAACGCCCGGTATCCCAACAGCAACAGACAATTGTGATGCCACGGTAAATATCCAATACACAGGAGAACAGCGTATAGACGGCACCTGCCCCAACAATTACACGCTGTTAAGAATATGGATCTCTAGCGATAATTGTGGCAATACAACCCAGGCAAGTCAGCTTATCACGGTTCGTGACATCACGGCTCCTGTATTTACCGCTGTACCCGCGCCGATAACGGTTAGCTGCGATGCCATACCGGTTCCCGGCAGCCCGATTGCTACGGACAACTGTACAGCCAATGTAAACATCACGTATCTGGGAGAATCCAGAACGAATGGAGACTGCTCCGGCAACTATACCCTTACGCGTGTTTGGGTTGCGCAGGATCAATGCAGTAACAATACCATTACAAACCAGGTGATCACCGTTCAGGATATTACAAATCCTGTCGTAACTACCATTCCGGCAAATGTTACCGTAAGTTGTTCTGAGATCCCGGCAGTAGGCACACCTACCGCTACGGACAATTGCGATGCCGATCTGAGTATTACTTACAATGGTGCAACCAGGGTCAATGGTGCCTGCCCCAATAGTTATACCTTAACCCGTAAGTGGACCATTACCGATGACTGTGGCAATACCGCCAGCGCGGTACAGATCTTACAGGTAGAAGACGTGACGCCACCGGTATTTACCATTATTCCGGCAGCTACCACGGTCAGTTGTGAATCTATCCCAGCCGTTGCAAGCCCTGCCGCTTTTGACAATTGCGCAGCAAGCGTTAGCATTACTTATACCGGAGAGGTTCGCACGGATGGTCTTTGCCCTGATTCCTACACGCTGAAACGCAGTTGGGTAGCCAGGGATAGCTGTGGAAATACTTCCACAGCGGAACAGATCATTACGGTTCAGGACCTGACACCTCCGAATTTTACCCTGATCCCTTCAGATGTGGTGGTGAACTGTGAGTCTGTCCCCGTAGTTACTTTTCCCACAGCCGCGGACAATTGTGACGCTTTCGTCAACATCAGTTATTCTGGCCAGGTCCGGATCGATGGTACTTGCGCCCATAATTATTTGCTGCGCAGAGAATGGGTGGCAACAGACAACTGCGGCAACTCATCCAAAGCAACCCAGGTGATCACCGTTCAGGATATCACAGCTCCACAATTCCTTACGGTCCCCCAAAATATTACAGTCAGTTGCGAGTCTATACCTGCACTGGGTACGCCTACTGCAAATGACAATTGTGATGGTAATACAACCATTACTTTTTCCGGCGAAACACGGACAGACGGCAACTGCCCTAATAATTATATCCTAAAGCGCACCTGGACTGCACAGGATGATTGCGGAAATAGCCGAACCGCTTTCCAGACTATTACAGTGCAGGACCTGACCCATCCGGTTTTCACTTTTGTTCCAGCACCGGAAACGGTCAATTGTGACGACGTACCAGCGCCGGGAATACCCACTGCAACGGACAATTGCAGCCCAAATCCAAGCATTGTTTTTGTAGGGGAAACGATCATGAATAGTGCCAGTCCGGACAGCTATACTTTAGAGCGGAAATGGACTGTCACAGATGAATGTGGAAATGTAACCACGGCAACACAACTCTTGACCGTACAGGACACCATTGCTCCAACGATCCAGTGTCCGACCAATATTACCCTTGATGCAAATGGCGCTACCTGTACCGGGATCGCCACCTTCAATGCCCCCGTTACTGCTGATAATTGCAGCGCAACGCTCAATCTTGTTTCCTCTGCAAGTTCCGGCCAGGATTTCCCCATCGGTACAACCACCGTACTCATGACCGTGAATGACCCGACCGGAAACCAGGCCTCCTGTACTTTCCAGATAACAGTAAAGGATACGACAGCACCAGTACTTACCAATTGCCCGCAAGACGTCACCATTACCACGGATCCTGCAAGCTGCGAAATAGCGGTTACCTGGACAGCGCCAATTGTAACAGATCCCTGCGACCAAACCAACCTGGTTACCACAGTAAATATTCCCACTGGCACCGTATTGCCTACGGGTATTTACCCCATCACCTATACCGCCGTAGATACCTCTGGCAACAGCCTTTCCTGCAGCTTTACGGTGACGGTACGGGAAGATGTACCGCCTGTATTGATCGATTGTCCGGCAAACATTTCGGTGAATACCGATACCTGTGATGCCACGGTTACCTGGACTGCTCCAACAGCCACGGACAATTGTACCACGACCACCATCGTTTCCAGCATTGCGTCGGGCACCGTTTTCCCGGAGACCAGCACTACCGTGCAATATACAGCCACAGACGGCTGGGGGAATACCGCTACCTGTACCTTTACGGTGACGGTAATTGACATCGTTCCACCAACTTTCAGCGGTTGTCCGGATGACTTCGTGGTGGACGCCGGCGAATGTATGTTCCCTGTTTCATGGGTACAACCTACTGCTACAGACAACTGTGCACCGAATCCAACGGTGTACTCGATCCCGGAACCTGGAGCTGACCTGCCATCCGGATATACCACGGTGCATGTATATGTTGTGGATCCCAGTGGCAATCAGGACACCTGTACCTTTGTGGTAGAGGTGATCGGGCCGCCCATTGGGTTGACGAATCTGCCTGTCAATCAGTCGTTTATTGATTGTTTTGTAATGCCAACCTGGACTCCACCTACGCCTACGGGGATTTGTGGACCATATACCCTTGAATCTAATTACGAGCCTGGTGACACCTTCAACATCGGGGTAACTACGGTAACGTACACTTTGACCGACACCCTGAATCATGTGGTCACGACCTCATTCACGGTGACCGTGACAGAATCCATACCGCCCCAGTTTATTTGCCCGGTCTCACCGATCCAGGTAAACATTAGCGGCGCGATCCTGAGCGACCCCTCTGCATTCGTTACCGGAACGGATACGATCAGTACTTGTGACGGCGTACAGGTGCAGTTTTTGTACCCGCTTGCGACAGACAATTGCAGCATTCCTTTGGTAACTCAAGTAGGAGGGTCGGCTGCCGATGCAGTGTTTAACCTCGGCATCCAAACCCTTACTTTCAAGGCTACAGATGACGCCGGCAATACTGCACTTTGTTCCCTTCAGATAGAGGTTTTACCGTTGATGCCGCTGAATCCGCAGGTCAGCGATGTGATCGGTTGCAAAGGCGATGAGATCACCTTATCCGCAACGCCGATCACGGGAGCGATTTACATCTGGAACGGACCAAGACCACCTTATCCGGATAATAACAACATCGTAATTCCGGATCTGGAAGGCCCGTTGACAGGTTATTACACGGTAGTGGCCAATATCAATGGGTGCATTACACCGCTGGATTCGGCGCTGGTACGCATTGGCCTTACCCCTAATGCCGAGGATGATACCAACTATGAGGTGGCGACCAATGAGGTGTTGGCCGACTTCAATGTACTCCTCAACGATACATACGAGTTGGACGATTATACCCTGACCATCACGAATCCGCAACCCGGATTGATCGATCATGGCAATGGCCTGTATTCTTATGAAGCAGGGAATGAGAACAAAGTCATTTATTTCATATACAAGCTCTGTTCAAAAGCCTGTCCGGAGCTATGCGATGAAGGCATCATCTCCATTGCCGTCCGTGAACGTATCTGCAGTACCGTCCCTAACATCATTACACCCAACGGGGATGATATCAATGACTACCTGATGATCCCATGTCTGGACATTGAGCCTTATCCGCTCAACAGACTGGTTATTTATAACCAATGGGGTGACAAGGTGTATGAAGCTGCGCCGTATAGCAATGCTCCGGATAAAGCCTGGAGAGGTGAATTTATGGGAGAGCCCGGCAAAGGCCTACCAGACGCAGCCTACTACTTCATCTTCAAGGCCACGCCGGAGGATAAGGGCTTGAATGGGTTTATTGAGGTGTTTAGGTAGAGACCTCTCTTAGAGGTTTCTGACAGATTTAGGAGATCCCGCATTTTTCAGTTTGAAAGATGCGGGATCTTTCTTGTCGGATAACCTGGTGGTTTAGCAAATGCTGAGTTGTCTTCCTGTCGGGATCCGTCCGCATCAAGTGCGCGTATCTTGAGTGTTATCATTTGAAGTGCCAGAAAGGGCAAATACTCAGGCTAAAAGCACTTGATGCGGACGGGTCCCGACAGGAAGACAACTCAAGTATCGCTAAATCACTCAAAAAAGCATGCCGCTTTATATCGGTATCAAGATCCGCACCCTTGCCCCAACCGGATTCCCCTCCCCATCCAAAACAGTTTCCCGGACCAAATGCTCCGAATCAGGTTTCTCACTGCCCATCAGCAGGTCTAACCGCTTTTGGGTCAGCATCATGCCCACAGATTTGTGCGGACGTTTTTCAGTCGTCTTTTTTTCTGAAAATCCCTGCCCATTGTCAGTCACAGAGACTTCCAAAAAGCTGTCTTTGGCGATAAATACAACTTCCACCAGACCTCCATCTGCGCGATCCTGCAAGCCATGTAAGAGTGCATTTTCAACAAAAGGTTGTACCAGCAAAGGCGGGAAGCTGATCTCTGCCGTATCCAACCCCGCTTCCGCACGCACGGAGAATTCAAATATTCCACCAAAACGAAGCTGTTCCAGATACAGGTAATTTTCCAGCATGGCGATCTCTTCAGCGAGAGTGTGCAGTCCATCTACTGAACCGTGCAGGGCCAGTCGCACCAGTTTTGCGAAACGGGCGAGATAGTTGGTAGCTGTTTCCCGTTCATTTTTAGCGATGAAGGATTGGATGGCTTGCAGGCAGTTAAAAATGAAGTGTGGGTTCATTTGGGCTCGCAAGGCCGCGGATTCCAGTTCTTTTATTTTTTCGCGTTCGGCGGCTTCATGGCGGATGGCGTGAAGACGATTTTGGTAAAACAGGTAAATTGCTGCGGCTAAAGCCGCCGCTACAAGGGCGCGAAACCACCAGGTGGCCCACCAGGGCGGGAGAATTTCAAAGGCCCATCGGGAGGGTTCACTCCACTGGCCGTCTTCGTTTTGTGCCTGCACCTCGAAAATGTATTGGCCTGTAGACAGGTTTGCGAAATTGACCTCCCTGGCGTAGGTATACACGAAAGCGGTATCTGCTCCGAGTAAGCGGTATCGATAAGGAATTTCACCTCCAGACCGAAAATGCAGGGAGAAAAAGTGCAGGGAAAGGTTGTTTTGGTCGTGTGCGAGTTGGAGATTTTGGGAAAAGGCTACATTCCGATTATTTGAGATAAAATTTTCAAGTAAAGGCATCGGCATCAGGGTCTGCCTCGGTCTTTCTTTAAACCGGGCAATCCCCTTGTCTGTAGCTAGCCAGAGTTCCTGGTCCAACCAGATCACATCGTTTACCTGGTTGGAGGGCAATCCATGCTTGGTGGTCAGGGTTTCTACGCGCCATTTACCATCCGATTCAGGAGATATAATGTTCAATCCCTGGTTGGTGGGCGCATAAATGATGCCTTCCGGACTGACCTTGAGATTGGATATAACATCGGAAGTAAGTCCATTTTGAACGGTAAGCTGCGTAAACCGCCCGGTTTTATCCCGTAGGAGCAAACCGCCGCCGCGCAATCCGATGGCCAGGCCTCCACCTGCCGAAGCTGGCAATAGGGCTACGTTTCGTGCAGGAAACCGGAGCGCCGGGTGTTCAAAAGGGGGTAATTCATACTTTCCATTTCGCCAGATTCGCAGGCCTTCGGGGGTAGTGACCCATAAATTGCCTTCGAGATCCTGCGTTATGGAAAAAGTCCGCTTGCCCGGAAGTAAAGTGTCTTCCGAAAAGAATGTTGCCGCACCGGTATAAGGATCAATCGAAAAAAGCCCATAACTGGAACTTGCCCACCAATTTCCGCCCTGCGCAGACGTACTAACCTTTGTAGCAAATACATTGAAATTGGTGCTTTTACCCATCGAGTATAGTTTTGCATTTATCCAACGATTTTTTTCCAGGAAAGATAACTCCGGGCCACACCACAAGCGTTGGGTAGATTGATCGTAATGGAGTGTGGTAATTTCCGAATTGCCCGTTGGTAATACACTGGGCATGCCTACGATACGCCCGCTATTTCGCTCAATAGCACAAATTTCAGGGGTTCGTAAACCGACATATATCGTTTCTTTTGCATTGCTGGCAAGTCGCATTACATGACTGGCTGGGAGTCCATTGGAGGCGTCGAGGATATCCAGTTCGGGATTTTTGCAGTAAAACACCCCCGCATCGATCGTAGAAGCCCACCAGCCGCCCTCCTGATCGCGGAACACTTTGGCCACCGTGTGTCCTGGCAAAAGGTTTTCAAATTCATTGCGTTGAAAATGCTGTAGGGTTCGAAAGCGCAAAAGTCCCTGGTTCTTTCCGCCGCCGCAAGCCAATAAGATACTCCCATTCTGGTCGTAATATATAGCGTTCAACTTCACTTCTTTATGTCCCTGCCAAATAATGCGTTCGTTGTGAAAGAGATAAAAGGTTTCAAAGAAACAAAGTAGGAAATAGCCATTACTTAAACGCTGTGCCAGAAATCGTCTTTCTCCCAACGGCATTTCAGGGTCTGCCGGCAGGTTTCCTAAGGAGATTTCCTTCCCATTGTTCCAAAATATGACTTCCTGGACCGCATGACTACTTTCGTCCGACAAGCTGCCCCCCTTAGTTTTTAGCTGGTGAGAATAGATGGTATTGCCAGCTACTTGCGTAAAAATAAAAGCGTCCTTTTCCTTTCCTGGTATGAGCCAATGCGACCCATCGGGCTTAACCACAAGAATCCCCAGATGTAATAAGGAAAGCCATAAGGTACCGTCTGCTTCCAGGGAAAAGCTCCCGAACGACCCGAATTTATCCCGATATTCGTCCAGCACTCCATTGTATCGCCATGGTCTGACGGTATCGTTTTCAATGATAGAAAACGTTGCGTCCAGGTGATTGTACCAAATTCGTCCCTGAGCATCTTCGGCGATATTAAAAGCGGAACCCATGATTGCACTGCTGGTGTCCACCGGCCGTTGGAACTCATAACCATTGAACCGGCAAATTCCCTGTGAGGTGGCGACCCATAGAAAACCACGGCTGTCCTGCATCATGCCATAGATCTCGTTGCTTGGCAAACCATTGGAGGTCGTGAAGTTTTGCCATGACGGATGCTGTCCACTCAGGTGTGAATGGATGCTTAGAAATGTAGTTAGGAGTAAAAAGAGGGCTTTTTTCAAGAAGCTAGACATGTTCCAGGTCAGATTTCAAATGGTAGACCGGTAAAAGTAGCAAAGGATCAGGTACGCGAAACAAAAGATTATTCCCTCAGAAATAAAGGGGGATTCAGCGCGGTAGAATTACTTTTGGACTTTATTTAATGCGGATGTATACCCCTATGGCCAACATCATTCAAATTTTACTGGTAGATGACGAGCAGCACTGTCGCGATGCGCTACGGATTTTTCTGGCCAGCGGCTGCCCGGAGGCTCGGATCGTCGGGGAAGCCAGTTCCGTGGCAGAAGCCAAGATCCTGCTTTCAAAGCTTTCTCCGGATCTGCTTTTGCTGGATGTGGACCTGGGCGATGGCACTGGTTTTGACCTGCTTGATCATTTTCCCAGGCCGGGTTTCAAGGTTGTTTTCACCACGGGACACGATGATTTTGCCCTTCGGGCCTTTCGGTACAGCGCCCTGGATTATCTGCTCAAACCCATTGATCCGGAAGAACTGGTGGCGTCGGTATACAAAGTCGTTGTTGCCGGCAAACCTGGAGATTACCAGCTTCAGCTCAATCAGCTTCGCCACAATACCAGCACCCAAAATTTTGACCGGATCACCCTGAACACCGGCGACAGCCTGGTTTTCATCAGCACGGAAGAGATCACCCGCCTGGAAGCCCATGGCAACTACTGTTTTGTTTGTTTAGAAAACGGGGAGCGACACCTGGCCACACAATCCCTGGCCAGTTTTGAAGAGATCTTACCCATCCCTATGTTTTTCCGCGCCCATCAATCGCATGTAGTGAACACCAGATTCGTCCGAAAACTCAGTAAGGCTGAAGGCGATTGTCTACTGATGGCCGATAAATCCATCATACCGCTGGCCCGCAGGCGGAAGGAGGCTTTTATGGAATTGATGAAGGGGGGCTGAAGGGTTGGGCTAACTTTTTAAATCAGGCTTTTTTGATTGAAGATTGATGATTACATGAGTGATGATTGTTGAAATAGATGGTGCTACCGCAACGCCATGCACCTCAGTCTGGCCCCGAATTACAAACTTCGCGTGGCCACCTATGGACTTGAGCTATGGCAAACTGACCCGATTGGGCCCTCCAAAACGTCTGGGGTTACAATTTCAATTAGCGGGCGGTTTTAGCCTCTCCGAGGCGATTTGAATCTGCTAATTCAGGATCGGGTTGACAAGTCGGTAATAAATAATAACCACTAAACGTATAGTAGTTACTAATTGACAAACAGATCAGGCTATATATAACTACCCTGCCAGAACAATTTTAGCCTCGGAGAGCACGGCCGAGATGGACAAGACCCTAATGATTGAACTTCCTTCTAACTTGGAAAAATACCATGATTGACGTTTAACGACGTAAGAACGTCAACCCCCACGACAACCAAAAACAAAAAGCCCTCGTAAGTGATTGACTTACAAGGGCTAATTTGTTATTATTGTGATCTCGATGGGA
>JBILHS010000212.1:0-4362 GCA_044350425.1 Saprospiraceae bacterium | reverse complement strand
ACTCAGTACGCATATGCCGGACCACTAGGCTATTGGTTTTATTTAATAGCCAATGGCAAGGGATCCATTCCAAGTCTTGGTATTAATAAGGCAGTAAAAATTGTCTTAGAGTCATTAAACTTGATGAGTTCATTTGCCGATATTAAAGAAATGAGGGATGCCACTCTGGCCGTTGTTGAGAATGAGTTTGGCATTTGTTCGCCTGAAGCATACGCTGTTGGGAGAGCGTGGCTGGAAGTTTGTGTTGGCCCTGCCGATTTTACGGATTGTTTTACAGTCGAGGGCTATCCAATCGTGTGTGAGGAAGATAACTATATGCACATGTGGATTGATAATCCAACAGTTGGTGCATTATATGAGTGGCGTTTCCCAGCAGGTTGGTCTGTGACAGGCGCTACAGGCAATTTGTTTATTGGGGAGAATTTTTTTGCTACTGCTTTTCCGACATATGATTGGTACCCAAGAAGTTTTAACATAAAGGTCTCAAGCATATTACTTGGTCCAAAGTATACTCAATACAAGTATATTCGGCTTTTAGATTGTGACAATGATGATCCTTCATGCGCAGGGGCTAACTCAGAACGAAGTATTGGAAGACGCAAAACCTATGATAACTCGATTTCAACAGATAGAATTGACTTCAAACAAGGTGGACAAATCACTATCTTAAGGGTCCACGATTTGATGGGGCGTTTGCTTTATTGTGGGGTCCCTGAAGAATTTGACAATAATTCCCTAAAGCAATTAGGCTTTGTTGTTTTTTCATATTTTGACGAATCTGGGCGGCTTGTCAAGTCTAAAAAAAGTGTTGTACCTAAACATTGACTCTTTAATTGCAAGAGGTATGTATTAAACACAGACCTCTTGCTTAATTATCTATTTATGGTATCTAAACGAGCAATTTTATTGGTTTTAGCGTGGCTATTAACTAATCAGTTTCCTTGTTTATCTCAAACAAACTTTGGCATCTCCGCAGGAGTCGATGTTGCTAAAATGAAAGCAATATCTAATCAAGGCGGTTTTGAGATCCTTGAATCAGGATATGGCAATAGAAGTATAGTTGGAGGATTACGGATAGAACAAAAGCTCAATAATTCATTTTTTCTCTCTCTGCGAGGGCTCTACACCAAAAAGAAAGTTGATGCAACAGATAATGGCATCGTACCTTTTAAGAAGTTAGAAATTAATGAGATAAAAATGGATATTGCATTGAATTGGGTTCCGTACACAACATTTAGCATTGGGGCAGGATTGAGTCAGGATTTTATGACCAGTATTAACAAAATCCGCCTTAATGATTCAAAAGAAGAAATTACAGGTGGTAGAAGAGAATTGGGAAGTGTAATATATGCTGGTTATTTTTTCAAGAATTTTTTATTAGAAGCAACTTATTATAATGGGTATAAAGTGACAAAAACCATCAGAAAAACCAATAGAATTGAACCCATCAAATCTTTTGGAATATCCTTTTCCTATATGCTTAGAGTATTTGATAAGCGAAAAGGTAAAGAAAATAAAAATAGAAGGATATAAACGCTGGGGACCGACCACACTGCTTTGCTTCAGGTCGAATATGCCTATGTACCCAAGGAACAATACATGCAGAAATTCCTGATTAGCATAGTAGATTTCAAATGTATAAAATTAGTCTTTTTGTATGGTGTTTTTTCGCATTGAATCGCCTTTTAGTTCGATTTGATGCGCCTTGTGTGAAGAATGAAAAATACAAATGACAGCAGACATCTGAACATAATCCCAAGCCCCTCTTAAAACGAAAATACTCCTTCAACCCAAGCGGAAACATTTGATTTGACGACTAATACCCACCCTACCAGTCACGTTTCGCTCTTGTTAAAAGCGTATTAACGGGATTGAAAACGTTGCTGCACAGATTGAACCCCTTGCCAATCAATTATTGGCAAGGGGGCAGCAAAAGCCCTTCCACTCAACCAGAATCCTACACTAGATTCGGATATTCCACACATGTTATTCAAATTCGAGTAAGTTTGCCCGAGTTTCAATCCTACGTGTCTATGACTTTTTCCGGAAAGCATCTGCTACCCATCTTGCTACTGACTCTGGTTCACTTGTCTGCCCAACCCAGAACCCACCAAAACTTCGACCGCGACTGGAAATTCGCATTCGGTCATGCTCAAAACCCCGAAAAGGATTTCAATTACGGTCTGGAAACTGTTTTGGCTAAGTCAGGCGGGGCAGCAAACACGGCCATCGAACCGCGTTTCAAGGACAGTCTGTGGCGCGATCTAAACCTTCCGCACGACTGGGCCGTGGAATTGCCCTTCGTCAACGACCCGGCCTTCAACGTCATGGCCCATGGTTACAAACCTCTGGGTGGCAATTATCCGGAAACCAGCATCGGTTGGTACCGAAAGCACTTTTCGGTGGCAAAAACGGAGGAAGGCAAGCGATTTCAAATCCAGTTTGACGGGGTTTTTCGGGATGCAGAGTTTTGGATCAATGGTTTTTACCTGGGCAATAATCAAAGCGGCTACATCGGGGTGACCTATGATATCACAGATTTTTTGCGCTATGGGGAAGAGAATGTGCTCGTTGTTCGGGTAGATGCGACCCAGTATGAAGGCTGGTTTTATGAGGGTGCGGGCATTTACAGACACGTTTGGCTTAATTCATTTGAGGAGAATCACATTGCACATGACGGCATTTTTGCCCACGCAAAAATGGAAGGAAGTTATGCCACACTCACCGTTGAAACCGAGTTGGTGAATGATGGCAATGCAACCGCCGATCTTACCACCGAAGTCATTCTGACAGGCCGCGATGGAGGATTCGTGGCAAAGAGTAAATTGCAAAACCTGCAATTAGACGTGAATCAATCAGGCATTTCACGACAGGTAATCAAATTATACAACCCCATCCTTTGGGATTTGGAGCAACCTTACCTGCACCGCATTCAGGTGGTAGTGAAAAAATCGGGTAAAATCATTGACCAACAGACCCTAAAATTCGGATTCCGAACCGTCGAGGTCAAACCGAACGGGCTGTATTTGAACGGCAAAAAGCTCAAAATTTTAGGCGTCAATTGCCATCAGGATCACGCCGGCGTTGGCAGCGCCTTACCCGATTACCTGCAATATTATCGCATCGATCTACTCAAAAACCTCGGCGTGAATGCCTACCGAACGAGTCACAACCCACCCACGCCCGAGCTCCTGGACGCCTGCGACAGCCTCGGCATGCTGGTCATGGACGAAACCCGCCTGCTCAACAGCAGTCCGGAATATCTGGATCAATTCGTCCGGCTTTTGAAGCGCGACCGCAGCCGAACCAGCGTTTTTATGTGGTCCATCGGCAACGAAGAAGGCTGGATCCATACCACACCCACCGGCAAACGCATCGCCGAAACCTTCCTGAAAAAGCAGCGCGAACTTGACCCAACCCGTACCGCCACTTACGCTGCCGACGTAGGCAATGTGTTCAATGGCGTCAATGAGGTCATTCCCGTCCGGAGTTTCAATTACCGCCAGTTTGCTGTCGCCGATTACCACCGGGATCATCCTACACAACCGATTATCGGCACCGAAATGGGCAGTACCGTGACTACCCGCGGCCAATATGAAAAGGACACGATCCGTGGCTATGTGCCCGATCAGGACATCACCGCACCCTGGTGGGCCAGTACCGCTGAAACCTGGTGGACGCTGGCGGCAGAAAATGACTTTTGGCTGGGCGGGTTTGTCTGGACCGGACTGGATTACCGGGGTGAACCGACCCCTTATATCTGGCCGAATATCAACTCCCATTTCGGCATCATGGACATGTGCGGGTTTCCAAAAAACATCTACTATTATTACCAATCCTGGTGGACCGACAAGGACATCCTGCACCTTTCGCCCCACTGGAACTGGCGGGAAAAACAGGGTCAACCCATCGATGTCTGGGTCAATTCAAATGCGGAGGAAGTCGAGTTGTTCTTAAACGGTAAATCCCTGGGTAAAAAGACAATGCCGCGCAACAGTCACCTGCAATGGGCGGTCAATTACGAGCCGGGGAAATTGGAGGCCATCGGGTACAAAAAAGGTAAAATCCTACAAGCCAAAGTCGAAACTACAGGTGTTCCGACTGAAATTGCGCTCACGCCTTATAAAACCACGATGCTGGCGGATGGGCAGGACGTGACCGTGGTCAACGTGGCTGTGTTCGACGCGCAGGGCCGTGAGGTGCCAAACGCCAACAACCTGATTCAATTTAAAATCGAAGGCGATGCCAAAATCATCGGGGTCGGCAATGGCGACCCTTCGAGCCACGAACCCGACAAATGTGTGGACGGCGCCTGGCAACGCAGCCTTTTTAATGGAAAATGCCAGGTCATCATTCAATCCG
>JBILHS010000211.1:0-4444 GCA_044350425.1 Saprospiraceae bacterium | reverse complement strand
AAAGCTTGGTATCTCTTCCTGTTTCTTAGTGAAAGCGCATGCCAAGCTTTTGGCACAGACGCTCACTCAATCACTCAATCACTCACTCATTGAAACATCTCCGGGTATTCGACGTTTTACGAACTTGACTTTGACAACAAAAACTAATTACTATAGTCAACACAGCGTGGTTTTGAACAAGGATGCTTTTCAATCATTTTGAAATCAAGCATTTGCATCACTCAAATCATTAAAATCACTTTAATCACAGTTTACATGCGCAAACTACTCATTGGACTCGCGTTATTCCTCTGCGCCTTTTCTCAACTCCGTGCCTCGGTCATTCTGTTGCCGATGGATGAAAAGGGCCAGCGCAACCACCTGAAAGCCTATGGGATCACCTATTGGGTACTCGCGCAGGATGTGGAAGCCTGGTGGTTGTTAAATTATCGGGGGGGAAGCTTTGCATTTGCATACACCCCTGCTTTTGAAAAAGAATGCAAGACCCGGGACGTAAGTTATGAGATCCTGGCCGACGGACAATTTGCCAACTTGCGGAATGAGATCCTTGACCCAGAGGTAAATCAGGATGTGATCAAGTTGGAAAAAGCCCCCAAAATTGCTGTTTACACCCCCGATAAAGATGAAAAAGGAGAAATGATCCAGCCTTGGGACGATGCCGTGACGCTGGTGCTTACCTATGCCGAGATCCCTTATGAAACCTTGTATGACACCGAAGTGATGCAGGGTAAACTGGCTGAATACGACTGGTTGCACCTGCACCACGAGGATTTTACGGGGATGTTTGGTAAGTTTTATGCCAGCAACAGCGGCCAGCCCTGGTATCGGCAGCATGTACATCTGATGGAAACGCTGGCGCGGCAAAACGGCTTTGACAAAGTCAGTGAACTCAAACTGGCCGTCGCAAAAAAAATAAAAGAGTACGTTATTGGAGGCGGATTTATGTTCGCCATGTGCTCAGCAACAGACACTTACGACATCGCTCTGGCTGCCGAAGGCACTGATATCTGCGCCGCCCCATTTGATGGAGATCCTACGGATCCGAACTTTCAAAACAAGCTGGATTTTTCCAAAACCTTTGCTTTTCAGAATTTTCAGGTATTGTCCGACCCCAGTGTGTACGAGCATTCTACCATTGACGCAAGTGAAGTGACGGGCCGGAGGGTGTCGCCAGAGCAGGACTACATTACCCTGTTCGATTTTTCGGCCAAATGGGACCCCGTGCCAACCATGTTGACCCAATGCCAGACACGGACCGTGAAGGGTTTTATGGGACAGGCAACCGCATTTAAAAAGAATTTTATAAAGCCCAATATTCTGATCATGGGCGAAAATAAGCCTGCCAACGAGGCGCGTTATATCCACAATGCTTACGGAAAAGGCTTTTTCACCTTCTACGGCGGCCACGATCCAGAAGACTATCGGCACTATGTAGGCGATCCGCCCACAGATCTTGCATTGCACCCAAATTCTCCGGGCTATCGGTTAATTTTGAACAATATCTTGTTTCCGGCGGCTAAGAAGAAGCACCAGAAAACCTGATTAAATTAATGAGGTCAATGTGATTAATGAGGTCAATGTGGCCAATTAGCCGCAGAGCTTTACAACTTTTTCAAAGCCAGCGCAGCTGCTTCCCGGGCTTTAGCAAGATTTTCGTGGGGTGTGTCGCTGACTTCCAATGCGATATTGATCACGAACTGACCTTTCCGAATCAGCAGCGTAACGGTGCTGGTACTCCAGATGGCGTCATCGCCCAGACCCGTTACATCTTCTTCATAAGTGCTGCGTCGGTCGCGACGCAGGTTTTCAATCTGTTGTTTGGCGTGGACATCGGACGTGTAATCAAAAAGTTGTACTACGATCCGGTTTTGAGGATTCAGCCAGGCGGCGCCTTCTTTTTCATTGTTGGTTTCACGCTCTTTCCAATCCGGTTTGTTCCAGGTTCGAAGACAAAAGGCCTGATTGGGCAATGTGCGCGCGTTGAGGGTGGCCTCTTTGCCATTGAACGCGAAAAGTGTTTCTACTTCGGCATCGCTGATGAGTTCACAGCCGTGATTTTTCCAGCCTTCCGTTTTATATTTTGCCCACAGCGCAGTTTCGGCGGCATTGGCCATGGCTTCTTTGGATGGCTCTTGCGCGCAGGCCACTAAAAACAGACAGCCGATCAGGGAAATCGGGATAAGACGGGTCATGAGCAATACGTTTGGTACCTCAAAGGTCTGAAAAAGAGGGCTTTTCTAATCTTTTTTTTCTTGTAGAAACGGAAAACACTTATAGGTGAAAAAATTTCGCACATTTGCCCTGTTCAACCGAACTTGATAAACATCTTTTCACCTACTTTCAACTTGTATGGCAGAGAATATTGACACAACTAAATCTAAAGGCAAATTCCCACCCAGTATCCCGTACATCATCGGGAATGAAGCAGCAGAACGCTTCAACTACTATGGACTCCGCGCGATCCTCACCACTTTTTTGGTAGCGCAGTTTTACAACCCTACTGGTTCTACCGACCCGGCTGTGGTGCAGGTGGCAGAAGCTACTGCCAATGCCAAAACCCACGATTTTGTAGCAATGACGTACCTGCTGCCTATGTTTGGTGGTATGGTAGCCGACTGGTTCTGGGGCAAGTACAAGACCATCTTGTGGCTTTCGATGGTGTATATGACAGGCAGCATTATGGTGGCACTTTCGGTAGACAACGAAGTGATGTTTACGACTTCACTGATGCTCATCGCCTTGGGTGCCGGTGGTATCAAACCTTGCGTTTCGGCCAATGTGGGCGACCAATTTGACTCCTCCAACTCGCACTTGATCTCTAAAGCGTTCGATGCCTTTTATTTTTCCATCAATGCCGGATCGGTGCTTTCTATCCTGCTGATCCCTTACCTCAAATCAACCTATGGCCCGGCAGTCGCCTTTGGCGTACCAGCCATTGCAATGGCCGTTGCCGTGTTCTTTTTCTGGCTCGGTCGCAACAAATACCGCCGTATTCCGCCTCCAAAATATGACAACAACAAGATGGTGATTCTTGCCACTGCGTTCATTTCATTGGTGGCGAGCTACATCTATTTTGATAAAATCCAACACGCAGGGGTTGGCCCGGTATTGGGCGCCTGGCTTGTCATGGTGCTCGCTTTGGCTTTTATTTTCAAAAAACAATGGTTTGCCAAGCCCGGTAACTTTGTGGGTATCAACCTGTATGCACTCACCAATGGCGGTTTTGCCGCTGCGGCCAAAGAATACGGCGACGAAACCATTGAAGGCATCAAATCCGTTTGGCGCGTTTTGTCGGTCTTTGCCTTTGTACCGGTTTTCTGGGCCTTGTGGGACCAAAGCCAATCCGAATGGGTGGTACAGGCCAGCAAAATGGACCTGAACTGGCTGGGCATCAAATGGGAAGCGGAGCAGATCTCTTTTGTGAATGCAGCGTTTATTCTGGCGTTCATTCCTTTGTTCTCCTTTGGTGTATACCCGTTTTTTAATAAAATAGGACTGACCGTCACACCACTGCGCAAGATCGGTGCAGGTTTCGTGCTTACCGCCCTTTCTTTTGTCGTTGTTGCCATTGTTCAGGGCTGGATCGATGCGGGTGCAACACCCAATATCAGCTGGCAAATTCTGGCATTCGTGATCCTGACTGCGGGTGAGATCCTCATTTCGATCACCTGTCTGGAATACGCTTATACACAGTCGCCACCATCCATGAAATCTACCATCATGGCCTGCTTCCTGTTGAGCGTGACTTTGGGCAACGTATTGGTTTCGGTGATCCAGAACAACATCAGAAGCGGTGGCTTCTTCGCACAGTTCCATGGTGCGGGCTTCTTCTGGTTGTTTGTGGGCATTTGCGCCGCTACTGCAGTGCTGTTCATGTTTGTATCGCCGTTCATCAAAGAGCGTTCGTACATTGTGAGCGACCATGAAAGTTAAATTATTGGACAACAACCATGTATAGGGCGAGAATTGAAGTTGCCCTGAATTTTCACGAATAAAAACACCCCGCTTGCGTATGTCGCCTGCGGGGTGTTTTTTATTTGGGGTGCAATTTGAAGCTGCACCCCAAATTTCTACTAAAAGGCTTACCGAACCACCGTTACATCGCCTTTCATCAGGATGACTTGTCCGTCGATGAGCATTACTTCTGCCCACCAGACAAATACACCCGGATTCATGGGTTGACCATTGTGATCCCCATCCCAACCCAGATCCGGATCGTCCGGCATGAAATTGCGGTTTATCCACAATTGCTCGCCCCAGCGGTCATATATCTGGAGGCTATTGATCTGTCTAACCGAACCTGGGCGGGTAAATAGTGTGAAAGCATTGTTGCCCGAATCCGGAGCTTCCGGCCAGATTACATTCGGAGCGTAGATATCAATAGATCTGTCTACCCGAATGATCGTGCGTGATTCCGCTTTGCAGCCCTCTTTGGTCAGGATGG
>JBILHS010000028.1:0-51188 GCA_044350425.1 Saprospiraceae bacterium | reverse complement strand
GGTTGAATGTGGATGATGGGTGGATATATTGGTTGGAATTTTAGATTACAAAAGATTCAAAAAACCAGGCAAACAAAACGAATACCAGGCTCAACCAACATTGACCACATTGTCCACATTAAACCAATTGACCACATTAGCTTTTTGGGCTACTGTTAAAAATGACCACAAACACCATGGCCAATTTCATTTCTTCAGAGATTTCACGATCCAGATTGTCTTCAATGGCCCAGTCGCGGGGGTCGCGGGTGCGGAGGGTATAAAGGTAGAAATTTCCATAAGCATCATCCTGCACCTGCCACTCATCGAGTTGGTTGGTCCATTTGCTTCGAATGTTGAGGGTAATAGAATTGTCGGAGACGCGCCATTCTTTGTAATCACCCGGCCAGACGGTCCGCATGGTAATGATTTCTCCGGAGTAGGTGCGAAGTTCCCATTGTTGTGGGTCGTCTTTCCATTTTTGGCGGATGGTACCCCGCTCACCGCCCAACTCGAAATCCCATTCAGACCAGTCGTCGCGGACATTGAGCCAGCGGAGTTTTAGGGTGCCATATAGTTCTTCCTCCGCTTCTTCACCTTCTTCGAGATCTGCTTGCCGGAGGCTGGAATAGAGTTCCCACTCCGCAAAAGAATCCTGCCAGCGGCAGCTCATGGTGGACATGACCGCTGTTTGCGCGCGGGCATTTACCAGAAAGCAAAAGGGCAAAAAAGCCCAGATCAAAACGCGGTAGACAGCCATTTCCAGGATTTTTAAAAAAACAAAGCCGCCCACACGCTGAAAGCGATCATGAGCGGCCTTGCCGGATCAATAAGTCATTTGTTCAGAAGACTTACACATATCGTTTAGAAAGGTAGATCATCCGTACTTACCGGTGGTGCATCGGTGTAGTTCGGAAAAGGATCCGTTGGAAAGTTATCACCAGTTGACGCAGCTTTCGTGCGTTTGGGTGCCTCGGACGTAGATCCCTGACTCTCGCCGCCGCCGGCTTCCATGCGCCAGGCATTGAGATTGGTCATATATTTTCCGTTCCATTCCCGACCACGGAGGTCAAAAGAGACTTTTACCAGGTCGCCTTCATTGAAATTATCCAGAATGCCGCAGCGATCCTGCACGGCCTGAAACTTGATAAGTTGTGGATAATTGCCGTCAGGAATTTCAAGCACGAACTCGCGTGCAGCAAAACTAGCAGATTTTTGTTCGGTCGGGAAGACGCGGTGGAGTTTGCCTTCAACTTCAAAAGCCATTGTCTGTCAAATTATTGAGTGTAAAAATACAAGTGTGGAGCCGCAAAAATGCACACAAAAATTGAAAAACAGGTCATTATGTAGAAAATGCATCTCCAGCATACAAGGAGTTAGATTGGAGAGAATGACAATTGCTACCTTTGCGCCTCGTTCAGCCGCGGTAGCCTTGGTTTATACCAGGCTTCGGCAGGCGAAAACGGCCTTAACCAGATTTTCAAAATAAATTATGGTGCGCTTCAGTACTTAGCTGCCGGATCGCACCCTTACCACATTCAAACATGGCTCGCGTAGAACTAGTGATGCCCAAGATGGGCGAAAGCATCATGGAGGCCACCATCCTCAAATGGCGCAAAAAGATCGGCGAAAGCGTCGAGTTGGACGAACCCATCCTGGACATTGCCACCGACAAGGTGGATTCCGAGATCCCTTCCCCCGTGGCAGGCGTTTTAGTAGAGATCCTTTTTCAGGAAAATGACGTCGTGGCGATCAATAAAGCCATCGCGATCCTTGAAACGGAAGCTTTACCCGCCGTAGCTTTAGCGAAGGAGGGTCAATCCGGAACAGCAGTACCCAGCAGTTCCGCTCCGGCAGCCGAGATTCCTTATGTACCGGCAGCAAGCCCTGCTGCTCAGGGCCCGATCGTCTCCGGTGAAGGCCGTTTCTACTCTCCTTTGGTGCGTACCATTGCCAAAGAGGAAGGTATTTCGCAGGCTGAACTGGATGCCCTCTCCGGTACCGGACAAGAAGGCCGCGTGACCAAAAAAGATATTCTGGCATTTGTGGCCAACCGTGGACAGGCGCCGGCAGCGAGCAGTATTCCTGCGCCGCAAGCGCCGGTAAGCAGTGCCCCGGCTCCAGCTCCAGTTCAAAGCCCTATGGTCAGCATGGGTGGCAACGTCGAGATCGTTGAAATGGACCGGATGCGCCGCCTGATCGCCGATCACATGGTGATGAGTAAGCACACCAGTCCACACGTGACCTCCTTCGTGGAAGCCGATGTAACCAATCTGGTCAACTGGCGCAATCGCATAAAAGATCAGTTCAAAAAGCAATACGGTGAGAACATCACCTTCACGCCGATCTTCGTTGAAGCGGTAGCCCGCGCCATCCGTGATTTTCCGATGATCAATATTTCGGTGGATGGCACGCGTATCATTGTCAAAAAAGACATCAATATTGGCATGGCGGCAGCCCTTCCGAGCGGCAATCTGATTGTTCCGGTCATCAAAAATGCGGATTACCTCAACCTGGCCGGACTGACCAAACAGGTGAACGATATGGCCAACCGCGCCCGCAACAACCAGTTGAAACCGGACGAAATTCAGGGCGGAACATTTACCCTCACCAACGTCGGTACCTTTGGCAATGTGATGGGTACGCCTATTATCAATCAACCACAGGTGGCGATCATGGCCATGGGTGCAATTCGTAAAAAACCGGCCGTACTCGAAACGGAGTATGGCGATGTAATTGCGGTTCGCCAGATGATGTTCCTTTCACTTTCTTATGATCACCGCGTGGTGGATGGCTCCCTTGGAGGTTCCTTCCTGCGCCGTGTAGGAGATTATCTGGAACAGTTTGATCCTAATCGGACTTTTTAGACGTTGGACTTGTTAAGTGGAAATATGAAAATTGTGCATTTGCGGAATCATGTCCAACATCCATAGTCCAACATCCATAGTCTAACATCCATAGTCCAACATCCAACATCCACTTTGCCACTAATTAAATCAATCTCCGGCTTTCGCGGCACCATCGGCGGCCGACCAGGCGAAAATCTGACTCCACAGGACATTGTGGAATGCACTGCGGCTTTTGGCCAGTGGGTACTGCATACCACCGGAAATCCCTCGATCGTGATCGGTCGCGACGGGCGTATTTCCGGGGAGATCGTCAGTGCGCTGGTGATCAACACGCTGCGCAGTATGGGTATTTCGGTGCTTGACCTGGGTCTGAGCACTACGCCTACCGTTGAAATTGCAGTTCCGCTGGAAAAAGCCGGTGGCGGCATCATCCTGACTGCCAGCCACAATCCCAAGGAGTGGAATGCACTGAAATTGCTCAACCACAAAGGCGAGTTTATCAGCGCACAGAATGGTGCAGACGTGCTGGAGCTGGTGGAGAAAAAAAGTGTGGAATATGCTCCGGTAGATCGACTTGGCTCCTACAGACAGGATAATAACTATATCAATGTACATAATACATTGGTTCTGGCTCATCCGCTGGTAGACGTAGCGGCCGTGCGTGCCAAAGGTTTTAAGATCGTGGTGGATGTGATCAACTCCACCGGAGCCCTGGCGGTGCCCCCCTTGCTGGAAGCCCTGGGTTGTCAGTGTATCCTGTTGAATGGGCAGGTAAACGGACATTTTGCGCACAATCCGGAGCCATTGAAAGAACACCTGGGCCAGCTCTCCAGCGAAGTGGTGCGGCAAAAAGCACACCTGGGTATTGCGGTCGATCCGGACGTGGATCGCCTGGTATTTATGAGCGAAGACGGGGAGCTTTTTGGGGAAGAATACACCCTGGTGGCGGTAGCAGATTACGTGCTTTCAAAACTTGGGGGTGGCAATACGGTTTCAAACCTGAGCAGCACCCGTGCTTTGCGCGATGTGACTTTGAAATATGGCGGAGAATACCACGCAGCAGCGGTCGGAGAAGTGAATGTGGTGGACAAAATGAAGGCAGTCAATGCTGTCATCGGTGGTGAAGGAAATGGTGGTATCATTGTACCCGAATTGCACTATGGCCGGGATGCGCTTATCGGTATTGCCTTATTTTTGAGCCATCTGGCGCAATCAGGCAAGCGGATCTCCGTGCTGCGTCAGGGCTACCCCGAGTACCATATGTCGAAAACAAAGATCGAAAGATCTCCTGATATTGACCTTGAAAGGATCTTTGCAGCCCTGAAGGAGAAATACCATCGGGAACAGATCAATACCGAAGACGGACTGAAGATCGACTTCGCCGACGGCTGGGTGCACCTGCGTCCATCCAATACGGAGCCGATCATCCGGGTTTATTCGGAAAGTCATTCTCAGGTAATTGCTGCTAATCTGGCCAAGAAGATTATGGCAGACATTGGAGAGTTGAAGTAAAAGACTGAATTCGCCCCTCCCGAAAGCAGTCCGGTAATATTGGATTCTAACCATCTATTTGCATGTTAAAAGAAATCTTAATCGAATTCTTCGAAAGAGAACTGCACAAAGTAAAGGAGGAAATCATCGGGTATGATGATGAGGCTGCCATTTGGAAAATTCATACGGGTACCCACAATTCTGCGGGCAATCTCTGTTTGCATCTGGTGGGCAATCTGCATCATTTCGTTGGGGCCGTATTGGGAAAAACCGGTTATATTCGCGGACGGGACGCGGAGTTTGCACTTCAGAACGTGTCGCGTGAAGTGCTTTTGAGGAGTCTGGACGAGACCGTTATTATGATAAAGAAAACCCTTCAGGACTTCACCGATACTGATTTTGACAAAATTTATCCGCTGGAAAAACACGGCAGAACGGTGACTACCCGGTATATGCTGCTTCATCTGCTTACACATCTGAATTATCATCTGGGACAGATCAATTATCACCGAAGGTTGATCTGTTAAAAAGGTTAAATGGGGGCTGGAGGTTTATAAGGTTCAAAGGGTTTATCAAGTTCGATCAACGCATAAAAACCTTTTAAACCCCATAAACCCAGGGCAGACGCATCAAATTTTTGAAGTAAAATTTATGAAAAGCAGAAGTATTTTGATTATAATACGTTTGTCCTGCTCTATAACCCTCCTTATCAACCCTAATAAACCTTTCTAAGTAAATATTATGCAAAGAGTCTATTTCGACAACGCCGCCACCACCCCCATTTCTGAAGAGGTCATCAATGCGATGCTGCCCATTTTACGTGGCCAGTATGGCAATCCATCCAGTATTCATGCGGAAGGCAGGAGTGTACGTGCAGCCCTGGAATCTGCCAGAAAGGCGGTGGCACAGAGCATTGGAGCAGGAACCGGAGAGATCTTCTTCACTTCCGGCGGTACGGAGAGCAACAACATGGCCATCAAATGCGCCGTGCGCGACCTGGGTGTTCAGCGCATCATTTCCAGTCCGACGGAACACCACTGTGGCACCCATGCCATTGAAACGGTGCATCAGGTGAATGGCGTGGAAGTGGTCTGGCTCCCGGTGGATGCCGTGGGTCGGCCGGATTATCATGCTTTGGAGGCCGCTTTGCAAAACGGTGGCGGTAAAAAAACACTGGTGTCGCTCATGCATGCCAACAACGAGATCGGCACGATGATCGATCTCGGCAAGGTGTCTGGATTGTGTAAGCAATATGGGGCGCTTTTCCATTCAGATACGGTGCAGACCGTGGGTCACTTCCCGATCAATGTGCAGGAGACAAAGGTCAATTTCCTTTCCGGCGCTGCGCATAAATTCCACGGTCCCAAAGGCGTAGGCTTTATTTACATCAGCCCCGACTCGCCCATCAAGCCATTTATCGACGGCGGTGCACAGGAGCGCAACATGCGTGGCGGTACAGAGAATGTGTACGGAATTGTCGGCCTGGCCAAAGCACTCGAACTCGCGACAACAGAAATGGAGGAGCGGGTGGCCCATATCAAAGACACCCGCAACTACCTGAAAACAAGGTTGTCGGAGATTTTTGATGACATTCAGTTCAACGGCGACTGCAACGGCGACAGCCTGTACACGGTACTCAATGTATCGTTTCCGCCCAATCCTAAAAACGAACTCCTGCTGTTGAGCATGGATATTGCCGGCATCAGTTGTTCGGGCGGTTCAGCCTGTTCTAGTGGCTCTGAAAAAGGTAGTCACGTACTGGAAGCCATTCATGCGGACCCGGCACGGAAGAGTATTCGATTCTCTTTTTCGCATTATAATACCCGGGCGGAGGTGGATTTTGTGGTGGAGAAGTTGAAGGGGATTTTGCCGGTACGGGAAGTGGTGGGTGTTTGAGATTCAAATAGTGGAGCGATTATGCTTATTTTTGTACCTAGACCAGCCAATTCATGAAAAAGCGCGATAAAATTCTATCCATAGCCAAGGCTCGATTGGTGGAAGCCTTCGGTGACAAGATCAAAGATGTGATATTGTTTGGCTCGCGAGCCTGGGGTAAGCCCACGCGCTGGTCGGATTGGGATATTGTGGTGGTGGTGCGAGGGGATTATGATTGGCGGTTCCGGCACGCGGTTTCAGATATAATGACAGACGTTGATTTGGAAAACGATATTTACATCCAGGCACTTGTTGTATCTGTGGAGGAATTGAAAAACACTTCACAAGGCTATGAACCAGTTTTTGTAAAAGCCCTTTCTCAAGGAATCTACGCATGATTACACCCGAACAACGTAATCAGCTTATTGCTACCCGCTTGGAACAGGCAGAAGAGTGCATAGCTGACGTAGAACTTTCCATTGCAAACGGCCGTTACAGAAACGCCGCCAATCGTGTCTATTACGGAATGTTTTATGCTATGTTGGCTTTAGGTCTATTGCGACAATTTGAAACTTCCAAACATCAACAGATGATAGGTTGGTTCAACAAAAATTTTGTGCACACTAATATTTTCCCAAAACAATTTATCCGCCTGGTGAATAGAGCCTTCGATACAAGGACGAATTCAGACTATAAAATCACCCTGGCACCATCCGCTGACGAACTGGATGAAATGTTCGCAGACATGAAAACCTTTATTTACACCATCAAGGAATGGATCGAAGCGAACCCTGCTTGAGTTCCTTTACCTGTCCGGGAATTACCTAGCTGTAGAACAGGACAAAATCAATCCTGTGCCTGCCGGCAAATATTAAGCTTTTTGTCTTATTGTCCAAGCAAACAAAGGCTTTCCTTAAGGCAAAGAAAACCCTGCATTTATCCTGGTTTTGTTCTCTGATCCATGGGCGCTTGGTCAAAAAAGACACAAGCGCGGCGCTGGGCAGGAGATCTTGCATTTAGAACCAGTGAAGACCAAGCTGGGCATAATCATTTCCTTGTCTCCCGTCCTTGTCAGATGTTAAATCTACCCGACCTATTTGGTTATTTGGATTTTATTTAGATATATTGCATTCGAATTGATTCCCGTGCTAATGTGCATAGGGGTGTTTTTTATAATCCGTTGGCCAACAAATATTTTATCCGACAGCGCATCTAGTGCAAAAATTGGGTAAAAGTGCCATGCCTTTTAGAAGGCCCACACGCTAATCTATTTCATAATCTATTCCCTTCCTGTGTATATTCCATCGGTGCTCCCGATGGGCTGAAATTGTATTATTAATTTTCTAAAATTTAACGTAAATGAAAATCAGATTTAATTCAACGCTCCAACTGTTTATTTCTGGTGCTAGTTGCTTTCGCAACCTCGACCATATTGAAAGCCCAAAATAACGAGCCTCAGCCGTACAATCCGTGCCCATCCACCTGGTTTCTTTCTCCACAATGCTTTGACGGGTTTCGTTCTTGTGAGTACTACTCCCAATTTCCGTGTTCCCCAAATTACTGTTGGGCTAGTGGTGGAATCTCCAATAATGCAGGAATCCCTACCAATGGTATAGTCCAAAATAAAACAATTGAGATTGGAGGAGTTTACACCATTACTCAAGGAGTTACATTTCTTAACTGCGTCTTCAAAATGCATGGCGATTCGCGAATCAACCTTTCCCCTTTAAATATCACTAACATCACATTCCAGGGTTGTACATTTTTGGGTTGTGGTGAAATGTGGCAGGGTATTTTTGTTGACGCTTCCGCTACCCCTCATACTTATTTCAAATTTTGGGGCAACACGATTGAAGATGCCTACAATGGACTAAATTTGGACGAGATGGCTCCTTATTCTATTGCTGACAACACCTTTAGAAACAACCATATAGGGATCAGCAATCTTCGTCAGAATGGAAGTTTATTGAATGCATCAATTATTCGGAACACCTTTTTGCAATCAAGCGACCTCGCCACAAAAATTGGCTCACTAATTGGTTTGGCTATGCCAGACTATCCGCTTGCTCATGCAGGAATAAAATTGGTTCGTGCTAGTGCAGCTGTAGGCTCAGGGACTTTTCCACAATCCAATGTATTCAACACCTTTATCTGTTTGGTAAATGGGATTGTCTCAGAAAATGGAACTGTTGCTTCAAACAACAATAGCTTTCAATCCATATCTCAATACGGAATTTGGGCAATTGATGGTACAATAAACGTTGGTAGCTGCCAGTTTTTATCGGGTGGCTACATAGGCATTTGGGCTGAAGGTGCTAATCTTTGGGCACAAGACAATTCGTTCAAGGGCGATTGGATTGAGGGTATCCATTCTATGGGGAATACCAATGCCGAACATATAGAGATCTCCAAAAACCGATTTACGATCATCCACAACAATTGGGAAAATGGTATCTTTTTATCTCGACCTCAGGCAAGCGTAGGTATTACCAGCATCATATCATTCAACATTTTTGCTGTAAATTCAAACCCAACCAGCATGCATTGCATCTATGTCGATGACTTTGTAGACGCAACAGGTGAGACTAAAATCGTAGAAAACAACATTACGATAAATACCTCAAATGGTGGAATTTTTGGTATCTGGCTTAATGTAGGCAACTCAGCCAGATTTTCTGTTATCAGAAACACCATTTTTTTTGGCACAATTAGTACCAATTATGCTAGTTGGGGTATCGCAATGATCAAATCCGGTAATGTGTCTCTTTCAGCAGAGCATACGATAGCTTACAATAATGTTTCTGGAATTTCAGCAAATTTAGCGGTAGATAATGCTGTGCAATGTGGTATTCATGTGATTGGAATAAAGAACGCAGACTTCTGTAGTAACACAGTAGACAATTCCTTTTGGGGATTTCATTTTACAGGCAAAAACGATATTCGATTACGTGAGAACTATTTTAACCATCATTATGAAGGACTATTTTTAGCAGGAACCAGTCCAACCATTGGGAAACAAGAAGGCCGTGGAAATCAATGGAATTTAGACCCAGATGCTTGTGTACATTTTGCAGCGAAAAATTCAAATAGCAATCCACTTACCTCAGAATTTACGGTGGATCAATTTGATGAAGGAATTGCTCTCCCATGGCTTCCGCCAAATTTAAAGCTGGATCCTGATCCAGGATCTATAGATTGGTTTCATACAGTTTTAGATGTTGATCCACTTGACCATTGTGTACTAACATTTTCCGAGCCCAACCCACGGGCACTCGCCCCTTACGAGCAAAGTGTGGTGCTAGGCACTTCTGACCTTGGTGGTGCGGCACTTTGGGACTTGAAACGAGAAGTGTACGCCGCTTTGTTGATTTATCCCGACCTGCGCCCGGCGAGCTCTCCGGAAGAAACATTTTTTAATAATCTTAACAATACAGTTATCGCTTCTTTTGGACAGGTTACGCAGCAAATTAGAAATGCCTTAAATGTCTCAACTCTCAATCAGCAGACTTTTGACACCTATCGTACAGCAATTGGGGATGCATTAGACAGCCTTGCCGTTTTAGATAATAGCGTGGACTATTCTTCAATAAATAACCTTACCAATACCTGGTTTGCACAACGCGCGGTGCTGCTCCAACAGGTTGCTTTGAATGCTGGATTTGAGTCCACGTTTGAACAGTCCAGGAATTTACAAGTATATGCGGCGTTACAAAATGCGCTGACATATAATGCTGGTATCGCATGCTCCCTGCCGTATGAATCAGCCCGAAAAACACTCAACGAATTGCGTATACGTCAACTACTAGATCAACCAATTACGCAGGCTCTATACCAACAAGCGCTTGCTTTGGCCCAGCAAAATCCGATTGCCACAGGCTATGCGACTGAAGAAGTACTCCCTTTTTTGGCTCCCTGTGACCAGGCATTATACCAAGATTCAGATGAAGACAATAGTGAGAGAGGACAGGAGCAAAAGGATGCAGATTTAGCGAATGCGGGAAAAATTCGAGCCGCTCCGAACCCAACCAATGGGGCCATCGAAGTAAATCTTCCCAGTCAAAAGGGTAGCTTGATTGCAATCTACAATGCTAATGGACAACAGATAAAAGCGATATCCTTAGAGCCTTACATGATTAAAGTCTCTTTTGATTTAAGCCAAAATCCGAGCGGCCTTTATTGGATCGTGTTTACGAATGAGCAGGGCAAAACCCTTGACACAACCATAATTTCTGTTTCTCACTAAATTTTCTGATCATATGATTGCCTACAGCCAAGTGTTGTTGGCAATCATATGTATATGTACTCATGAAAAAGATATCTCTTCTTGTTGTTCTTTTTTGGGCTTTAGCTACCACTACCTCCGCGCAACTCAAGCATAATTATACATGGACGATGGGTTATGGAAAGGTTGGCCCAAGTCAAATCGGTTACCCATTTGGTGGTATCATTATGGACTTCAATGTCACGCCTCCATCTTTTACCCTTCAGACGTACATTTTTGACAGACCCAAAGCAGCAATTTCGGATAAAAACGGAAATTTAGTTGCTTACACAAATGGCTGCATGGTGGTTAACCGAAACCATGAACTTATGTTGAATGGGGATACACTTAATCCTGGGGAGGTTTTCATTGAGTTCTGTGAAAACGGCGATTACCCCCTCTGGCAACCCGTAATTTTTTTACCCAAACCCGGAAGTGACAGCCTTTATTACCTATTCCATATTCGTAGCGATAGTTATGAATGGAATCCAATGAACCTGATGTATTCTGTCCTTGATGCTTCAGGAGATAATGGGAATGGCGCGGTTATCTCTAAAAATAATGTTATTCTAAACGACTCCATGTTCCTGGGCAACTACGTCACGGCAACACGACATGCGAATGGCCGGGATTGGTGGGTAGTAGCTCCAAGGTTTTTAAGCAACAACATTCATGTCAGCCTGCTTACTCCGGAAGGCGTCGAATATAAGGGGACCCAGGATTTTGATCATCTGAATATCGAGATTGACACGCCATACTGTTGTAGCCAAACCGCATTTTCAACAGATGGGAGCAAATACTTTCGCAACTCTCCCAAGAATCTTTTGGTGTATGATTTTGACCGTTGTGCTGGTGTTTTATCGAACCCCGTGCGCCTGGATTGGGACTCAGTGCCTTTTGGAGGGGCTGGAGTTGCAGTATCTCTCAACAATCGTTTTTTATACCTCACTTCTTTTGGTACAGTGCAGCAGTACGATTTATGGGCGCCAAACCTGGCTGCTAGTATGCAGGTAGTGGCAGTTTATGATGGAACCTTGTCTCCTTATGCCACCAGTTTTTTTCAGATGATGCCTGGCCCGGATGGGAAAATATACATTATTACATCGCATGACAACACTGTATTGCATGTGATCCACAACCCCAATGCGCTGGGTCTGGCTTGCAATGTGGAACAACATGCCATCACATTACCAGCGCGGCAGGGGTTTTTTATTCCCAATTTTGCCAACTATAACCTCGGTCCTATTGACGGCAGTTCTTGTGATACTTTAGGCATTGACAATCAAATGATTGCCCAGTTTAACTGGCAGGTACAAGACACACTTTCACCCCAACAGATTGGATTTACTGATCAGTCTAACTTTGAGCCATTGAACTGGTATTGGGATTTTGGAGACGGCACAAGCAGCCAGGATACCAATCCAGTACACGTCTACAACACATCGGGCGCATATTATGTGTGCCTTACTGCCTGCAATACGTATGCTTGTGATTCAACTTGTCAATTGATTCAGATAGAAAAAGTGAGTTCAGTTACATTGGCAGAGGCCACAGTCCAAGTGCTGCTTTGGCCCAATCCGGTCGGCGAGATTTTAAACTTACGTTCCAACATGAAGTTGGAATCTATTAGTATCTTCAATGAAACGGGCAGAATGGTTTTTCTCCCCAATCCAACTGACTGGGGAGGGCAGATATCAATGGATGTTAGCCACTTACCATCCGGTATCTATTTCTTAAAACTTCAATCTGAGGGGAAGGTTTGGAATGGGAAGTTTGTTAAGGGCGAATAATAGAACCTGTTGGAGTGCGGTTACCAAACATTCCAGATATCGTAGCCGCCTTAGTCAGATGTTAAATCTCAGCGACTGATTTGGTCGTTTGGTTTTTATTTAGATATATTGCATTCGAATTAGCCCTGCGCTTATGCGCGCCGGGGTATTTTTTATAATCCGTTGGCCAACAAATATTTTATCCGACAGAGCATCTAGTGCAAAAATTGGATAATAGTGCCATGCCTTTTAGAAGGCCCACACGCTAATCTATTTCATAAGCTATTCCCTTCCTGTATATATTCCATCGGTGCTCCCGTTGGCCTTAAATCGCATTATTAATTTTCTAAAATTCAACGTAAATGAAAATCAGATTTAATTTAACTCTCCAACGCTCCAACGCGTTTGGGTTTAACCCTAGGGTTTTTAGTTGCATTTTTTGCCACTAATATGGTTCTGGCTCAAGAGACAGAACCAATGCCTTACAACCCGTGCATTTCCGCCCCCACACTTCCTGCACATTGCATTGATGGTACACGAACTTGTGATTACTACAGTCAGTTCCCTTGTTCTCCAGGATATTGCTGGGAAGCGGGTGGAATTCCTATTAACGCAGGGATACCTCCGAGTACAATTGTAGAGAACAAAACTATCGAGATTGCTGGAGTTTATACCATCACACAAAATGTGCGGTTCAACAATTGTATTTTCAAGATGCGCGGCGATTCACGTATAAATATTTCGCCAATTTCGGGACACAATTTAATGAAGATCGTATTTAGCAACTGCAAATTTTTTGGTTGTGGTGAAATGTGGCAAGGTATAGTGGTAGATGCATCAATGGCACAGAAAAAGTTAGGGATGCAGTTCGTTAACAACAGTGTAGAAGATGCTTACATCGGTCTTACTTTAGATCCAAAGAATGGCCAATATGGAATTTCTGATAATATTTTTCGGAATAATCATATTGGCATCAGCAATGTACTTAATACATCAGGTCAAGAAGCAAAACTAAATGCTGTAATTGTTCGAAATCAATTTTACCAAACAGCAAATCTTGCGACACAAGTTGGATCTTTGATAAACCTAACTTTGCCAGATTTTCCACTTGCACACGCAGGAATAAAATTTGTTTTAGTTGACGTTGTAGTTGGTGTAGACCAGCATGGCCAACAAAACAGTTTTATATGTCTGGTTAATGGAATAATCACAGAAAATTCAGCCTGGGAATCAATAAATAACTTTTTCTATGATATTGCAGAAATAGGAATTTGGAGCAAGGGCTCCAGGCTAAAGTCAACCCGTTGTCGCTTTTATGGCACAGGAAGGATAGGCGTTTTGACAGAAAAGGTTTACCTTACAGCGCAACTAAATCGTTTTTCCGGAGTCTGGGAGGAAGGCATTCATGCCGTAGGGAACGATAACGGCCAACAGATAATAATTAATAACTTGAATAGGTTCGACATGACTGGCAGTGGATGGAGAATTGGGATATATGTTGAACGCCCCCAGAGTAATTTTATCTTTACTTCTGGAATTGATGGGAATGTTTTCACAACAAATTCTGTAGGAGCGGAGGCAATGAACTGTATTACTGTAGTGGATATTGAAGATGCTACAACAGAATTCTATATTTCTAATAACACCTTGAATATTAGTGCAACAGCTGGTATTGGTGGGGTTTTAGGTATTCGGGGTATAATGGGCAATTCGGATAATCTAAACATCCATGATAATCATATCCGATACATTACACCAAACACACAGGATTATGGCATTTTGTTACAGCCCAATGGCGGTCAAAACCTTTCAATGGGGCATATCGTGCGCCAAAATGATATTACAGGAATATCAACGGTACAGAGTCAGTTTACCAACCCAATAATATGTTGTGTTCACGCCAGAGGGATTCAGGGGATGGATTTTTGCGAGAATACATTTGACCAATCCGTCCATGGTTTTCATTTTTTGTCACAGAATAATATAAACGTTCGGAATAATCACATCAATAACCATTCCATTGGACTAGAGATTAATACCGGAGACGCAAGGATAGGCAAGCAGATAGGCCACGGAAATGAATGGAATTTAGATCCCAATGCATGTGTTTTATATGCTGCGTCGGTCAGTAATGGAGATCCACTATTCTCAGAATTTGTCGTGCCAGAAGGCAATGTACTACCTTGGCTGCCACCCAACGTGAAGTTGTTTCCTGATCCAAGCACCCTATTTTGGTTTTATAATGATGCTACAGCTCCGCTTGATTATTGTGAACCAATGCTAAGCCCACTTCCCAGGCTACTTACCCCTTATGAAAAGGAAGTTGTGCTTGGAACCTCCAGTTTGAGTGGTGTGGCCCTTTGGGACCTGACGCGTGACGTCTATGCCAAACTTTTGATTTTTCCAGCTTTGCGCCCAACAGGCTCACCAGAAGAAACGTTTTTCAACAGTTTGAATGGGAGCACCTTGGCCTCTCTTGCGAATGTAGTACAACAAATTAGGAATGCGTTGATACATACTTCTACTTATGAGTCGACTTTAGCTACCTATACTACTGCAATTGATTTGGCTTTTACCAATCTGGGATTGTTTGATGCAAGTATGAATTATACGAATACCAGCAACTTGACGGATGCCTGGTTTGCTCAACGCGACACCTTACTCCTGCAAATAAGTGTAAGTGTAGCGGCTCAAGCCGCGCTGGTCAATGTCAGAAATCAACAAATAAATACTGCCCTCCAAAATGTATTGACTTACAATGCTGCGATTGGCACAACGTTGCCCTACGAATCGGCGAGAAAAACAATCCAGGAGCTGCGAATTCGCCATTTACTTGGCCAGCCTATCACACAGTTGCTATACCAGCAAGCACTTGCATTGGCGCAACAAAGTGTATTGATTATTGGCGCATCGGCCAATGAAAGTGTTTATTTCCTGGCACCTTGTGATCAAGCTTTGTTTGTTGATATGGAGGAGGGCCACCAACAAATTGGGGAGCGAGCGGATTCTGGTCAGTCTATTGTTGGAATACAAGTTGCGCCAAATCCAACTACTGGCCTGACAGAAATAATCCTTCCGCAAAACGCTGGTGGTTTGCTAACAGTTTACAATATTAGTGGAAAAAAGGTAAATACACGCTCTTTTTCAGCAGAAACCACCCAATTGTCTCTTGATTTTAGTCAAAATCCTACGGGGCTTTACTGGATAGTTCTTTCCGATCAGGCAGGTAAATTGATAGGCACTGCCAAAGTTTCTGTTTTACACTAAATTTTCTAACTTGATTAATAGCCTGCGGCCGTAAGGTCGTAGGCTATTACTATTGTATTTTCCGATGAAAAAAGTCTGCGTACTACTTGCCTCCTGTGTTTTTATTTTGAATACAGCTTTCGCCCAACTAAAACACGATTATATCTGGACGTTGGGTTATAGCAAAATTTACCCTCCGCCCAACGGGGGGACCTTTGGAGGCATAATCATGGATTTTAAGACACCTACTCCAAGTTTAACATTACAGAATTACATTTTTGCTCGACCTAAAGCGTCTATTTCTGACCAAAATGGAAATTTGGTGGCTTACACCAACGGTTGCATGGTCGTAAACCGAAATCACCAATTGATGGCAAATGGGGACACCTTAAGCCCTGGCGCTGTTTTTGTTGAATTCTGTGAGGATGGAGATTATCCCTTGTGGCAACCCTGTATTTTCTTACCAATGCCTGGAAGTGATAGTCTATACTACCTTTTCCATCTCAGGGATGACGATTGGCTTTGGAATCCCATGAATCTTATGTATTCAATAATTGATGCATCAGGAGATTCTGGAAATGGCATGGTGATATCTAAAAACAATATAGTATTAAGTGATTCTATATATTTGGGCAATTATGTCACAGCTACCCGACATGGCAACGGGCGTGACTGGTGGATTGTAAACCCCAGGCGATATAGCAACAATATTCATGTGAGTTTGCTCAGTGCTGAAGGTGTAAAATACAAGGGTATGCAGGTTTTCGACAACCTGGGTTTGGAGATTGATAGTGCTTATTGTTGTAGTCAAACGGCGTTTTCACAAGATGGAAGCAAATATTTCCGCAATTCAACCAAAAATCTGGTAGTGTATGATTTTGACAGGTGCTCTGGCAAACTATCAAACCCCGTACGCTTAGATTGGGATTCTGTGCCCTACGGCGGTGGTGGAGTTGCTACTTCTCCTAACAGTCGTTTTTTGTATCTCACCTCCGGCGGAACGGTGCAGCAGTATGATCTTTCGGCACCTGATTTGGCTGGTAGTATGCAGGTTGTGGCCGTTTACGATGGCACATTGGCGCCATTCCCAGCCAATTTCTTTCAGATGATGCCCGGACCGGATGGGAAAATCTATATCATTTCATCGTACGGAAACAATATCCTTCATGTCATTCACAATCCAGATTCATTGGGCCTCGCTTGCAATGTAGAACAGCATGCCATCACCTTACCGGCGAGGCAAGGTTATTTCATCCCTAACTTCGCCAACTATAACCTTGGCCCACTGGATCCACCTTGTGACACAACAGGCGGTGTGGGTACGGTATCTCAGAATCTGTCCTCCCACCTGATTCAGGTTACTCCCAATCCGACCACAGGAATGACAGAAGTGAGCCTTCCAAATAGTGAGGGAGGCTTGATTTCGGTATACAATAGTGGTGGACAAAAGATAAAATCCATTGCTATACCACCCGGAACACCCAAACTATCGCTGGATTTAGAGCAAAATCCGACTGGAATTTACGCTGTCATCGTACTTGATAGGGTGGGTAATTTGATTGGGGGGGCCAGAGTATCTGTGTTTCGTTGATTCTTATTGACTTGGAGGATTGTACGTTTACGAAACCTCCAAGATTTACCCAATGCTTTCCTGACTATATTAAGCTCAGGGTTGTGTTTGTGTTTTTTGACCATAGCCGTCAAAAGCGGTCCTTAAATCAAAGAAATTCAAGTTTTTGCCTTAGATTTGTTCTCTACTCGATGGGCGTTTGGTCAAAAAAGACATAAGCGCGGCGCTGGGCAGGAGTTCTTGCATTTGGAATCAGTGAAGACTGAGCTGAGCATAAAGGGAATTTTGCCGGTTCGGGAAGTGGTTGAAGCATAAGAAGCGGCGAATCATAGCCCTTGAACGTATAAAGAGGATAACCCCTAAACCCGGGTTATCCTCTTTTTTATGTACCAGATTTCAATGATCCTGCTCTGCTTAAGTGTTTGTTTGACACAAGCAAGGGCTCAAAAAATGCTTTTGCTGGAAGAAACGGGTAAACTTCGGAGTACTCGATTTTATGTGGGACAGAACCTCCAATACAGGCTGGTAGGAAGAGAAAACTATTGGTATACCCGAAAGATCACCGATATTCTGGCGGAGTCCAATGCGGTGGTGTTGGGTGAAAACATCGTTGAAGTAGAAGATATCGCCGCCATCAGGGTAAAAAGGAAAAGCCGATGGAAAAGATTTGGCCCGAAGCTGGTGATCTTTGGTGCTCAGTTAAGCTTTGCAACAGGCCTGGCCCTTGCAGACAAAAGATGGGAGTATGCACCACTTTTTCTGGTATCTGCGGCTTCCGCCACTTTCGGGATGTATCTGATCACCGATCAAAAAATTAAACTGAACCAGCGGAAGCGTTTGTTGGCTACAGAGATCCGGTTTTCGGACCAACAGGAGATCCCTGTGCCGCCTGAAAAATAAAAGGTATAGCATGAATGTATGATCTGTCAGATTTGAACGAGACTTCTAAATCCCATTCATTTTTGCAAGATCTGGTTCGTTCATTAGCTCACTCCACCAACACAAATCCCGCCCAGTCATAAGGGCTCAGCCCATTGTCCCGCATCAGTTTCTGCGCCGCCCTGAACGCCTCCGGGAGCTCCATCTTCTCATCCAGCCATTTCTTGTAAAAGGTGGTCATCAGCAATGAGGTCTGCTTGTCGGGCACCTGCCAGAGGCTCATGATGAGATACCTGACCCCTGCAATTTTAAAAGCCCGTTGCAGGCCGTACACGCCTTCGTTGCCCTGGATATCGCCCAGGCCGGTTTCGCAGGCGGAGAGCACTACCAGTTCCGTATTCGAAAGGTTTAGATGACTGATCTCATAGGCGGTCAGAATGCCATTTTCCATGCCTTTTTTGAGGGGCTTTCCGGCGGCCCAGGCATAATTTGCGCCAGCCAGCAGTAGACCGGAGCGGATCAGCGGGTTCTCACTCGTTTTGAATCCGGATTCTTTGGTATTGATAGCCTTTCCTTTCAGGTCGGGGAAAAAGAAACCATGGGTAGCCAGGTGGAGTATTCTGGGGGACTCTCCCTGGGTGCCGATCTTTTTGAAAGCTTCCTCTGTGGCGTCGTAGTTTTTCAGGGTCTTAATGTTCATTCCATCGGCAGATAAAAGGGATTCAATGGTACTGACCTCTTTTTCGGTCCCTTTCAGATAAGCCCAGGTGCCACCCCGATTGGGTGCATTGGTATTGGCTGGAGCGGGAGCCGCCGGACTGGCCACTGTGGAGCCATTGAGCCTTGCAATGGACGCCAAAAGCGCGGTTGAATCCATTTCAAACTGAATACTGCCGAAAAGGAGCGCCTGGTTATTTTGAATGCTTGTTTCTGCAGAAGCGGCCAGGCTTCGGGTACTGCCCAGTTCGATCAGGTGGTATCGATCCGCCAGGGTAGAATCCAGCCCCCCCAGCCCCCCCTCCTGGGGGGGGATCGGAATGGCGCTCAGATTGATGCGATGCAGCAACCCGGTAGGAGAAAAATACACGGTCTTTACCCCGGAAAGCTCTTTTTCGAGCGGTTGCCAGCACAATTGATACAAGGTTTTGGTCGGTTTTTCTACTGCGATGATTCCTCGGTCAGAAATGGAATAGAGCTTCATCACATAATCCGATTTTAGCTCACCGGTAGTATGTATCAGGGAATCGAGTTGTTTTTCTTCTAAGAGCTGGACCAATTTGGGCGCCTTCCATCCGGGACGGAGCAGCATGGCGGCATACATTGTGCTGTCGGTGGCTTCTGGCTTATAGTATTGAAAGTGGAGAAATGCAATGGCCACCTCGTCTGGCTTAAGGTGAGTTTGTACGTCCTGCCAGGTCGGTACTTTGGGCGCTTGCCGGAAGGCGGGCAGACTTCGACGCAGCAGTTTTTCATAGCCCTCGGCTTCCGCTTCCACCTCGGCTATTTTTTTGCGCTCATCGATGGGTCGGGCATAGCGTTTGGCGAGGCGTCGGTGACATCCCTGCCATTTTTCATAGATGCCGCGGGTGAGGCTGTCGGCCCCGGCGATAGCACGGGCCAGGATGCGGTCGTTTTCGAGCGTAATGCCCGTATTAAACAGGGCATTGTTGTAGTTTTCCTGGCAAAGTTCAGGTGTTGGATGGAGGAGCGTGATCGACTGAAACCGGGCAAGTTCTTCCTCAAATGTGCGCAGGAAAGCGAGCATTTCATTTTCGGAAGAGTAGCTGGACGCTTTTTCAATGATCCGGCGGTTGATCTTATTGGATTCAAGAAAAAGTGCGGCTGCCTCCGGGATCCGGTTTGTTTTCTGGTAGAGCAGGGCCAGGTTGACGGTGGTTTCTGCATAGTCCGGGTGATCCTTGCCCAGGGTCTTTGTCTGGATGGCTTTTGCCTGCAGAAAAAGTTGCTCCGCTTTTGGATACTCCCCTTTTTCAAAGTAAAAACTGGCAAGACCGTTCAAGAATGCCGCATATTCCGGGTGATTTTCGCCCAGGGCTTTTTTCATGATCTCTTTTGCCTCCAGATAGAGCGTTTCTGCTTTGGCATATTCACCTTTGGCTTTATACCGATAGGCCAGATTGTACAAAGCAGTTGCATAGAATTGGTGGCTGGTGCCCAGGGTTTTTGCCCAGATCTCTTTTGCTTCGAGGTAGAGGGCTTCTGCCTTGGAATATTCTTTTTTGGCCTTATAGACCATGGCCAGCGTGTTTAAATTCGAGGGATATTCTGCGGGCACTTTTTCGGCCTTTAGCTGGATCTCTTTTGCTTCGAGCAGTAGTGCTTCTGCTTTGGTAAAATCGCCTTTGTTGTAATACAGTATCCCCAGGTTTCCGGTTGTAATGGCGTAGTCCGGGTCTTCTTTACCCAATAATCGGGCTTTAAAATCTTTGGATTCAATATATAGCAATTCTGCCTGATCGTAATTGGCACTTCCATTGTATAAATTGCCGATATTGTTCAATAATGCGGCGTATTGCTCTGTTTCTTCACCAGCTAATTTCAGCTTGATCTCCTTTGCTTCGGTGTTCAGGACCTGGGCTTTATCGTATTCTCCTTTATCATAATACAGGGTAGAGATGTTTCCCATAATATGGAGATAGGCCGGATGTGCTATGCCGAATGCTTTGGCGAAGATTCTTTTCGCCTCCAGATAAAGCGGCTCCGCTTTGGCATAGTTGCCCTGATTATGATAAAGAAGACCCAAATTGGTCACTGATTTACCATAGTCCGGGTGATCGAGTCCCAAAACCTTAGCTCGAATTTTGATCGATTCCTGGTACCGTTATTCAGATCCCTTTTGGTCTCCTTTCATACCGAGCATCCATCCATACCGATAACAGACATTGCCAAACGAGGCTGTATTTCGCCCTATTTTATCCAGGCTCAGTTTTTCAGCCAGCGCAGCGACCTCAAAGGCCTTGCTAAAATTCTGCTGAAATGTAAGATCTCTGGCGTCGAGGAGCAGACTATCCACGATAAATGCAATGGGGTCTGTATTCTGGGCAGATCCACGCAGGGAAAGGAACGCCAAAGCGAATACAAGGCAAAGTTTTCTCATTATTTCAGATGTTGAGCAAGAATTAAATTGAATGAAGTTGCTCTGATGGGGCGTGACAGGTAAGTAGGAGCCTTGATAATTTTCCCGGATTATATTTCCTGTAACTAAGCTTGTGCAAATGAAATATAAATCCGGCGGAATTGGCAAATTAAGATAATTTATATGTTTCAGCCGTCGGTTTATAAGGCACATTGTAATTGAATACCAGGTTTTTTCAAACCCTATGTAAGTGCTTGAAAAAAGGTAATTGTCTGTCGAAAAGATTGGATGGACTTTCGTTGAAGGCGGTGCGCATGCCGGGAGTGGCCTGTTCGTTGGTGAGACGTTTGAGGTGGTTCTGTATAAAGAACCCCGCCTGCAGGGGAATGTAGGTAATTGGCGAAAGCTTCGGCGTCCTTATCTGCAAAGCGGAGGTCGGGGATTTCAGCATCCTGATAATCCGAGATCCCAATCACCACCGCATAAGTTGCACCCGACCTGGGAGTAGAGGCCATCGGCTGGATAGAAGCCACGCTCCTTTCAACCTGCCCATAAATCAAAAACGGCCAGAGCAGCAATACAATCAGAAGATTTTTCATACCCGGGTTTTATATTTTGATCTTTTACCTGATCTAAAAATCATTTTTCCCACAACGCCTTCCAAGCATCACTCTCCCGAAAGGCATCCCATTCCCGATCATATTTCAACACTAGCTCCTTTTTAAAGCCGGATTCAAACGCACGACGCAGCCATTCCATGGCCTCTGTTTTTTGCCCGGTGCGGGCGTACAAGCGGCCTATGGTGTAGGCAAGATCGGCATCGCCGGGACTAAGGGCATATTCTTTTTGGTAGGCTTCGATCGCGGCTGCAGGCTGCTGGTTCAGCATGGCGGATTTGCCCATCAATGCATGCAGCCCGGGCAAGGTGTCCAGTTGAATGTACAGGGCTTTTTGCAGCATCGAGTCTGCAGCGATATAGTTGCCGGAAAGCGCCTGCAAGTCAGCATATTTCAGGCGGTTGGAGAGGTCGATCTGATTATTTTTATAGAGCGTATCCAGCTGTGCAAATGCTTCGTCATACCGCATTGCTTTGAGGTAGGCTGTCACCAAAGCATAGCGTGCAGAGGTTTGCTCTGGCATGATTTCGAGGGCTTTTTGCAGGTTTTTAATGGCTTTTTGCGGACGTTTTGTCTGCTGAAATTCCCCGATTCGCGTAAGCAGATAGGCCCGGGCGGAATAGCTGGAGTCGAGATCCAGCACCATTTCGAAATTAAAGACTGCCCTGGCTTCTGCCTTCTCCCTTTCTGCATAAAAAACACCTTGCTTGTACAGCCATTCGGTGTTGGTTGGAAACTGGTCTACCATTTTGCTGTAAAGCACATCCAACTGTTCGAGGGCATTTTCTTTTGCATATTGGGCATATTCCCACAAGGCCCTTTCCTGATCCAGGTATCGCCTTTCTTTTTCTAAGAGCGGTATCAGCAGTTGGTAGGCCTCCAAAGCGGCTTTCTCTGACAAGGAATCATGATGGAGTACTTCGCGGTAGATCTTTTCTTCTTCTGTCCAGCGGTTTTGCTCCCGGTAAATCTCTGCTAATTTGAACAGGAGCATGGGTTCTGCCGGGCGCAGTTTCAACAGTTTTTTGAAAAAAAGCTCCGATTCCTCGTACCGCTTTTCAATAAAAGTAAGTTGCCCGAGATAATCGTACACTTTCAGGTGATCGGGAGCCAATGCTATGACCTTTCGAAAATTTGACTCAGCCTCCTTAAAATCTCCCCGATCAAAATTTATCCGTCCAATGAGTATAAAATCCTCCGCGGTTCTGGGCTCTGAGATTAACTTGATCGGGGTATAGTAGTTAGTAATACCATCCGCATAAATATTTTTTAATTTAATCTTATAGGGTCTACCGGGAGCATCCACGGCGGTGCCAATATTCAAAACCCCTACTTTTAAACGTTCAGCCTGAAAAAACATCTCCTCGGCCGCTTCAAAACGAGTCGTTGCGGATAGCAAGTAACCCAATTGCTGAAACGGAATAAAATGTTTGTCATTTAAGGATATTGCTTTCCGATACAGGGTTTCGGCTTTCAGGTAATTGTGGCTCTTCGCCCAGGCATCTCCCAGATTATTATACACCCCTGGGTAATCGGCCTGCAAGGCGATGGCTTGCTCAGCACTTGCTTTGGCCTGATCCAACTGGCCTGTTTCGGTGTACATGATACACAAATTGGACCATGGAAAGGCCCAGCCCGGCGCGAGATCTGCAGCGATCTCAAATTCGGCCCGGGCTTTTTTATAGTCCTTCATTTGCAAATAGATCAGGCCCAGCTCATTGTGGATATAGGGGGCTTTATCATCCAGAGCAAGGGCCTTCAGTTGTTTTTTCAAAGCGGTTTCAAGGCCTTTTTTAGGATTCTCAGACATCCCTGCCAATAGTCGCTCCCCAACTCCATCGAGATATAGATAATTTAAATTCAACCGCTGGTACAAAGGGTGGCTGGGCTCGATCAAGTGCATGGCCGCTTTTAAGTACAATGGATTTCGGGCATATATCTGAGCTTGTGTCTCATAGTAGCGTTTGGCCAATTCACCCGCATCCCCCCGGAGGTAAAGGTTGATGGTATGCTGCGCCCGGTCGTTCAGTTGGACGGCAATGCGGCGAGAAAACCCGGCCCGCAGTTCCGGGTCGTTCCGGGAATTTTCCCCAAGCTCAAGGAATTTTTGCAGCCCTTTGTATTCAGCCTTGCTCAGCTTCTCCCCGACCTTTTTTGCAGCGAAAGCTGTGGTGAAAAATTGAAGGATCTGCTTCTGGTTGCCCCGCATGGCCTGTTCAAAACCTGGGCTTTCTGTCAATTCCAATTTGTCCAGTGCCATGGAAAAAGCAGCCATCGGATCATCCTGAATGGCCAAAGTTTCGGCCTCCAGGATCCCTTTCAAGCCTTTATCTGTACTGGCGAACGAGGCCTCAGATGCTTTGGCCTGGCTCATTTCGAGTTCGGCCATTTTGAGGGTAGGCTCTTCCACCTGCGCCAGCATGAAGGAAGGTTGCCCTTCGATCACCGGGTTTTGTTTGAATTCAGGGTCGCGTAATTTGGCTGCTTTCCGGACATTGGATTTCAGGTACTCCTCCATTTCTACCAGGGTCACCTGCTGGTCTTTTTCCTCATCGGCCAGGCCTTTCAGGCCGTTCACCAGATAATAGGAGAATATCCCGCGTCCGCCACCAAAATCCGGTTCTTCCAGCGACAATTGATCCGGCTGACAAGACATGATGCGGACTTCATTGGCCACGCGTTTGCCCATTTGCTCGGCGGTAAGGACGGTTCCGCGGTTTGCTTCCGAGGCCAATTTGCCAGAACGACAGGCATCCAGAATGACAATGACCCTGGAGTTTTTGACGGTAGACAGCGAGATCACGATGTCGTTCAGGTCTTCGATACGCTCGGCCCGGTTGCGGTAATTGTTGCCCCAGGTATTGTAGGTGAGCAGGTATCCGAGTTGCCAGAGGGTCTGTTTTTCCACGTCTCCGTGTCCGGAAAAATAAATGATGGCCATGTCTCCGGCTCGGGATTCGTCGCGTAGCCAATTGAGGGCATCATCTATGGCGGAGAGCGTGGCCTGTTTGTTGGTCAGGAGTTTGATGTTTTCTGCAGGCACCTTACCGCCTGCAGAGGAGCGCAGATATTCGGCAAAAATTTCGGCGTCCCGGTGGGCAAAACGCAGGTCGCGGATGGCAGGGTCTTCGTAGTCGGAAATGCCTACGATCACTGCGCGGATGATGCCACTTCTTGCCTGAGCTGCGCTAAAAGTTAGCGGCGTGATGCTTTTTTCTGTTTGGCTGTTTCCGGTGAAAGCGAGCAGGAGCAGCAGAAAGATAAGTGGTTTCATGGTTTTAAATTGAACAATGCGCTAGATTACTTCGAATGAAGGTGCTCTGAAGGGCCTGGGTGGGATGAAGTACCCGGAAAAAACGTGTCCCCTGGTAGGGTGGAAGATAGGCTACGCTTGAGGCGAAGCGTTGCAAAAAAACAACAATTTCGGCAAAATTTCAAAAAAGTAGCGATTGGAGGGTTCGTTTCTGTTGTTGGGGTTCTCGCTATAGCCATCTGGCTTTGGGCTGTCTTTTTAAGGATTTCGCTTCGACGTGTTGTTGGGGAGGAGGCCAGGGGTGCTGCTTTTGGGCCATGGAGAATTCGACGACCAAGGCCTACAGCAGTGGTCGGCTGGCAATTGAAATAACCGCCTCGGCGTCCTTTTTTTCGAATTGTCAAAGAACTTCAAAGGTGTTTTTACATGAAAAAGGTGTACATCTCAAAAAAAAATTGAAGAAATAAGAACAGTATTTAGAAATGTACTTTTATTTGCTTCTATCTACAGCTTTTTTAGCTGGTTTTAAAAAAACCTCATTATTGTCCAAGTGTTTGGAGTACCGCCTATGAACGAAAAAATAATCCCAAAATCCAACACTAATAATTTTTTTACAAATTAAATTTCATTGTATGAAGCAAGTCCTACTTGGGCTAGCGTTGTTCTTCTTGAGCACTTCGCTGGCATTAGCACAACGCAACGTGACCGGAAAGGTCACCGATGACCAAGGAGAGCCGCTTATTGGCGCCTCGGTTACTTCACCCGGTTTTTCTTCTGGCGCAGTTACCGACGTCAATGGCACTTTTAAACTCTCGGTTCCGAGCAGTGCTACCTTACTCAAGGTTTCTTACACGGGTTATATTGCCCAGGAAGTACCCTTAACTGGAGAGAGCGCGTACACCATCTCTTTGGTGGTCAATCCAGAAACCCTTCAGGAGGTAGTGGTCGTTGGCTACGGTACCCAGCAAAAACGGGCGATTACCGGGAGCATATCTTCTATTAAAGGGAGTGATATAGCTCAGTTGCCGGCACAGAGTTTCGACCAGTTATTGCAAGGGCGTGCTGCGGGAGTAAATATCAACATACCGAATGGTGTGTTGAACAACCCTCCTGTCATCCGCGTACGAGGCATCAACTCTATCAACTTGAGTTCTTTCCCATTGGTGGTAGTAGACGGTGTGCCAACCTTTACGGGTACTTTTGGCAACTCAGCAGCCAATAACCCCTTGTCAAACATCAATCCCAACGACATCGAAACCATCGACATCCTAAAAGACGCTTCCGCTACGGCCATCTATGGCTCGAGGGCAAGTGCCGGAGTCGTATTGATTACGACCAAACGGGGTAAAAATGGCCAAACTCGCGTAAATTATGACAGTTGGCTTGGCTGGACGAATGCAGTTCGGGTCCCTGAGGTGTTAAACGCACAACAGTATGTGGAAATCAAAAACGAAGCTGCTGCCAACAACAACCTTGTTGGCCCGCAATACTTCCTTGATACGATCAATGGCCAACAAGTGGATACAAGGTGGGCTGATCACATCTACAGAAGCGCCTTCCAACATAACCATGGTTTGAGTTTTTCCGGCGGTTCTGATAAAACCACGTATTATTTGTCAATGGGATACACCCGTCAGGAGGGCATGATTGTCGCCAACGAATTTGAGCGTATGTCTGGCCGCCTCAATCTTGATCACAAATTGAACAAGCGGATTACGCTGGGTGGCTCCCTGGGCTATGCCAACAACGACAACCGCGCGCCCAACACGGGTTCATTGCCTGGCGAAGCCTTTTCTACTTCCGGTATTGGTCGACTCGCATTCGTCACTGCGCCAGTTGTCAGCCCCTTCCGGTATGATGCTGATGGCAATTTGCTCGAAGGCAATGCCAAGTACAATATTACCACAAACAACCAACTCGGACAGGGTAAAAACAAACAGCCGGTGGGTTTTGCAAATGCACTCCCGATTATTGATTTGAACCGCTACTCATCTGAGTCTGACCAGATTCAAGCATCCGTTTACGGACAATTGGAAATCATCGATGGACTTAAAGTGAAGACCGTATACGGCCTTGACAACCTTTCGGTAGACAACCAAACCTATTGGTCGCCATTACACGGTGACGGTTTTGGCCAAAATGGCCTGGCCACCAACGTCCTCTTCAAGAACAAACGTTGGAACTGGCAAAATCTCGCTACTTATGATGTAACCTTGAAGGGCTTGCACACCATTGGCTTGCTCGCGGGGAACGAACAACAATACACCACCGCGGAAGGTTGGGGAGCCCAGCGCACCCAGGTGGCTGACCCATTCTTTACCACTTACCAGGGTAACTTCACTACCAACAACCCAAGCGGCAACTTCCAGGGCGAAAACTACCTGCTTTCTTACTTCGGTCGTTTGAACTATGCGTTCGACCGCCGCTACTATGTGACCGCCAATATCCGCCAGGATGAATACTCTGCGTATGCTCCGGGCAATAAAAAAGGCACCTTCTGGGGAGCTTCTGCAGGCTGGAACGTCTCAGAAGAAGCTTTCTGGAAAGGAACACTCGATAACACCATCAACTATTTCAAGCTTCGTGGTAGTTACGGTACAGTTGGTAATGCCAACGGCATCAACGACTTCGCCTCTTTAAGCCTTTACGGGTCTGGTTTGTACGCTGCTGCACCAACCTTCTTCTTCAGTCAGGCAGGCAACCGCGAACTCACCTGGGAATCAAGCAAAAAAACTGACATTGGAGTAGTTTTTGGTCTTTTCAACGACCGTCTTCAGGGTGAATATACCTATTTCAACAACCTGATTGATGGCCTTATCCTCAATGCACCCCAGGCGCCTTCCAAAGGTATTCCTGGAAATGTGATTGCCATCAACATTGGCTCCATGGAAAACACAGGGCATGAATTTAGCCTCAGCGGCACGGTACTTCGCAAAGGCAAATTCTCTTGGACCAGTAGTGCTAATATTACCTTAATGAAGAACCAGGTAACGGCCCTTGCTCAAGGTGATAAAGATATTCTGGCGCAAACATCCGGCCTTGAAACCACCAGCCTCATTCGCCTGAATGAATCTATTGGTGCGATTTACGCGGTGGAAACAGATGGCGTAAACCCAGCCAACGGCCAACGGATTTTTATTAAAAAGGATGGAACGCGCGTGCAATATAACCATGCAGCCCCCGCTGCTTCACGCTGGACACGAGTAGACGACGGTACGGTAGTTACAGCTGTTTCGCTTATCTCTGATGGTAAAGCTTATGGCCCGACATTACCTAAATGGTTTGGTGGTTGGGACAACACCTTCACTTACGGGCCGGTTGATTTGAACATACAGGTGAACTATGCTGGTGGCAACTACATATACAACGGTAGCAAAGCCGGTATGCGTGACCAACGTTTCTGGAACAACCACGTTGATGTGCTTGACCGTTGGACGGAGACAAATCCAGACGGTTCTATTCCACGCGTGGTGTTTGGCGACAACTTTTCGAATGGTTCAGCTATTCCAATTTCTGAAAATGTAGAAAAGGGTGATTTCCTTCGCATCCGGAACGTGACGCTTGGATACCGCTTGCCTGCCAGTCTTTTGAATAAGGCGAACATTGCCAGCCTTCGGGTATATGGTACCGTAAATAACGCCTTCTTGTTCACAAACTACGAAGGCACCGACCCTGAAGTTTCAACCAACGGTAACAGCAATTCAGCGCCAGGTATTGACCGCAACACGGTTCCAATGGCTCAAACATTTACCATAGGCTTGAACCTAGGCTTCTAATTCAATTTTTAACACTCATAGTAATGAAAAATACCATGCAAGCATATAAAAAAACCTCCGTCTTGCTCATAGCGTTGGTTGCGTTGCTTCTGCCCAACGCTTGCCAGAAAGATCTGCTCAACCCTGCACCGCAAAGCAATCTTTCCGATGCCACCGCATTTTCCACCCCCGACCGTTTCGTCAGCCTGCTTAATGGCATATACGACGCTATGAAAAACGGGTCGTTTTATGGTAGCCGTTTTATTGTTTACGGCGACATACGCGCAGAGGAATTTATCAACGAAACGACGAACAACGTGACCGGCTTTTCTGTCTGGAATCACACGGTTGCTGAGTCAAATATCAACGACGTAAACAACCTGTGGAACAGTGTTTATTTTACCATCAACAGCTGCAATATCTTCATTGAAGGTGCTGATGCAAACCGGGCAGTAGTGGGCGACGATACAAAGGTCAATGCCTACATTGCGGAAGCACGGTTCGTCCGGGCGGTGTGCTACCATAGCCTTTTGTCGCTCTATTGTCGTCCGTATGCAGATGGCAATGGCTCGCAGTTGGGCGTTCCATTGCGTTTGCGTGCAGAAACAGGCCCGGGCAACAACGACCTGGCCAGGAGCACGGTGGCACAGGTATACACCCAAATTCTTCAGGATCTGGATTTTGCAGAACAAAACCTGTTGTCTACCCAGGGTACTGCATTATTGAATACTACCCGCGCACATAAAAATTCGGCGATCGCCTTCAAAACGCGCGTGTATCTGAATATGCAACGTTACGGTGATGTCATCACGGAGGCCAACAAAATTGTACCCGCCACAGCTCCCTTCAAAGCTGCTTCGGGTGTTGCACACGAGTTGCAAGCCAATGTGAAAAACGTGTTCAGCACACCTTACACTACGACAGAGAGCATCTTCTCGATGCCCTTTACCAGCAATGATTTGCCTGGAACACAAAACGGCCTGGGCAGTTATTACAACCCTGGCCCACGTGGTATTGGTGATTATTCCATAAATAAAGCGGGCATCATTGGTGACTCGGTGAATTTCACGGTGGCGGATGCTCGTCGGCAGTTTGTGTTCTTTAACATGCCCACTAACAAGTTGTATTTGAACAAATTCCCGGCTGGCGCCGAGCACCTTGACTATGCTCCGGTCATCCGTTATGCAGAAGTATTGCTCAACCTTGCAGAAGCAGAAGCGCGTGTAAATGGTTTGAGTCAACGCTCGGTGGATTTGCTCAATGCAGTGCATGGCCGTTCAGACGCCGCTACGATTTACGATCTTGCAGGTTTTGCATCGGACGCCGCATTGATCAGCCAATTACTAACAGAGCGCCGCATTGAATTGTTTGGGGAAGGGTTCCGCAATCAGGATTGTCAGCGTTTGCTCAGCCCATTGCCAGGCAAAGCGAATATTGCTGCCATCGATGCTAGTTCACCAGCATACATCTGGCCTATTCCTTCTGGTGAACGTGCGGCCAATCTATTGTGTGAGCCGAATCCTTAACCAGGATGTTTCATCAAGTTGAATTATAAATTAGAAAGACTGCCCGGTAGCGAATGTTGCTTGCCGGGCAGTTTTATTATACCAGGGCCATTGCGGCCTGTAGTTGAGCGGACGCAGAAATGCTCTGGCACAAAAGGGAACTGCTTTGCCGAGGGTGTGAATGTAAATTTTTAGTGAGCAAGTCCAATATCTAAGGTCAAAACGTCCAATAGGTCTACCCAAGCCTCCGCCGCGAAATCGCTATTTTTGCGTTCCTTCACAAAAAACCCACCATGCGCACCTTACTACTCCTCTTTTTTACGCTTTCAGGTTTTTCCGTTTTTGGACAAAAAATGCTCCTGTTGGAGCGCGCCAACCGCGCCAAAACCACCCGGTACCATATCGGAGAGGAACTTCGCTTCCGACTCTCGGGCGAAGAAAATTACTGGTACCTGCGTACCATCACGGATATTTTACCTGAATCGAATACCTTGATGCTAGACAATTTCGCAGTAAAACTAGCGGACATTCAAACCATCAAAGTGCGCCGAAAACCCATCTGGCGTATCGTGGGTGGCGCGGCCTTTTCACTGGGAGCAACGCTTGCGCTGGCTACCACGATCGGCCGGTTCGGCTATCAGGACAAAGAGGTGGATGCGGTTAAACTTTACAGCCTTGCAGTCGTGTCTTTCGGTGCAGGCTGGTGTTTGAATACGCCTCGGAAATTGAAAATGGGGGAGAAGCACCGCTTCCGGATTGTGGAGGTCCGGTTTCGGTAAGAATTTGATTTACGATATCCGATTACATGATTTACGATTTCCGATTGGGTGCCAGCGCCGGGTATCTTCGCTCTGGCGCCCAATCGGAAATCGTAAATCATGTAATCGGATATCGCAAATCAATGATCACTCCGTAATCACCACCTTCTCCCGCAACACCACACGCCCTTCCAAATTAACAGCCTGCAGGAAATAAAGTCCCACCGGAAGTGCAGCCACATCCAGCACCAACTCATCCAGGGCCTGACGGGCTATATTTTTTTGCATGGCCTGGCGGCCCAGAGCATCCAATAGCTCAATTTTTCCCTCAAAAACCTGCTCCGCGGCTGATTTGAACAGCAACACGTTGCGGGTAGGGTTTGGATAAACGCGCGCCTCCAGCATGGAAGTGGTCGGATCCTGGGTGCCAACCAGGGTCTGCATATCTACTGAATAGACGCCGCGACCATGCGTGCCCGCGTAAAGCTTGCGGGTGAACTGGCGGATTTTCAGATCCAATACATACACCGCTGGCATTCCAATACCATATGGCTTCCAGTCGATCTGGTCAGCGTCGGTGTAAAATACCCCGATGTCGGTGCCCACGAGCAGATAATTGGTGATGGAATCGAAAATGATGCAGTTGGCCGGCACATTGGGGAGCGTGCCGGAAATGTTTACGGCCGATAACCAGCCATTGGTGGTGGCGAATACTTTCTTCCCGGCAGCATAGCCACTTTTGGTCACCCACATCCGCTGGTGGTTACTGGGGTGAATGGCGATGCGGGTAATGTCTTCGCCGGTAGACACGGGCTTGCTGGTCCAGTTCTGACCGCCATTGATGGTTTTGTACACGCGGTTGGCTCGGGTGGTCACGATAAAATTGGTATCACTCTGCGACATGGCTACATCGCGCAGATCATTGTCGACGCCTCCGGTGAGATTTTCGCTGATCTTGTGAAAAGTATTCCCGCGGTCAAAAGAACGGAACACGTCTTCAAAAGCGACGATGAAGGTTTGCGGATTCTGGGTATTGAGGATGAAAGGCGTGACCCAATCGCCGGAAGGCTCGCCCGGGATGTTGTCGGCAATGTTTACACTCGTAGCATAGCCATTGGTGGAACGGTAAATGTCATTGCCCCCGTAGTATTCCGTGAACATGATGTTGCTGTTGGTCGGATCAATGATCTGGCACATGGCGTCGCCACCATTGGTGTGCCGCCAGCCAAACGGCGTACGCAGCCAGCCGCCATTGTCCTGAGATCCGGCAGCAATTTTTAGCTGCCCCGCTTCGCTCACCGCAATGCGGTAAAACTGTGCAATAGAAAGGCCGTCAGAAAGGTCGGTCCAATTCTGCGTAAGTTCGTCATACCGGTACAATCCGCCGTCATTGCAATACCATAACTCATTGGGATTGTGCGGACTGTGTACCAGATCGTGCGAATCGGCGTGCACCTCGTCATGCACCCCATCGTTGTACCAGTGGGTGATCTTTTCCCAGGTGGCGCCCTGGTCAATGGAGCGACTCATGGATACGCCGCCGAGGTAGATGATGTTGGAGTCCGAAGCAGAAAAATTGAACACGCCCCAGTCGTCTTCCGGTGCGGCATTGTCCGTGTAGCTCAGTCCCCCGTCTTTTGAAAGCAAAAAGCGTTTTCCATTGGAAAAATGCACGCCGAGCCAATCGGTCATCAGCGGACTGACGGCCAGGCGAAGATCATTGTTGGTGGTTTGAAAATCAGAGACCTGGGTCCAGGTTTCACCGCCATCGGTACTTTTCACCACCTGGCTCAGACCCCAGTAATTGTGCGCTGCTGCATACAGGGTGGAATCATCGTTGGGGCGAAATTTAATGTCGGTGTATTCGCCGGGACGAAGGATGGTCCAGGTGTCGCCACCGTCTATGGTGCGTCGAATGCCCCGGTTACTCGCGGCAAAGATCACCTGCGGGTTGTTGGGGGCCATCACCATATTGTAGATCACATTTTCCTGCGAGAGCTCCCAGTCCAGGCCGGTGGGCGCCCAGGTGTTGCCACCGTCAGTGCTTCGGTACACGCCCAGGTTCCAGTTCCACCAGCCGCCTTTATCGCCCAGAGAAATAAACATGGTATCCGGGTGCTGTGGGTTGATCAGGATCACACTAACCGGCAGATAAGGCAGTCCGTCGCCCATGGGCGTCCAGGTTTCTGCGCCATCCGTGGTTTTCCAGAGTCCTCCATCGGGGGTTCCCACAAAAAATGTGAGTGGTTCGGTGGGGTGAAAGGCCACGTGTTTGGTGCGGCCCATGCCCCAGTATCCGCTGTTGGGATTTTTGGAGGGGCCTTCGTTTTTCCAAAGGGGTTGTTCATCGCGACTTTGGGCGGCGGCGACAAAATGTTTCTGGTATTCCAGCCATTGTGCCCGCATGTCGGGGAAAGAGCCGTCGGCCTGCACACGGTCGCGCCACCACCATTTCCAGCGTTGGTATTTTACGAGCGGGTTGTCCCAGCATTCGGCTTCTTCTTTTGCTTTGTCGTAATCGCTGGCAAAATAGGTATCAAGCTGCTGGCAGATCTCATAGTAATTGTGGGAAGTGATGGGAATATCTACTTCAGGCAAGGTGACTTGCGCATCACCCTGAAAACGACCAAGCAGGCAAAAGGCGGCAAGGATTGTCAGCGTTTGCCAGGTTTTGGCGGGAAGGCGGAATATTTTTTTCATTAAAAAACGGTTATTTTATGGACAAATGTAGAAAATGAGGGTATTTAAAATGTAGAAAATTGCTGGTTTTGCTACGTCGCGCAAAAGTTGGCTGTACCGGCTGCTTTAGCTGCAGGATTTGTTGCGGCTTGGCAGTTAACAGTTGTTGCGGCAGCTAAAGCAGCCTGACAGGTATTCCGGCAGCTAAAGCAGCCGGTACAGCAGCCGGTACAGCCACCACAATTCCACCGGGCGGCCTCGTTTCCAGCAGACAATGGCTTGTTGTCCGAATTCAGCTCCGATCTCTGCGGCTTTTTCAAGATCAATATCCAGGGCCCAAAAACCCTGTTCCTGCCAACTGCCATCCGTATTTTGACCGGTGGAATTTAGAAGCACCCGACAATGCGGGAGGAGAGTTTCGCGCAAGGCGGCATGCCAATGCAGGTTTTCTTCCAACGAAAGCACTGCCGACCCGGGGTTAAATGCGGTAATAATGGCAAAAGACTGAATGTTCCATGCATCCAGGTATGGATCTAAATCCTTCGATCGGGCCTCAAACCGGAACAGGATGCTTCTTTCATCCTTCAAATTGGGCGATTCAAGGTGATATTCAGCCTCCCAGTAGGCTTTTGCCAGCATTCGGTCGAGCCAATCGGGGCAATCTTCCAGCTTTGTTATTATTGCGGCGGGAATTGACATACTTTTGCGGGCTTTTAATAATGAGTGAGTGTGTGCATGAGTGCATGAGTGCATGAGTGAATGAGTGAGTGAATGAGTGCTTGAGTGAATGAGTGAGGATTGAGTGAATGGGTAAATAAGTGACAGTGCAGGGGGCAGATAAGTCCCGCTTGACTGAAACTTCCTGCCCCAATCACCCATCTCTTCCCCCTCCTTCGCAACTTCACTCATTCACTCCCTCATTCATTCACTCCCTCATTCACTCACTCACTCACTCATTCCCTCATTCACTCATTAATAGTAATGGAAGAGAAACAGAGTCAACTGAGTACCTATATCGGCATGGGCCTGATATTTTTGTTGTTGTTTTTGTGGATGCAATATTCAGCCCCACCCAAGAAAACCCCTGAACAGTTAGCGGCTGAAACTACCGCCGCCACTGAAGCGAATCAGCAAGCCACAGCAGCAGCACCAACCACAGCACCGAAACCTGCCGAAACCACGCCGCAACCCGTTTCATCCGAAACGGAACAAAATACGATGGCGGTTGCAAAATTCGGTGTTTTTGCGCCGGCATCCTCCGGACAAGAGCAATTTGAGGTTTTGGAAAACGACCTGGTCCGCATCACCTTCACCAGCAAGGGTGGGCGAATCAAAGACGTTTTTCTGAAAAACTTTGAAAAAGTACTCTCCGATACAGCGGGCAAGGACGTAAAAAGCGCACTGTACCTGCTCGAAGATCAACAAAATCGTTTTGAGTTTGAGCTACCCATTAGCGGTACTGCCACAGGTAAAGTGCTTACCAGCGAACTCTTTTTTACACCCACCAAAAACGGGAATATCCTAACCTTCCGTGCGGATGCCGGCGGTGGCAGATATCTGGAGCAAAACTATACGCTTTCACCAGACAACTATCGTCTGGACTATCGTATTGCTGCAAATGGACTGGAAAGTGTGCTGACGCAAAAAGAATTGCGTTTTTACTGGGAAAATCACCTCGACAAACTGGAGCGCAACCAGACCTACGAGCGCACCATGTCGTCCATCTATTTCAAATCATCAGATAAGACGGACTACTGCGATTGCCGCAAGGATGACACCAAAAGCCTCGGCGAAAAGCCTGTAGAGTGGTTTTCCCACTCCAACCAGTTTTTCAATACCAGCATTGTAGCCCAGGGATTTGCGTTCCACGATTTTACGGGCGAGATCAGGGTACTTGGCGATGCTGATCCAAACCTTAAGATCTTAAAAACCACTGCTGTAGTTCCGTTCCAGAACGGTTCGGCCAATATGGCGATCTACTCGGGTCCAAACGAATTCAAACGTTTGCAGGACTTCGGGGTGTCGCTTCAGGATATCATTCCTTTTGGCGCCAGTGTTTTCGGAGCCATCAACCGCTGGATCATCCACCCGATGATGGATCTGCTCTCGCGTTTTATTGGCAATCAGGGCATTGTAATTCTGATGCTTACGCTGCTGGTGAAACTCATTGTGTATCCGCTCACGTACCGCATGGTGCTCAGCCAATCCAAAATGGCGGCCTTAAAGCCACGTTTGGAAGAACTCAAAAAGAAACTGGGCGACGACCAACAGGCGGTCAGCGTTGAAACCATGAAGATGTACAGTGAATATGGCGTGAACCCGCTCGGAGGGTGTCTACCCATATTCCTGCAAATGCCGATCTGGTTTGCACTCTACCGGTTCTTCCCGGCGAGTATTGAGTTCAGGCAACAGAGTTTCCTCTGGGCTACGGACTTGTCAAGCTACGACAGCATCCTGCACCTGCCTTTCGATCTGCCTTTTGGTGCCGGCGCGCACATCAGTTTGTTTACGCTGATATGGGTGGTCACAACCCTTTGGTATACCTGGTACTCCATGAAACAGATGGACGCAAGCCAGATGCAGAACAACGACCAGATGAAGGTGATGAAATACATGCAGTACACCATGCCGGTGTTCTTCATGTTCTTCTTCAACAACTTCGCATCGGGTCTGACCCTTTATCTCTGCTTCAGTAATATCCTGAACATTGGCCAGACACTGGTTACCAAGGAGTTCCTGATCGACAAGGAAAAGATCAAGGCTCAATTGGAGATCAACAAAGCCAAGCCTAAAAAGACTACGGGCTTCCGCGCCAGACTCGATCAGGCTATGAAAGAGCAACAGCGGGTGCAGGACGAAAAGGCTAAGAAGGATACAAAGAAGGAGCCAAAGAAGAAGTAACGCGTCTAATATTTATATAAATCCGTGTCCCATCCGTGTCATCCGTGTTCCATCCCCTCTAGAGGTAGAACACGGATGACGCGGATGAGACACGGATTTTTTTATTGCTATCTCTGGATCTTATATCCCCTGCGCATCTTCCCCAACCAACTGCCGCTCATACATTTCCGCATAATACCCGCCCTGGGCCAGCAGTTCCTCATGCGTGCCTTCTTCGGAAACCCGATGTTCGTCCAACACAATGATCTTGTCGAACTGTAGCATCTGATAAATGCGGTGGGTAATGATGATGGCGGTTTTGTCCAAAAGCGCCCCGGAGAGATAGCCCAGAATCCGGCTTTCGGTATTGGTATCTACAGCAGAAAGACAGTCGTCGAGCAGCACCACATCGGGTACTTTGGCAAACGCCCGGGCGATGCTTACCCGTTGTTTTTGTCCACCGGAAAGCGTGACACCGCGTTCGCCCACCATGGTTTCGTACCCTTCCGGAAGGCCAATGATCTCCTCGTGTATGGAGGCACTTTTGGCAAAATGCTCCGCATCCTCGCGGCTGATGCCATCCTTTCCAAAGGAAATATTTCCCAGAACCGTGTCGGAAAACAGAAAAACATCTTGCGGGACGTAGCCCATTCTTTGCCGCAAAATGGACAGATCGTGTTCCCGGATGTCTTTGCCGTCTATGAGGATCCGGCCTTCGTCTACGTCATACATGCGTACAAGCAGGTCGGCAAGGGTCGTTTTTCCACTTCCGGTACGACCTACGATAGCCAGTTTTTGGCCAGGAAGCAGCTCAAAGGATATGTTTTCCAGGGCTTTGATGCCCGTATCCGGATAACTAAAGGAGACGTTCTGGAATTGGATGTGGCCCTGGAGCCCCACCCCCGACCCCTCCCCTACAGGGAGGGGAGCTGCACTCGGGGAGTGCAACGAATCTCCCCCCTTCCCTGAAGGGGAGCTGAAGGGTACAGCGGATGCCGTGCCCTCCCCGAGTGCAGCTCCCCTCCCTGTAGGGGAGGGGTCGGGGGTGGGGTTTACGATCGCAGGCTCCGTATTCAAAAACTCATTGATCCTTTTTTGCGAAGCAGCCGCCTGTTGCGTCAACGAGGCGATCCAGCCAATGGCCGTCACGGGCCAGGTAAGCATGTTGATGTAGATGACAAATTCAGCGATATTGCCCGGGCTGATCTTTCCGGCCACTACCTGCAATCCTCCGACATACACGGTGATGATGGTGCTGGTGCCAATGAGCAAGGCCATGAGGGGAAAGAAGAAGGCGTCGATGCGGATCAGTTCCAGCGATTTCTTGCGGTATTCTTCGCTTTGGGAGGCAAACCAGCTGCCCATCGCCTTTTCCTGCACATAGCTTTTTACTACACGGATGCCGCTGTATACTTCCTGGGTCGTGCTGGTAAGCGTAGCGAGTTGTTGTTGTATCTTTTCACTTCGGCGGTTGATCAGGGTGCTGACCCAATAAATGGAAATGCTCAAAAACGGCAGGGGCAACAAGGACCACAGGGTCAACTCCACACTTACCCGAAGCATGGAAGAGATGGCGAGGATGAACAGGAAAATCAGATCCAGGCCATACAAAATGGTCGGGCCGAGAAACATCCGCACCTTGGATACATCCTCTGAAATGCGCGACATCAGATCGCCCGTGGCGTTGCGTTTGTAAAAAGCGAGGTCGAGCGACAGGTAATGCGCAAAAATTTCCTTGCGCATATCGTACTCAATGAGTCGGCTGACTACAATGATCGTTTGGCGCATAAAAAACATCGCCACGCCCATCAATAAGGCCAGCAAAATCACGCCTGCACCAAACCAGGCGATCTGTCCACCCAACTCGCCCATGGCTTCGGGGTGAGCCGCGATACCGCCCTTGGCTTTATATGCGGCTACTTCCCGCACCACCGTATTCAGCGCGTCGCCGATGACCCTGGGCTGCCAGACCGCAAAATAGTTTTTGAGCAGTACGAAAATGACGCCCAATAATATGCGCCAGCGATATTTCCAGAAAAATTTATTGAGATAGGATAGATGCTTCATCGTTTTGGGGTAAAAGGGTTTTTCAGTTAAACAATTTAAAGGCCTCGTCATTTGAAACGGAGGATGCCTCGTCGTCGCTTTGCGAGATAGCTTCATCGAGATCAGCAATCAATTCCTGTGAGAACTGAGCTGTCAAAGGATCACTTTTTTGCAGAATCTCCATGCAGTTTTCAAACATTTTTTTTAAAACAGAAACATCTTCCACATGTGCTAGCAGTGTTACAAAGTTTCCGCGAATCGTTGAAGCATTCATAATTCTATTTTTTTGGCAAAATTAACCTGTAGGATCTGAAGTTTACCCAAATCATAACGCTGAATGAGAACATCTATATGTCCAAAGTGTTGTTTTAAAAAGGTTTCAAAAGGAAATATAAGGAACGTTGTACTTTTGTGCGAAAATACGCTGAATCTAAAATTTGACCCGGAGTATGGTCAACGCAAAGTGATTTTAAAGATCGAAATTGTGCAATCATTTTATTATAAAACTTTTGCATCACTCAAATCATAGAAATCACTTTAATCACAGTAAATCTTCCGGCTTTCCGAAGCTCCAAACATTTTTAACATGCAAGAAGCATATATCGTAGCAGGTTTTCGTTCTGCCATCGGCAAAGCCGGTAAAGGCGGTTTTAAAGGTTATCGTCCGGATGATCTCGCCGTGGACGTGATCAGGCATCTGCTCTCTACTGTACCGCAGCTGGATCCGAAATTGGTGGACGACTGCATTGTAGGTTGTGCCAATCCCGAAGGAGAACAAGGCCTCCAGATCGGCCGGCTCATCTCCAACAGAGCCCTCGGTAAAGAGGTTCCAGGCATGACGGTCAACCGATACTGTGCTTCCGGCCTCGAAACGATCAGTATTGCAGTGGCCAAGATTCGTGCAGGCATGGGGCAAATCTATGTGGCAGGAGGTGCTGAAAGCATGTCGCTCATCCCAATGACTGGCTACAAACTTGCTCCAAACTACAATATCGCCAAAGATACGCCGGATTATCTGGTGGGCATGGGTCTCACCGCAGAAGCGGTTTCAAAAAAATGGGAGATCAGCCGCGAGGCTGCCGATGCATTCAGTGCACGCAGCCATGAAAAGGCCGCTGCTGCTATTGATGGAGGCAAATTCAAGGCTGAGATCGTGCCGGTGCATGTGCCTGAAGTCTGGGTAGAAAACGACAAACGCAAGGAGCGTGTGAACGTTGTAGATACCGATGAGGGGGTAAGACGTGAAACCACCATAGAAGGGCTTTCCAAACTCCGTCCGGCTTTTGCTCAGGGTGGCGTAGTTACGGCGGGCAATTCCTCGCAGACTTCTGACGGGGCAGCCTTTGTACTCGTGATGTCTGAAGAAATGGTCAAAACACTTGGCTTACAACCCATTGCCCGGCTTGCAGCTTGTTCTGTAGCGGGTGTAGAGCCGATCTATATGGGTATAGGCCCTTGTGCCGCCATTCCAAAGGCGCTCAAACAAGCAGGTCTGAAACTGGACGACATCCAGGCCATTGAACTCAATGAAGCTTTCGCGGCACAGGCCCTTGCCGTGATCAAAGAAGCCGGACTGAATCCGGATATTGTCAATGTAAATGGCGGCGCGGTGGCCCTCGGTCACCCGCTGGGATGCACCGGAGCAAAACTCAGCGTGCAAATCCTCAATGAAATGCGTCGCAGCAACCAGAAATATGGCCTGGTAACGGCTTGTGTGGGCGGCGGACAAGGGATTGCGGGGATTTGGGAGCGGCTGAATTGATAGAGTTACCTCAACAATCATCAATCATGTAATCGTCACTCGTCACTCAAAAAAAATCATTTTATCCTGCTAAAAACGCCTTAACAACCTCCAAAAGCTCCTTCGGCTTGTCCGCATGCACCCAGTGCCCGGCGCCTTCAATGGTAACCAGTTCGGCATTTGGAAACAGCAATTTGGTATGCGCCCATTCGCTGTCCTTCACATAATCAGAACGGCTGCCACGCACAAAAAGGGTGGGTTTTTCAAAGGGTGTACCTGAAACAGGTGCCAGGATATCCCCAAAATGCGCCCAAAGCACCGCCAGGTTCATTTTCCAGGTAAAGGTGCCGTCGTCTTCCCGGGTAATATTTTTGAGCAGGAACTGCCGGGTACCAAAGTCAGGGATCCGCTCAGACAGGTAGGCTTCGGCTTCACTTCTTACGGTCATTTTTGACAGATCCAGGCCGAGCAAGGCCTCAATGATCCCGGAATGATTGTCGTCGGCTTTACCAGGCTCCATATCCACGACCACCAGTTTTTCCACCATATCCGGATGGGTCAGCGCAAGTTGCATGGCCACTTTTCCACCCATGCTATGTCCGATGACCGCAGCATGGAACATCCACTTTTCCTCCATGAAAAAACGGATGTCTTCGGCTATTTCCGGGTAATTGTGGGTGGGCAAATGGGGTGAACGGCCATGATTGCGCAAATCCGGGGTGACCACCAGATGGGTATCCGCCAGACCCTTGGCGATGGTTTGCCAGTTGTCGGAAAAGCCAAAAAGCCCATGCAGAATGAGTACCGGTGTGCCGGCGCCGAATTCCCGGGAGAAGAGTTGAGGGGGATTTGTCATTGGGTTATTGTTGGTCTTTGGGGCCAGGGCAGACGTTTGAAAATTTAGAAGTAAGATTTAAGGAAGGCAGAAGTTTTTTGATTGACGAATGATGATTACATGAGTGATGATTGTTGAAGTGGAGGTACGATGTTAGATTGCAGATGTATCAATCACCCATCAAACCGGAAACGTAAGGATAAAGCTACTCCCCTTGCCCAGTTCGCTTTGCACATCTACCAGCCCTTTGTGTGCGGTCATGATCGCTTTGACATAACTGAGTCCGAGGCCGAAACCTTTCACATCGTGGACATTGCCGGTATGCTCTCGGTAAAACTTGTCAAAAATGTGTTTCCGCACCTCTTTGGTGATGCCCATGCCTTTATCGGTCACAGTGATCTCCACGCCCATGGGTACGGTTCGGCTGATTATAGTGATCTCCGGTTTTTCAGGGCTGTATTTGTTGGCGTTGTCCAGAAGGTTGTGGATCACACTGGAGATATGGGTCAGGTCGCCTTCGATCACCGGGTTGCTGGCCTGAAGATCTGTACGCAGGATACCATCGCGCCGCTCTACCTGCAGGCTGAAGTTACCGACAGCCTGTTCGATCACTTCGTGCAGATTTAATTCGCTCAGACTGAGTTCGAAGTCTTTTTTATCTATCAGAGCCATTTGCAGCACGCGTTCTACCTGACTGTTCATTCGGCGATTTTCCTGCCGGATGATGTCTACGAATCGTTTGATCTTGTCCGGATTACCCAGGATCATGGGACTTCCGATGCTATCAGCGGCGAGTGAAATGGTGGCGATGGGCGTTTTGAACTCGTGCGTCATGTTGTTAATGAAATCCGTTTTCATCTCAGACAGTTGTTTTTGACGATAAATCACCTGAATGGTATATCCAAAACAGAACAAAACGATGGCAGTGAAAACGATCGAGAGCGAAAGCATGCCCAGTACAGATCCCAATACGATGCGGGTTCGATTGGGAAAATAAAGCGCAAGGTCACCGGGCGATTCCATATCCTGCGTAAAAAGGGCCACCTTATACGGTGAGCTGAATAGCGTAGGTGCGCCGCCCTGAGCAATTTGCGGACCATTGTCTTCTACCACAAAGTGGTCATTGACAATGACATAGCTTCCTCTTGATTTGGAATAAACACCGTATTGATAGGCCGATTTTACTCCCCGGCTCTCTATTTCATCCTGAATAGATTTTGCCAGCAGATCCAGCGGGATACGCTCCGCCAAAGGTTTGGAATTCAGCATCTGGCTCACTTTCATATACTCATACAGCGTAACATTGTCTTCAAAGCCCTGACCACCCACGCCTGGATTTGGCAGCGTGTCCGCAATTGCGGTACCTGAAAGGCGGCGTTTGGAAAAACCATTTTCCAGGTGCTGCGCTGCCCGACGGATGCTGCGACTGTCGCTCGAACTCGGCCCCTGTGCAGCTTTGACCGCTTCGATCACGCTGAATTCTTCATAATACTGAAGTTTACCCGCCACCCGGTTGAGTGCAGCGTATACGTTTTTGTCAAATTGCTCTTCATTCAGCCGGATGTTCCAGCCGATCCAATAGATCTGAAGGCAAATGATGCCCGCCAGTGAGAGCGTCATCAGTCCGATAATCAGTTTAATGCGGCGTGGATTCATATTAAATGGAGCGTTTTAAATGTGTGGCACACTTCCCGGGCGTTACGCACACTTAAAACGCCGACAAAAGTAGAAACCCTATGCCATTGCCTGCATGATTAACGCGGACTTAACCGATTTGCACAAAAAAAGGCCTGGCGCATTTTGCGCCAGGCCCCTTTTAAGTCTACTTTGTCATTTATAGGAACGTGTCACAATTTCAACCCACGACTTCAGTCGTGGGCCTGAAATAAGGCTCTGGTTCGTTGAACCGATTTATCGGTTTCCTGCACAAAACCGATAAATCGGTTAGTGTTTTCGCGCTTGCTCACAGGCCCACGACTGAAGTCGTGGGTTGAAACCGCTTTTCTTAACATCATTGGATTCCGATCCTCTGGACGCTTCGGCTAAAGTGACAAAGTAGCGTGGTTTTGAACGGCAAAACAGTATAGTCAATTTAAAATCAGCCATTGACATCACTCAAATCATTAAAATCACCCTAATCACAGTCTACCTTCGCCCCCATGAACTGGCAAGCCGCCATCCGATCCTTCCGCGATTATCTCTTATTAGAGCGCTCCATGAGCCACCACACCATACAGGCCTACCTCAATGATGTGGGTAAATTTGTGCAATGGCTCGAATTAGAAGGTCGCGTGCTGCCCCCGCTTTCGGTGAAAGCAGAGGACCTGACACAGTTCATTCTCTGGGCCAATCGATTGGGACTCGAAGCCAGCACCCAGGCCCGACTGATCTCCGGGCTGCGGGCATTTTATAAGTATCTGCTGGTCGAAGACATGCTCGACGACGACCCGACGGAGCTGCTGGAGAGTCCCCGGATGCGACGCAAGATCCCGGAAGTGCTGAGTGTGCATGAGGTGCAGGCCTTATTGGCTGCTGTAGATCTTTCAGACCCGCAAGGCCAGCGCAACCGGGCCATGCTGGAGATGTTGTATGCCTGTGGACTGCGCGTAAGTGAACTGGTAAATCTTCGCCTGACACAGCTTTTCCTGGAGGCGAACTTTTTGAAAGTACTGGGAAAGAACAACAAAGAACGGCTGGTACCCATTGGCGCAGAAGCCATCAAACACCTCAGGATCTACCTCGAGAATGTTCGAAATTTACAAGAAAACATCAAAAAAGAAGCAGAAAATATCGTTTTTCTCAACCGTCGCGGGGGCCGGATGAGCCGGGTCATGGTCTTTTTATTGGTGAAGGAATTTGCAGCAAAAGCCGGTATCGTCAAGAACATCAGCCCACACACTTTCCGTCATACCTTTGCCACCCACCTCGTAGAAGGCGGTGCGGACCTCAAGGCAGTGCAGGACATGCTGGGCCATGAAAGCATCACCACCACCGAGATTTACACACACTTAGACACGGAGTACCTCAAGGAGACGATCTACCTTTACCACCCAAGAATGAAAATGTAAACCCACCAAATCACCAAATCACCGACAAACGAATCACCAATTTATGAACTACTGGTTAGTCAAATCCGAACCCGACGTATACAGTTACGACCAACTCGTCACCGAAGGCACCGGCCGTTGGGACGGTGTGCGCAACTACCAGGCACGCAACTTCCTGCGCGCCATGAAAGTCGGGGATCTCTGCTTTTTTTATCATTCCAACATAGGACTGGCGGTGGTAGCCTTGGCCCGGGTATCGAAAGAATACTACCCCGACCCGACCGCGGAATCGGGCGACTGGTCTTGTGTTGAGTTGCAGCCTGTGAAACCTTTGGTGCGCCCCGTTATCCTCGCCGAGATCAAGGCAAATCCTGATCTGCAACAACTACTTTTGGTCCGAAATGCCCGTTTGTCGGTGATGCCCGTGTCTTCCGACGAATTTTCCATCCTATTGTCCATGGGAGAGACCCAACTTTGAGCCATGTTTTATAATTATTCCGTAGGCGGCCGCAACATGAACCAGTTTCCTGGCGGTGGTTTGGGCTGCCTTGTTTTCACCGTGCTGATCTTTGTGGGGGGATACTACCTTTTGCAGGGACTTTATGACCTGTTGCTTTGGGCAGCCCCAGCTTTGTTGGTCCTTGCCTTGATCATCAACTGGCGTGTATTTCCGGATACCATCAATAGCTGGGTAAAAAGCCTGGAGTCCAACCCTTTGAGCGCCCTGATCTCGCTGGCCTTCGCAGTGCTGGTATTTCCTTTTTTCGCGCTGTATATCTTATTAAAAGCGATCGGTTACCGCAAAATGGAGCAGTTGCGCCGGGAGTTTGGTGCGCCTGAAAGCCCACGGGAACCGGAGGGTTTTGTAGAATTTGAAGAATTGGAAAGCACCCCGAAAAAGACGCAGGATGAAGCGATCGAGATACCGGAATTGCCCATCGAGCCGGAAGTGGAGAAGCCTAAAAAGGGACAGAATCCTTATGATTCGTTTTTTGAGGGGGACGGGGGAAGGTAGGGGGTAACGGTTTTCGAGCTTGGCGAATCTGGCGATTTTCACCAAAAATATTGATGCAGCATACCAACGACTGCTTAACCATCCCAGCTCACCCAAGACGGAGTATGAAACCGCCATGGCTTTCTATACCATTAATTCGTTTGCGATCATTTCTGCTTGTTTTAAAACGGTCTCTGTCGCCAGCATTTGCATGTCAGGCGGATAACCATATTTTCTCAATATTCTTTTGACTGCAACTTTCAATTTGGCTTTTACACTTTCTTTAATGGTCCAGTCGATAGATGCATTTTGTCTGATGGTTTCTGTCAGTACAACTGCAAGTTCTTTCAACTTGTCTTGTTGCATAAGTTCTCTTGCACTGTCGTTGTTTGCAACCGCTGTGTAAAAAGCATATTCAAAATCTGTTAAGCCCAATTGTTTCGCTTCGCTATCCGTTGCAACAATTTCTTTACTCAGCTTTATGAGCTCATCCATGACCTCGGCTGCTGTCAGAATCTTGTTGTGATATTTCTTGATAGAGTTTTCGAGCATTTCTAAAAATGTTCTGCTCTTTACAAGGTTCTTTTTAGCTCTCGATTTTATTTCATCATTCAGGAGTTTTTTCAACACCTCCAAGGCCACATTTTTATGTTCCATTCCTTTGAGTTCTATTAAAAACTCTTCCGATAGAATAGAAATATCCGGTTTCTTTATTCCTGCTGCATCAAAAACGTCAATCACTTGTTCGGAAACCAGGGCTTTGTCAATGACTTGCCGAATGGTCGTTTCAATTTCTTCGTCTGTTTTGCCCGAACCGGTACTGTCAAACTTTGCTAAACGCGCTTTGACTGCTTGAAAAAACGAAACCTCATCTTTTGCATCCATTGCCTGGTCATGCGGGATGGCAATGGCAAACGCTTTTGAAAGCGCTGTTACTTCATTGATGTATCGCTTCTTCCCATCTTGCAAGCCTAAAATATGTTCTTCGGCTGCAAGAATCAGCGATAGTTTTTTTGATGTGTCGGCTTCAAAATAGTTTTCATATTCAAAGCCATGATACATCTGAGAAACAACTTCCAACTTCTCCAACATCAATTGAACGGCTTGTTCCTGCAAAATAGTTGGGTCGCCTTTACCACCGGCATCTGAATAAAATGCCAATGCCTTTTTCAGGTCGGCTGCAATGCCCAGATAATCAACAATCAAACCACCTGGCTTGTCCTTGTAAACCCGGTTTACCCGGGCAATGGCTTGCATCAAATTATGCCCTTTCATTGGTTTGTCAATGTAAAGGGTGTGCATACTTGGTGCGTCAAAACCTGTGAGCCACATATCCCGAACGATGACCAACTGTAATGCATCATCGGGATTTTTCATCCTTTCGGCTAAGGTTCTTCTTTGTTCTTTGGTGGTGTGGTGTTTTGAAATTTTCGGACCATCAGAAGAAGCCGAAGTCATTACTACCTTGATCACGCCTTTATTCAAATCGGCTGAGTGCCATTCAGGTTTCAGGTCAATAATTGCCTGATACAAATCGGCTGCAATTCTGCGGCTCATGGAAACAATCATTCCTTTACCTTCAAATACTTCCTGCCGTTGGCTAAAGTGTGCAACAATGTCTTTGGCTATATTCTTAATTCGATTTTCACTACCAACCAAGGCTTCCAACTGCGTCCATTTGGCTTTTGCCTTTTGTGTATTGGTTAAATCTTCCTGGTCCAGTTCATCATCCAGGTCTTCCACCAATTGTTTGCCTTCCGCGCTTAGATTCACTTTTGCCAAACGACTTTCGTAATAAATGCGAACGGTTGCACCGTCTTCAACAGCCTGGGCGATGTCGTAGATGTCTACATAGTTTCCAAAAACGGCTGGCGTATTTACGTCGGTGTTTTCAATCGGTGTACCTGTAAAACCCAAATACGTTGCGTTAGGCAAAGCATCCCGCATGTATTTTGCGAAACCATAAACGATTTTTTTACCCACTACATTTCCTTTTCCGTCCTTCTCATCAATCGTTTTGGCTTTAAAACCGTATTGTGTCCGGTGGGCCTCGTCTGCTATGACTACAATGTTTTTTCTGTCTGAAAGCAGCTCATAAATATTTCCTTCTTCGGGTTGAAATTTTTGCACCGTTGCAAAGACCACCCCGCCCGAAGCTACTTTTAATAATTCTTTTAATTGGCTCCTGTCTTCTGCCTGAACGGGTTCTTGTCTTAGCAATTGTTTGGATGCGGCAAAAGTGTCAAACAGTTGGTCGTCCAGATCATTACGGTCGGTTATGACCAGTATGGTTGGATTGTCTAACGCTAAAACGATTTTACCGGTGTAGAAAACCATGGATAATGATTTTCCGCTTCCTTGTGTATGCCAAACCACCCCGCCTTTCCGGTCACCAATGGGTTGTTTTTTCACGCCGGGCAGTCCATAGTTTTCAGGAGATTCCATGGCCATACTCACGGGCATTTCCTTTTCTAAAGTATATCCAGTGGCACGAAGTGTGGATTCAACGGCCCTGTTTACGGCATAGTATTGATGATAAGCCGCTAATTTTTTAACGGTTGAAATGGTGGTGATGCCTGTTTCAGCATCTACCTTCTTCGATTTTTCAAAAACAATGAAATGCCGGATTAAGTCAATCAAGGTTTCTTTGTTCAACATGCCTTGAATCAAGGTTTCTAATTGACTGACCAAATGCGATGCTTCTGCTTTTCCATCTGCCGATTTCCAGGACATGAAGCGACTAAAGCCAGAAGATATAGAACCTGCTTTGGCTTCCAGTCCATCGGAAATAACGACCAAACCGTTGTAAGTGAACAGGCTTGGAATGATGGCTTTATAGGTTTCTACTTGCTTAAATGCTGAATTGATAGTGGTATTTTCGTGTGCTGCGTTTTTTAGTTCAATAAGCACCAACGGAATACCATTGACAAACAGCATTACATCAGGGCGTTTGTTGTTTCCGTTTTCAATGATGGTAAATTGATTGGCTACGACAAAATCGTTGTTCTGTGGATTTCTAAAATCTATCAGCCAAACCCGGTCGCCCCGATCGTCTCCATCTACACGTTTGGAAACGGGAATGCCTTCGGTTAAAAAGCGGTGAAAGGTTTCGTTGTTGGTGAGCAGTTCAGGCGAAGCAATACGCTGAATTTCTTTGATGGCTTCTGCCTGTGCATCGGCAGGAATACCGGGATTGATTCGTTTAACGGCATTTTTCAACCTGTTCAATAACAAAACCTGTGCATAGCTGTCTCGTTCCGGGTTTTCGCCATCGTACGCAATATCGGGCGCATAGATATACGCATAACCGAGTTTATCGAGCAACTCAATGGCAAAGGCTTCAATGATATTTTCGGTGATACGGGTCATTCTTTCTCTCTGGGAGGATTTAATTTTTTTACTTCTTTATCGAAGTCGCTTTCAAAACTTTGGTCTTGAATGACGCGATATCTTTCGTATTCTTTTTCTGCCAGTTTTTTTGCAACTTCATGGCTCACTTTTCCCGCATCTTTTAAAATTTTGTATTCGTTGAATTGCAGAAAGGCATCCATTTTCTGAACCCAATCTGCCATTTTCATAGGTATTTCTCTTGCGGCCTGATTTTCGGCATAATCCAGATACATGGTGACAACTCGTTCCAATTCTTTTATCTCCTTTTCAATCAGGTAATTTTTAGCGATACTTACATCGGTTTTCATGATCTTTCCGGTGGGGGCATTTTTCCATGTTTGCAAACCCATGTTTGGCTCGGATGCTTTTGCTCTTTCTGCGATGATTTGGGCTGCTGTTTTACCGGTAATTGCCCAATGCAGTTTGTTTTGAACGGTTTTGAAAAAGGTTTGGGTTATGTCTGCTTCCTTCTTATAATCCATGCTGCACTGTTCATAGATGTCGGTGATTTTTTGATAAAAACGCCTTTCGCTTGCCCGTATCTCCCGAATACGTTCCAGTAGTTCATCAAAATAGTCCTTGCCGAAACGCTTTCCTTGTTTCAAGCGTTCATCGTCGAGTACGAAGCCTTTGATGATAAACTCCCGAAGGGTTTTGGTTGCCCAAATCCGGAATTGGGTGGCCTCTTTGCTATTTACACGATAACCCACGGCGATGATGGCGTCCAGGTTATAGAACTCCATTTTCCGGGTTACATCCCGGCTACCCTCTTTTTGAACTATTTCCAAAATGGAAACAGTTGCCTCCTGAACCAATTCACCGGATTCAAAGATATTCGCAAGGTGCTTGCTTATAGCGGGCACTTCCACACCAAACAATTCAGCCATCCGCTTTTGGGTAAGCCAAAAGGTTTCACCTGAATACATCACCTCCACCTTGATGTTCCCTTCAGGAGAACTGTACAAAATGATGTCGGAAGCGTTATGTTTATTTTCTTCCATAGATTCTTTTTGGTTTGTTCAACTCATTTCTACCCGCAGCTCTCCGCTCATTAACTTCGGCAGCAAGGTATCTCGCAAGGCTGTGAGGGTGCGGATTTGGGTTTGGTTGGATTTTATTTTTTGAAAGTAAGGTTCAACGATTTTCTTAAATCCAATAAGCAAATTCTCTTCAGGAATGATGATTTCCATTTCCTTTATCATTTGAGAATTGATTGCTTCAACAATTGATGAGGTACTTCCTAATTGTTCCCATTGATAGGTTTTCAAATAGAGATAAAGAAATTCCGAAAATAATTTTGAATTCTTCTTCACTTTAAAATGAGCAATTGCTTCGTTTGAAAGCATTTTTTCAGTTGTAATGGCTAAACGTCCAATCGTCATTTTGAAACTCAGCATTACTGTATTTTCGGGTATTATTGGAATACTAAATCTATCAACAGCTTCTTTTGTTAAGTATTCAGAAACACTGCTAATATAGACTCCGCTGTTGCCCATATCTTTTATTGAAACCCACTTTATATCCAAAGGATTTTCTGAAAACCAATGATGCTCCTTTCTAGGCGGTGTTCGCCCAATACCGATATCAAATAGTTTTCCTAAGGTATCTGTCACCCACTCCTCCTTCGCATCCTCCACAAACCACTGCCTAAATAGCGTTTCAGCCATTTTTTCTAAGGTGGCGTTTTGGCGGTGCAGCAGGTCTATTTTGTTGTCTAAACTGCTGAGGATGGAGGCAATGGCGGTCTGTTCGGGGAGAGAGGGGATTGGGAATAATAAATCTTCAAATGTTCCCAGGTTAATATTATCCTGCACAGAACCTTCTCCAATATGTTTTAATTCTCTTTGAAAATGAGTTAAAGTATAATAAATAAAATCTAAATCTGTAATCTTTTTATCAGGAATAAATCCTAAAACGCTATCAGGAAAACAAGCATCAAAATTCAATATTGCCAGTTCCGCAATATTTGCAGCAATGGTTATACATAGCGTTCCTTTTGGCCATAATTTCGATTGTTTAAGTCCTTCTTCACTATATGTTTGTTCATGTTTAGTTATGTATTTAGAAGCTTCTCTAATTTGACCAGTTTGAATAAAAGGATATTTCCCTCCGTATAAATGAAATGCAAATCTCGGTCTGTGACGAGAACGCCCCCTTTGTAATTGTCCTAAATCTTTAAGTTTATATTCCTTCCACTCACTCATTGATTTTACTTTTTAAAAGGTTAGCAGCAATCATTTTATTCCAATTGGTTTTCAAGGTTTTACGCCGCTTCATTGTCCTGCGCTGCGTTAAAATGGTTCAACTCGTTCATCAGCATGGCTTCCAGTTCTTTGATAGGCAGCAGTAGTTGGTATTCGGCCACGCTCATCATCTTTATGTATTTTTTCAATCAAAAGCATATTATGTCGCCAAGGCAAAACTGCTACGCTGTGTAGCAGTTTTGGGTTTCTATAACTTGTTGTTTTGCTTTTGCCCTAAAACTGCGACAACTTGTCGCAGTTTTGGTGGCGCATCTTTATGCAGTTGTTCCAATTCCATGATTTTTTAGGTAACTGGTTAGCGTGGTCGCGTCTGAGACGAAAAATGTGCCTTTTTGGGCCATACAGCGTGCCACCTAACCGGTTACAGGTTCTTTTTGATAAAAGACTTGTCCCACTTTTTCGATATGC
>JBILHS010000210.1:0-4465 GCA_044350425.1 Saprospiraceae bacterium | reverse complement strand
CGCGTATTTGTTGAGGAGTTGCGGAGCAACACCCGTGACAAGGGCGCGTACATGAAGTTGTCAGTGTTGGTTTTGTTGGACATGGACAAAGGTTACGATGAGATTGAGGCAATTTTGGGCATTGGACAAAGGTTACGATGAGATTGAGGCAATTTTGGGCATTGGACGTGGTTCGATCAGCAATTGCCGGAAGAAATATGAGTCTGACGGCTTGGACAAGTATCTGGATCGGCATTACGTTCCCTATTCGGGTAAGTTGAGCCAGGATGATTTCTGAGGTTTCCACCGGCCTATATTCTAGCGCACAGGAGGTTCAGGCGTATGTCTTACAAACCTTTGGGGTTGAGTATTCGTTGAACGCGGTGCATTTGATTTTGAAGAAACTGAGTTTTGTTTACAAGAAGACGAGCGAGGTTCCCAGCAACTTCAACGAAGCAGAACAAGATGCGTTTTGAGCGCAATTAGTGCCTTTTTTGAGCGAAATCGGGCCAAAAGAGGCGATGTATTTTGTGGATGCCGTGCACCCACAGCACAATACCCGCAGCACTTATGCATGGATCAAGCGGGGCGAAAAAAAGGCCGTACCCACCAATTCAGGTCGTCGCTGCATCAACATCAATGGCGCGATGAACGCCCACAACCCCCAAGAGGTCATCGTCGTAGAAGCGGACACTATCAACGCCCAAGCCACCATCCTGCTGTACGAAAAAATACAGGCTCACAACCTTGACAAAGAACAGGTTTTTGTCATCGGGGACAATGCCAGATACTACCGAAACGTCGAATTGCAGACTTGGCTGGACAAAAATCCCCGCATTGTCCAACTGTTCCTGCCCACTTATTCCCCCAATCTCAACCTCATCGAACGGCTATGGAAGTTCCTCCGAAAAAAGGTCATCAACACCAAGTTCTACCGAACTTTCGAGGAGTTTCGACGAGCGGTGTTGGCCTTTTTCAACAACATAGAGCAGTACAAGCCCGAACTCGAAACCCTTATAACCTTCAATTTCCAACGACTCAGAAAACCTGAAATCGTTGTGTGAAAAATTATGCTTCGTTCAAAACCACTTTCCGTCGGCTATAATAAAATAATGCATGAAGGGGCTATTGACTTCCTATCCATAGAAGGTAATATTTTTAGAATCCTCCAGAAAGTTGATGACGCAAATGAATTTAGGATTGGCACTTTTGCTATACCTGATTGAATAAGAGAATTACGGTTAATCAGTAGTTAGCATGAATCAGAAAGATAAAAAATACCAATCAAGGCAAGTATAGCGACTTTCGTTAACCAAAATCCAGCCTTCGACTTGGGCGCAGCAATCTGGTTCATTCCGCATAACGGTGGAATACTCCACCACCGAATTTTTGAGGAATCATTAACCCGCTCCGAAAGGGGCAAAAACGTACCAATTATGATATTTAATCAGCAAGCCTTGAACAAGGCAAGAATCAAAATCGCATTCTCAGGCATCTTAAGTTGCATTTTCTTCTTTGCAGGCATGACAGGCTGCAAGAAGGAAATAGGGCAATTCCCCGAAAGCCTATCCAACGTTTCCGTGCTGGACAGGAGCGAAGTGACCCCGACCGTCACCAATGGTATGCTCCACTTCGATTCTTTCGCAGACCTTTCGGCATTCACAATTTCACTGAAGGCAAAAGAGGCCGACACTGCACAGGTGAGGAGTGCCTACACTTCATTGGGCATCAACGTAAACGCTGAATACCTTCCCAATTTGACCGACTACCCAATTTGTCTGCTCAAAGAACAGGCGATTGGCGGTTACACTTCTGCCAGAAAAGCGGAAGAGACCGTAATCAACGCCGCACTCAACAACGGTGACGATAACATCAACTCCATTGTCATTTTCCCATTTTGGAAGACCGCGCTCAACTCAGACCGCGCCGTTCACGTTGGCAACAGAATCTACAAATACTATGACAATGGCGGCATGGCGATTGTTCTCAACAACGATTGGACGCTCTACAATGCCATCAAATCCATGTCTTTTGAATCGCTCCGCGAGTCGTTCAACCTAATTATCACCAGCGATGCCCGTGAAAGTTGGGACGAGTATTTCACGTTCAATACGGACGAGAGCATCAATGCCGAGAAGAAGATTTCAATTCCACGCTTCACTTCTGCACAAGGATCAGACGGCAAATTTACCATCGGCAATGTGTCCCTGGTTGAATTAACGGCAGGCTCGGCCGCTTTCAAATGGGTTTATTCGGACAACACTTCGTCCACGGGGCAAACCCCAAATAGGACGGTTAGCCAGAATGAAACGCTTATGGTCATTGTGGACAAAGGCTCTGGCCCAAAAGATACGCTGAGTGTGGCAAGCCCTCTTGTGTGCAGCGTAGAAAATTTCACCATTACATACCTTTCCAACGGTCAGATTCGTTTCGAGTTGCCCGGATACGTTCCCGGAGACCCCAACAATACGTTCAACCTAAAATGGATATTCAGCGACGGCTCAACATCCACAGCAAACCCGGTAACCAAAAGTTTCAGTTCCAATGGTACGGTCACCTGTCAATGGCTCTACAAAGGCAGCGGAGAAGTTGCTTGCCAGTTTATTAAGTCCTTCGTCTTGAAGTGTGGGGATAAGAAATCGGTGAATAGTACAAGAGTGTTCAACTATTGCAGCCAAAGGTGGAAATTGGACGGTTCAATTTGGGTGCAGACTGGCCAAGTGGGCAGCAAAGTAAAATACCTCAGATGGCGAGGAGCCATATTGGGATGGCAACCCGCAAATAATCAAGGTGCTTGTGCAGATTTGAGCGGTACCTATATAAGGGAAGTGAATGGGCCAACTGGTAGAAGTTGTATTGACGTTACCGCAAGCGGTAGTTATTGTCTAGGCAGCGGCACATTTCCGACCTCGGTTGCTCACATTATTACTGAGGTTCCAAATGTATTTGTAAAACCCGGACAACTTTCTGCAGGGCTTGGTATAAAAGTGTGTGACGTATGGCATGGCTGGGGATATGGTGGCACACCTCGGCTAGTGTTACCGTAAATTTTGATCAATTTTTCATAACATTAACCAACGCCGGAACTGTACTCTCTTGTAGTACAATTTCGGCGTTGGGATTATTTAAATTGTTTCAAAATGAAAAAAATAGTTGCTTTGACATATCTTTTTTTGACCAGTGGTATTATTAATGGCCAATCAATAACAGCATCCTTTTTGCGAATTTTTGGCACAACTACTGCAGTTGTGCCAGTTATAAATCATGGAAATGGACCTGATGGCACCGACAACTCTTTTAGTTTTTCTTATGAACACTTCATAAAAAACAAAAGATATTCAGTAGTGTCCTCTTATGCCAAATTTAATGGCTGCACATTAATTTACTTTGAGGAAGGTGGGTGGATTGGCAGAGGGGGTACCCCAATAAGTGCATATGGGTTTTGTGGTGGAGTTAAAGTTCATAGATTTGATATTGGAGCATCCATTAACTTATTGAAAAAGAAGAGAAAATTTTATTTTAAGCCATGCATTTTTTTAGGGTTACAGCAATCCAAAATAACCGGAGTATCATTCTGGGATGATGGAGAACCTGTGAATGGGCCTGACTATTTTGAGTTAGAACCCATGATAGCGGAACCTATGAACACCACTCAAATAGTGCCGTCTTTGGGATTTCGCACTGGTTTTGTTTTTTGGAAACGACTTGATATTGGTTTAGGTCTTCAGGGCGTATATGCGTTTAAGCCATATCAGAAGATGTACTTAAAATATCAATACAAAGGCGTGGTTCAACCAATGGCAGAGTACAAATCTACAGGTACAGGTTTGTTTGTTACGCTTGGCGTCGGGTACAGGTTCGCAAAATGGATAAAGTAAATAATCATGCTAACAAAGGATGTACGAAAATGCCTCTTAACGTCGCACATTCGTACATCCAAAAGTTTCCGGTCAGATACGGATCATTACAGAAGACCGCCAGGTTCTGGAGCGCGGATTACTGGTAACCGACATCTATGGCAATCGAATGAACTATGAAATCACGAATAAACACGATTTTGAATCATTTGTAACCAGGCAAAATCTGCAAGAGGTAAATCTTAAAATTGTGAAGTTGGAAGAAACAATTTAAATACTACATCATGAAATCAATATGCTTATCCCTCGCATTTTTATGCACCGCTTTACTCGCTGCACAGGAACAGGATTACCCCCGAAGCATAAGCGCCTACGTGAATTTGTGGCCTTTATACAGTTCGCATGGAAACAGCACTTCGACCCAAGCTCCAGGTATTCGGCAAGTGTTTAAACAAACGCCCTTTTTGATGGGGATAGACCTTACCCAACGATTGAATAAGCGCTGGCATTATTTTTTAAGCGCCCAAAGTTCGTTGTACTATATCACAAACCTGACCACCATTACGCCACCACAACCTTTATCGCCCTCTACCGTCTGTATTGAAGGCCAAACAAGTGACTTCGAAGCT
>JBILHS010000027.1:0-51984 GCA_044350425.1 Saprospiraceae bacterium | reverse complement strand
GGTTCCAACTCAGAACTTCGCGCCCTGGCGGAAGTGTATGGTTGTGCGGATGGTCAGGAGAAATTTGTGCAGGACTTTGTAGCTGCCTGGAATAAGGTGATGAATCTGGACCGGTTTGACCTGGTTTGAGATTTTTGATGCGATAATTTATTGGAAGGCGGCCCGGTTTCGGGTCGCCTTTTTTTTGCTACCAATATTAAGCCTCTCCGAGGCTAAGAACGCTGAAAATCCGGCCTAACACGCTGGCGCAAGGCTTTAGCCCTGTGTCTACTATATGCGTCGGCTCTGCCGACAACGGCAAACTCTAACTTATTTATCTACATCGTTCTGTTCACTTAGCGACTAAAATGGGTTTGTCGGCACAGCCGACTGAAATAGGCGGCACAAGGTTGAAACCTTGCGCCAGCGGGAGTTTGTTTTAAAACTTTATGTCCTGTTTAATAAACTGATGGTCAATTTTCTGACCGTTTCCATTTCCTCGGGTTTGCTGGATGCCACAAAAAGCGTCAACGTTGCCATGGCTTTATTGCTGAGTATAGCCTGGTTGTCTGCATTAAACAGCAGCTTGTTCTTCGATGGCCCGGCTCAAGATGCGCAAGCCGGTTTTTAGTGTTTGAAGCTGCATCTGCTTCTCTATCAGACGTTTTTCATTGATAGCATAGCCTTGGACTAAGTACTCTTTGAGGCGTTGGGAGGCCCATTGGCGGAATTGGGTGCCTCTTTGGGATTTCACCCGATAACCGACCGAAATGATTACAACCAAGCTGTAAAAAGCTACGGGCTTATCTGAATTTGCAATGTGCAAAAAATGCACATTACTTTCTTTCTCTAATTCGCCTTCCTTAAAAACATTATTGATGTGTTTATTAATGACAGTTCTGTCCCTTTGAAATAATTCAGTAATCTGGCTTTGTGTCAGCCAAACGGTATCTTTTTCAAACTGTACAGTAATGGATGTATTTCCGTCCAGCGTTTTATATATTTCAATTTGATTTTCCATCGCTTGAACTGTTATTTTTCTACATCGTTCAGTGCAATTAGCAACTAAACCAGGTTTTTCGGCACAGTCACCTGAAATAGACCGCACTTGATTGGAACCTTGTGCCAGTGTTGCATTTATTTTGACAACCTTAGGCTAGCGGGTGCTGTTAGTGGTTCATGCTTCTTTTTCTGTCGTCATTTTGTGTCGTCTTGAAACCAAGGGTAAATTAATTTGTCAGATTGTTTTAGTGTCCTTTCTAAACTGTCCCTATTCCATTTAATGTCTTGATATTTGTATGTTTTAAAAAGCAAATTGTAAGCTGATTGATGAAAACCAAGTTGTCTTAATGTTTCAAAGTCTTGCTGTGCCTGTTGTTTGGTCAAGCGGTCTGTCCGAAACTCTATTTCAAGAAGACTAGCTAACGTGTCATTTACCAACTTGTGATTTGCATTTAATGAGAGTCCACCCGAACTCCTTTTGTTCTTAATAGCAAAGTTGATGTCTTTGATGATGATGAAAACAACGCTGTCATTTTTTTCAGCTTTTCTCCTTTGCCAAAACTCTCTGTAATATTTGTCCTTGATGTCTGGCAGATTATAAGTCAGTTCCAAACTGTCAAGTAGGTGGCTTGCTTGCTTGTTAATGTATATACCTTGAATAATAAGAGGGTTGTCAAAAAGCAAGTTGTCTGTGATTAGGTTCATATATCCAACCTTCTTAAATGTCTCGTGAATTGTCAAAAGGTTTTCTGGTTTTCTAATCCACTGATTTGTCAGCCAGTCGCCATTGCGTAACTCAAAGAAAGTCGGTTCACTTTCAACATAGGTTTTCATGTCGTCCTTTCTCGAGTTGTTGCAACTGGTCAGAAGCAAAAAAAGTCCTGTAAATATGTTGAGTGTCGTTTTCATAGCATGACCGCTAACGTTTTGGCGCTTGGCGAAGACGCGGATTTCGAAAATAATTAAAAAGTAATAGGTATAAACCCAACTTTCGGGTTCAATTACTCTTTCATCATCTTTGTTGAACCAGTCCTTTGATAAAATATAAAACTCGTTGTCCCCAAATTCGTTGTGAATTTCAAAATATCTGTCGTGAAGTTTAGCAAATTCGTTTCTATCATCACCCCAGTATGGTTCATTTATAAAGTCAAAAAGAAATTTTGATACTCCTTGTTTGTCCGTTTTCCTGAAGTCAGTGATTTTTATTTTGTCAACGTCAAAAGCTTGTCTCAAATAATCTCTGTCTAGTTCAGTTTTTACACAATCACGCAAACTGTCAAATGAGAATTGTTTTGAACGAATGAAGGTGTCAACAATTTGATCGTTGCTAATTAGTTCGTCAACGCCAATAGCAAATTCTGTCAAGTTTATACCTTGATAGCCTTCGTTAATTTCGATATGTCTTTTGGTATCGATGGTTGTCATTAAAATGGCTTATAACATCTATATTTACGAACCTTAGCACAAATAAGTATTTGAAATACAACAATTTAGTAGTACACTTTTTGCATTGTTGACCAACTTCAGTTTCCTATAAATAAACAACCCGTGAAAAATCACTTAGTCGTTCGTTGTAGATAAGTAAGCCATCACTTCCCCTCCACCTCACCCAAAATTACATCCAACAAAATATTAAATTCCTCCGGCTTTTCCTTCATGTTTTTGACGGCAAATGCTATCCAGGAGTAAGTTCCACAACCATCCACTTTTCAAACTTGTCATAAATTTCATACAGAGTGTTTAACTTCAATGCTTCCTGATCATGCAGCGTCCAAAATTCAAGGAGGTTACCTGCTTTTTCAATGCTTCCTTTTTTAGGCCCAAATTGATAATCCGTAAGAAAATATACTTTTTTAACGGGCGAATGGTCTAGCGCTATTTTGAGTAATTGATCGATATCAGATTTATATAGATCCAGGAATTTAAAAAAGGATTGTTGATCGGCTCCTTTTTGAAGCATCGCTTCATCCGAATCATACTCAGGAATGATGATGTATTTATTTTCATCTACGCTCCAGTCAATAATTCCACCGGCATAAAATCCTCTTTCCTTGTCCTGTTTAAAATCAGGATTACCAATGTGGATGATCACCCCTTTTTCTTTTCGGAGTAAATCGTAAAAAAGGCTGCGATGGCTGATCAGCTTATTTTCTTCGATGATCGCAACCTCGAAGTCTGCCTGATTGAGACCAAGCCCGGAAGATTGAATGGAGGCAATTTATACGGTTGGCATGCAGGTATTTAGGTTATCCAGCAGTGATAACGATCACTTACCCTCCACCTCATCCAAAAACGCATCCAGCAATACATTAAACTCCTCCGGCTTTTCCATCATGGGCGCATGTCCGCATTTATCCAGCATGTGCAGGCGGGAGTCTTCGATCAATTCATGAAATTTTTCGCCCACAAAAGGCGGGGTCACGATATCCTGTAAGCCCCAGATGAGCAGGGTGGGGGCTTTGATCTTGTGGAGCTTATCGCCGAGGTTGTGCCGTACGGCTGATTTGGCGGTGGCCACTACGCGAATGGCTTTGCCGCGGTCGTTTACAATGCTGAAGACCTCGTCTACCAATTCCTTGCTGGCTGTGGCCGGATCGTAGAAGGTAGCGGCTGTTTTAGTTTTGATGTATTCGTAATCGCCGCGCTTGGGAAATGCGGTACCAAATGCACTTTCATACAAGCCAGAACTTCCGGTCAATGTGATCGAAGCGATATGCTCCGGATTTCCTATAGCGTACAGCAATCCTACGTGCCCGCCGAGTGAATTGCCCAGCAGGTGAACTTTACCATACCCCTTGAATTCCACAAATTTTTCGAGAAATTCTACCAGACCGGATACCGATACCTGGAAAATTGGCAACTCGTAAATAGGCAGAATCGGAATCACCACATTGTGCTTTTCCTTGAAATGATCGACCAGCGTCTCAAAATTGGAGAGCGCGCCAAACAAGCCATGGAGCAACACCAGAGGCGTACCCTCGCCACCGGTTTCAATGTATTTAAAACCTTCTTCTTCTATTAACTGAAAATTCATGCGCAGGAAATTTCTGATTGATTCAATGACAGACGGAATGTCTACTGGGCAAAAGTAGAAAAAAGCAGCTTAATATGATGGCCTGTTGGATATTTAGATGTTAGACATTGGACTTGAACTGCAAAATGTATAAATATGCACTAGCGCAATCAAGTCCAATGTCTAAGGTCCAGTATCTAACAGTCATCACGCTACTTTTTACGCAACTGATAGCACACCCACAATATCACTGTCAACAAGACCACTGCCCCGGCCTGGTGTGCTACCCCCAGATCTACCGGTATTTTAGCTTTACAATTGATCACCGTGAAAATACCTAACAAGACCTGGGTACTGATCGCAGCGATCAACCATCCGCCACTACGCCGTAACATCGGAGAGATCGGCTCCTTAAATAACTTCAGCACAAAGTACAACACCAGTGCCGTAAGTAGGTAAGCCGTATTGCGGTGTAAAAAATGGATCAGTGCCGGCATGAACGGATTGGTATCATAATGGATAAAACTATCTGCGGTCCAGTGACTACCATCCAGCAATACGGCCGGCAAATACTCCCCGTTCATATCCGGCCAGGTCGGGAAAAAAAGTGCTGCTTTGGATCCGGACATGATGGCACCCAGGGCGATCTGGAAAAAAGCTACTCCAAATATCGTCCAGGCAAAACGCCTGAAACGGACACTGGAATATTCCGGCAATTTGGGTGAGGCCGCCAAAAACCAGGTCCATAGTAAATACGTGAAAATAACCAGCGCCATGCTTAAGTGCAGGGTCAGGTTATATGCATTCACCCAGGGACGTTTGATCAGACCACTGGCCACCATTGCCCAACCAAAGAAACCTTCCAGTCCAGCCAATCCTACCACAGTCAACATCCTGGGCAGGATCCGCCTGGACAACATGCCCCGACTTAAGAACCATACAAAGGGAATGACAAAAACAAAGAACATCAGACGCGCCCAGAGCCGGTGAAAATACTCCCAGAAGTAGATGAATTTGAATTCACCCACCGTCATACCCTGGTTGATCTTTTGGTACTGTGGCGTTTGTTTGTACAATTCAAATTCCGAGATCCAATCGGCTTCATTGAGCGGCGGAATACTTCCGGTCACTATTTCCCAACGGGTAATGCTCAGTCCGCTCCCGGTAAGCCTGGTTACACCACCGATCACTATTTGAAAAAATATCATGACCAAACCGGCGATCAGCCAGATTTTGACCGCGCGGGAAATTTGAAAATCGTCCGCAAACCGAAATTTGAAAATAGAATTTGCCATGTATACTGTGATTAACGTGATTTTAATGATTTGAGTGATATAACTGCTTGATTTCAAAATGATCGAAAAACATCCTTGTTCAAAACTACGCTGCGTTGGCCATCGTGTTTTTTAAAAACTTCAAACAAAAGTAGAACCCCGAAAGCTCTAAGTTGTCCATCCTTGACTCCTTTCTATGAAATTTAGATGGTTTAAAAACTCCCCCCTACGGGCATCATAAGGGCTGTTAGTTTGTGGATAACGTTGTAACTGTACAACATTAAGTCCAGGTTAAGTTAAGTTACCAGCTTTGCCAACAGCTTACCCACAAAAAAGACTTATTAGTATCAAGCACTTGGCCACTTCTCCACAATTAATCCTGAAAAAGTGGATAAGCAGGGTGTTAGATGTTTCGATCGAGGGGTTGTTGTTAACGGACGTGTACGAGCGCAAGGTTGTACACAGGCGGTTAGGTCGATTACACTTTTTTGATGCACTTGGGGTGTACTGTTGTGAAAACCTGTGGATGAAATGCATGGTTATCCACACTTGATTCTAACTATTGCCTTTTTTGAAATACTATGATAATGAGGAACTTAGCTTAAGTTGGAGAAAGCATGTTGGTAAGTATTTCAAACAAACCGTTTAAGGGATAAAAGGTTTGATAATGAGTGAGTTATATTTTTTAGCAATTTTATATTTTGTTTATTTGCTTAAATTTAATTTTATATATTGATATTTTTAAAACAAATGACCGGATATTGCCTGAAAATCAGGACTAACTATTCCCTGACACATTTAACATCTTGTAACCACTCGTTTTAACGAGCGACCTGGAATGACTACCCATTCCATCTGTCTTCATTGCAAAACATCGGCATCCTAAATTAATTATAAATGCTGATGTTCTGCAAAGAAGATAGGTGGGATAATCCCCCGACTGAAGTACGAGAACGTTGTGTCGTCGTGGCGTTGTGTGAAATACTAAACTTAAAACTGATCCCCAAAAGCAAAATCCGGCTTCCGCTCAGTCCAACGCCCCCGTGTAAAATCAGGGAAAGCCTGCGGACTACTCCCAGTTGCAATGCTTGCCTCGGAAAGGGGCGTGATGGCCAGCCAGGTAGCTGCATCATAAACATCTATCTGCGGCGCCTGATTTAATTTGGCCGATTCGACAAAGTGATGGAATACAAAAAAATCCATGCCTCCATGCCCGGCAGCTTTTGCATCTGATCCGTATTTCTTCCAGAGTGGGTGATCGTATTTATCCAGCCAGCTCTTGGCTTCCGCCCAGCGATGTGATTCTGTTACACCCTGTATCATTAGACTTTTATTTAAATCCATCCAGATGCCACGGGTGCCCTGAACCCGGAAGGCCAGCGAATATGGACGCGCCAGGCTCGTGTCATGCGAGAGCATAATCGTTTCGCCGTTGGAAGTTTTTAGGATGGTGGTCACCTTATCCCCCAGGTTAAAAATCACTTTTGCATTGAGATGGTTTGGACCTCCTTTAGGGTGATTCACAACATAGTCATGCAGGCCGCGTGCCTTACTTGCAGTAGCGGTCAGATGCAGGAATCTGTTGCCCCGATTGATGTTGGTCATCATAGCGATCGGGCCTACGCCATGGGTAGGGTAGAGGTCGCCATTTCGATGTACAGAATGTTTGGTACGCCACTTGGATTCGGAGTAACCGTTCGCTCCAAACTCTGCGCCAGAGTCGTAGGGTGTTTTTCCATCATTGAATTTTACACCTCGAAGATCATGTTCGTACCCTCCTTCCATGTGAATGAGTTCGCCAAACAATCCTTCCCGCACCATTTGCATCACGGCCATTACATCGCGCCGGTAGCACACATTTTCCATGAACATCAGGTGGGAACCGGTTGCTTCATGGGTGTTCACCAACTGCCAGCATTCATCCAGAGAGAAGCCGCCACAGACTTCGGTGCCGACATATTTGCCGGCCTGCATGGCAGCCACACATTGCTGGGTATGCCATTCCCAGGGAGTAGCTATAACCACTGCATCAATGCTTTTGTCTTTTAAAAGTCGGAGATAGTCATGATCACCCTTGTCATAGATGTCTGGTTTTTTGTGGCCTTTTTCACGGATCATTTTCAGGCAATCTGCGAGCATTCCGGGATCCGGATCTGCCAGTGCAGCAACTTCACAGTCATCCCGTAAGAGGGCTGCTTCCACATGGTTTTGCCCTCGAAGGCCCACCCCGATAAATCCTATGCGGAGTTTGTCTTTTTTACCCGCAGGGGTTTTAGCAAGTTCAGGTTTAGTTTCAGTGGAAATATTTTCGGCTTTACCCAAGGTGGGTAAAACCATGGCGGCACTGGCGAGCGCAGCATTTTGAAGGAAAGAACGGCGGTCTAATTTTGTCGGCATTTTCAAAAAAATGATAGGTTTGAAACTGCCTCAAATGTATTCAATAAGTAGAAGTGGTTGTCTCTAAAGACGCAAACTTGTCCATTGCAATTAGGCCTTTGTTTCGCCAGCCACTAATTCCAAGCTTTGTCATTCTGTCGGAAACCGTCCACATCAAGTGCGCTTAACCCGAGTATTTTTTTTTGTAGGCAAAATTTTCTCCAAAGCGCACTTGATGTGGACGGTTTCCGACAGAATGACAAAGCTTGAGTACTCGATATAAGAGGAGTAGATTGGTGTACATGCTGTAGCTTTCGACAGAGGTTACTCAGAAAATCATCTCTTTTAAAAACTTACAAATCTCCTTTTGAGACAAGCTCTTCCACCCTATTGATCCAAAAATCAGTGCGGATAAATAAAGATCAACGCATTTCAGCAGGTACTGCCGTCATGCTTTTCAAAGCACCATCCCGCAAAATCCAAAGACTGATGTTTCGACCTATGGAAGATTCATCCAATCCTTTATGAAGGGCATCAATAGAGTCCACAGGTTTGCCTTCAAACTGGATCAGGATGTCGCCAGCCCTAAGCCCTGCCAGATCGGCTGGTCCACCGGACTCAACGCCTTGAATCTGGATACCACCCTTTGAACTTACCTCCAATGCATTCAACCATTTTGCGGGTAGCTGAACGGCCTGAGCTCCTATGCCGAGCATGCCCCTTCTGACACGTCCTTCGAGGATCAGTTTACCTACGATAAACTTGGCCAGATTGGAAGCCACTGCAAAACATAAACCCTGACCTTGTAAGATGACTGCGGTATTTACACCGATCACATGACCGAAGGAATCAACAAGGGGTCCACCGGAATTACCCGGATTCAGTGCTGCATCCGTTTGTATCACATCGTCGATGAGGCGGCCCGTTTGGGTGCGGAGGGTTCTACCCAAGGCACTGACCACCCCTGCGGTTAAGGAATATTGAAACCCAAATGGGTTGCCGATGGCAATGGCAATTTGTCCAACCTGCAGGTTATTACTGTCACCAAAACGGGTAGGTGTCAAATTGTCCGCATCAATTTTCACTACAGCAATATCGGTTGCAGGATCATCGCCGACGGTATGAGCCACAAAACTTCTACCGTCAGGAAGGCTCGCTTCTATGTGCAAAGCACCGTTGACCACGTGACTATTGGTGACTATAAATCCATCTGTACTGATGACAAATCCACTTCCGGATCCGGTGTTTTGACCGTTTCCATTGGGTGCTTGTCTTTGCCTGTTTTGCGGGTGTTCGGGTTTTTGCACTTTCAGATGTACAACGGCGCCGCTTACTTGCCGGGCCACTCCCGATACCGTTTTAGAATAAGTGTCCAACAAATAGCCGTCGAGATCAGCAGCCGTCCGCAGGGTAGAGGAGGAAGCATTGGGTACTTCTTCTGTAGTAAGGAATTCAAACATGAGCATTAAGTTTGGGTAATAAGAAGATGGGCGTAGGCTGCATTCAAACCTAGCTATGCGATAATTGTGCCATAGACATTTTGGCAGATGCTCTCAATAAATTGCCCACCCATTGCGGATCACCCAAACGTTACATTTTTGGCTTCCGTAAAAAAGCGCAAGGCTTCCCAACCACCTTCACGGCCTACACCAGAGTTTTTTACCCCGCCAAAAGGCGTACGTAAATCACGCAACATCCAGGTATTTACCCAAACAATACCTGCTTCCAGGTTGGCGGCAAAGTAATGCGCCCGCTCCAGGTTGTTGGTCCAGACCGTTGCACTTAAACCATATGGGGTTGAGTTGGCCATTTGAAGTGCGTCACTATCCTGATCAAATGCCTGGATGGTTACGACCGGACCAAAGATCTCTTCCTGGTTGGTGCGGCATTCTGAAGACAAACCTTCTATCACAGTGGGGGCGATGTAATAACCTTTATCGAAGGGAGCGGGTATATCTAAGGCTGTTCCACCCGTGAGTATTTGTCCACCTTCCTGTTTTGCTAACTCAATACAACCCAAGACTTTTTCAAAGTGACCCCGGGATACTACGGCGCCCAGGTTATTTGATGGGTCAGCAGGGTTGCCTACTTTTAGGTTTTTTACGCGTTCAACGAAGTCTTTTTTGAAGCGGGCGTAGATGCTTCGCTCGACATAAATTCTGGATCCGCAAAGACAAATCTGGCCTTGATTGTTGAAAGAGGAGCGCACGGTGGTCTCCAGCATTTTGTCATAATCACAATCTGCGAAGATCAGGTTGGGGTTTTTCCCACCCAATTCCAGGCTTAATTTCTTAAACATAGGCGCTGCGATCCGGGCAATTTCTGCGCCTGCCCGGGTGCTCCCGGTAAATGAAATGGCCTTAATTTTGGGATGCCGGACCATTGCTTCGCCCACCTTTGGACCCAGACCGTGAATGATATTGAGTACCCCCGGAGGTAATCCTGCAGCATTACAGATGTCGCCCAGCAGTGCGGCGGTTAGCGGTGTAACCTCCGAAGGTTTGCCAATTACACAGTTTCCTGCAGCAAGCGCCGGTGCGATCTTCCAGGAAAAAAGATACAGTGGCAGGTTCCAGGGAGAAATACAACCCACCACTCCGATGGGCTGACGCAGGGTATAACTCAGCGAGCCGGGTGCATGATGGCTTTCAGATGCAAAGTGTAACAATGCTGTGGCAAAGAATTTAAAGTTGAGTGCTGCACGAGGTATATCTATGGTTCGGGCTGTAGTTACGGTTTTGCCCGAATCTTGACTTTCAGCTTCTGCCAGGGCATCCAGATTTTGCAGGATACCATTGGCTATGGCAAGCAGGATCTCATGCCGGTGTTCCAGCGAAGTATTGGCCCATGCGGGAAAGGCAGCGCTTGCTGCCTCCACAGCCGCCTCCACATCCGCTGCGTCAGAATCTGGAATTTTGCCGGAGAGCGCTCCTGTCGCCGGGTTAAAATTATCCAGATATAAACCTCCTTGAGCAGGCATGTGTCCTCCGTTGATGAAATTTTGAATGGTGTGCATGGCGTATATTTTATGCCGGTAAAGGTATGTAAATCGTGGTATCAACGTTTAGCTCCTCCGCAGCTATATGCCATGGTAGACCTTAAAAATACAAACGGTGCAGTGTTCCACGTGGAACACTGCACCGTTTTGATGTGAAACGCAGAACTTGTTCCACGTGGAACAAGTTAAATCTTAGTGACGAAAATTTCCACACGCCGGTTTTTGGAGCGTAGTTCTTCCGAGTTGTTAGCATTGATAGGAAACTTGGGCCCTTGTCCCAGGACCGTTATCCGTGAAGCAGCGCAACCTTTTTGAATCAAAAAGCTACGAATGGCATCGGCCCGTTCTTCGGAAAGTCTGAATAAATCCTCTGCTTTTCCAATGTTGTCTGTGTAGCCTTCGACTCGTATTTGCAGGGTAGGGGATTCCAAAAGAAGGTTTGCAAGTCGTTCCAGCTCTCCATAAGACTCCTCTAAAATGATGGCTTTGGATTGCTGGAAGAAAATAGGACGCAGTTCGATCTTTGCATTCACAGCTAAAGGATCCAGGAATAACTCGACATATTGCTCCCGGAAATAGTAATAGTCCCGACGATAAAGCACCTCCTCAGTCTGTCCGGCAAAGCCCCCTTTCTCCGGAATGAGATCGAACTTTACCCCTTTGGGTACCTTCAACCGAAAGGTGCCATCATCCGCAAGCAAGACATTGTGCGGATCTCCGGAGGCCCCGTAATATATCCTGGCACCCTGGATCAGTTCGCGTGTCTTGCTGTTCAAGACTCGTCCAATCACCTCCAGCTCCGTTTCTTGCGGTGGAGCAATCCGAACCCGATAGATATCACTGTTCCCTTCACGCCTGGAGATAAAATAAAGGAAGCCGGAGGTCATGTTGAAATAAGGCTGACTTTCGTCAAACTTTGAATTCATGGGCTCGAAGAGTAAAGCGGGGGATGACCAGTTTTTCCACGTGTCATCCAGACGTCGGGAAGTATAAAGGTCGTTTCCGCCGGCGCCACCCACACGGGCAGATGAAAAGAATAAGGTCTCATTGTCCTCAGATAAAAAAGGAGTGGTCTCTCTCTGATTGGAGTTGATGACATTGCCCAGATGCTGGGGTGGTCCCCATTTGTTTTCTCCCTGCTTGAAACACACGTACAGATCCATATCCCGGGAGTCAGCGCGGATGGCCGAAAGGATCAGGATCTTTCCATCAAAGCTCATGGTCAGGCTAACATCCGAAGTGATGGTATAATAATCCGTTATTTCCACAGGCTTAGGAAAACTCCAGCCAATGCTATCGGGTGTGCGCCGCATCAGAGAAAAGCCCCTGTCCATGTTACCGTTGCGTTCAAACTGGTTGATCACATAAAAAGCATTGGGGTCGGGGGTAATCGTCACCATACTATTGGGTAAGGCATTGTTCAAAGGATACCCCGGATGTGCCACCGATGAAAAATCAAAAGAATCCCCTTTAGCGATCCAGATATCCTGATTGAATGCAGATTGTTCCGGGTTGGGAATAGATTTTCCGGCAATCTGACGGTACACCTCAGCCAGTGTTGCGGGGTATTTTTCCGGAGACAGTTTGATCGCCATATCTACACTGTCAATTAAAAGGGTACGATTGTACTCCGGAAAACCCACGCGGGTAAAATATAAAGTGCGTCCATCCCGGCTGGGCACAGGGGTTATTTCATCATAACCAGAGTTGATCGAAGCCGGGAGCTTTTCCAAAGCGAAATAGTTATAGGTTTGGGAAAAACAGACATTGGCAAGAAAAAGGAATAAAAGAGGGAGTAGCGATTTCATTTACAAGAGCAGTAGTGTTTGACAAAAAAAGCGAGCCGCTCAGCATACTGAGTGGCTCGCTTTTTAAACGATGGATATTTAAGCCTATTATTCGTCGTCGCCTTCAAAGGCTGAAAAGTCGAAAACCAAAGAGAAACGAAGCGTGTTGTCCAGGGGATTGCGTTGATTGCTGGTAGGTACCAGGTAGCTGAAGTTCAACCCAAAGATGTTGTATTTCACGCCCAGACCCACGCTGAAGTATTTGCGATTGCCTTTGGAATAGTGCTCACGGAAGTGACCTACACGGACCGCGAACTGATCGTCATACCAGTATTCAGCACCTACACCCAGGGTGATTTCTTTGATCTCTTCAGCAAAACCACCGGGTGCATCCCCAAAAGATTTGAATATGCCACGGATCGGCGAATAGTCTTTGTAATCCACCACGCCATTTCCATCCGCATCACCGAGGTCCGGACGAGGCGTAGGTACCAGCAGTTTGTTAAAATCAGTGGTAAAAGTGATGGTGTTAAACTCATCCAATTGAATCTTCAATCCGGCGCCTACACCTAGATTGGTTGGGATAAAGTCGCGATTCACCGAATTGGTGTAAGTGATCTTTGAACCAATATTGCTAATGGCAGTTCCGAAGGTGAATTCCCCTTTGTTATCACCCATTTTCACAGGCGTTTTATAGGTCATAGAGATATCAGCCGCACCAGAAATACCAGGTTTGATCTCATTTCCTTCCACCACCCGGCCAGTTGCCAGATTGGAGTAGATGAATTTAGCACCCACAGCTGCAGAAAGCTTTTCGGACAACTTACGGGCATAAGCCCCCGTGATTTCAAATTCATTGGGACGGCCCTGACCCAGTGACTGGCCAGTCTCATCCGTGAACTCAATATCACCCAGTGAGAAGTAACGAAGGCTGCCACCAACAGCCTGAAATTTGTCCAGGCGCACATATCCGGAGAGATAGGCGAGATAGACGTCATTCAGGCCCAGGTTACGCATCCAGGGCGTATACGTAGCTGAAATAGAAACGTTTTTATCAGCAAAAGCTAATTTAGATGGGTTGTAGTGCATCCCATTGGGGTCAACAGAAGTAGCAATGCCAACATCGCCCATAGCACCGCCGCGGGCATCTGGTACAATGCGAAGAAATGGAACAGCAGAAGTAACGGCGTTGGCACAACGTTCTCCGGTGATGGGGTTGCTTCCATTAACGCATTTCGCTTCTAATTGCGCGTACAAGGCTGTTCCCATCATAGTCAAAGCCGCTACAAACAGCGACCGAAGGAGTAAATTCTTCATGATAAAGCAGGTAAATTTTAGTTGTAACGTTTTGGTGTAGAATTATCTCCGAGCCCTATGGTGAATAAAGCCGTAGAAATACTACGAATTATTTGAGAATGACTAATTTTTCAAAATCACTTTGTGCCGTACTGTTGGCACCGGAGGTATCTGTTCCGCGCACTTTCACGCGGTAAAGGTACACACCTCTGGCGAGCGGGTCGCCATATTCATCGTTTCCATCCCAGGAAACATCCGTTGAAACGCGAAATCCATCGTTATTTGTGACCGTTTGTTGGATGGTTTTAACCAAACGACCGGAAACGCTAAAAATATTGACCTGTACATCCAGAATTTGTCCGGCCAGATTGTGTTCAAATTGGAAATAGGTGTTGGTTGTAAATGGATTCGGGTAGTTCAAAACATGCGCAAGTGCCGCTTTACCGTCTTCCGCTACCACAAACTCGGTGTACCCTTCCCCGGGGTTGTTGGCTACGTCCCAGCCTTTGACCTGTAGCGTATGGCGACCTACAGAAAGATTGCGCAGGGGGTAAATTGCCTGCCCTTTGCGGGCATCTCCTTGTGCACTTTCATAGAATTCATTCAGAACCAGTGTTTCCAGGATATTGCCGTCCAAAACAGCCGTCAAATCGTGTCCAATGCTGGTACCAGTGACATTCATGCCAAAGTCATCTGCGCATTTTACCATCACTTTGGGGTTGTTATCTGTTATTCCACCGAAGGCAAATGCATCTGTGTTGAGAAATGCCTGTACCGTGGGCGGCGTATCGTCCTGTACCAGGCCAGAATTGCCCCCTACGATAATATTGTCATCTCCTCCGGCAGCATCCAGCGGCGTTCCATTTTCTGCGTAATAACTGATCTTTCCTTTTCCGAAAGTGTAGTTAATGTCTTTTGGCACTACAAAATTAACTGTAAAGGCTCCGTTTACCACTTTCGCGCTTCCTTTAAAAAGGATGTTTCGCTGAATTTTGAAACTGCGTACGTAGCTTCCAGGATCCTGGCCCAGGGTTTGAAGGGTTTGTGCTTTGTCAAATACAGTGACAAAAACCCGGCCATTAAAATTGTTCAGCGTGTTTCCAAAGGTATCAGTGACTACCCCTTCTATTTGGACCGGCATCAGCGCACGAATGGTATCCGGTTGACCGGCTACCAGGGCGTGACCGTTTATTTTTGTGGTGGCCACCCGATATTCTGGAAAAGCAAGATGCATGGTCGGATCGCCCAGTAAAGTAAAGCGCCTGGCATTGCGTACGTCGCTTGTGAGTGCGTTTTTAGCATCTTTCAACACATCGCCAATGCTGCGATAGGCTCCATTCTTCCGTTGAAAGAGGAAGTTTTGCACAGCATCGGTCAAGTCTTCATTGCCAGCAATATAAACCGAGCGTACGGTGGTGAAAAGCCCGATCGCGCCGGCATTTACCCTTAAAAAGGCCTGTTCTCCACCCGTCAGCGTCGTATAATCATCATAACCACCAAAAGTACAGGTAGCCGTAATGAGCAAAGGACAACGGCCTGGATTGTCCCAGCCGGCAATATCGTTGTTGTCGATCACTCGTTCCTGCGATAAACCTCTGGGACCACCATGACCAATATAGTTGGCCACCAGCATGCCCTTGAACATTTCAGAATTGATGGCCGATTTTGCATCCGGGAACCGTTGTCCGGCAGACGTTGCGATCTGCTGGTAGGCATCAAAATAGACCTTGCTGATATTGAACCAGCTTTCTGCGGCTATATTTTCGTTCGCAAGTTTGTCTGCCTGATTGATGTGTGCATTGCCGTCTTCGTCGTCAGCCATATAAAGCCCGCGCAAATGCCAGTCACCGAGCGTGGAGGGGTCTATGTCATAGGCAATGATCTTGTCCACGGTATTGCGTGCCTCCTCGGGAGATTTGCAGACAAAACGCCCTACAGCGAGGTCCAGGGAGCCATTGAGCGAACCACTTTCATCAGGACTAAGCAGTCCGTAAAAATCATCGGAAGGAAAAGCGTCAATCGGGCTGAAGGATTCTGCAGTTTCAAATGCTGGAATAAAATCCTTATTATCCTCGCTGTTCGTGTTGTTTTTCGGGTCGAAAGAAGCATCGCCAAACAGCAGTAAAGACTTAAATTTATCAGGATTTCGCTCTAAAAGCATCCGTGAAACATCGCGGATCGCGGTGGGGTCTTTAGCTCCGGAAGAGAATTCATTGTAGATCTGATTTACATTCAGCATAGCTAAGCTCAAGCCGGAATAAGTACGCCGGTGTTCCGCCAAACGCTCCGCTTCTGCTTGAAAATCAGGATGATAGACAATGACAAAATCCAGGTTTTCCAGGCCGTGAATGTTTTGATTTGCAATTTTTCCAACCGCTTTTTCAGGCTTTAAAAACCCTGCAGCATCGGTATAAGCTACAAAATTCCGAAGTGTTCCAAGGGTAGCCGTGCCAAATTCCAGCACACTGCCATTCTGATTTTTTTGTTGTAAAAAAGGTGTTTGCGGGTTTGTGATATCCCAAACCGTGGTGTTGCCGTTCGCACCAGAAAGCCGAAAGCTTGAAAATTCCTGGGCAACGGTCTTCAAATCGCGAAATTCCATCACAGAACCTACCATAGTAAGCCGGCGGCGGGCATTGACCTCTATATAATCGAGCCAACCTTCACTTTGAGCCCCCACCTCCGGGTAAACGATCTTGGCTTTGAAAGCATCCGCAGTAGGCTGAATGATGCCACTCAAAAGTGCATTGGAAGCAAAACTGGCGTCATTATTCGATACAGATACGCCGGAGATGGTTTTTGAAAAAGTATTGCCTGCGATCTCCAGCCGGACAGATTGACTTACGCTGCTTCGCCCCGCAAATTCACTGCGCACCCGAGCGGTACTGCCTGCAACCAGGTTGGGGAATGCAAAATCATATTCCTGTTGCCGGGCCTGGTAAAAATAATCACCAAACCAGCGTTTCCCAGAGCCCTGAGAAGAAGAATTGAAGTTCAAAAGGTTGTTTTTTTCCTCCTCCAGGCGTTGATAATCATCAAATTCTTCTGTAACATAAACAGCACTTACACTGGCTTTTTCAGTGATCCGGAGGCCGAAACCCTCGCCGGTTTTGATGAAATACCAGGCATTGAGATCGTAGAGGTTGAGTCGAACCGTAAGTTCCGGGTCGCTGGCACTGGGCCGGTAAATCCAGGGGCGCGGGCCGACGGCATAAAAAAGAATATAATCGCCGGCATCAAATTTACCATCCTGCTCACCCACCACCTGAATGCTGTTTTCAATCAGATCATCTGGTCGGGAATCACTATTTTTTTCTGGGAGCATGGCTCCGCCGTTTCCATACAAGCGGATGCTTCTGGGGTCAATATTATCGAGATCACTGATGCCCAATTCATTTTTCAGGTAGGCGTAATCAAGTTTATAAATGCCATTTTGAGCTACCCCGAATTTGTAAATATTTCCGGCGCTGAGCACGGAAGTATAAGTAAATCCGTCCCGATCCGAGGCGGGGGTAGGCGAAATGGTCTGTGGTGTGACCCGGATATTCAGGGTAAAAGCAGTGGCTCGCTCGTAGCCATTGCCCACTTTTCTGATGGGAATAAATTTGACACGTCCAAAGAACTGGCTCCGCTCATGCTCTAATAAAGTATTGAATATCAATGTATTAGAAATAAACTGATCGTCGCTGGAAGCTTTTTTTGGATAAGATTCCCATTGAACCGAAGTGAGCTCCACCGCGATATCAGACTTTCCTGAAAGGACAAAACGTTCAGAAAAAACAGGGAGTGATCGGGCCTCATCTCCAAACGAGCAACCTTCAAATTTCCATACTTCGAAGGGTGTACCGTCGGCAAGGATGTAATCCGTTGGTGCTTGAGCCCAAATAATTTTACGCTCCAGCGTGAACGAATTTTGGGCACTTAGTCCGAATGAACTAAGTAAAAAAAGAAGGGTTAAATGTTGATATTTCATTTCCAAAATTCAATTTATACAAGTGCGGTGAAAGGACGCAAAGGCGGGCTAGCAGGTTGCCTACACAAATTCCCTTTCTTTGTGCCAAAATTCTTGTTGTGCGAGCTTCTCTATTTCTATTCCTGGTGCTGCTTTCTTTTTTCCTTTTCGCCTGTGGCATTGGGGACAAGCGAGACATCAGTGAATATTACTTCCCCGTAAAAGACCTGAGAGGCGGAAAAGTTTATGAATATGTGGTGTCTCAAAACGATTCTGTAATGCCTGAATATTGGTATTACCGCGCTTTTGTGCGCGATAGTGGGCTTTTTTTGGTTGGAACTTACTATGATCACCGTTTTCAAATCGGTCAGATTGTGCGTGAAAAAATTACAAAAAGTGGTGCTTTGGCCAAAGAGTGTCATTTATACGAGGCAGATCCTGATCCGGAAGTGGAGGGCGGGCAGATCCATACCACTACGATCATAGATGCGCCCAACAAATTTCCATTTAGTGTGAGCGATTCCGCAGGGGTATTTTTGTTTAAACTGCAGTTTCATCCACCGGATGATCCGAAAGCAACGATTTATGTGATCCGGAACCGGCGTTTCCTCGGGGATGCACCCGATTTTGAATTGGATGGAAAAAAATATCAGTGCGTTAAATTTGCGCTCCAGGAGGTTATTGGCAATGAAAAGGAGGGGGCAGCAGAAGTGGAAGGAAAAGGGGAGGAGTGGTACGCTAAGGGCCTGGGACTGGTATATTATCGGAAGACCTACGGAAGTGGTGGGTTCAAATTAGAGGCCCGACTGACAGATATTTTCACCATGACTGAGCTGGAACGGAAAGCGACCACGGTGTACGGGGAGTAATAACGGAAAAATTATTAAAAATGTAAGGGTTATAGGCAACCTGATTGGCCTTAAAAGCACCTTTTCTCATCCTGAATTTTCGGGGAGGCGAGGCGAAAACCCCGCATTTTGAATCCAACCTGCTTTTCAAGAGTTTTGACATGAAAAATATTTGGAAAATAGCCCTGGCGGGCATGGTCTTAGTGTGCGTCATCGCATCGTCAGCCTGTGTAACGACCAAAAAGAAGGGGCAAGAAACCAGCAAGAGTAAAAAAGCCTACCACTCTTTTACCAATAAATTCAACTATTGGTTCAACGCGGATGAGCTTTTCCGGCTTACTGCAGCCAAACTGGAAGAGCAACACAAGGACAACTACAACCAGATCCTGGAGATCTATCCATACGCTGCCGCAGATCCAAGCGGTTCACGTGCTGAACTGGACAATATCATACTCAAATCGGCCAAAGGCATCTCGCTTCACCGTCCGGGCACCTGGACGGACGACAATTATGGCCTGATGGGTAAAGCGCAATTCCTAAAGCGTGATTATGAAACAGCGGAATCTACCTACCGATTTATTCGGGAGGAACAAGACCCGGGCAGGGTTTCCAAAACCAAACTGAAGGGCGGAAAGAGCTCGAAGAAAAAGTTGTCAGACAAGAAAAAACTAGCGGCGAAGAAGAAAAAGATCGCTGCGGAAAAGAAGAAAAAAGCCGCAGCAGAAAAGAAGAAAAAAGCCAAAGCCAGAAAAAAAGCTGCAGCCCAAAGAAAGAAGGGCAAAAAAGTCGCGCCCGCGCCCAAAACCACCGACAAACCTGTTCCTGTAGCACCACCCAAAGTCGACGAACCTTTGAAGATCCAAAGCCCCTACGACGAACCCTGGGGTCGTACGCACGATTTTCCTTCTTCCATGGTATGGTATGGCAGAACACTGACCGCGCGTGATAAATTTGATGAGGCGGAGTTCCTTTTCCGCGAACTTTGGGAAGATCCTAATTTTCCCAAGAAAAACCAGGACGAACTCGCTACGGCGGAGGCTTACCTCTTCATCAAGCAGAAAAAGTATGAAAAAGCCATCGCACCGCTGGAAAAGGCCATAGATCTGAGCGAAAGCAAAAAAATGCGTGCCCGCCTTTCTTATATTCTTGCGCAACTGTACGAGCGTTCCGGACAAAATGAAGCGGCTTACGCGGCCTACGACAAGGTATTGAACAATGCCCCGAAATACGAGATGGAGTTCAATGCCCGGCTACGCCAAACCTCCGCAGGATGGGCCAATGGGAAGGACAACAGCGAGACCTCACTGAAATCCTATGAGCGCATGCTCAATGATGACAAAAATCTGGAGTATCGCGACCAGATCTATTATGCCATGGCGGAGATTGCTATCAAGGATGGAAATAAGACAAAAGGAATCGATTACCTGCGCAAATCTTTGAATTTCAGCAAAGACAATACGACCCAACGCGCAGAATCTTACCTCAGACTCGCCGATATCTACTTTGAAAACGAACAGTTTGTACAGGCAAAGGCTTATTACGACAGCACACTCACCGTTTTACCCGTCGAGGATGCAAGGCACAAAAGGGCTACGGACTATGCCAATAACCTCAAAGACATTGCGCGTCTGATCCAAACCATCGAGGCGAACGATAGTATTGTGCGCATTTTCAGAATGTCGGATGAAGCACGCAAAGAGCTGGCTAAATCCATTAAAAAACAGCGGGATGCAGCACAAGCAGCTGCAGTTGCTTCCAACGCAGGCAGCCAACCTGCCGGCCCGGCAAAGGCACCCACCCCAGTCGCTGGTGGCAAGCCTTCTACTTTCTACTTTTATAATGAAACATTCCTGAAAAAAGGACGAAAGGACTTTGCCAGGAACTGGGGTGATCGCAAACTGGACGATAACTGGCGAAGAAGCAACCGGATCGCCGCAGGTGGGGCAGATGAGGCTACAGGCAATGATAGTACCCGCACCAACACAGCTGCAGACGCTGAGCTCAAAGATATTTTCGCCAACATCCCAAAATCCGAAGCAGAGCTCTCGGTCATACACTTTGCTACCTACGAAGCGATGTATCAGCTTGGAACTCTATTCCGGGATAAACTGGAGAACAACCGCCGCTGCACCGGTACGCTGGAAGAGATGCAAACCCGCTATCCGGACACCCTACGCTACGAAAAAGAGACCTGGTATTATTGTTATCTTGCATTTAAAGATCTCAGCAACCAGGAACGTGCGCAGTATTATTTGGAAAAATTGGTAGAAAAATATCCAAAGAGCGCTTACGCGCGCACCCTGACGGATCCCAATTTCCTGAATGCTACCAAAGAAAGGGAACGCGAGCTCAATAAATATTACGAAGAAACCTACGCTATTTTCGAAAAACGGGGATATAAGGAAGCTTACGACCGTTGTGAAGAAGCGCCCAAAAAATTTGGATCGCAAAATCCGTTGGTGGCCAAATTTATCCTGCTCAGCGCACTTTGTACCGGCAATCTGAATGGAAATGATGCCTATTGTGCTGCGCTGGGCGATTTGATCAAACGGTATCCGGACTCCAAGGAAGCCACGCGTGCCAAAGAAATAGCGCGGGTATTGACTTGTAAAGGCTTCGAGGTAGAAGAAAAGAAAAAGAGCGACACGCCCATTGATGAGGGTTTTACAAGCGAGGACGATAAACTGCACTATTTTATCGTAGCCCTTTCCGGGGAAGATGTGCGTCTGGATGATGTGAAAGCTGCCGTATCAGATTACAACAGCGAAAACCATAAAGCAGAACAACTCCGCATCTCCAATATCTTCCTGGGCACAGATACGAACACCCCCATTGTAGTGATCCGGAAATTTGACAACAAGGAACAAGCGATGCGCTATTACAAAGAGGTGAAAACGCAAAAGGAATTCCTGGGCGAATCAGCGAAGAAGACCTACAACAAAGAACTGTTTGCAGTAACCCAGGAAAACTACCGCCGCATCCTTAAAAACAAGACGTTGGATGGCTACCGGGAGTTTTTTGAAGAAAATTACATAAAAAAGTAAAAAGTAATCGAATAGATGCACATTGAGGCACAGGGCTTTTGAACCTTGTGCCTCGATTTTTTATTTTTCACACACATCATGGCAAAATTTAAACTAACCCTCGAATACGACGGATCCCGGTATTCCGGATGGCAACTTCAAAAAAATGAACGCTCCATCCAGGGAGAACTCATTCAGGCGGCCTCCAAGGTATTTGACGATCAACCGGTGGAGGTATATGGCGCTGGCCGGACCGATGCCGGCGTTCATGCGCGCGGGCAGGTCGCTCACCTGGAAGTTGCAGAGACCCGACTTACTCCGGAACAGATCAAAATGAGTCTGAACGATGAACTTGGACATGCGATCAACATCCTGGAGGTGGAAAAAGCCCACCCAAAGTTCCATGCCAGGCACGATGCCCGCAGCAGAAGTTATACGTACCAAATCTCCAAACGGCGCGATGCCTTTGGCAAAAAGTACGTGTGGTGGGTGCGGGATCCCTTGAACCTGAGTGCCATGCGCGCAGCAGCGGCTCGTTTGGAAGGCTTTCACGATTTTCGCTCTTTTGGCTCCATTGAAAAAGAAGGCAGTAGCACCCTGGTAGACTTGGATCGTGTGGAGATCCGGGAAGAAGGGGACCGCATTTTCTTCCATATCACCGGATCACACTTCCTTTGGAAAATGGTGCGGCGCATGGTAGGGGTGTTGGTAGAGGTTGGAAGAGGAAATCTGACCGGTCAGGATGTCGAAACCTTTTTGAAAACGAATTCCCGCGAGCCGGCCCGATTCACCGCACCGCCCAGTGGCTTGTTTCTGGAAAGAGTAGATTATTAAGATTCTTGAGCCGCAAATTTGCCTGAAAAAGACAAGAGCCATCCCAGTGACCAGGATGACTCTTGTAGAAGGGGGGAAGCAATTCTGAATTAGAAATGTGCTTCCAAAGCCGTTTTTGCGCTGTACTGCAGAATGTTTTGCAACACAGAAGGTGATGGGTGGAACTGAACTTTGGGAAGTTGTGCTTTTGCAAACAGCAGGGTGTCATAACCGGCGCTGATTTCGGAATCATCCTCGATCAGATGCGCCATCTCTACTGCGTCGCCAGCGGACAGTTCGCGGTACAGGAATTGTACCATTTGGGAATCGTATGTGTAGGTTTCTTCCATAGGCTGTTGCCGAACTTTGGCTGTAAATAATTGTGAAGTCGGGCCTAAAACACTGGTTCAGGTTGGCTTATTGCGTCTCCGGCAATAATATTTTGGAATTTAACACTACTTTCATATGAGCATCAAATTTGCTGGAGCTGATAGGCTGTTTTGCCTACTTTTGCGCGCCGGATACCGTTATAATGAAAGGAGTTGAAAAGATAGAACATACGCTGCATAACCTTGCTTCGCCTACGCGCGGGCATACGTTCTGGGGTTTGTTGGCCGTCCTGGCTGTGGCAGCGCTTTTGATCTGGGCAAATCATGGTGAATGGCTCCGGGCGCCCAACGATGTGATGTTTTCGAAAAGCTCGGATGGACTAAAAAACTACATGACCTCCGCCTGGCATGTGCAACAGGATTCCGGCTACGTGCATTACAGCGGCATGGATTATCCTTTTGGCGATCATGTACTTTTTACCGACAATCAGCCAATCTTATGTGCAGGGATCAAATGGTGGAGCAAAAATGTGTCTGATGTGCGGGGCGATGTGGTGGGTATCATCCATCTGACCCTGGTACTTTCGATCATTTTTGGTGCAGGCGTTATCTATCTATTGCTGCGAAAGCTCCACTTGCCTGTCTGGTATGCCGGATTATCGGCCATGGGGATCGCTTTTCTTTCGCCCCAGTATAATCGATTTGACGGACATTTTGGGCTTTCCCACATTTGGGTTTTGCCCATGCTTTTGCTCTTACTCTGCCGATATGAAGAACGGCAGAGCCGGCGCTATCAAAGCCTGTTGATCGGAATACTCATCTGGTTCTCTGCGCAATTACATTTCTACTATCTGGGTGTTTCGGCCATATTTTTAGGTTTTTATACCCTGTTTCAAATCCTGCTCGATTTTTCCTGGCGCAATATCTGGACCCGAATAAGCCACATGATCGTCATGATCGTGCTGCCCTATGCCGTTTTGAATGTCTGGATGCACTGGTCGGATTATTGTCCCGACAGACCCGACTATCCCTACGGATTCACGGATTATATCGGCCACTGGGAAGGGGTTTTTCTCCCGTATACTTTTTTCCCGATGCACCAGTGGATCGACCTCTATATCACGAAGATCAGAGGAATGGATTTCGAGGCGGAGGCATACGTCGGCTTGTCTGCATTTATTTTTACGCTTTGGCTGATCTTCAAGCGGCGTTTTCGCTTGTTTGAACCGGAATGGGAGCAGGCGGCCTACCATCGGGTGCACAAGAATTACCTTCGGGGACTAAGTTTTGCAGGGTTTGCGATCCTGATCTTTGGTTTGGGGTTCCCGTTTTCCATCAAAGGCCTGGAATGGATGGTCAATTACCTGGGGCCGCTCAAGCAATTCAGGGGATTAGGCCGCTTCACCTGGGCGTTTTATTACGTGATCAACGTTTTGCTGTTTTATATTCTATGGAACAAGAGCCAACGAATTCAAATTTCTGAGTCATGGATGAGCCAGATAAAGGCCCGTTCTACGCGTCTGGCCACTTATTTTCCGACTGCGGCCAAATGGGGTCTGGCGCTTATTCCAGCGCTCCTTTTATGCTGGGAAGCTTATTATTTTCAAAAACACAAGCTGCTGCCTTTGATGCCCAATCTGGCCAAGCGGAGTGTGGTGGCGGACTCGCCGGATCACTGGTTAAATAAGGTAGATTTTGGCCGTTTTCAAGCCTTTATGCCGCTGCCGTATTACCATGTGGGTTCTGAAAACATCTGGCTCCAGGTTTATTACCCGCTTTTCCAAAAGGTACAATACACAGCCTTGCAAACAGGGGTGCCGGATATGGGCGTAAATATGAGTCGTGCAGCCATCAGCCGGATGGTAAAATCCATGCAATTCTCGCTGTACGCCTGCGAGTCGCCCGCCATACTTACCGACCTTCCGGATAATCGCCCCATTGCACTCATGATCGAAATGAGCAAATGGGACGAAGTGCAAAAAAAATCCAAACACCTGATCGATAAGGCTACGCCGGTTTATCAAAATGCGGAACTTAAGATCATGTCACTGGTGCCGGATAGTGTCAGGGCATGGTCGCAGCAGGAAGCACAAAGAATCGTCGAAGAGGACCGCGCGGCAACTTTTGATGCCGGAAACGGTTATCGGAGTACAAAAAAGCCCTTGTGGCATACCAGCATCCGTTTTGACTCGATCAGCAGCAGCGCGTATGTTTTTCAGGGCAAGGGTGGCGGTCAGGCAAATCTGGGCGACACCACCTGGATCTGGAATAAACCCATTCCCAAAGGCGCATATTATTTCAGCATCTGGGTTAAAGTAGATGAAGACCTGGGTATGACCCAGGAAGTCAGATTTCAGGAAACCAGTCAGACGGACGGACGTCAGATCAGTTTCAGGAGAGAAACCCTGCGCTCTGAGCTCAAGACGATCGTGGATGGCTGGGCACTGTTTGAGTTGCCTTTTGAAGTACAGGAAGAAAATTCCATTTTTGGCATTTTTATTCAAAAAAAGAACGCAATTATAGACTTCTGGTACGATGAGGCCATGATCAGAGAACAGTCATTCAATTTGTATCATCGGGAACCGGGATGGGTGGTACGCAACAATTACTGGTACAAACTGCCTAAATACTGATCAAGCCGCATCAATTTTGTCAAGACCATGCAACTACTATTAAAAAACGCCCGCATCTACGATGGCACCTCTGAAAGCAGGGTGCAGGACATTTTGATCCATGACGGGATCATTGAGGCGATTGGAACCCATATTGCCCCACCGAAAGGTGCAGAAGTATGGGAATCGCCGGGACTGAGTGTTTCACCCGGCTGGCTGGATGTGGGTGTGTATGCAGCGGATCCCGGGTATGAACATCGCGAAGAATTGACCACGGCCGCCGCCGCAGCAGCAGCAGGCGGTTTTACCGCCATGGCCTGTTTCCCGAATACAGATCCGGCCCTTCACACGAAGTCCGAAATCCTGTATGTGAAGAATAAAACCAAGGATCTTCCGGTGCATTGCTATCCCATAGGTGCGATCTCGCAAAGTTGCGAGGGAAAAGACCTGGCTGAGCTTTTTGATATGCACGCAGCAGGGGCCATCGCGTTCAGCGATGGCAAACGAGCGGTACAGGATGCTGGTCTGTTGCTTCGGGCCATACAATATGCCAAAGCTTTCAACGGACTGGTGATCAATGTGCCGCACCACAAAACCATTGCTGCCGGCGGACAGATGCACGAAGGCGTGATGAGCACGATGCTGGGGTTGAAAGGCCTGCCTGCACTGGCAGAAGAATTGATGGTTCAGCGCGATCTGAGTCTCCTCGAATATGCAGAAGGAAGGCTGCACATCCATCTGATCTCAACGGCCAAAAGTGTGGACCTGATCCGGGCGGCCAAAAAGGCCGGATTGCCGGTTACGGCTTCTGTAGCAGTGGCCAACCTTTGCTTTACAGACGAAAAAATGGAAGATTTTGATTCCAACTGGAAAATAGTGCCTCCCTTAAGAAGCGAAGCGGATACCACCGCTTTACTGGAAGGTTTGGCCGACGGCACGATCGATTTTATCTGCTCCAACCATACGCCCTGGCACGAGGAAGCCAAAAATCTGGAATTCACGTATGCCGACTTTGGTATGATCGGGCTTGAAACGACCTTCGCCTTGTGCCGCACCTTTTTGGACAAAAAACTGAGCATCCACGATCTGGTTGAAAAACTGAGTTTGGCTCCCCGCGCGGTACTGGGCCTGCCTGTCCCAAAAATTGTCCAGGGAGCACGGGCAGAACTCACCGTTTTTGATCCGGATCAGGAATGGGTTTTCGAAGCGAAAGACATTCGCTCCAAGTCAAAAAACACCCCTTTTGTTGGCCAAAAATTCCAAGGAAAGGTTATCGGGATTGTTTGCCATAAGTAACAAGTTAAAAGGGGGCAAGTTTAAAGTAGCAAGTTGAAGGGGGTAAGTAGCAAGTTAAAAGTTTAAAGTAGCAAGTTACATAGGCATGGTGTCGGTTACTTTCCACTTGCGTCCTTCATCAGTTCTCCTTGCCCCCTTGCTACTTGCTCACTTTTAACTTGCTACTTACCCCCTTTCAACTTGTTACTTTAAACTTGATACTTTTAACTTGATACTTTTAACTTGATACTTTTAACTTGATACTTTTATGCCTACCCGACAGCCTACTGCGATTGATTGGTTTTTGATGATTTTCCTGGCAGCGATTTGGGGGGCATCTTTCTTTTTTATCAAACATTCGGTCGCGATTTATTCCCCGATGCAAATGGCCATGTGGCGCATGGTTTTGGCCACGGTAGTCTACCTGCCCATTGCTGCAGCTTATTGGAGCAAGATCGACTGGCGGCGATGGAAACCCCTGGTGGTGGTGGCTTTTTGTGGTTCGGCCATTCCCAATTTGTTTTTTGCCATTGCACAGCAGCACGTCAACAGCAGTCTGGCCGGGGTACTCAATTCACTGACGCCGCTTTTCACCCTGCTGATCGGTACGGCCTTTTTTTCCATGAAATTTACCCCGGAAAAAACCCTGGGTGTATTGATCGGATTGGCTGGTGCGATCATACTCGTGCTGTTTAATTCCAGCAGCGGGGTTTCGGGCAATGCCTTTTTTGCAGGGCTCTGTGTGCTCGCCACGGTTTGTTATGCCATCAATGCCAACACGGTCAATACCTATTTGCGCGACATCCCGCCTGCTGGCATCGCATCGGCGGCTTTTGTGATCACTGGCGGCTTTTTTATGGTAGGACTTTGGTTGTCCGGCGGCTGGGAGGTCGCCTGGCAACATCCGGACGGCATGAAAGGCCTGGGTTATATTTTCTACTTAGGCGCAGTGGGCACCGTGGTCGGTTCCATCCTGTACTATGTTCTCTTGCAACGGACCAGCGCGATATTCGCTACTTCCGTAACGTATCTATTGCCCATTGGCGCCCTGGCGATCGGCGCGCTGGACGGAGAGGCGATCGGTCCGCTGGATATGGTGGGAACTGCGGTGATTTTGTTGGGGGTATATCTGGCCAGAAAGTAGCAAGTCAGGACGTTAGACGTTGGATATTAGACGTTGGACTTGCACTCTAAAATCCTGAAAATCCTGCACTTGCGGAATCAAGTCCGACGTCTAATGTCCAACGTCCAGAAGTCTCGAAAGCCTTACTTCTTCAGCAGCCCGTTCAATTCACCAAAAAGTGCCTGAATGGATTTTTCTACGGGCATATTTTTGTCCCCCCACACCACGCGGCTCACGCTGTCGCCTTCCTGATATTCCAGAAAAGAATAAGTGTTGCCAGGTTGATTGATGTCCATTTTAGCCAGTTCCAGTGCAGAAATCGTTTTAAAAAGGGCTTTGGCCTTGGCAGCTTTGGTTTTGCCTGCCGCAGCAGTAACGCCCAGAATATCCCGATTGAAGAGCTGGCCATTATCGCACAAAATATGTGCAGACTCTTTGCCGACAAATCCGCCTCCAGTACCCCAGCGAATCTGATTCACAGAAAGTTTGTCGGCTGCGTATTTGGGATGTTTACAGGCTAAACAAAGAAAGGTAGTAGCAAGGGCAGTCAGGCAAATTAGGATAAATTTCATGAAGGGTCAATGTTTATGGAATGTATAAATAGTTGATCGCACATTGGTAATGTGTAATTTTCAACCCACGACTTCAGTCGTGGGTCCATGAGCTAACGTAAAACCCTAACCGATTTATCGGTTTCTTGCACAAAACCGATAAATCGGTTTTCATGATCAGAATCTTGGAGCAGGCCCACGACTTCAGTCGTGGGTTGAAAACTTCGCTTTCTTAACTTTCCAGGTCAAACTTCTAACAAGTCTTTCCCAATATCCCGCCTGAAATTCTTCCCTTCAAAGTGGATCACTTTCGCATTTCGGTTCGATTTGCGCAAAGCTGCCGGAATATCTTTCCCCAGGCTGGTCAGAGCAATTACCCTTCCCCCGGCAGTGACACAGGTTCCATCCTTCCCGATCGTTGTGCCGGCATGAAACGCGATCCCGTCTTTTACTTTCTCCAGTCCGGTAATGACCTTGCCTTTTTCGTAGTCGCCGGGATATCCGCCGCTCACCAGAAAAACGGTCGTGGCCGTGCGTTTGTCCGAACGGATCTTCACGCGGCCCAGGGTACCATTGGCGCAATTTTCAAAAAGCGTCACCAGGTCATTTTTAAGTCTCGGGAGCACCACCTCTGTTTCCGGATCGCCCATGCGGCAATTGTATTCGATCACGAAGGGTTCGCCTTCCACGCGGATAAAACCGAAGAAAATAAAGCCTTTGTAAGGGATCTTCTCCTTTTTTAATCCTTCCACCGTAGGCCGGATGATCCGGTCCTCTACTTTTTGCCACATCAGTTCATCCACAAAAGGCACCGGACTAACAGCGCCCATGCCCCCGGTATTCGGTCCGGTATCCCCTTCGCCGATCCGTTTGTAATCTTTGGCTTCGGGCAGGATCTTGTAAGTTTTGCCATCCGTCAGGACAAAAACACTGAACTCAATGCCGGTTAAAAATGCTTCCACGACCACCCGGGCACTCGATGCGCCAAATTTCCCGCCGAGCATTTCCCGCATTTCCGCGTCAGCTTCTGCGTGATTCTGGCAAATGACCACCCCTTTGCCGGCAGCCAGTCCGTCGGCTTTCAAAACGATGGGGAGCGCGTGTTTTTTTAAATACGCCAAACCAGCCTCCAGGGTCTCTGCGGTAAATTCCTGATAAGCAGCTGTCGGGATCTTGTGCCGAAGCATAAATTGCTTGCTCCAGGCTTTGCTGCCTTCCAGAACCGCCCCGGCCTGTGAAGGACCGATGAGGGCAATTTTTTTCAATGGTGCACGCTCCTGAAAATAGTCCCAGATCCCGCGTACCAGGGGCTCTTCCGGGCCCACCACCACCATGTCTATTTGATTTTCAAGGACGAACTTTTCTACAGCCGGAAAATCCAGGGGATTGACTGGCACGTTTTGCCCGTAAGCGGAAGTGCCCGCATTTCCGGGACCGATGAAGAGTTGGGCGCAGCGTTTGCTCTGGGCGAGTTTCCAGGCAAAAGCGTGTTCACGGCCTCCGGAGCCGAGAATGAGGATGCGCAAAGCTTTTGATGTGGCCAAAGTGGACAAAAAGTTGATTGGTAAGATGAATCCCGAAACACGGGTCAAAGCGCGAAGGTAAAGCACGAGGGGGGAAAGGAGGGAATTCTGGGGTTGGCGGAAGATTTAAATATCCAATGTCGAACAAGGAATTTCCAATGTCCAAGTAGGCGCTGGGCTTGGAATTGGTTGTAACCAGTTACACATAAGGGCATTTTTTGGAAAAATATCAGACCTTAGCCTGGATACCCACCGAAGTGGCGCCGGGCCAAAAGACCACAGGCGCGGCGGGGAAGGTGCCTTGATATGCTTGGGGAATACCTGATGAGGCGAACAAAGGGGGCTTATTTCCGGGGCATTGCCACCAAATCGAAGCCGATAGCCCCAAGAACTCGTGCCAGCGTGGAAAGCCGGATATCGGCATGCCCGTTCTCGATGCGAGAAAGGTATGATTTTTTCACGCCGAGGTGGTCGGCCAAATCCTGTTGCGTAAGCCTGTGCTCTTTGCGGTACTCCTGCACTACCGCGCCAACATAGGATGCGAAGGCGTTGAAGTGTTGGTTTTCTCGTGTTGCTGTACCGCGCTCGCCATAGGAACGGGAAAGGTGTTCATCAAGGCTTGTAAGGTTCTTGGAGGCTTTGGCGATGATAGTTGCTCCCATACTGTTGCTGAATTGGTGCTCCATTAATAATTTGTAGTTTCATTGGTTAAGGTTGAGGGTACAACATGGATACAAATATAACCAAATTCAAAATGAAAAACAAATTGAGAGGATTTGGAGTAGGGAATGTCCAATGTCAAACAAGGAACTTCCAATGTCCAAATTGGCGCTGCGCCTGGAATTGGTTGTAAGCATTGGAGAAATGAACCTGAAAAGGTGCTTCGAAGTTACGAATATCAATAATGCTCAAACACTCCTTTGGAATAAATACCAGACCTTAGCCTGGATTCTCATCGAAGTGGCGCCGGGTCAAAAAAGACCCTGGTGCGGCGGGGAAGGTGCGTTTATATGCTTGAGGGGGGAACAGCCAATGGCCGAAAAGATGTAATAGTAAACGGCATGCAGAAAATTAATATGAGGTCAAAGTGCGACTTTAGTTGAGCTTAGACCACTTTTTAGTTTAATTTAATGTTAGCCAGTGTTACTTACAAATCTATTATTTGGCCGTTTGAAATTTGTTTAATACTTTTGAAATACGTTTTGCTCTGAGATTTCTCAATCGTGCGCACAAGGGCAAACCAATAATTTTTTAATCCTATTTTCTGCTATAGCCTTTTGGGCGACAGCAGGTTTTAATCGCTTCGTCCAAGTCCCTTACTTGCAGTGGTTTTATGAATAGTTTTAGGTATTCTGAATACAGGATACCCGGCTTCCTTTTTTATTCACTTTAAACGCATTTGCCAAAAATGAAACAAATTTTTAAATTAACGCTCCAACGCTCCAACGCTCCAACGAGGTTTAGACAGTTCCTTTTAGTACTATTGCTGGCGCTCTCTTTTGGAATTCAAGCAGTTTCAGCCCAACCCTGTAATCCACTTGCAGATTTTACATTCACTGTTTCCGGATGTGATGTTTCGTTTCAGCCATACAGTAATGGTTCAGGGATAACACATTTTTGGACATTCCAATCCTTTGATAATATCGGACCTGTCGTATCTGCATCCAACATTGCTAACCCGATACATACTTTTGGGCTTGCAAATCCCGGAATCAGAACCATCACCCACACCGTTACAATTACTGGGGTGATTTATACCTGTACAAAAACGATCCAGGTAAACTGTACCGAAGGTTGTGAAGAAAGGGCTATTACTTACGTCGTGAATGGTTGTACGGTCAATTTTTTCTCCTCTTTACCGGGAGGTAACTGGTTTTTCGGCGACGGAGCCTCCTCCAGCCTCACGAATACAACACATACTTATGCCATGAGCGGTGATTATGTTGTCACGTACACGGATCTGCTTGGCAATACCTGTCGAAAGACGATTCGGGTGGCTTGCGAGCAAATTTCTGCTTGCTGTACAGCAGCATTTACGGCAATCGTAAAACGGGAATGCAGTATTTTAAAATTGTCTCTAAATGCCGAATGTACAGCTTCGGGCACTCACTCCTGGTCGATTGTTCCAATAAATTCGCCAACGAACTGTTTGACACTATTCAATTTTTTTCAGGGAATGCCTGTTCAAGGCATGATTCAGCTGACCAATATCAATACCTGTGAAGTAACATCTTTGTTAGTGACCCACACCTTTACCTGCCAGAATGGAACGGTACTGACTTCAACTCAGACCGTACCGATTCTGGACGCAGGCATCTTCATAGGTAAAAATGGGATGAATACCCCATTAACGGATTACAATTGCGTCCTCCCGGGCGCTGTTTACAATGGACCGTGTACCGTCTATTCCAGTGGTATTGTGACTGTTGATAAAATATTTACTTTTAGTTCAGCCAACGTCCGTGTCGAGCCAGGGCTGTCGGGATTTGATTTGATCAAGGACTTTACCCTAAACCAAAATACGCTTGTGAGTGGCAATGCAGAGCCGGAGTGTAGTTGTTTGTGGAGGGGGATTCAAGTATTTAATACTACGATGACAACAGATTCTGATGCCTCTATACAAGATGCATTGTATGCCATTCGTGGTGGGCAAAAAAGCCAACTTTTTATCCAAAAAACGCTGTTTGCTAAAAACTTTATAGGAATCCGTGCGACGGATGGTCTCTATCTATTAAATCTGCTTGGCGAAAACCGTTTTGATGGTCTAGGTCCACTGAAAGAAATATGCAGTTTGGAACCTTTGAAGGCAGATATTGAGGCCCCGGCTTTTGGGAATTACGGCAATCAACCGATAGGCCCTGTGCTATACACTACTGAACGGGGGTTTGCTGGAATCTATGTTGGAAGAGGAAATCTCAATTTAAATCCCGTTGGGGTCTTCAGTAAGGTCAACAGATTTTTAAACCTGGCTTATGGTATTATGGCCTATGATGGGGATGTGAGTATTAACCAAAATAGTATTTTTGAAAATATCGCTGGAGGTTTTTATCAAGATCGGCGAACAGCAGGCATTTTGTATGTTGACCGATTATTGGCAGGACCAAATAAATTTGAGTACATTGGTTTTAGCCCTATCCCAGATTTTACCAATTGTGTGCAAGGAATGCAGATTCGATCTGAACAAGCTGTTGGCCCTACTCGTATAGGAATTACACATGCCAATATGAATGGGGTTCGTACAGGCATATTTCTGGATGCCAGATTTGGTGGTGGTGAGTTTTTAGGCACAGGGGCAACTGGAAGTTTTGTAGGTGTGAAACGTAATACCATTCTAGCTAACCGTCTAGCTCCTACCCTTGTTTCGAACGGTGGAATTACATTTGGAGATAATTCACCTAACTTTAGTAATGTAGATATAAGTGAAAACACTGTTGATTTAAGCTATCCATTGGGTGGTACTGGAGGATGTGGTGGCATCATAGCAAATGGCGCAGGCACGCTTTCGGATCCAGGGCCAGGCGGGATCGAAGTGGATATCCATGATAACCGTGTTACTTTAAGCAATGATGCAGATTTTGGAATTGCAGGGACTACACGTCCCAATGGCTGGATACGCAATAATTCTGGTGGAAATGTTGCTTCGGGCAATGGGATTTTTGTAACAGCAGGCAATTCACAAGCAGGGATACATCTTTTTGGGTCTTGGAATAACGGTTTGGTCGCCTGTAACCAAATTGAAGTTTTGTCAAATGTAAGTTTAGGACTTTTTTCCGGATGGAACAGTCCTAATGTCAATATTTTGCGTAACAAGGTTACCGGTCCAGGAAATGGGGCGCATTTTCAACTAGATTGTACTGATGCTGAATTTAGATGCAACGATATGATCAACAACACTGTTGGATTGTTGTATGACAATATCGCTTTTACCGGCGATCAAGGAACAGCGACGGTTACAAATGGCAATCGTTGGTTTGGCGCGTTCCCTGGTGGAGGGGCGGTTGCGGATGCTACGGTAAACGTTACCGCTTCCAAATATTTCGTTAGAGGTGCTGCCAATGAAACCCCACCTACGGTTTTTCCCCTATCAATATGGTTCAATCCAGCTATTAATGCCACAGTGGACTGCATTTTAAACTCTTGTCCCGCTCCTCCCCCACCAATGGCCATCGAATCGAGTTACTCGATTACGGGTTTGGACTCCTTAGTCGCTCAAGGTTTAGCAGTGCTTCCAGGTACTCCCTATTCCGAAGGTGTTACATGGCAACACGAACTCCGACTCTGGAATAAGATAAAAGACCATCCAGGTTTAGAGCAGAATAATTCGATGTTGCAAAACTATATCACAGGGCTTGCAGGGAGCAATATCGAAGCCTTTTGGAATGTACAGTTAGAAATGCGCAGTAAGTTGATGCCAGATGCAATTATTACAGGTAATTTTCTATCTAATTTAAATGTGATTCAACAGTTAGAGGCACAGATCATGAGGCTTGATTCATCAAGGCAGGTGACTACTGATACTGATACAAGTCAAATCACGTCGATTCAACAACAATTGGTATCAGAAGAAGCAATTTTAAACAGTCTTCTACTTGAACAACAAGGCATTTATTCCCAGATTGAATCGAATCTAACAGCAGCCATTTCAGAGCTTGAAACTCAGTTGACTTCAATAACACCAACAAATCTTTGCGAAACCAATCTTCGTAGGGTTTATGAAATTTACCTCCAAACATATGCATCAAGTGTAGGCCCAGACAGCAGTTTATTAGCTGAATTAGAAATGATAGCATTGCAATGTCCAATGGAAGGTGGGCCAGGGGTTTATATAGCGGGGGCATTGTATCAGGGCTTCACGGGTATTTTTCCTGCCCAAGAATTATGCACTGACACAGAAGAACGAGGGCTAGAAAAAAACCTGAACTCTAACACTTCTTTATCTATCTATCCGAATCCTAGCCAAGGTAGTGTCGTAGTCAAAATACCTACCGGATTTATGGGTACAAATAATTTGCTAAGTATTCATAATTCGCAAGGGAAAATTGTTAAAATTGTTCCTATAGATGAACAATTTATCGTAACATTAGACTTGTCTAGCCTGCCTAATGGGCTTTATTTCCTTTCAATACTTGGCAACTATTCAGCAGCCAAATCCGAAACCTTCATCATCCAGCATTAAATTTCTTTTCACGTACACTGCACTGTGATCTTCCCATCCACAGTGCAGTGGCTTTATGCATCATAATATGAGATATTTTTACTTTGGTTTTATAACATCCTTTCTTTTTAGCTTCAATTTAGCGGCACAGAAACATGATTATAACTGGATGAGTGGTGTCTATGACAACTTTCTCATTGATTTCTCTGATTTGAATCCTAAGGTTTATCCAATTAACAGTCAATATTCAATTTCTCTTACAATGACCTTTATGAGTAATTTCGACGGGAAAGCGGCATTTTATTCAAATGGTTGTACGATTCAAAATTCTAACCATGAACTGATAGAGAATGGAGAGTCGTTGCTGCAAAATGATTACTTCTGTAATGAATTGGCGGGGAATATGAATTTTCCACATAGCGCTGGTGTTACCCTACCTGGTTTTTCGCCTGATAATTATATTATGTTTAGCTTAAATATGGCTACGCCTCTGATGCCACAACCTTGCCAAAATAGCAGGATAGTGACTCATTATATAGATATGTCAGCTAACCAGGGTAAAGGCAAAGTAACGCAAAAAGATCAGCTATTGCTAGAAGGTTGTTTCCAGGAACCTACTGCAAATCGGCATGCTAATGGTCGGGATTGGTGGATACTTGCTGGGGATAATCAACAAGGCAAGTTTTACCGTTGGTTATTTACACCATTAGGGTTGCAAGGCCCATGGGTACAGATAATTTCTAACCCTACTGTGGATGGGTATTGGTATTGTGGGTGGTCCGAATTTTCGTCAAATGGCGAGCGCTATTTGGTCAATTCTTGTCGTACCGGTACTGCTGTGTATGACTTTGATAGATGTACCGGACTCTTAAGTAATCTCATTTTTCTTGAACACTCAACTGTCTATAATGAGTCTGCTACATTTTCGCCAGACAGTAGACTACTTTATACGGTTGATAATATTTTAAAAGAATTTGTTCAATATGATTTGACCGCTACAAATATTAGTGCATCAAGGAAGGTTATATCTATATGGGATGGAACTGTAGATTCTCTTGGTGTGCCATCCGTATTTGGTTTCATGCAACAAGGCCCAGATGGGAAGCTGTATATATGGGCTGGTACTTATTTTATGCACATTGTAGATTTTCCAAATAGAATTGGCATTGATTGCAGTGTTCGCCAGCGGGCAATTCAATTGCCAGGTATTTGTTTTGCTCCAAGCCTTTATTACCCAAGATACCGCCTAGGTCCAATAGACAACTCCTCCTGCGACACCCTGGGCATCAACAACCTGCCTCAGGCCCTTTTTCGATACGACCTGGAAGACACGCTCAACCCCTTACTGGTAACCTTTACGGATGTTTCTTCTTATGAACCCACTAACTGGCATTGGGATTTTGGAGACGGCTCCATGAGCCAGGATACCAACCCGGTACACGATTACACGCTTCCGGGGGCGTACCAAGTATGCCTGATCGTTAGTAATGCCTATGCAGCGGATACCTTTTGCCGGCAGGTGCTGGTGGGTATATCGGGCATTCATGAGTTGCCGGCATTGCCCCAGGCGCAGGTAATGCCCAATCCATTTACAGAGGAAATTCAAATCGTGCTGCCTGCTCTGGTGGGTGTACAGCCCCGTTTTGAGTTGTTTGATCTTTATGGTCGGAACATTGCAAATCAGAGCCTGCAGGATTTTGAAACCCGACTTTCATTGCCTGGCCTTCCGGGCGGGATCTATTTTTGGAAATTGCTTTGGAATGGCGTACAGACTCAGAGTGGGAAGCTGGTGAAACAGTAGGGAATGTCCAATATCCAACAAGGAACTTCCAATGTCCAAGTGGGTGCCTGAGCTTGGGGTTCCAACTATTTTAATCGCTTGCTTTCAAAGTGAGCAAACCAGCGCAACGCCTATTTCGACATTGAAAATCCCTTGTTGGACATTGGACATTCCCTACTGTCCAAAAACATATTGCACAATATTCGCCCCCATTTGCAGCGCTTTCGTCCGCAGTTCTTTCGGGTCATTGTGAATATCATCCCAGCCATCTCCCAGGTCAGTTTCAAAATCATAATAGCAGACCAGGCGGCCCTGATAGATCAGGCCAAAGCCCTGAGGCGGCTTGCCATCGTGCTCATGTATCTTGGGCAGTCCGTTGTTGAAATTGTATTTCTGGTGGTAGATCGGGTGGCTAAAAGGGAGTTCCACAAAGTCAAGTTCGGGAAAAACCCGTTTCATGGCCGGGCGCACGAAGGGATCCAGGCCAAAATCGTCGTTCAGGATCAAAAAACCGCCTCCTTCCAGGTAGGCGCGCAGGTTGCGGGCTTCGAGGTCGCTGAAAAGCATGTTGCCGTGTCCGGTGGCGTAGACCATCGGATAATTAAAGAGCTCGGCGCTGCCCGGCTCGACCGTAGCATAGTCCGTGGCGTCAAAATTGGTCCGCAGGTTTTCGTTGCAGAACTTGGCGAGGTTTTTCAGGGAGTTCACATCATTGTACCAGTCGCCGCCGCCGCTGTATTTGAGCAGGGCGAGTTTGAGGGTAGGCGGCTGGGGACTTGGGTCGGCCGTGCGGAATGCGGTGGCGATCAGCAGGGCAAAAACAAATATCAGGTAGCGCATTGGTTTGAAAATCAATTGATAAACTAAAAATTAGAATCGTCCACACTGTTCAGATAGGCCTGGATCTCTCCCACGACCGATTGAACACAGCCATCCTCAAAGGGGGATTTCAGCCCTGCCAGTTTGACCAGATCCAGGAAAGACAGGCTTCCGCCGGCACGGCAAAGGCGGACATAATCAGTCCAGGCTGCTTCATGATCCCGGCGGTCTTTTACCCAAAACTGGAAAGCACAGATTTGCGCCAGCGTATAGTCGATGTAATAAAAAGGGCTGTTGAAAATATGACTTTGCTTGTGCCAGAAACGCCCGGCCTCCAGGTGTTCGATGCCGTCGTTGTCCCGATGTGGCAGATAGGTTTGTTCGAGTTTTTTCCAAACGGCATTTCGCTCGGCAGGGCTCATGTCGGGATTTTCGTACACGATGTGTTGAAATTCATCCACCGCGACCCCATACGGCAAAAACTGTATCGCGCCAGCCAGGTGCATAAAGCGATACTTATCCGTCTGTGCACCAAAGAAAAGATGCATCCAGGGCCAGGTAAAGAACTCCATGCTCATGGAGTGTATTTCGGCGGCGTCGGCGGTAGGCCAGTGGTATTCTTCCAGGGGAAAGCTGCGGCTGCTCCAAACCTGAAAAGCGTGTCCTGCTTCATGGGTAAGCACATCAATGTCGCCGCTGGTGCCATTGAAATTGGAGAAAATGTAAGGCGCGTCAAACTTGCTGATATAGGTGCAGTATCCGCCGGTGGCCTTACCATCCCGATTTACCAGGTCCATCAGGTTGGCCGATTGCATTCTGGAAAAAAAGGCGTCGGTATCCGGGCTTAATTCCTGGTACATTTTGGCCGCGTTGGCCACGATCTGCTCCGGCGTACCGATGGGCTTGGGGTTGCCGGAAGCAAACTTATATTCTTCGTCGTAGATATTCAGTTTGGGCAGACCCAGACGTTTGCTCTGGCGGGCATAAAGCGCGGAAGCGATGGGAACGATGTGTTCGCGGACTTGTTTGCGGAAGTTGGCCACCATTTCCGGGGTATAATCCGAGCGGCGCATTCTGGCATAGCCTACTTCTGTAAAAGTTTGGAAACCCAGTTTCTGCGCCATTTGGTGCCTCAGTTTCACCATCTGATCAAAGATGCCTTCGATCGCCTCGGCGTTTTCTGCATAAAAACTCCACTTGGTGGTGGTTGCTTTTTTGCGCGTGGCGCGGTCGTCCGAGAGTTCAACGGGCAGGAAATTGCTCAGGTTGTAGGATTTGCCTTCAAACTCAAATTTTGCCTGGGCTTTTATTTTGGTGTATTCCGTGCTGAGGGCGTTTTCCTGCTGCAGATCTTCGAGAATGCTTGGCTGGAATGTTTTGAGCGAAACCTCGGCCAGGGTAAAAAGCTGTTTGCCGAATTTTGCTGCCAGGGCATCCCGGAACGGAGAAGCCAGCAATGCCTGATAAAAGCGGTTGTTCAGGGCCTCAATGGAGGGCGATTGTTCATCAAAATATTGATTTTCAGCCTCGTAAAAAGGATCGGCTGTATTGGCGGTATGTCGGATGTAGCATAAGTTAAACATGGAGCCAAACTCCTCGCGCACTGTCACAATTTTTTCCAGCGCATCTTCCTGCATCGTAACATCGCCGGCCTGCACAAATTGAGCCAGATGGGCTTCAAATGCGGTGGAAACCTCCGAGATGTCCGGACGGACATAAGGGAAGTCATTAAAAGTGCCGTTGGACGACAATAGCGTGGTTTTATTCATGGTGTTCAAGGTTCAGAGCATTTTAGTGCGTGATTTGGGGCGGCAAAAATACGGGAAATTGATGGTTGTAAAAGGTAGTTTAGGAAAGCATTGTACATTTGAACGGACGAATGCTTTATTTTCGCCACAAAAACAGCATAAATATGCGATTTACACTCACTTTTTTGTTTAATTTGGTCTTTTTAGGACTAATTGCGGCCCAAAGCACCGCGTATGTCCTTCAATTCGGACCCACAGCGGGACTTCAGAAATGGGATAATTCTTCCGGTCGTGAACCCTTGTTTCAATATCATGCAGCTGTAAGCATGGAAAGTATCAACAATGAGGACAACACAGGCTCCTTTTATATGCAGCTGGGCTACCATGTAAAAGGCAGCGCCACACGCTATCGTTTTTTAAATCTGAACTCCGGCGCTCCCGGAGGTACGGTCACGGAACGCTTCAAGTTCAACAACTTTTCGTTTTCCCTCGGGGCCAAACAGCGTTTTAAGGAAAGCAACGGTGGCCAGGTTCGTTATTTTTACTTTGGCGGCCTGCGGGGTGATTACACCTACAGCACCAACATTGACAATCTGGTAGGTGCATCCGGCACCTGCAATCCCGGATTCTATCCACTGATGGGTGGGGTACAACGCTGGATGGCCGGATTTTCAGTTGGAGGCGGATTGGAATTTGATATCTCTGAATTGGTGGGTGGCCAGGTTCAGCTTTCGGTCAACCCGGATGTAACGCCACAATACAGACAAAACGCGATTCCAAATGTGATCGATATATGTAACCAGGGTTCCACTTACAATATTCCGGAACGCCGCATCCGTAACACAACGGTAGAAATATCCATCGGGTTGCGCCTTTTGAAAAAGGTGGTTATCGTGGATTGAGTTCAAAATTCAGGTTTTATAAATCTAAAATTGACTCAAGCAGCGTTTTCAAAAGTTAAAACCTCTTGATAAAAAGCACCTTAACATAATTTAGAAAATACGTTTAGACGGCAGGTCGTTCCTGTCAGGTGCTGTACAACGTTGTTTAAACCAGGTTTTCGGGATGATGGCATCCCGTTTTTGTAAATTAAGCGCTGAATCTTTACACAATTACGGTGCGGCTTGTTAAAATTTTTTCCCTCCGTGTGAAAAAGTTTGGGAAAAACCTACCTTCGCCCACCCGACCCATCTCTAATTGGCAATTGCCACGAACTTCATTTGCTGTTTTTCAACCAAACCACAGGTCTGTCTTGATTATGAAAAAAACTACTCTACACATTTTAACACTGTGCTTCGTGATGCTCGCGGCAATGGCACAAGCCCAAGACATCCACTTTTCGCAGTTCTACCAGAGCCCGCTGAATCTAAACCCTGCGATGACTGGTGTCATGAATTGCAATCACCGTCTGGTGGCTAACTACCGCAACCAGTGGGCGTCTATCCTAAAAAATCGTGCCTATAACACGTACTCCGCTTCTTATGATCAGAAGCTTCCGGTAGGTCGTTATGATTACTTCGGTGTGGGCGGCACACTTTGGGGCGACAAGGCTGGCACTTCTGAATTTGCCACCATCCAGGCCCGTGTTTCTGGCTCTTATGCCAAGAAAATGGGCGGCTACCGTAAAAAAGCACACTATATGGTGTTCGGCGCCGACATCGGCCTGAGCAACCGTAGCATCAAGAGCTACAACCTTCAGTGGCCAAGCCAGCATGATGGCAATGGAGGCTTTGACGGCACCCTGCCTGGTGATATCATTCAGGATCCAAGTTTCCTTTTTGCTGACATGTCAGCAGGGGTATTGTGGTTCAGCGTGTTTGATAAGGACGCGAACTTCTACTTCGGCGGTGCATTCAGCCACTTGAACCGCGCCAACCAGTCGTTCGAGAACGCTAACATTCCGCTTTACAGCAAATTCACCTTCCACGCGGGTGGTGAGTTCATGGCCGCACAGAAATTCGGTCTGAGCCCGGGCGTAGTCACCTTCTTCCAGGGTCCATCCTGGCAGGTGAACGTAGGTAACTCCTTCAAATTCCTGCTCGGTAACAGCCGCCGCTACAACCAGGCTTTCCAGTTTGGTCTCTGGGCGCGTATTGCCAACAAGTTGAGCGACAAAAAACTGATGGATGCCCTGATCGTAAGCACCCGCTTCGATTATGAGCAGTTCAACATTGGTTTCAGCTACGACATCAATACCTCCAGCCTGTTTACCGCAACGAACGGTAATGGCGCGTTCGAATTCTCACTGATCTACAAGATCTGTGGTCCTGAGCGCCGTGGCGTTTACTGCCCTAGCTTCTAATTTTAGGATTTAGAGGCTTATCCACACAGTTTCACATGGGGGCTGTTGGTAAAAAGATTCCCGGAGGCTTTGCCACACCGGGAATCTTTTTCATTTTTGCAAGCTTCAATTTTATATCTTTAGGCAGACAATTGGACATTTGGACCTTGGACACTAGACACAATCCTGCAAGTGCATGATTTTCAATTTTTTAGCGTGCAAGTCCAACGTCTATTGTCAAAATGTCCAGTAGTCTCCGTTTTAGACAAAACACGTTTTTTTAATCGTTCCCAACCGTTCATTTTTGGAACGCTTGAATGCTAATCTAAATCTCTGTGAGACCAGGCTATTATTCACCCGTTCCTTCAAAACCGACTATACAGTTATGTTTGGCAATTCAAAACATATTGAAGACTCCAAAAAGTCTGTAAGCCCTGCTACCTCAGGAGCACTCAATGCATTGGTAAAAGGCACCGTAGTACAAGGCACTGTACGCTGCGACAATGATCTGCGTGTAGATGGAACCATCAAAGGCAAACTCAGCTGCCAGAGTAAGGTCATTATTGGCCCTACCGGCGTGGTAGAAGGAGAGATCCGCTGCCAGAATGCGGTCATTGAAGGTCGTTTCAAAGGCAACCTCTATGTCACAGAACTCCTCAATGTGCGGGAGAGCGCTGAAGTAGACGGGGAGATCACCACCCAGAAACTGATCGTTCAAAGCGGTGCTAAGTTCAATGCTATCTGCAAAATGGAGGTAGGATCAACCAATGGCACCGTGAAGCATTTTGACCTCAAAACTGCCAACGATGCCACGAGCTCCGCAACCAAAGTTGTCGCCACAGGAACGACGGCAGTCCGCAATTAAGGCTACCGCCAAATATGGCGGCATGGCTTTTCAGCTTTTAGGATCCTGTTTGCTGGGGGTTTTCCTCGGACGTTGGCTGGATAAGTGGATGGGTTTAGAGCGCCCCCTTTGGGCTGTATTTCTTACGGTCCTATTTATGGTTGCTTCGCTTTACCTGATTTACAAACAGCTCTTAAAAGACAATTAAAACCGAACCGTCCCGGGGCTGAATGCTCCGGGACGGTTTTTTCAAATTTATGAATCCAAGATCTTTTTTGGCCGCCACATTCGGTGGATACGGTACTAGCGCAGCTGGTGTGGTGCCTTGATATGCTTGTGGGAACGCCTGACAGGGCGGAATGGAGGTGCGGGCGATTTTTATTTACCGCCTTAATGCAAAAGAATTCATATTTAAGCCTATTTTTGATGATCTAAATAGATGCTATTTCAACCAAAATATCAAACAATGCAAAACTCCTCTACTTTTTTTAAACCTATTTTTTCTTCGCTACGATTCTATGCTTCCTATTGGTTAAATCGCTGGCGGCACAGTCAATTCATTGTGCCACGACACCTCCTACCACACCTGAACCCGCCCCATCTAACATGGGTGCAGGTTGCTATCCTGCATTGCCAGGGCCATTTTACATTCGAATATTTTCTCATGTTATTCGAGCCAGCCCAAATGGATCCGGCGGACAGTCGGATGTAGCAATTAAACAAGCCATCGAAATCATGCGTGCAGATTTTGCAACACACAATATTTTCTTTGTTTGGGATGACTGTGAAATCAACATAATCGCCAATAATGCCCTTTATGTTGCAATGGCTCCTTCACTGGATGGTTTGTACAGCACGTATGGTAATCCTAATGGGATAAACATCTTCTTTTTTCCAACCGATCAGGGAATGGGTAATTTTGCTCTAGGGAGAGCTCTTTTCGCCGGCAAGGCTTTGTACATTGGTGGTGAAGATGAACAATGGGATCAGATGGTATATTCAGCAATGGAAAGCAGGATTCTTTCCCATGAAATGGGGCATTGTTTAGGACTATTTCACACGTATCAACAAAATCCAGATAGGTTTCCAAATAACAACATTTATTGTTGTGATAACCATAGTGGAGAACGAGCGGATGAATCAAATGGCTGTGAATGTGGCGATTATGTACAGGATACACCCGCATTTTATACATCGGCAGAAGATTCAGTCGTCTATCCAATTTGTAACTTTATAACAATAGCTGAAGATTGCAACAACGACCAGTATAACCCAGATGAAAAGAATATAATGAACAATACTTACCCACCGTGCAAGGAGTACTTCTCGGTGGGGCAAGGTGAAAGGATGCGCTGGGTAATTAGTCAGGAGGGAACTGACCCTGCAGAACCAACGCTAACCGGCATTCTAGCGACTGGTGTTTTTGAAAATTTAAGTATCACCACATCGGATGTCTGGGATTTAAATGACTTCCCCGGTGGTGTTGTTAGTATAAATCAATCCCTCACCATTGAACCTGGAGTAAATCTTTTAATCTCCTCAGTTATTACGGTTCAGTTTGCTGCCAACGCCTCCTTACACATCAAACCTAATGCGTTGCTCGAACTGGATGGTACGCTCACCGGATTATGTGGCAGCCCTTGGCTGGGCGTATTTGTGGGAGGAGATTGTTCTAAAGGACAGCAACCAGTTAATGGCGTATATGCCCAAGGAAGATTTAACGGAAAAAGTAATGGGATAATTGAAAATGCTCAATCCGCAGTACGAAACTTTGGCCCTAATGGTATTGCAGGAGGGCAAATTAGGTGCACAGGGACTACCTTTAGAAACAATCGTATTGGAGTGGTTTTTAGGGAGTATATAAACCGTGCAGCTATAATCTTTCCAAGTTGTACTCCACCCGGTCTTCATCTGGATGACGTCTCCACTTTGGACAGATGTAAATTTGAAACAAATAACGATTATTCTATAGACTTAGGGCCTTTCGACGCCTTTATTGATTTGAGAAAAGTGCGGGGTATTAAAATTCGGGGTTGTAATTTTTCAAACCTGAAATCCATCGTTGACTGTAACTCTGGAATTAACGATAAATGTTACGGTTATGGAATCAAATCATTTAATGCTGGATTCCGACTCCAAAACTCCCTTTCAGGTGGAGGAGCGACTACAAAATTCAAAGGATTAAGTTATGGTATCAAAGCTGACATTTCTGCACTATCAAGACCCATCACCATCAATGCTGCAGAGTTTACAGATTGTTATAAAAGTATTTATGCAAGCCAAACAACCGGTATAGATATTTCCTCCTGCAAATTCTTTATGGGTAAAGTACCTAACCCTGCGGTAAGCGACAGACAGTTTGGTTCCATACTGTTTAAGACCTCGGTGTACAAATATCAATTTAACAAAGCATTCGGCCCACCAAATAATGTAGAAAAAACAGTTGGCACCTGTGTGAATGACTGTGGTGAATTGAACAACGTAGTATTTAAAAATACCTATAACAATGTGATTAGTGACATAATAAAATAATCTTTAAATGTGCCATACGCATACTTTAAAAATAGTTTGCGTATGGCTTCATATATACCATGAAACATATATTATTTTTTATTTTTTTAAAATTCCATTGTCTTCTAGCTTTGGGACAAGCTGGAGGCGGGTTTAGTCACTTGTACTCCTTAGGGGACAATGCAAACTTCGGCTCGCATTTTTCGGATGTTCTAATTATCGGAGATTCTATAAAGGCATTCGGCAGTACTTATACTACGAATTCTGTACCTTATTTGGGGGGGGTATTGGCAACGTTTGATACTTTGGGCAATCTTGAAGACCGAAAACTTTTCCGTTTTCCCAATGATCATATGCTGACTTCTGATGGGAACAACATTGTACAACGAAAAAGCGGAGGGTATGCTGGCATTAGCAATTTGTTGATTGGACGTCAAGTTGCTCTTTCTATCTTTGATGAAGCTGGAAATATTCTTTCTAACAAGGGCTATGGTGTTAAAAACATTTTAACATTGTTTGCTCGTCGTGTTTTGGAAATGCCAGATGGTGGATTTCTAATCGGTGGCTTTGTGCAAACCTTGGACTATTCTATGGATAATTTTATAATACGAATTAATCCTGCAGGCCATGTAATATGGAGCAATATTTTTGGCGAAACAAGCAAAGATGATATATTATTGAGTATTATCAAAACAGATAACAATAATTATGTGATTGGAGGGGGAAGATCAACTCCACCCCTAACACCACTGACCGAGTCCTGGGGCAAAAGCTGGATATTCGCGATTGATTCTATGGGATTAATAAAGTGGGAGTGGTTTAGTCCACTCAACGCGGAGGTTGGGGCCTTGGGCCTGCAAAAAACTGAAGATAATGGATGGATTTATATGACTGCTACCCATGAACTTGTGTCGCCGAATACCACCGGAAACCGCATCAAAGTAGTTCGGCGCGATAGCAGCTTCAATTTAATCTGGGAAAAAGTGCTGAGCCCCCTGGGGCCAGGGCAAACGCATGAAATATAATGTGTAATTAAAGCTGCAGAGCAGCGAAACGTCTGTAGTACATGATAAAAGCAGAATTATCGGAGGTGCAGCGCACCGAAGCAATCGTCCAGGGTTCCGGTGCGCTGCACCTCCAATTCAATTTTTGCCATTTTTCTACAGACGTTGCGCCGCTCTGCGGCTTTTTAACTCAAATATTCATGCGTCTGCCCTGCCCCCTGGGGCCATCAGTAAATCAATTCGGGGATTTAGTACCTACACCCGATGGTAATTGGGTGGCCAGCGGCACCTGGGTTTATAAAACTGGCCCAGGTCAGAACGATTACACCCGTTACAATTGTCTAATTAAACTGAATAACCAAGGTGACTCACTATGGACGATTCGCTTAAAAGCCCCCATGAGTGATGATGGTACATCTTACCCCGGCGGCATGACAGTGATGCCCAGTGGAAGTGTAGTGTGGGCATTGCGTTATGATCGTCATGAACCACTACCCGCACAGTCCTTCGGCTGGTTGATCAAAGTGGACAACGATGGCTGCGTAGATACCCTCTGCCAAACCTCCGGATTACTGCCAGAACTGCCTCCTGCTGAAACAGCGCAATTGTTTGTTTATCCCAATCCCGCCAGCACACAAGTCACTTTTGAGCTTCCCGAATGGGCCAGCCCTGCGCTCCTGAATGTATTTGATTACCGAGGAAATTTAGTTTGGGCCAGGGAGTTTCATAGCAGTGCAGTCTGGCAAACGGAAGCAATTCCGGCAGGCTTGTATTTCTACACTTTGGCTTGTGAGGCATTTGAAACTAAATCTGGCAATGTGATTGTAACGCACTGATTTTGAAGTCTTTCCTTCCGCTGTTGGCATCCTCGACATAGCCATCAGGCTAAGGGTTGCTTCTTTCCAGCCTCGCTTGGGAGTTCCCAAATTGATTATGGAAGGAACTCTCCTTTACCGCCTGGAGATATCACGCCCAACGCCGCGCCAGGGTCTTGTGACCCGGCGCCACTTCGGTGGGTAGCCAAGCTCTGCCAAAACCTCACTACTATTCAAATGGTGGCGGCCAGTCACTCCCGTACCAAAAATGCGTCAAAAAATCCCAATTCATATCAGCACGAAAATAAAAACCAGCAGAAGACCACGGGTAAGCCTCTGGCACATTAGCCAAACACCACTTAGGTTGTATTGGATTTCGATGAATGTAGTCCATCTTCTGAATGACAATCGTATCCGTAAAAAGTGGTACTGACAAAGGACGCTCCTTGAAGAACGGATATTCTCGGTCTCTACGATCCACTTTAAAATGTTCCAAAACCTTTGGATGATGGTCCAGTAAATCGAACTTGATTTGCTGCGCAATGTACTTCATAAACCTGAGTTGAACTTTCGATAACGACTGTTCTGCAATCATTTGCCAGATCAAATGAAAGTGATTCGGCATGATCACAAAGGCGTGTATCCTTACGATTTGCTCTTTTGCCAGATAACTCAGGGAGTCCGTGATGATCGTTTTGTATTTATCTGGCCGCAGTAGATGTTTCCAATCTTTGATGGTCGCGGTTGTGAAGTAAAGATCCGTATATTTGTACTGGAAGTTGCCTGGGTACATAATTATAGTTCATCTGGTTACTTACAAAGTTAAATTAAATCCTCAAATATTCAAGTTCTTTCACCTCTTTTTAGTGGCTCAGTTTGTGTTGAATATAGTGAGGCTGTAAACTGGGCTTGGTGAACCACCTAAGTGGCGCTGGGTCACAAGACCCAGGCGCGGCGCTGAGCCGGGTATCTTGCATGTGGAACCAGAGAAGACCGTGCGGGGCGGAAAAACGGAAGCAATTCCGGCAGGCTTGTATTTCTACACTTTGGCTTGTGAGGCATTTGAAACTAAATCTGGCAAAGTGATTGTAACGCACTGATTTTTCACGCCCGACGCCGCCAGGGTCTTGTGACCTGGTGCTCAAAACCTGCCCTTAAAGCACAGATAATCAAATAGTTACTTTAGCTTTTTTACTAGGGTTGGCAACAAACAATTGATAATCAACTAGTTTAATGTGCCTACCGCAGGGCATTCAGCTCCGGGACGGTTTTTTTTCAAATATATGAATCCAAAAACTTTTTTTCAAAACCTGTTTATTATTGCACTGGGTACAGCGGTGTTGCTTGCAGGTCTTCATTTCTTCGCCCCCCAGGCCCAGTTGCACTGGAAGTTTTCAATCGGTGCAGTCGCGCTTTTTTCACTGGTCTGTATCGGTCTCTTTTATGCCGGGACCAGCGCAGCCAGTAGCAAAAACAAATTCGCATTCACCAACCTCGTTACGGTTTCTGTGTTTGGGAAAATGGTGCTGGCTATGGCTGCATTGTTTGTCTATCAGCAGGTAGCGATGCCCACCAACCAATGGTTTGTAGGTATTTTTCTGCTGTGTTATGTTGTATTTACGGCCTTTGAGGTCTGGTTTATGACCAAGCTGGCTAAAAATTAGGACGGTTTACGGTACACGGTTGACGGCCCCGACCGTGCACCGTAATCCGTGCACCGTATACCGTCCACCGTAAACCGTAAAAAAATGAAGCGTCCAAAAAAAGGCGAGTTCGCCCAATTCTACGAAGCTTATCTGAAGGCTGTGCCCTCCCGCGGCACGCCTCAGAGTCTGTTGAAAAAAACATTCAAAGAAGTCCAGCAATTGCTGGGAAGTCTGCCGGAATCCATGGGCGATCATACCTATGAGCCGGGCAAATGGACCATCAAGCAGGTACTCATTCACCTCATTGATGCAGAGCGGGCCTTTGCTTTCCGCGCCTTTTGGGGCATGCGGGGCGATCGCGCGCCTTTGCCGGGATTCAATCAGGACTTCTGGATGGAAGCAGCCCGGGTAGATGAGCGCAGTATCAAAGATTTATTGAAAGAATGGAAAACCGTGCGGGAAAACACCCTTATACTTGCCACACAATGTACCGAAGAACAATCTCAGTTCCTGATCACCGCCAGCAATTGGAAAGTCTCCGTGCGGGCACTTTTTTTTATCATTATTGGGCATCAGCTGCACCATGTCAGGGTATTGCAGGAGCGGTATTTGTAAAAAAAGAACGAATAAAACAATCTGATATGTACGACAAACGGCTTTTCGACTACCTCCACGACCAACTCCAAAACAACCCGCTCGACCAGGCCTTTGGCCAAAAGATAGCCGGCGAATGGCGCTATCGTTCTACCGCTGAAATGGTGGCGCTAGTAAATCGTACCAGCGTTGGATTGCTTCAACTCGGTCTGCAGCCAGGCGATAAGGTCTCTTCCGCAGTGTATCAAACCAGCCCGGAATGGGTGGTCCTGGACTACGCCCTGCTCCAGATCGGAGTGATTCATGTGCCCATGTACCCCACCATCAGCGCCCGGGAATACGAATATATCCTGAACGAGTCTGAAGCAAAATACTGCTTTGTCGGCGACGGCGATCTGTTGGATAAGGTAACGATGGCCAAAGAAAAAGCGCCCGCCCTCCGGGAGATCTTTACCTTTCTTCCCAATGCGGGCGCTCGTCCCTGGAGTGCTTTGTGGGCGCCTGAAAATCCGGATCTTTCTGAAGTTCAACGCATCAAAGACAGCATTCAGCCGGATGATCTGGCCACCATCATCTACACTTCCGGCACGACAGGCAACCCGAAAGGCGTGATGCTCACACACCGCAACATCGCTTTTATGGTAGAGCGGGTGGGGAAACTGCTGCCCATCGTTCCCAAAGACCGAGTACTCAGTTTTCTTCCGGTCAGTCACGTGTACGAACGGGTGGCTTTGTATGTTTTTACATCCATCGGCACCAGTGTCTCCTTTACCGGAACCGATAATCTGGGCGGTGAAGCGGGCGATTTTCAAGCCATTAAGCCGCATTTCTTCACCTGCGTGCCTCGTTTGCTGGAAAAAGTATACGACCGAATTTACAACAAGGGTTTAGAGCTTACCGGACCCAAGCGCTGGCTTTTCTTCTGGGCGCTCAACCTGGCGGAAGACTGGGATTTTGACAAAAAATATACCGGCTGGAAGGCATTTCAGTGGAAGATCGCGGACAAGCTTATTTTCTCTAAGTGGCGGGCCGGATTGGGTGGTTATGTGAAAGGCCTCAGCACGGGTGCAAGTGCCTGCCCAATGCGTGTATTGCGCACTTTCAACGCTGCCGGCATTCCCGTACGGGAGGTGTACGGCCTTAGCGAAGTAGCGCCAGGCTTAAGTATCAACGGTTTTGGTCCCGGAGAAGCTATGCTGGGTACTGTTGGTACGGCCATTGAAGACGTTGAACTCCGCCTGGAGGAAGGGCCTGATTTCAAACCCGGTGAAGGCGAAATCCTGGCCAAAACGCCCGGACTCATGATCGGATATTACAAACAAGCTGCCCAGACTGCAGAAGTGGTTCAGGAGATCCAGGGCGAACGCTGGTTCGCAACCGGAGATGTGGGCACTTTTGTGACGGGTCCCGGCGGACGTCAGTTTTTAAAAATCACCGACCGCAAAAAGGAGCTGTTAAAAACCAGCGGCGGCAAATACGTGGCGCCTACGCCCATAGAATCCATGCTCAAGGAACACCATCTGGTGGAGCAGGCCATGGTGGTGGGTGAGAACATGAAATTTGTATCCGCCCTGATCGTCCCTTCGTCCGAAGGCTTGCAGGATTGGTGCAAAAAACATGGCGTCCCCTGGACCACCCTGGCGCAGATGATCGAACATCCAAAAGTGTTGCACCGCTTTGAAATGCTACTGGAAAGGGTGAATCCGCATTTCAGCCACGTAGATCAACTCAAAAAATTTGCACTCGTAGCAGCGCCCTGGGAAGCCGTGAAATCTGATGGCTCGGAAGCTGAACTTACTCCTACCCTCAAGATGAAACGACGCGTGATCCTCCAGAAATGTAGTAAGCAGATCGAGGAAATGTATGCCTGAAATATGCCTTACCTTTCGCACCAAATTTTGACCTTTCGCAATGAGTAAAAAAGTGAATAAGCCTGTCCAGGCTGCAAAGAAGCATACCGAAACCGGAAAAAAACCTTCCAGGCGCAATTTGATACTGATCGTGCTCGCCCTTTTGGTGGGCGGATTTGCCGCCTGGAAATTCTGGCCCGGAAAAACCAAACCGAGCCTACGGAGTTTGCAGGGGATCGAAGAAACCCTGGAAGCCAAAGCCCCGCTGCTCCAATTGCTCAGCGCGGATGAAACCGGCATTGATTTTCAAAATAAGATCGTTGAAACCATCGCCAACAACTTTGCCACCAACCTGAATATCTACAACGGTGGCGGTGTTGCCATCGCAGATGTCAACAATGACAACCTGCCCGATATTTATTTTGTGTGTACCAATGGGCAGAATCGCTTGTACCTCAATGAGGGAAATCTGAAATTCAAGGACATTTCAAAATCGGCAGGACTGAGTTCTGAAGATGGTTTTGAGACTGCGGTTGCCGCCGTGGATATTAATGCGGATGGATTCATGGATTTTTATGTGGGTCGCGCCGGGCCATTTGAAAATGAGGAGCGCCGGAACAAGCTGTACATCAACAACGGGAATCTGACGTTTACCGAACGCGCCAAAGAATATGGACTCGATGATATCAGCGCCACCACCGGGGCTAATTTTTTTGACAGCGATGGCGATGGCGACCTCGATCTTTATGTGCTGAACTATCCAAAAGACGGGGCTTACGCCAACAAGATCGAATCCAAACCCGGACCGGATGGGAAACAGGTTGCAAACCTGTCGCCCAAAGATCCGCTCGATTCAGACCGCCTGTATCGCAACGATGGCAATGGAAAATTTACAGATATATCCAAAGAGGCTGGTATCTGGAACCGGGGTTTTGGGTTAAGTGTCTCTATGTCTGACCTTAATCGGGACGGCTTCCAGGACATCTACGTAGCCAATGACTTTTTGCAGCCTGACCGCATGTATCTGAACAACGGGAAAGGTGGCTTTGACGACCGCATTGCTGAAAGTCTCCGGCACAATACGCAGTTTACCATGGGCAACGACATTTCCGATTTCGACAATGACGGGCTGGTGGATATTTTCGCTGTGGACATGATGCCTG
>JBILHS010000026.1:0-52294 GCA_044350425.1 Saprospiraceae bacterium | reverse complement strand
CCTGGGCTGGATCCCTGGTCTCCGGCGGATAAAGCCCCACCACCGTTCCTTTATACAAACCATGCATCCATCCTTGCCCGATCTGTATGGTTTTAGCGTGCTGAACCTTTTTGATGGGGATATAGTCCGGGGCTTCTACAATACTTCCGCCAAAAACGACCTGATCCAGCATGCCTTCTACTTGTGGTTGCTGGCGGGGTGCAATCTTCGCCATCTCTATCCGAACCTGATCAAACAAGCCCCGGTAAGTAGTAGATGCTGTGGCTTCGCCCAATTTCTTACAGAAGGCATACGTCAGCGAACCTATCGATTTCCCGGCTTCATCTTGTGTTTCAAAATTCAGCTGGGCTGCAGATGCCCCAAAAAAAGCGACCATGGGAGCCAGTGATTCAGAACCTTCCATCGGAAGCATTCCATTTTCTTTTCCTGCCTTCAGGTGCTTCAAGATATAATTAGAATCAGCCATCACAAGGTCCGTGCCCCGTGCTACATCCATCCCTCTGGTACCGGTACCAGAATGGCATGCATCCAGAATAACCAACAGGTTTCCCTTGGGACCGATACGTTTGCGGGCTTGTTGGAAGAGATCGCCCGTTTCTTCATCCCGAATGAGTTTTTGCCCGTTGTACCCGTTTTCACCAAACCGCATCGGTGAATCAAATGGAACGATAGCTTCGTCAAATCCATCCAGCTCGTCCGGAACTCCAAGATTGTCTGCGACTTGCTGACCATGACCAGAGAATTGGAAAAACAGTACATCGCCGGGTTTGGCCACCGCTATCAAATGCTTGCGCATCGCAAGCAGGATTCCTTCCCGGGTGGCCGCCTGATCTCGAAGGATGGTAATGTCTGATTTTTTAAAGCCCTGCCGAATCAGGACTTCCCGGACCAGATCGGCATCATTGGAAGCATTGACCTTTGCCCAACCAGAGCTGGCTGGATAATCGCCTACCGCTACAATCAGGGCTATTTTTCTGGGTGTCTGTGCATCAGAAACTTTGCAAAAGAGTCCTGAAAAGAGCAGTAGAAGCAAGTACTTACATTTCATTTTTAGCAAATTTTAGCTAATTAAAACGCAATTTCAGCTTGCAATTTAGACACAAAGCAATAAAGTGTCTAAATTTTCATACCCCCAACATACGCCTGTTCGGAACTGGCAGGTCACTGTAAAATCAAAAAAAAATCGGAGGGCAACTTATAAAAGTCGCCCCCCGATTTTTTTTATTTTTAATTTCTGGATTTTACTCGCCTTACAAGGATCCTTCTTTAAAAACGCAGATAGATCCTAAGTAGACGAACCATTTCCACTAAGGGAAAATTCCCATAGAGATATAGTCACCCGCGATTTTCTTCAAGGAACAAACAAACGCTGCGGTCCGAATGTCCTTAATATCAGGGTGTTGACGGAAAGTCTCTTTGATCTGGCCATAAGCCGTGATCATGGTATCTTCCAGACCTGAGTTGACGAGATCTACCTCAGTTCCGCCACGGGTAAGCATATCGCGCTCACGATCCGTGATGGTTTTACCGGTCATCTCTTCAACCTTAAGTACAATACGATTGAACGCATCATGTTGGAAACGGTTTTCCAAACGACCAAAACGGTGGTGTGAAAGGTTTTTAAGCCACTCGAAATAAGATACGGTCACACCACCTGCATTGATGTAAAAATCTGGCAGGATGACGATACCTTTTGCGATCAGGATCGGGTCGGCATCTGCTGTGATCGGGCCATTGGCCGCTTCAGCAATGATCTTGGCTTTGATACGTGGCGCGTTTTCAACCGTGATCTGATTTTCAAGCGCTGCAGGCACCAAAATATCACAATCCAGTTCCAATGCAGCGGAAGCATTACCGATGTGTGTGGTACCCGGGAATCCGATGATAGAACCAGTTTCTTTGCGGAACTCCAGCAGTTTAACAACGTCAATTCCATCCGGGCCATGGATAGAACCTTCCCGTTCAGCCACGCCGATGATCTTCACATGTCCTTCCGCCTGACTGATGAGGGCGGTATTGCTGCCCACATTGCCCAGACCCTGGACCACCATAGTTTTGCCCTCGATGCCTGGTGTAAGGCCCAGCTTCGTCATGTCTTCTGCGTAGCGCATGCACTCCCGAAGTCCGTAGAAAACCCCACGGCCTGTAGCTTCCGCACGGCCACGAATACCATTTTGGGTAACCGGCTTACCTGTCACACATGCAATGGAATCTACTTCACCGTGGCGTAGTGCCTGATATGTATCAAGGATCCAGGCCATTTCTCGAGGCCCTGTTCCGTAGTCAGGCGCAGGCACGTCAATGCCAGGACCGATAAAATTCTTTTTAACCAATTCAGAAGTGTAGCGACGGGTAATATTCTGTAGCTGTTCTTCTGAAAAGTTAGCCGGGTTGATTTTAATGCCCCCTTTTGCACCGCCGAAAGGCACGTCTACCAGGGCACACTTGAAGGTCATGAGGGAGGCCAGGGCCATTACCTCATCCTGATCAACGGATTCTGCATAACGTATACCACCTTTTGTTGGAAGGCGGTGGTGACTGTGTTGTACCCGGTATGCTTCGATGACCTTATAATCACCGCCGACCCGGATCGGGAACCGGATCTGGAGCACAAGGTTACAAGCCTTGATTTGCTCCACCAGGCCTTGGGGAATGTCGGTGAAGGCGGCGGCCTTGTCTACGTAGTCTTCTACGCTCTTAAAGAAACTAATTTTTCCACTCATTTTTGTCGTCGTTGAGTTGGTGCTCTATTTTGGTTAGTGAACGATCCAGGCGCAGGAGCTGCCAGACGATACCGAGGAAGATCAATAAAATTACGCCAACAACGACGTAGATTTTTCCGGTCTCCCGCATATAATCACGGTTTCCTTGCGCCCAGGTGGCGGGCAAAGATATTGCCATGCACAGAATAATTGTTAAAACAGGGCTGATTTTAGAAAATTTCATGCTCCAAAAAGGCTGAAAAGTTGCGTTTTCTAGGATATCTGGAAAGGATGCAAGGTAGGAGAGTTTTGGATTCGCCCGCCCAATGTGTCAAGTTTTTTCCATCTCAAACCGACGAAATCATGGGGGATACGATCTTTGCATCATGCACATCAATTTTCATACCCACGCGCCTACCCTTTCGCCCGGTCTGATCGAACTGGAAAGTGTGTATTTCGGCCAAACTAAAACGCCCACTTCCACGATGCGATCGGTCGGTCTACACCCGTGGCATCTGGAAAATATAGACTTTGATGCGGCAAAAAAATGGCTCCAGACGCAGGTTAATATACCTGAAACCTATGCCATTGGCGAATCAGGACTTGACAAGGTTTGTAGGACTCCCTGGGACATGCAATTAACTGCTTTTAAAATTTGTGTAGAACAGGCTGAATCAGCAAAGATGCCCCTTATTATTCATTGCGTTCGTGCTTTTTCAGAGATCATTGCGCTGAAAAAGCAATGGAAGCCCCGACAAACCTGGATCTTTCACGGATTTGACAAAAATAAGTCCATTGCTGCTATGGTCCTTCGGGCGGGTTGTTGTCTTTCTTTTGGCGCCGCACTTTTTCGTAAAAATAGTCATGCCGCAGAGAGTCTTCAGGCTACTCCAGCAGATCAGTTTCTTTTGGAGACCGATGATGCGGGCCTAAGTATTGACGACATTTATATTCAAGTGGCAAAACTTCGCCTCCTTGAAATAGAGGATCTGGAAACACAGGTTGAAAAGAATTTCTCCCGAATTTTTAAGTTGTAAGACAGCTTTAAAATTAAAAATCTGAAGTGATCAACAGATTCAGATCTGTGCTCCGCATTTGAAAACGTTCTCCCAGATGCGTATTGGTCAGTGTTCCCCGATAAGCATACACTCCATTGCGCAATCCTGCATGAGAAGTGACCAGTGGAACGATCCCGCCTGTTTCGCTCATCAAAAGCATGGAGGTCAGGATATTGCTGATAGCTTCTGACGCGGTCCGCGCTACTCTGGATGGAATATTTGGAACACAATAATGAATGACCCCATGTCGCTCATAGGTCGGATGATCGTGGGTAGTAGCCTCTGAGGTTTCAAAACAACCTCCCTGATCTATGCTCACATCAACAATGACTGAACCTGGTTTCATGCGCATCACAATGTCTTCCGAAACCAGCATGGGAGCATTTGCATGGGCCGAGTGCACGGCGCCAATGGCTACATCTGCGGTTAATAGTTGCTCTCGCAAGTGCTGTGGATTGATTACAGAGGTGTGAAGCGGACGGCCCACCTGGTTTTGAAGGTGAATGATCCGCTGAATATTGTTGTCGAAAATGCGCACTTCCGCCCCCAATCCAAGCGCAGTACGGGTAGCAAACTCCGCGATCACCCCGGCACCCAGAATAATGACCTTGGCCGGTGGTACGCCTGCGACGCCTCCCAGCAAGACTCCTTTTCCTCCCCGGGTTGTAGCCAACAGATCTGCTGCGATCAGGATAGCGCTATTCCCTGCGATCTCACTCATGGCATGGACGATGGGAAATGCCCCCGATACATCGTCATGAATGTACTCCATGGCCAATGCGATCACCCGTTTTTGCAACAGGCGGCTGATGTATTCTGCATTCAACAGAGGCAGGTGGATGGGTGAAACGATTACCTGCCCGGGCCGCATCATATCGATCTCTGATAGCGTTGGTGGGGCAGATTTAAGTATCACCTCTGCTTTGTAGACCTCTTCTGCACTTTGTACGATCTGCGCCCCGGCTTCAGAGTAATCCAGATCACTGAACCGCGCTTTTTCACCTGCACCTGCTTCCACAAGTACTTCATGACCATGGGCAGTGAGTGTGGCCACTGAATTGGGGACCAAAGCCACCCGGTTCTCTTGGAGGGTGGTTTCTTTGGGAATACCAATGCTGAGCCGCTGGTGTCGGTGCGTCACAGCAAGCATTTCGGGTTGGGTACGGGGAAGTGAATGGGTTTCCATGAATTATAATGGCAATTGTTTTGTTTGTGGTTGGTCTTTGGTTGCAGGTATATGGTTTCGCAAAGGTATAGAACATGAGACGGCAGATGAATGGGTCTTCGTTCATTCTTATTTTAACCTAATGGACGAAACTCGTTCCGTCCAACTAAGAGCTTGTTTATTTGCGTTACACCGCAGTGTCAGCGGCAGAACAATCCACCCATGGAACTGTTACATGAGTAGATTTTCAGTTCATATTGCTCAAATTATCATGAAAACATTCCTGTTAAGTCTATTGATATTAAGTCTGATATTATTCATACTTCAAGCCTGTATCATCGTGTCAACCCAAAAAACTGAAACACAAGCCTTCAAAGTGGTCAAAAAGGAAAAAGATCTGGAGATACGTTTTTATCCTGAAGTGACGATGGCGACCATTACATCTTCGGCAAAAAACTATAAGGAGTTGGGGAGTACGGGATTCAGACAGCTGGCCGGCTATATTTTTGGTGGAAACGATCAGGATCAAAAGATCGCCATGACTGCACCGGTCCATATGGAAATGAGGGATACTGCAGCTTCCATGAGTTTTGTTATGCCCGCAAAATACAATAAAGATAATCTGCCAATGCCTAAAAATGCTGCGGTAATTATCCAGACTGCTGCTGCGGAGTATGTAGCCGTAATTACGTTTGGAGGTTTTGCCTCAGAAACCGATATTCGGATTCAAACTGAAAAATTGCGTTCCGCTTTGGAGGCGTATTCGATTCCATATTATGGAAACTTCCGTTATTTGGGGTATAATCCACCTTATCAGCTGGCGGGCAGGAAGAATGAGATCATTGTAAGTGTGCGCTGGAATGCAGAATAAGAAATCAGACTAAGCCTTACTGCACCGCAAGCGGATCATGTCCAGACAAGCAAATTCAAGCGAAAAGCAGTTTTATGCACCGAAAGCAATGGATCAGTTTTTTCTAAGTTTTACGATTTTACGGGTGGCTGTATTCACAATTCTAAAATTTCCCTTGCCAAAACCTTTGGCATTTCCCGTAATCCAGGTTTCACTTGATTTGACCCTGGGATCTACCTGGCCTGCTTCGTTGCCAAAAACTACGCCTGGATCGAAGCGATTGATTAGAAACGTATAAAAACCTGCTTTGGCCAGATCCGGGCGATAATCCCAGTGATGCCCTTCTCCCCCACTCCCATCGGCCCCCAAATACCAGGGGTAGGTCTGAACCAGCCCGTACTTCCAGGCATTCTGCCGCAGCCACTCGTACACCTTTTTATTTCCCTTATTGTTCAGATCCATGGAATTGCCTGACTGGTGATCCGACCTCCCGGGATTTGCAGCATTTCCTGGCTGGTCTTTGGCCAACTGCACTTGTTTGGGGTAATCCCGGAAGCCGCTGTTGATTGAAATGGGTATATCATCCTGCCTGGCATCCTGAAGCATCTGAACCACTTTTACACCAAGACCACCATTCATGGCGATCTGTTTACCGCCTGTACCTGCTCCGCCTATTAAATCCAGTACAGCGGTCTGTCCAATGTAATTGCCCCTGCTCCACATGGCATTCGGACCTTTAAAATCAGCCCAGCCTTCCTCCAGGTTAGCAGAAAGAGTCCAGACATTTTCAAATTTTGGATCCTTTTTACCTTTTTTCAGGACTGTTATTTTAGAGACTGCGACCACCTGAAACTGACCTGCAGTATCCAGTTGTATAGCTTTGTTGGTCTCCAACACTTGTACATAAGCACCTTGTGGGATTAAACCTGGTGTGCTTGCAAACACGGGTAGGGATGCACTGCGCACATGAGCATCCATTGCCGTAATTTCAAAAAAGCCATGAGAAAATGGAACACTGGATATGTTGCTGCGGGTGGTCCAACCAAGATCTATGCCATCCACTGCTTGTACCTCAGCTACCTTGACCAATCCATTTATCCCCAGATGGTCGGCCATGCTTACAATCTTTACCTTTTTATGCAAGGCAAAAAAAGTGTCCTTCAAGGCGAAATGATGGCCTTTCAAGGTCAGGATAGCAGCAGACTGGTTTCCCACGGTACAGTGTCCAAATTCCTTAGAACTATAGGCTGGTTCCCGAAGTCCGAAAATCTCACTATCCATCTTGCCTACCAACTGGGTCGTACTGATCCATCCATACTCCTCGTGGGTATCTGCATCTACAGCCAGACCAAAGGTATTCCGACTGACAAAATCATCAATCTTCACCTCGTCAATAAAAACCCGGCGGCCCGTATCAAGTTTTCCTTTCCCTGGTTGAAAAACAGGGGCTTCTCTAACATTTGCATCCGACTTGACCACTTTAAAGCGCCCTTTCGAGTCCGGCACGGCAGAAATATTCGACCTGGTTGTCCACCCGATCTGCCCGACTTTCTGTAAGTCTTGCTGTGACACCACTGCGGTTATTTTATACCTGGCGACTGCAATTAGCGGCTTGGGGGCTTGTTGGTGGAGTGCTTCTTCCAGAATTTCCACGGTTGCGGCAAAGGGCAAAAGTGCGGGAGTCAGTTTAAAAAAATTTCCTGCCGGCACTTCGGGAACCTGGGTAAACTTGTTTTTCTGAGGATCAGAGGAAGATAAAAGGTTCATCACCTGAGTAGTGGCGGATACCGTATAAATTCTGGTCAGATACGTTATGTACGGATTTTTTTCCTGAATAAGTTTTAGAGCGGCAGCCTTGTGCACCGCATTATTGCTGGCTCTAAATTCTTTGAGCAATTCCCGGGTAGAAAGTGTGGTTAAGTCTGGCATAGGTATTGGCAAGTACTGGATTTTAAGGACCCATTAAAGGTAGAATTATATTGGCATTCCAATCGTGTGATCCTTTATTCCAAAATAATTTGATTGCAAGTGCTGGTATGAATCCCTGAGCTATGGAAAACATTTTACCTTAGCACCTCAACATAAAAAGTCCATGAAAAGCATCGTAACAGCATTCTTTCTACTTTTTCTTTCTTCCATCGGCCATACACAAGGTTTTCCGGAAAGCCAAACCGACGGCAAATACTACACGGTGAACGGCGCCAGGATCTGGACCGTAAGTTTTGGCAAAGGCGATCCGATCTTTTTTATCGCCGGAGGGCCTGGGGGTTCCCATTATGGATTGAGAAGTTTTGATTCCTTATCCACCACCAATACGCTGGTCTATTTTGATGGTTTAGGCCGTGGCAAATCTGATACAGCCAAAGATGTCCGGGACTATTCGCTGCAACGCGATATTGAAGACCTGGAAGGTTTGCGCAAAGCAATGGGTTATGATGCGATCAACCTGCTTGGACACTCCTATGGCGGACTTGTAGCCCAAGGTTATGCCATTAAATACCCTGAAAAGGTCAAGCACCTGATCCTGGCCAATACCTTTCATAGTTATTTGATGTGGCAGGAAAATGACGACAATTCTAACCACGAGATCCGGACCAATTACCCTGAAGTATGGGACACGCTGATGAAGGTTAGAGAGCGCGGTGCTGTTTCGAGCGATCCGATCCACCAGGAGATCTACGGCAAGGTGCCCTATGGATTCTTATACGCTTACAATCCTAACAACTTTAAGCCTAAAGGGAGAAAACCATATCCAAACCCTTTTAATCCGGCAGTCTATTACCAAATGGTGGGTAAAGACGGCGATTTTATCGTGGGAAGCGATATCGGCAACTTTGACTTCCGTAAAGATTTGAAATACCTGAAAATGCCTATTCTGATTGTTGCCGGACGGTATGACAGGGTAGCTGTCCCCTGGATGATGGTCAAATATAAAAACTACTGCCCGCAGGCACAATTTGTGATGTTTGAAAATAGTGGACATAACCCACAGGTTGAAGAACCCGAAAAGGAGTTTGCGATCATCCGGGCTTTCCTTAAAAAGTAGGCTGCTCAAAGCAGGACATAAGGAGTTGATCCTCTTAATTAATCCCCGGCAAATCTTGCTCCTTTAAAAAATATATCCACCACATTCTGGTTGGGATGATCGGAAGGGCCGTAGATAAACATCACAAAAATGGTGGATTCTGCGGTCCATCCTTTTACGATCCAATGGTCGTCCGATTCGTCCAGCCAATAATCCAGTACCCTAAGGTAAATGCCACTGAATGTTCATACTCCATGCTTAAAGAAATTAATGAGGCGGAAAGATATTGGCTTGTGCATTTTTGATGGCCAGATCTTTTTAAGGCGGACTATTAACCCTGTGAAGAGATAACAAAGCAATCCCAATGCCGTTACTAGCATGGATTCGGCATGGTTCATGCGCTCCCATTTACCTACTACAAAAGTTCCAAAAGGCTGACCCAAAATTTTTTCGATGCCGCTATTTTCCCTTTCGAAAACACGAGTCTTTCGTTTCACACTTCCCCTGGTCCTTTGTTTCACTGCTTTTTCTGCCGGATCGCAAACTGCAGGTTTAGAGACCTATCGTGAGGCAGGTGAACACCCGGATATGATCCTAAAAAACATTGCCCGGATCAACGCCAGGCTCGGACGCGACCTGGCTGGATTACCCAAAACCAACAAGGAGTTTTTGGCCAAAGAATACAAAGAGCGTGCTGATAGTCTGAAAAGTGAATTGGTACAAGGGAACTTCTTGCTGGATACGCTTTGGAATCCATGGTTCCGAGGGATCATGGATGAAATTGAAAAAAGTAATCCGGGCATTCCCAAAGCAGACATTACCCTTTTACTGAGTCGATATGAGTCTGCCAATGCCCGAAGTGTCGGAGAAGGCACGCTGGTATTCAACGTAGCCATGCTGCCTTACATGAAGAATGAAGGCCAGGTCGCTTTTATTCTTTGCCATGAATTGGCGCATTATGTGAACAATCACGGCAATAATGCCCTGCATCAATACATCAACACCCTTTATTCTCCAGAGACACAAAAGCAGCTGAAGGAGATTTCCAAAGGCAAATACAACAAGACCGAGCGTGCGCTGGATCTCATGAAAAGCATGGCCTACAATGGGCGCAGGCATGGCCGATATAAAGAGTCTGAAGCAGATTCATTGGGCTTTGTGTACTTGTCACACACAAAATACAGGGTCGAAGAATCTATCACTGCATTACAAATGTTGGATTCCCTGGATCAATTTGAGTATCCTTCGATTCCGTACAGCACGATTTTTAATGCTGCAGCTTTCCCATTTCAAGCGTCCTGGTTAGAGCAGCCCTCTACCGGTGGTTTTTCAAGTCAAAAGCCCCAGGAATCTGAAGATTTTAATCGGGACTCCCTCAAGACGCACCCGGATTGTCCTCAAAGGATCGCCTTGACACAGACGCAATTGGCCGCTTTGGGCGAACATCCGGAGGGCAGGTACTTTCTCCAACCTGAAAAAAGCTTTTTGAAACTTCGGGATTGGAGTCGATATGAGGTTGTTGAGGGCTTGTACAAACGCGGAGAATTTGGCCGGGCCCTTTTTCGCAGCCTGGTTTTACTCACCGAGCGTCCGGAAGATGCTTATCTGAATGCGATGACGGTCAAGTCTTTATACGAGATCTGCCAGTATCAGCGCAATCACCAGCTCAGATTGGTCCTGGACTTGCCCAATCCTGAATTCAGTAAGGAATACAATCGTTTTTTGAAATTTGCCAACCAGTTTCGCGTTTCTGACCTGGTCAAAATGACCTACTACTATGCTTACGAACGTTGGGAAAAACACCAGATGAATGAGGCGTTCGTGTATGCTTCGATCCTGGCTGCTGATCTGATGGATGAAAAAGAGGTTTTTAAGTCCCGAAAACAGGATTATTTGATTGCATTTCCAAAAGGGAAATATGTAGGAGAGATCAAACTCCAGGATCTAGCTCCGATCTATCAGAGTGAAGTTGTGCGGGGTTATTTCGCCTTCTATTTTATTGACAAGTCGGATCAGAAATACATGGCGAATTACAAGCTGATGCTACTGGACGAAAACCTCAACAAACTCGCTGAAAAGAAACTGGTAGAGCACCAAAAAGCGGAGTTGAAGTTTGCCTCTTACAGCGGCAACTCCATCCTTTTCATTTTCTACAATCCAGGCAATGTAACCCTGGAATTTCGGCGGTATAACCTGCAGTTGAACCAGGTCTCCACCGAAACCAGAAAGATCGGCCACATTGAAGAGTTTTTTATCACTGCCCCTTACGCTGGAACCCAGCAGGTTCCTCCTCAGGTTTTTTCGCTGGATAGCCTCGGGTATGTCTTTTACAATTTCACAGGGCTGGGCGGTGTCCGGTATAAAATGCAGTTTTTGCCTGACAAAAACATGAAACCCTGGATGCGTGAAACCGGTGAGAAAGACCGCAATGGTCTGCTTCCGGCACCATTGTGTCACAATGGGAAACTATTGCTTCAAAACTTTACCGAGTGGAGTACGCCTTCCAAATACCTGCAGGCCATTAGTCTGGAAACAGGTAAAGTGGTCTTTGACAAAGAAATGAATATTGAAAAAAACACAGTACAGGTCTTTCATGCCTACCCGGATGCAGAGGGCAATTTCATCGTCGTGGGACAGTATTATGAAAAGGGAGAAAGCATCCTGAAAGGGAACAGTCTGGGTATCTTTGTTGGAAAACTTGACGCTAAAGGCGAATTTATTGCACACAAGTACCTATCCTGGGGAAAAGAGGTGGCACAAAAAATGAAGTGTGATGAAAATGGCCATTTCCAAGACCAGGGCTACATTTTCTTCCGGGATGCGGTGCATACCAAAGACGGCAAGATCTACCTGGCAGGAGAAATGTTTGAATTGGCGGGCTATGCATTGGCCAGGGGGGGGAAGATCAACGATTTTGTGGTGGTTGAAATCAACCCGGATATGAGCTTGAATGAGATCAAATTCATCCCTAAAAAGAGTCACACTTTCAGCATCAGTGGCATACCGACCACTAAAAACCCGGACAAACTCGCCAATTATGTGCGTTTGAATGGTGGCTTTGATTACCAGTACACGCAAGTCGGGGAAAACAACAATGCTTTCACTTTTTTTTACGCAACCAATGAACAGATAGGAAAAAAGACAGAGAAGAAGCTTGGCACTGTTTCCCGCCACTCCGGCGACACGACATACGAGACAGATGCGATCTCGCTGGAGTCCAAAGCGACTTACCACAGTGTGCTTCCTGCAAAGTCTGGCCACCTCCTCTTTATCGAGTATTACAGCAAAACTAAAAATCTGGATATGCGTATTGAAAAATATAACTATTGAAAATACGATCATTACAAATACTACTTTATGAATATCCGAAGCACCTTCACGGCTTTCGCTTTCATATTTTTGATTGCCGGATGCCCACAGATTCTAAATTCCCAATGCGGAGGCAGCTATATTTACAAAGGTATTTATGAGGGGCATGCATATTTCTATTCCACTACATCCCTAAGTTGGGAGGATGCCAGAGATTCAGCAACCTTGATCGGGGGGCATTTGGTTTCGATCTCTAGTATAGGTGAAAACAACTTCGTTTCCGCCGATGTCGCAGGCGGCGACCTTGCCTGGATAGGCTTGAATGATGCTGTGCATGAAGGGTCTTTTGTATGGCAAAACAATGAGTCGTTGGGTTATTCCAATTGGGGAATTGGAGAGCCCAACAATGCCGGAAATGAAAACTGGGTGGAGATCAACAGAGATGCACCCGGGAAGTGGAATGATATGCCGGCGGGTTATCCACGTAGGTTTGTAGTTGAATTTGAGACGGGGGACTCGGACCATGACAGCATCCCGGATGTTTGTGATATCTGCCCATTGGATGCCAATAATGACGCAGATGGCGATGGCTTGTGTGCCAATAATGACAATTGCCCGGACATGTCGAATGCAGACCAGTCAGACCTGGACAATGATGACCTCGGAGATGCCTGTGACACAGATAGTGATAATGATGGATGCCCCGATCTGGAAGATCCCAATCCCTTTATTTTTAGTGCAGACCGTGATTGTGATGGCATTTCAGACGATTGTGATCATTGTCATGGTGGCGATGATCATGGTCCGTGCGATGCAACTATTTTCCCGGGCTTTGAGCCTATCCCCATGGAGTGGACTTGTGCCAGCAATAAAGCTTTTGTTTGTCACCAGGGTCAGACGCTTTGCCTCAGCCCGGGAATGATTCAGATACATCTGGATCAGGGTGACTACCTCGGTCCCTGCATTTCCTGCGCTCTGGCTCAACAATTCCAGTTTGAGATGTTCCCTAACCCTGCCTCCCAGGCCCTGACCATTTTCGTGAATGGCCTGGAACAACTTGGAGCTACTTTGATTTTCTTTGACAACCTGGGGCGGGTGGTTTTACAAAAGGGCGTAGATGCAGGCTTACAATATGCAACCATCTTGATCCAATTGATTGATTTTGCACCCGGGGCTTATTCTGTCAGATTATCTACAACAAAGAACATGATCACTAAGAAATTAACAGTAGTAAGATAAGCCTCAAAAGTTCCTACTTTTGCCCACCTATGCTTCAAAACTGGCTAAAACCGCTCCCAACTTCTTTTTGTAAAAATGCTGTAGACGCGCTTCCGGCATGGTCATTCGGCAAAAATGCGCTGCTTCACCGGGCTGAAATGCCGGACCTGAAAAAGGTCCGCGCAGTTATCATAGGGGTGGGCGACAAGGAGTCCAATCTGGTTCGGGAGCAGCTATACCGTTCTGCTTTCCCATTCCCAAAAGGCTCTGTTGCAGATCTGGGCAACCTTCGTAAGGCAGATGCTGCGTTGCTTATTCCAGTCTTGTTCGAGCTGTTGAGTGGAAAAGTTTTACCCATTATCATTGCCGGAAATGAGGATTTAGCCAGGGCTCAATTTCTGGCATATCAGGAGGCCAAAGCCCTGGTAAACATGGCAGTAGTGGATGACACTTTCCGTGCAGACGGGGTATATGCTCCACTTTTCAAGCCACGGCATCCCCAATTATTCCATTTTGGTCTGGTAGGTTTACAGGTGCATCACACGCCCCCGGAAGCCATCGAATTCTTGTCCAAGTGCCATTTTGACCTGGTTCGACTTGGAAAATCCAGGGCAAGCATAGAAGAAACCGAACCCGTGTTGCGCGATGCTGATCTGTTAACTTTCCACCTCAGAGCCTTGAAACAATGTGAGGCTCCCGGAGTAGCCAATCCATCGCCTTCCGGATATTTTGCAGAAGAGGCTTGTCAGCTATGTCGTTATGCGGGCATGAGCGACAAACTCACTTCCTTTGGCCTTTATGGTTTTCAAGCGGATGCAGATCGGGATGGGCTTACGGCCCAAACTTCAGCCCAAATGTTGTGGTATTTACTGGAAGGCCTATTTAATAGAAAAGGAGACTACCCGGCTTCCACCACCGGACTCACTGAATACGTGGTAGATTTTCGAAAACTGAACCACCAACTTACCTTTTGGAAGAGCGCCAAAAGCGGTCGCTGGTGGATGCAGGTTCCTGTAGCTACCAAACGCAAACACGAGAGACATCGTTTGGTCCCCTGTTCTTATCAGGACTATCAGTCTGCTTGTCGGGAGGAATTACCTGAGCGTTTGATGCAGGCTTTGGAGCGGTTTTGATTGGTGAGTGGTGATTGGTAATTGGTGAGTGGTGATTGGTATTTGGTACATGAATTCTGCCTCCATCGCGCGCCGCATTAACCACATTGACCACATTAATCAAATTGACCACATTATTCAAATTGACCACATTAATTTAGATATGAAACCCAACCGTCCGCTCGCCATAGCAGCAGCCATACTATTAAGCATGCTGATGTGGCTGTACATGCGGGAGTTTTCGGTATTTTCAAAAACCCTTGAAATAAAACGTCTCGTGCTCATCTCCCTTCTGGGAGGTACATTATTGGCCGTAGGCATCGTATGGTTTTGGAGATCCAGGTTCATGCCCTGGGAGGAACATTTCCCAACGGCAGTAATGATCCTGATCTTTAGTCTGGTTTTTTCGCCTTTGTTTGGGAGTTTGCTCAATCGTGGACTGGGACATGAAGAGACTCAATCTTTTGGATTTTTAGCTGAAACAGCTTATTATTCCACGGGTTATGGCGTGTTGAAAGGCGAAAAACTAAAGCCAACAGGTTGGAAGCTTCTTTTGCTTGAAGGGAACCAGGAATGGCGACTTAGCTACAAGGGCCCTGCCTACTTCCCGCTAACTAAACCCGGAGAGCAGATAATCCTGCCAGTAAAACAAGGGATTTTGGGCGTGCGGGTGGTTTCGCTTAAGTAAATACTTGATTTGAATTTCACGCGTATGTAGGATCAAGCGATTACTTTTGCTTTGATATTGCCCCATTCAGCATTCAAAACCAGTTTGTCCCCGCCTTTTTCACCAACATGTTATTCGAATGAAATCTTACTTTACTTTTCTGAGCATTTTTCTGGCTTTTCAAATCTCTGCCCAGGATGCTGCCGCCTTTTTCCCGGAAGAACTTGTCGTGACCGCAAATTCTCTGAATCTGCGTGCTGAACCTGACGCAAATTCAAAAAAGATCGTAAGCCTACCCCAAGGCACGATACTTAAGTTTATTGAGTCCTGGAATAACGGCCAGTACACTCAGCTAGATACCACAGACGAGTCGGCACCCTATGGACGATGGCTGAAAGTGCAAAACAAAAATAATACAGGATGGGTCTTTGATCAGTATGTAAGCGGCACCACCGAACTCTATTACGAAAATGCTCCCCAATTCGATATGCGAAGCATTTCACCCCTGTTTTGGTATGGTGTTTATGCCCGCGACTCTTTTTCTGACGAGATCCGAAAAGTACAGGTTAGACTTGCTGAAGAAACCAATGAGTTTTATGGTGGAAGTATTAAGATCCTCAAAACCAACCAAAAGGAACCAAGCAAATTCCTGATAGCAAGCAATCTGGCTCTAAGTACCGGTTATTGCGGCCCCCTCGGAATATTTGACCTCAATGACATGTTTTCGTCCAAATCTCTTGGACCCGGCAGCCAATTATCTATTTATCCCGGCAACGATCTGAACGATACCATCATTAAGCCGGCCTATGGCCTTGCTGCTACCGGATGTGCGAGTCTTGAAAATAATTTTGTGCGTATCGTAGATTACAAATTGACCCTGCTTGATTATGAGACTGAACCTATCACAATCCAGGACCTGACACACTGGGTACGCACCGAAATGCCTGAAGTAAATCCAACTGTAGATCTACTTTGGTATGGTGATCTTGACCGAGACAATAAGCCCGATGCCATTATTCAAGACTGTCCTTTTGAAGTGGGGTGCAGAGCCTCCCTTTATCTTTCATCCAGTGCCCGGCCCGGTGAATACTTACGCAAAGTCTGCGAATTTTACTGGCCGGGGGATTGATGTATGATGTATGATGTATGATGTATGATGTATGATGTATGATGTATGATGTATGATGTATGATGTATGATGTAAATTGCGTTTTTTTAATCTAATTCATCAAAATTCATTTTAAACATACAAAATTTGGTATAAATTTTCATCCTGGATGTCTAAGGTAGCTGAACACTCCCAAAATTCATTTTAAACATACAAAATTTGGTATAAATTTTCATCCTGGATGTCTAAGGTAGCTGAACACCTCAAGCCTTTAACCGTGCGAATCATGACAATAATTTTCAACCACAACTTCCGTCTCTGAATCAAATTCATACATCATACATCATACATCATACATCATACATAAAAAATGAAATTTGATTCTTTAACGGTCAAAGAACACCCGGAAAACCGGACGACTGCGCCCCATGTATTGCCGATCTATGCTACTTCCTCTTTTGATTTTGAGGACATTGATCAGGGCATTGAGATTTTCAAAAATATCGAAAGTGGTCACGCGTACAGTAGGTACGCAAACCCGACCGTGGATACAGTAGCAGCCAAGATCGCTGCGCTGGAGGCCTATGGACTGAATATCGAGGCCTCGGCTGTGATGACCTCCAGTGGGATGTCTGCCATTGCTACTTTGTTTCTGGGCACCCTGAAAAGTGGCGATAAGGTATTGAGTCAGGGTAATTTATATGGGGGTACTACGGAATTATTGAAGCGTATCTTTGGACAGTTTGGCATAGAGACTGTTTTTGCTGATCTTCAAAATCTGGAGCTGGTGGAAAAAGTGCTGCAGGAAAACCCCGCAATAAAAATGCTCTACTGCGAAACCCCGGCTAATCCCACCCTGGCCTGCGTGGACATTGCTGCATTATCCGACCTAGCACACCAACACGGCGCATTATGTGCCATTGACAATACTTTTGCCACTCCGGTTTTGCAGCAGCCTTTTGCCTTGGGGGTGGATTATGTGATCCATTCTACCACAAAATATCTGAACGGCCACGGCAATTCTATCGCTGGGGTGGTGATCGGCCGAAATCACGAAGCGGTGCGCGATGGTGTATGGAAAGCCATGAAACTGGTGGGCACGAACTGCTCCCCTTTTGAAGCCTGGCTAACCAACAACGGGATGAAAACCCTTTCCCTGCGCATGGAACGGCACTGCGCCAATGCCCTTGCGGTGGCTCAATACCTGGAAAAACATCCTGCTGTGGGTCGTGTAAATTACCCGGGCCTGAGTTCTCACCCGGACCATACGCTTGCGAGCAGACAAATGCGCGGATTTGGCGGCATGTTAAGTTTTGAACTTCTGGGTGGACTGGAGGCAGGCATCGCTTGTATGAATCGGATACGCTTTTGCTCCCTTGCTCCCACCCTTGGAGATGTGGATACCCTTATTTTACACCCGGCCTCCTCTTCGCACCTCGCGGTAGCACCGGAAATTCGACTTCAAAATGGCATTACGGATGGATTGATCCGGGTATCTGTTGGTATCGAAAATGTAACGGATATTGTGGCGGATCTGGAACAAGCCATTGGATAGTTAAGGGTAATTTTTGGGGTTTTAAGCCAACCGATCCAGTCATTTATCATTGCCCATGAAAATTGCTTTTATGAAATATCCACCCTTTGTCCTGCTTGCTGTGGCGCTAGTTCTCATCAATGTTTCGCCCCAAAAACTGGACGCTCAAACACCGACCCCCAAAAAGGCCGAAGTCGATCATTCCGGAAAGCTGATCCAATTTGAAGCCAGTGGCTGTCGTGGATATTGTCCGATGTACAAGCTTACTTTCCGCAAGGACGGTTTCCTGGTTTACAATGGTATACGCAATGTCGAAGTGCTGGGCCCTTCCACGATCCGATTGAGCAGTGACGAATTTGCTAATTTGCTCAAAGAGGTCACCCAGGTAGATCTTTGGCAATATCCGGCCGAGCTCCCGAGTACTGCAACTGATGCGCCAGCCCATACTTTCACCGTATATGATGGCGTAAAAGCCCATGCGGTAAAAGGCCGAGCTGCAATTCCTCCTCCAGTCAAAAACTTAGAAATACTTTTGAAGGATATCGCAGAAGCACATGGCCTTCCTGTCAAAACAGGAACCAACCCAAATTATCCAGGGTACCAGAAGGAACAAGTGATCGTAAAATTTAAGCAGGACGTAAATGTCAGGGAGTTCTGCAATCAGTTTTCAGAAATTAAGATCCGTCCGATCCAGAACCTTTCGGAAGACAATACCTGGACAATTGCCTTTAGCCCTGCAGAAATAACTAAAGAACAGATGATCAGTCTGCTCAAAGACATGGATGGTGTTTTGACCGTAGAGCCTGGCAAAGAAGTAATCAACAGGAATTAAGCCTTTTATAAATTGACCATGAAGGAACTTTTTATCAAGTTTTTCAAATTTGGCCTTGTCGGGGTATCGGGTGTCGTTGTGGATTTTGGTGTGACCTGGCTTTTAAAAGAGCAGCTTCGCCTGAACAAATACGTCGCGAATAGTGCCGGTTTCGGATGTGCTGTCGTGAGCAATTATGTACTGAATAGAATCTGGACCTTTCACAGCTCCGATCCACATGTTGGACTACAATTTGCCAAGTTCGCTATAGTAGCACTCATTGGCCTGGGTATGAACAATGGAATTATTTTCTGGCTCACCGAGCGCCGGGGAGTTACGTTTTATCCTGCCAAACTTATGGCTACCGGCGTGGTCATGCTCTGGAATTTTGGAGCGAATTATCTGTTTACTTTTCATTAGACAGGCTGGCTAAGAGGGGGGAAACGGATGAGACACGGATTTTTCTCCCATGATGGGCAATCTGCGAAAATCCGTGTCTCATCCGTCCAATCCGTGTTCCCCCCCCACTCAGACTATAGTTCCAATACCGCCGCTTCATAAGGCCTCAGGTTCACAGCATCTCCTTTACCATCCGGCTGACCTGTTTCATAATTATTGATCAACAACTTAGCCTTTGAAATATCCAGGCCGAGCCTGGTGCTTGCAGCCTTGTCCCTGAAATTGAGTAAAACCAACAATGTCTTCCCATTCAATTCGCGGGTGTAAGCATAGATATCCGGGTTTTCCTTGTCCAGCAAGGTATACTTACCATAGATCAAAACAGGCTCGCTTTTTCTCAGTTTGACAATGTTCCGGAAGTAATTCAGCACAGCGTTAGCATCCTTTTCCTGCGCGGCAGCATTGATGCTCAGGTAGTTTGGATTGACATTCAACCAGGGCGTACCGGTAGTGAATCCAGCCTGAGCCGTGGCATCCCATTGGAACGGCGTACGTCCATTGTCGCGGGCGCCCCCATTTTTCTGGCTTTCAATGAATGCTTTTAGGTCACCTCCCTCCTGCTGTAGCTTCTTGTAAACATTGAGCGTTTCGATGTCGCGGTAATCTTCGATGCGATCGAATTTGATGTTGTTCATACCCAATTCGTCGCCGTAATAATAATAAGGCGTGGCGCGCATGGTCATCAAAAAGGTGGTCAGCATCTTGGAAGAGAGTTCCCGCCATTCCGGACTGTCATTGCCCCAGCGGGTTACCATCCTTGGCTGATCGTGATTCCCAAGGTAAATGGTCCCCCAGCCTTTTTCGGCAAACGCAGCATCCCAGCGACTGTAGATTTCCTTGAATCCAACCAGCTCGTATCCGTCCGGATCGGGTGTTTTGAATTTACCCGGAACGTAGCCGTAGCCAACCCCTTCAAAGTGGTAAGCCATATTTAGCTCTTTGCGGTCGGGATCTACATAATTAAGAATATCCTCGGTGGTGGTGCCAATACCCTCAGCGACCGTCATGATGTCGTATTTGCTCAATACTTCCTGATTCATGGCTTTCAGGTATTCATGCAGGTGTGGGCCGTTGGCGTAATACTTTACCATATCTCCCTTATACTCAGCCGGCAATGGAGGGTAGGTCGTATCCTTAGAAATGAATGGGATCACATCCATGCGGAATCCATCCACGCCTTTGTCAAACCAGAAACGCATCATACTGAAGATCTCCTCACGCACTTTCGGGTTCTCCCAGTTCAGGTCTGGTTGCTTGTCTGAAAAATAATGAAGGTAGTAGGCGTTGGTCTTTTTATCGTATTCCCATCCATCGCTGTTCACATCAAAAAAGCTGTATCGGGGATTTGGCTTTCCTTTCTCAGCAGGCCACCAGTGGAAATAATCGCGGTACGGATTGTCCCGGCTGCTGCGTGCTTGTTTAAACCATTCGTGCTCGTCGCTGCAATGGTTGACCACCAGGTCCATCACCACCTTTAGCCCGCGATCGTGCATGCCTTTTAACAGCGCGTCAAAGTCTGCCATGGTGCCAAATTCTTTCATAATACTTTGGTAGTCAGAGATATCGTACCCATTGTCGTCATTCGGCGAACCGAAAATTGGGTTAAGCCAGATGATATCTACACCCAGGCTTTTGACGTAGTCAAGTTTGGACGTGATGCCATTGAGGTCCCCTACCCCATCTCCATTGGAGTCTTTGAAACTTCTGGGGTAGATCTGATACACGACCGCTTCTTTCCACCATTTTCGATCCGGGATGTCCGTGGAGGATACGGTGCTGGGTTTGGGTGCTTCATTTTTGCAGGAATTGGGCAGGAACAAAGCCACGAGTAGAAGGAGTTGAAGTAACTTGGTTAACATAGTTGTATTACGCATGGTGACAAAAGTTTGAAGGACGAATATCCAACCTATTACAACGCCAAAAGCCCATATCCGCTCAGCGTTCGAACCGGCCTGCTAAACCAAAATAGCTCAAAGTCTTCCAGGCCACTGGTTTCGTAGTCCCATTTCACTTCCTGAAAAGTGAGCACTTCCGAATTGCTGACTGAAATTTTTTGCAGCATTGCAGTGACCCATTCCCCTTGCGCCCGATCCAGTTGAATACTAAAAGTTTCTTTTTTATCCTGGAACGTAAGGGTAAGCATCTCCCATTGCTTGCCTTTTTTGGTTTTGATGTACGCACTGCACTTAGGCTTAGTACCCAACCAAACCAATTTCGCACTGGGCTTCAATGAAAAAACCTGCTCCTCCTCCAGGGCTTCAGCGATATAGTTTTTTGAGATGCGCGTACGCGGCACTCTGTGTTCGAACCAATCCTGCAATGGAAAGTCCAAACCAATGCCGTGCATGAAATTGAGCAGTGATTTTTTGAGTCCAAAGCTAAATGCTTCGTGATCCGTGCCGGAAGGATCCAGGTGAACCAGATCATTGTTGGCAAAACTCCCGATCTGATCGGTCTCCCTTTTTACGCCAAACAGCTCAGGATGCATGCCCACCGGGCTGTGCGCCGTCATCGCAAACTGATGCCAGAAGCCCGACTGAAGGATACCGGCTTCAAACATCTGCCGCACCATTTCCAGCGAATCGATCGTTTCCTGGGCGGTTTGGGTAGGGAAGCCGTACATCAGGTAGGCATGTACCATGATCCCGGCCTCCGTAAAATTACGGGTCACCTGCGCCACCTGGGCTACCGTTACCCCTTTCTGGATCAGGTCGAGCAAGCGGTCTGACGCCACCTCCAGTCCTCCGGATATGGCAATGCACCCGGATGCCTGCAGCAGCACACAAAGATCCCGGCTAAAGCTTTTTTCGAACCGAATATTGGTCCACCAGGAAACCACCATTTTACGTCGAATGATCTCCCGCGCCAATGCACGCATCAGGGCGGGCGGAGCGGCTTCATCCACAAAATGGAACCCGTTTTGACCGGTTTTTTCGATCATTTCCGCCATCCGATCGCAAAGCAATTGCGCCGTCAGGGGTTCGTAGACTTTGATATAATCGAGTGAAATATCGCAAAACGTACATTTTCCCCAGTAACACCCATGCGCCATCGTAAGTTTGTTCCAGCGCCCGTCACTCCACATTCGGTGCATGGGATTCACGATTTCCAACACTGAAATGTACTCATTCAGCAAATGATCACTGTAATCAGGGGTACCTGTATCCGCTTGTTTGTAATCTTTACTCAGGCTGAGATTGAAGTATTCCACTTTGCCGTTGACTAGGGCAAAGGTCCGTTTCAACAATTCCAGGGGCCGTTTGCCCGCCACATGTTCGATCAGATGTTCTACCGGTGCTTCGCCATCATCCAGGGTGATAAAATCAAAAAACTCAAATACCCTGGGCTCTGAAAGGGAGCGGAGTTCGGTATTGGCAAAACCGCCACCCATGGCAATTTTTACGCCGGGACAATGCTTTTTAATCCATTGACCACAACGAAAAGCGGCGTATAAATTGCCCGGAAAGGGCACAGAAATCAAGACCAGATCGGGCCGTATTTCAGCCATCCGCTGCGCCAGAATATCTAGCAGCAACTGATCGATATAAGAATACTCCGCCTGAAGTGCCTCGTACAATTCGTCAAACTGATTGGCAGAACGGCCCAGGCGCTCGGCGTAGCGACTAAATCCAAAATGAGGATCCACACATTCCTTGATCAGATCCGAAAGGTCTTCGAGATAGAGGGTGGCCAGGTGTTTGGCTTTATCCTGGGTGCCCATGGAGCCGAATGCCCAGTCGAGGTCGTCCAATTGATCAAAACGTGCGGCCTCGGGCAAAAATCCATCCTGACAGATCAAGTGCGAAAGCGTGGGGTTTTTCCCTTGCAAGAACAGAATTACCGGGTCAATGCGTTGTATGTAATAGTCTTTTAACGCGATGATCCGTTGCGCATTATCTGAAAAGGTACTGCTATCCAGAGGTTCGATGTGCGCAAACAATTGGATAAGCCCGGGTTTGGAAAACAACGCCAAAATGACCTCGATGCCCAAATCTGCCTGTCTTGAAGCGATCTGTTTGGTATTTAGAAAACCCTTTAAATAGGCCGTAGCGGGGTATGGCGTATTGAGCTGGGTGAAGGGCGGGGTGATTAGGAAGACGATTGGCTGCAAGAGAGATAATTTTAGGATTGAAAAGACCGGGCTTGGCGTGATGATGGGCCTTAATTAGCAAAAATCATCTGCCGCGTCTCCACCGTTTTCCCGCCCACGACCAGCGCATAAGCAAAGGTCCCATGTACTCCATAACCGTGGGTATAAAGCACCTCATTCATGCCCTGCTTCAATGAAACCGGAATATTCTGGATCAACCTGCCCTGTAAATCTGTGATCTGGACGAAAGCAGCAGGCGTACCTGCTGGCAATTCATTTACCCATAAAGAGATCCAGGTCGCTTCATCAAATGGATTGGGCCGGTTTTGAAACAAGCGAATGTTGGGTTCGGCCGCTGCGGCATCCAATTCTTCTGTAGCGGACAGTGTGGCTATCTTTTCCACCGAAAAGAGACTTTCGGCGCCCCAGGCATCCACGCCTGCGACGCTGACGTAGACCGGTCCAGTAGCATTGCAGGACAAGACATCCGAAAACATCGGAGAAATGGTAAACACGGTATCCCAATCATTCGAAATACTGCGTACCGCAATACGAATGGTATGGGTATCAATAGGCGTGTCGAAAGTCACAGTCAGTTGACTCCCGGAGCGCTTTGGGGTAAAATTGGGTGGCAACGCCACTGCCCGCGCGGCAACGGCCAGGGCATTTCCATTGATCAGGGCATTGCGTGCCAGGTAATTGAAATCCACAAAAAATGAATCAATCGCGCCGTCTCCATCGGTATCGGCTCCCAACACATCCTCCGAGGTATGCTGGCGATCTGAATATCCGGGACCATTGCTGGCATCGCCGTGTTCGTTGGCGGAGGTGAAGCGCATGGCAGGATAGCCGCGCTCCCGAAACGGAATATGGTCGCCACCACGACCGGTGCGGTCTTCAGGACTCATAATACGTATATTCATAGGCACCTGAGTAAAAGAAAGCAAATTTTCACGGTACTGAAGTTTATTGAAACGCGACAGCTGTTTGTTTCTGGAGTTGAAACTACCCGAGGAAAAAAGCCGGACACTGGTGGAATCCACATCGTTCAAACCGGGGCAGGAAGGCGGCGAAGATGTTTTCCCGCAGAGGATCCCGCCGATCACATCGTTGTTCAGAACGGCCCGGAGCGGGATGTTTTTTGCCTGCACATAATCCGCAAAAGCTTCAGCCCCCAAAAGGCCTTGTTCCTCAGCGGTAGTGATCAGGAAAACGATGGTATTGGGAAACTGGTAGCGCGACATCACCCGGGCAAGTTCGAGCACCAGCGCAGTGCCGGTTGCATTGTCTTCCACACCTTCTGCCAGACAAGCGGTATCACAAAGTACGTCGCAGCGACTATCAATATGACCTTCCACCAATACCATTCCGCTGCTCGGATTACTTCCTGGCAGGACGGCGAAAATATTTCGGTGCCGCGGAACGCCACAGATGTCCAGGTCAAATTGCAGGTAAGACGGGATGAGTCTGTTGTTGTTGGCTGCGCTGAATTCTTCAAACTTCTGATAGCTCCAGCGCCGGGCGGCTCCGATCCCAATGCTGGCAGAGATGGTATCGCTGCCCGAATTGCGGGTTCCAAATTCGCTGAGCCGAAGGATATAGGCCTTTAGGCTGTCTGAGGAAATATTTGCCTCTAATTGAGCGGCCAGGACTTCAGGCGCTAAGGGCGTTATGGAAACGGGTGCAAAATTGCCTGGATTGTAATTCCCAAGCATAATCTGCTCTGCCAGTGGGTTGGTAGAAAGCAAATTGGTTTGCGCATGGATTGCTGCGAATTGAAAGCTTACTAAGCAGAGCAAGAGATTTTTTTTCATTTCTGAAGCATTGATTTTTGACTAATTTGGTCAATGATGCAAAGATGGTTCGAACATCCTTATCACCTTGCTATTTTTGGGCAAAATTTCCCTGAGTATGAAACACAGCTACTTCATATTGTTTTGCCTCGTCAGTTTATTTCCGACTCATCAACTGAGATCGCAGAACACGATACCTGCTTGTCCCAGTGACTTCTTTCTTGAAAAAGATTTAAGGGACCCCATCCTTTTTCAAAAACAAGCAGCCTTTGAGGAAGGCATATTAAAGGTGTTTAATCAAAAAAGTCAGGCAAACAACGAATCCAATGTTTTAAAAACGATCCCGACGGTCACACATATTGTGCACAACGGCGGTTCCGAAAACCTGAGTGATGCGCAGGTGCAGCAAGGTTTGCTCTGGCTCAATCAGGCCCTTTCCAATACAGGCATTTTCGATCAAGGCAGTGGCATTAATACAGACATCCAACTTTGCTTTGCGCAACGGACCCCGGATGGTTTGTCCACCAATGGGATCACCAGAACTCAAAACGTGCTTACTGAGCTGCAGGCAGAGAGCCAGGATCTGCAATTAAAAAACCTGATTCGCTGGAAGCCTAAAGATTACCTGAATATCTGGATCGTAAAAGGGATTTGTTCCAGTAATTATGGCTGCGGCATTGTAGCTTATGCTTATTACCCTTATGCGCATGGCTCCAGTATAGACGGTATTGTGATCGAGGCAGATTATCTGACAGATATCAATAAAGTTAGCAGCTTAGCCCACGAGTTAGGCCATTATCTGGGGCTTTACCATACTTTCAAAGAGGGTTGTAACAACAACAACTGCCTGATAGATGGCGACCGTATCTGTGACACCCCGCCGGATCAGAGCACAGCCTTTATACCCTGTAACCAAACCGTAAATACTTGTTCCTCAGACGTTCTATCGGGACCTTTTTCTGCTGACCAGCCCGATATGACCTGGAATTTCATGGACTATGGCAAATTCTTTTGTCTCCATGATTTCACAGGGGATCAATCGACCCGAATGAATGCAACGCTGGATGGAGAGCGTAAAAGCCTGCTGGTGTCCAAAGGCTGCCTGCCCCCTTGTCCGGCCAATACTGTGGCGGCTTTTACCGCCAGTGCCACTACCATCGTTACCGGAGAACCGGTTAGCTTTACCAATACCAGCCAGAATGCGGGCAGCTATACCTGGACTATCAATGGTATCCCTTTCGGGAATCAGGTGGATGCCACTTACACCTTCCCGACTCCAGGGACCTATACCATCCTCCTGACCGCACAGCCTTTAAATAGCACGCTGTGTGACCCCGACCATGCCCAGCTGATCATTCAGGTAAATTGCGCTGTGACCGCCTCCTTCGAGATCAGCAATATCTCCCCAAACCAGGACGAGACCATTTTTTTGGCCAATACCAGTCAAAATGCCACGGAAATGGAGTGGCTGGTGAATGGAATTAATCAGGGAGCTACCCTGGATTCGATCAGCTTCAGTAGCCCGGGAGCCTATGAGATCCGGCTGATCACCGGAAATGGTGCGTGTGCAGATACGATTACAGAGTTTGTATATGTATTGGGGATATGCCTCAACAAGACCTTTGAATCTAAGATTAATGACTTTACTAATGTAACCTATGCTAAATCAGTAACTTATTTGACCGATGGTAATCTGATAATGACGGGCATTGGAAATTCTACAGCTGGCACAAGCAGTAAATGGTCCGTTATAACCAAAATGAAACCTGATGGCGAGGTTATTTGGGTGAAGAAAATTTCAGTAGATAATACTATTGGGAATTGCATTGTAGCAAGGGGGACCCCCGATGGTGGGTTCGTTGCTTTTTGGGGAGAAGGCAAATTATCGTCTGCGACCGACGGCCAGTTTTACCTCACAAAATTCAACTCCGATGGCGTCATTTTGTGGTCGCAGGAATTCGAATGGAATTCATCTGCCATCAACGTCACGGAGGTTGACATCCTGGTGAATCCGGATGGTACTTTTTATGTATGTGGTTCATTTCTAGCAAAATTTGCGGTAAATGGAAATATAATCTGGGCTAAATCACTGTTTGGTTCCAGGCGGATCAGGCCCTATCCGGGTGGTGGGTTTCTTGTACTTGGAAGCAATGAATTACTTCGATTCAACGGGACGGGCACGATGATCTGGCATAAAAGATTTGAGTTATCACCTTGGTTTAGGCCATTCGACTGTTTGGCGCTACCTGATGGAAGCATTTTTGTATCGGGAATCGAGGTGATTAATGCAGCAACCATTGACCATGGTGTTTTATTTAAATTAAATGCTTCGGGTGATCTGATCTGGTCAAAAAAATACAGGCAAAGTCCGGCTTCAACTTATGAATTCAGCACCCTCATGCCCGCTGCAAACGGCAATATCATTGTTGCCGGATCTGCCCTCGCCGACGACCCAGGCCCGGGGAATTTCAATAATTATCGTCTGATGCTCGAGCTGGATCTAAATGGCGACATTATTTGGAGCCGCCACCGTCCCGGGAAGGTGATCCTGAATGATATGGTTACCTCCCCAGCCGGTGGTTTTGTTATGGTTGGGGATTCCAGGGTTGCCACAAGTGGTGAAGGCGGATATTGGATACTTAAAACGGATGAAAAAGGCCAAACCGGAAGTGCAGGCTGCCAGGATATTCCACACCAAATTGGCATTTATCCCATTGACGGGATACTCTTTGGTGACGCCTTGGAGCCACCGGCTAGTTTTCTTCCAAAAATTCCAGCTACGCACCAGATCACGGACCCGATCTGGGCATTGGATACCATTTGCCCCCCCTCCTGCCTTCAGACCTTTGAAATTTGCAACAACAACATTGACGACGATGGAGATGGCTTATTTGACTGCCTGGACGCTGAATGCTCCTGTACGGAAAACCGATGTGCACCCAAGCAAGCCAATATCTGGTACTACGGCTTTAACGCTGGGTTAAACTTTTCTACAGACCCACCCACCGTAATTGGGGATGGTCAAACCTTGAATGAAGGCATCACTGCCACTATGTGCGATGTAAAAGGCAAGCTTTTATTTTATGCCGATGGAAAGAAGGTGTACAACCGATTCCATCAACCCATGCCGAATGGAGATTTTTTTTATAATTCATTTACCTATCAATGCCTGATCGTTCCAAATCCTAAAAATGCCAGCCAGTATTATGTGTTTGTAAACTATCCTCAGGACTCCATCTTTTACTCCTTGGTCGATATGAGCCTTGATGCAGGCCGGGGCGACCTGGTACCTGGTCAGAAAAAGGTGTTGCTGACCGCTAAAGCCTCAGGATTAGCCGCTGTAAAAGCCTGTTCATTTCAAGGCTTCTGGCTGGTGACACGTACCCTGGAGGTGAACGGTAAATTCCTTTCCTACCGATTGGATATTAATGGCTTAAATCTAAATCCGGTGATCAGTGTAGTGAACGAGAGTGTCGGAGCGGTAAGACAATTAAAATTGAGCCCGGATGGCCAATCCATTGCGTGCAGCTATTTCTCAAATACTTTTGACAGCACTTATATCGGGATTTACCGTTTTGATCCATACACGAGTGGTCTTGTATCCAATCCGGCAGTACTGGGCAGGTTTAAAGACCCTTATGCCCCATTTGGCGTGGAGTTTTCACCCAATGGACAGTTTTTGTATACTTCCGGCGATTTCCTCACCAATGTAAAGCTGGCCCAATATGATTTGAACGCGGGTGACCTAACTTCAATTATTAATTCCCGGGTAAAACTGGCCACGCTCCCCGGACAGGATATTTTCTATTTACAGCTGGCGCCCAATGGGAAAATTTACGGGCCCAGCAAGGATGCATTTACCCCACTTCCAACTTTTTCGCTTGGCGTCATTAACAAGCCTAATCTTAAGGGGCTTGCTAGCCAATACGAACATAGTGGGCTAGATATTTCAGCTTTCGTTCCTAAAGGCGCATGCTGGCAAGGCTTATGCAATATTATAGCATCCTATTTTGTAACACCTAAAAATCCTTCGCTTTCTATCACGGCACCCGACACCATTTGTGAATTAAATACTCCTATTACGTACCAGATCGATCAGGTCCAGTGCGGGGTGGATTCTATTATCTGGAAGGTGGAAAATCTGAATGCTCAGATTCAGCCCAATTATCAATCTGCCACCATTCGCTATCTAGGCCCTGGCACTGGACGCCTGATCACCACTGCTTATACTCCCTGCGGCATTTCAACGGATACCCTGGATATTTTGGTCGTTGCCCCCCTCAACAAAACCCTGAACCTGGGTCCTGATCAGGTAGTCTGCCAAAACGGGGTCTTCTCCTTCAATGCCGGAAGCGGTTTTGCCCGATATCAATGGAGCGATGGCACGGCTGATTCTACCACCACCACTACTGTTCCCGGCAAATACTGGGTGAATGTCTGGGACCTCTGTGGCAATTTTCAGACCGATACCATCACCGTAAGTGTCGCGCCCAACTCGGTGCTGGACCTCGGCGCTGACTTGCCTCAGCAATGCTCCGGCTTCACAGCCAGCTATCAACGCCCGGCTAATTTTGTGTCCTGGCAATGGTCGCCCAATAATTATTTAAATTGCATCGATTGTCCCGTGGTAACCATTTCACCTGCCGTAAGTACCAGCTGGGAAGTGGTGGGGCAGACGGCTGACGGTTGTATTTCAGTGGATACACTGCGGGCCACCATTCGGGACACCCTGCTTTTTAGTTTGGATACTTTTGTTTGCGCCGGACAAACCCTGTCGCTTTGGGGCGTCCAATTGCCCGCAGATACGGTGGCGATCTTTAAACTTCCCAGTGCAGAGGCCTGCGATTCCATGGTGACGGTAAGGGTCAATTCGTTCCCTCCTTTAAATCTGAGTCTGCCCATGGATACAACGATTCGTATCGGAGCATCTGTATGGTTAGATGCAGCTATTAATGGCACTGGAACACTGGATTTTGTGTGGTCTCCTACAGATGGTTTAAGCTGTTTCACTTGTCCGGATCCATTGGCCAATCCATTGGATACGATCACCTATACGTTAGCAGTCACCGATGCGAATGGCTGCACCGTTCAGGAAAGTGTCACGGTACGGGTCAAGGAGGAATGCAGGGTACAAGTCCCAAATGCATTCACCCCCAACGGAGATGGCGCCAACGATGTATTTCGGCCGATTATGGATCCTTGCGTGCGCACCCTGCGGCAGTGGAAAATAGTCAATCGTTGGGGCCAGACCGTCTTTGAGCAGGTCAATTTCCCTGCTACCGATCCGCAGCTTGGTTGGGACGGGAATTGGGAGGGCAAACCGCATTCTTCTGATGTGTTGATCTGGGTGGCTGAGTTTGAATACTTCGACGGACGGCGGGAAACGCAACATGGGGATATTACTTTGGTTCGCTGAGTATCTGGGAAGGGGAAAACTACTATCTTTGATGTTCCGACTGTTTAGTTGCTATTATTATTTTTAACGTCCGCATCCATGCTCCTGACCAAACTCCGCTCCATCTGGAACCCCGATCACTTCCAGGGCTGGGGCCAAAAAAAACGCTACTTTGAAGGCTGGTATTTCAAAGTGGTTTCTGCCGACGAACAGCATGCGATGGCATTCATTCCGGGCATTTCGATGGGTGAAAATGGGGAGCAGCACGCTTTTATCCAGGTCATGAATGGCAAGACTTGTACTGCTGAATATTACTGGTTTGAGGCGGCGGATTTTCGACCTTCGGAACATGCCTTTGAGATTTGGATCGGAAATAATTTTTTCTCTTCCCATAAGATCATCCTGGATCTTCCGGGCATTTCCGGTGAGATCCAATTTAAAAACACCACGCCCTGGCCCAAAATGCTGGGCGCCCCGGGCATTATGGGCTGGTACTCTTTTGTTCCATTCATGGAGTGCAACCATGGCATTGTCAGCCTGAACCACGGGCTAGAAGGTGAACTCCAAATTTCACCTGCCGGAGAAATGGACCGGGTGACTCAGAGTCGCCTGGTCCATTTCTCCGGAGGCAAAGGCTACATTGAAAAAGACTGGGGCCGCTCCTTCCCCCGGGCATATGTCTGGATGCAAAGCAATCATTTTGACACTTCCGACCGAGCCTCTTTGATGGCTTCCGCAGCACATATTCCCTGGCTGGGCGGTTATTTCATCGGTTTCATCAGCGGAATGTGGCTGGAGGATCGATTGTTCAAATTTGCCACTTATACAGGCGCCCGCAAGTATTTAAAAATTGAAGGCGGAAACGTTGAGCTGGTCTTCAAAAACCCCAAAACCGAGTTGCGTATCCTGGCCAAACAGGCTCCGGGTACAGCACTGATCTCTCCGCTCTCCGGGGAAATGAAAGGTAAAATTCAGGAAAGCCTGCAAGCAACCTTACAGATTGAATTACTTGAGAACGGCCAACGAATTTTTGAGGGAATTGGCCAAAATGCAGGACTGGAGGTTGCCGGTGCTGTGGAGGTGTTGACAATATAAAACGCAATAGCCCCGTTCTAGCCTATTTCTCCGTATTTTTTTCCATCAAAACCCATTCCATGCAGTCTGCTCTAATTCTAGAAAACATCGGCAAACAAATTGACCTGCAAGCAGAAGAAGCTGACTTTTTCGTTTCGCTCCTGAAAGAAAAACAGATTAAACCCCAAGAATATCTCCTGCAGGAAGGTGAGATATGTATTCATTCCATATTCGTAAACGCCGGTTGCTTACGTAGTTACACACTCGACAAAAAAGGATCAGAGCACATCCTCCAGTTTGCCCCGTCTGGTTGGTGGATCGCAGATATGTACAGTATGTTGACAAGGCAGCCGGGAGAACTTTATATTGAGGCCATAGAAGATACCGAAGTGCTTTTGCTACATGTGGACGACCGCGAAAAACTCCTGCTGAAAGTGCCTAAGTTTGAACGGTTTTTCCTAATTAATGTAGCGGATTTCATGATCACATTTCGCCAAAGGCTTATGGGAGACCTGGGCTTACCTGCCCGCGATCGCTACCTGCTTTTTTGTTCGCGCTACCCTACCCTGATTGAAAAGCTCCCTCAAAAACAGATCGCATTGTATATCGGGGTCACACCAGAGTTTTTAAGCGAAATGCGGGCAGAAATGTTGCGGAATCTGTGACACCTGTTTTCTTAATCTACATTATTACGGAAGGAATGTCGATCTCCCCACCTTTGCAGAATTAGAAGTTGCGCACCGCTTAATTTTCCAGACATGAACAGAGAAGCGGGAGGTAACTGGAGGATCGATTGTTCAAATTTGCCACCTAAACCTGTGCCAGAAAGCATTCAAAAGTTGGAGGAAAAACGTCGAGTTGGTGTCTTAAAAGCCAAAAACCGACTTGCGTATCCTGGCCAAACAGTCGACCGGCACCGCACCGCTGTCTCCGCTTTTCAGGGAAATGAAAGGTGAAATTTAAGAAATCCTGTAAGCGATTTTACAGGTTGAATTACTTGAGAATGTCCAACGAATTTTTGAAGGAACTGCCCGGAATACTGGGCTGGAGGTTGCCGCTGCTGTAGATGTTTTGACAATATAAAACGTTATAGCCCCGTTCTGGCCTATATTACCCTGGTTTTCCTATCAAAAGCCCATTTAATGCAGACTGCTCTGATCTTAGCAAACATAGGTAAATACATTGATCTGCAAGCAGAAGAGGTTGCCTTTTTTGTTTCGCTCCTGAAAGAAAAACAGGTGAAACGCAAAGAACATCTCCTGCGGGAAGGGGAGATATGTTTTTATTCCATCTTCGTAAACGCTGGTTGCCTGCGTAGTTATACAATTGACAAAAACGGATCCGAGCACATCCTCCAGTTTGCCCCGTCTGATTATTGGATCACAGATGTTTACAGTATGTTGCAAAAGCAGCCGGGAGAGCTCAATATCGATGCACTGAAAGATACCGAAGTGCTTTTACTACATATTGACGACCGCGAAAAACTCATGCGGGAAGTACCTAGGTTTGAACGATTTTTCCGGATCAATGCAGAGAATTCCCTGATCATATTTTGCCAAAGGATCCTGGAAAACCTGAGCGTACCTGCCCGCGACCGCTACCTGCTTTTTCGTACGCGCTACCCTGACCTGGTTGAACAGCTCCCTCAAAAACAGATCGCGGCGTATATCGGGGTCACACCTGAGTTTTTGAGTAAAATGCGGGCAGAAATGTTGCGGAAGCCATGATGCCTGTTTTCTTAATCTACATTATTATAGAAGGAATCTCCACTCCCCCACCTTTGCAACATAAAAAGTTACGCACTGGTTAATTTTCCGAACTGGTCAAACAGACATCAGGCATCTACTGATGTGCTCGCTTTTCGGGGAAATAAAAGGTAAAATTCAGGAAGGCCTGCAAGTGATCTTACAGGTTGAATTACTTGAGAATGTCCAACGCATTTTTGAAGGAACTGGCCGGAATAATGGGCTGGAAGTCGCCGGTGCTGTAGCGGTTTTGACACTATAAAACGTTGTAGCCCAGCTCTAACCTAGATCACCGTGCTTTTTTTTCATCTCAAGTCCTTTCCATGCACACTGCTCTGATCTTAGCAAATATAGGCAAACACATTGATCTGCAAGCAGAAGAGGTTGCCTTTTTCGTTTCACTCCTGAAAGAAAAACAGGTGAAACGCAAAGAACATCTCCTGCGGGAAGGGGAGATATGTTTTTATTCCATCTTCGTAAACGCGGGTTGCCTGTGTAGTTATGCACGTGACAAAAACGGATTCGAGCACATCCTCCAGTTTGCCCCGACTGGTTCGTGGATCACAGATATGTACAGTATGTCGACAAGACAGCCGGGAGAGCTCAACATGGAGGCCGTGATAGATTCCGAAGTGCTTTTGCTACATGTTGACGACCGCGAAAAACTCATGCTGAAAGTGCCTAAGTTTGAACGATTTTTCCGGATCAATGCAGAGGATTCCCTGATCATATTTTACCAAAGGCTCCTGGAAAACCTGCGTTTACCTGCCCACGACCGCTACCTGCTGTTTTGCAAGCGCTATCCTACCCTGATCAAACAGATCACTCAAAAACAGATCGCAGCGTATATCGGAATCACACCTGAATTTTTGGGCGAAATGCAGGCCGAGATGTTGCGGAAGCCGTAATGCCTGTTTTCTTAACCTAGATTATTGGGGAAGAAACCTCGACATCCTCACCTTGAGCGCACATTCGGAAATTGGCTTTGAGCCGAAAGCGAACAAATTTCATTTCAAGTAAGGCAAAACTTACAGTGGTATGCCGTCGATCCGACGTCCCACTTGAAGCTGTATAATGCTGGATAAAATAAAACTTGCCGGTCGCAGGCCAAAATCCAATCCCCGAATAAGTGCTAAGTTTTTAACAGTTTACCCGCCGCCTTATTTTCGGGATATGAACAGAATAGAATTTTTGGAACGCAGCCTCATTAGTGCAGGCACTTTGGCCCCTATCGGCCAAATAGACGCTGCGATCACCGATAAAATTGACGAACGATTGCATTTGAACATTCTGGGCTTCAACCACCTTCCAAATCCAGGTTCAAAAATTACGGCAAATACTGTTTTACATAAAGCAGAAACACGCGGCCACACCAATCTTGATTGGCTAAGTTCGCGCCATTCCTTTAGTTTTGCAAATTATTCTAACCCTGAGCGTATGCACTTCGGTGTACTTCACGCATTAAATGACGATATAGTGTCTGCAGGCAAAGGCTTTGATACCCACCCGCACGACAATATGGAGATCATCACCATTCCGCTCGAAGGTGATCTGGAACACAAAGAAAGCACGGGTAATACGACCACCATTCGGAACGGTGATGTGCATGCCATGAGTGCCGGGACAGGAATTTATCACTCGGAATACAACAAGAATAGCGATAAACTGGTCAAATTTTTGCAGATCTGGGTCCTCCCGAACAAGCACGATGTGACACCCCATTACAGCCAGATCACGCTGAACCCGTCAGACCGGCACAACAAGCTCCAGCAAATCCTTTCGCCCAGTAGAGCTGACGCAGGCGTTTGGATCCATCAAAACGCCTGGTTTCACCTGGGATCCCTGGACAAGGATTTTAGCACCGAATATAAAATTAAGGGTGGCCCTGGGAACGGTGTCTTCGTCTTCGTAATTAGTGGTAATGTTAGCATTGGCGACCAAAAGCTTAATGCCCGCGATGGGTACGGCATCTGGAAGGTGGAAAAGTTTAACCTCAAAGCAGATTCAAAAGCGGAAGTACTGCTCATGGAAGTCCGCATGTAAGTCTGACTGGTGGGTGGTGTGGGTGGTGGACTTGTTATGGGTAGACTGGTGATTGGAGGATTGGTGGTGGGAATTTTGGATTTACCAAATGAACCATTCGCAAGACAAATAGTTAAACACCCTGTTTACTATAAATTGCTTACCAATCATTAGTCAAAATCCCACCGATCACCAGTCCTCCAATCACCAATCCACCCTATCCTTTTTCAGTCACCAAAACAGCATGATTAAAACTGCAGTAACCCGACTACCTGTCATAGATCTGATTAAAAATCGCTGGAGCGCACGGGCTTTTTCCGATCAAAATCTTTCTGATGAGCATATGCTTACACTCATTGAAGCCGCCGCCTGGGCACCGTCTTCAATGAATGAGCAACCCTGGCGCTACCGATATGGTCTGCGTGGCACCTTGTTGTTCGAACAACTGGGAGCTTGCCTGCTTTCTGGCAACCAGCCCTGGGCAAAAAACGCTGCAGTACTTTTGCTGTGCACCACGCAAAAAAACTTTGCCCGGAATGGCAGCCCAAACCGTCACGCCATGCATGACACAGGGATGGCCAATGCATTTCTGATGCTGCAAGCTACTCAGATGGATATTTATGGCCATATGATGGGTGGTTATGATCCGGCAAAACTCAGAGCAGACATTCAGCTGCCAGAGGAGGAGGAGGATGTTTGTATCATAGCCTTGGGATTTCTGGGCACACCAGACCAACTGGAAGAGCCCTTCCGTACCCGGGAAATCACGCCTCGCAGCCGCAAAGCAATCGAAGAATTTATTCCTGAAAATCAGTAAATTATGTCTAACACTGTTCAGGTACTCGTTATTTGTCGCCATGCAGAAATCACGGAGACCGTTTTGCACCTCATGAACAGCACCCCTGATTGGGAGGCTGTGGGTGCCCAGGAAGATGAACAAGCCATTGAAGTATTTCAGCAACGTCGGTTTGATCTGGTGCTGATTGGTAGCAATGTGGGGCCCAGTAGTGAAGCCAAATTACGTGCAATCTTTACCTTCCAAAATCCGCTCATCAGGATTGTGCAATATTTTGGCGGAGGTGACATGCTTTTATTTGCCGAGATTCGTGCGGCTTTGACCGCCCAGGAGGAAGGACGGTATGCACTTCAAGACAACCCTTTCAATCGTTGATCTTGACATTTTTTTGAAAAACAAGATTTTGTTAGAAAATCCTTCCAGACAAAATCGTGTTGCGTAATTTTACACCATGGAAATCGCAGTCACCAACGGCATTACAGTCGCAGTAGAGACCAACTACTTGCCCAATCACTCAGACACCAGAGCGAGTAGCTATGTTTTTGGTTATCACATTATGATCGAAAATGGTAGCCCGCATACGGTGCAGTTACTACGCCGTCACTGGTATATCACCGATGGAGCTGCACAACTTCGCGAAGTAGAAGGAGAAGGTGTGGTGGGCGAACAGCCCATACTGGCTCCAGGTGAGCGCTACCAATACACTTCATTTTGTGATCTCAACACTGAGCTGGGTAAAATGCGCGGCAACTATTTGATGGAACGAAAGGATGAAGGCTCCCTTTTTGAAGTGGAAATCCCTGAATTCCGGATGATCGTCCCAAGTAAACTGAACTGATACCCAGACTAAAATTAGTCTTTGAGCAACTGAAGCTGTCCGGCTGTTTTCAAAAGTTTCAATACCGCAAGTTTGTAGCTAAATACCTGCTGCCAGTAATTCGTCTCCGCTTCGGAGAGCGCTGTTTGTGCATTAAGCAGGTCTGTCAGAGAGGCTACACCTTCTTTATACTGGAGCACCAGTTTGTCTGTGATTTCCCGGGCAAGTGCCACGTTATCGCTCTGGGAGCGAAGGGTGCGGAGACTGGTTCCCAGTTGTTCACGTGCCTGACGAAACTCAAGCACCTTGGCGCCGTTGAGTTGTAGTTGGTCTGCTTCTATCTTTTGTTCTTCCAGTTTGTGCACCAAAGCTTTGTTACGTACCCTGAAGCCATCGAAAATCGGTATTTTCAGGCGAACTCCCGCACCTGCCGCCCCATACCACCGGCGGTCGATATCAAAAAAGTTAATGTCGTCGCGGAGGCCTTGCGCCGAAACAACTGCGTAACCTTTAAGGCTTGGCAAAGCCTCTGCAATGGCGCTGCGTCGCTGAATGCGCAAAAGATCCAGACTATGAGCCAACAGTCGGCTTTCTGTGGTGGTTTCCGGGTCGAGACTAAGGCTTTGCCAACGCGCGGAATCAGCAGCAGGCGAGCCGATCTCGGCGCTGAGGTCTAATTTTTCATCCAAAGGAAGTCCGCAGAGAAAAAGAAGAGTCTGGCGCAGGCTGCTGATACCCGTAAGCAAATTTTGGCGCTGCGTTTCAAGGTTGGTTTTTGCCACCCGGATCCGTTTTACGTCGGTTGGAACCGCATAACCATTATCCAGCTGGAGTTGCGCCATGCCTTGTAATGCCTCCAGTTTGGCTAAATTAGCATCTACCGCGCGGAGCAGCTGTTCTGTCTGCAAGGTTTGATAAAAAACCGTAGCCGTATTATAGATTACCTCATACTCCGAACGTTCGATGACCAAATCACTGATTCCTCGGGTGGTTTTGAGTGCCGGCACATTGCGTCGGGCGGATTCGTTGATCAGGTTTTGTTCGAGGGCTACACTCCCACTTAATTGCCAGGGACGACCAAACTGGGCAGGGACATAGGTACCTTCCGGAAGGTTGAAAATCTCCCCGGGCAACAATTGGGTAGGAATTAAGGGCCAATAATCCAGGTTTATACCCGCCGTAATTTGCGGGAACCCCTCACTTCGGGCTTCTTTTACCCGACGTTCCAGTATTTGGCGATCAATTTTATTCTTTTTGATTTGCGCACTGTTTTCAATTGCAAGATGGATGCTCTCTCCCAACGCGAGCGGACGTGCAGCCGCAACCACTGTGGCAGAAGGCTGCGCGGTCGTTTTTCCTACAACAAATAGTACCAGAAATATAGATGCCAGACTTTTCATGCCACAAAGGTAGGGGGATGTATGAAGTATGATGTATGATGTATGATGTATGATGTATGATGTATGAAGTATGATGTTGACCTACATTTCAAAGCGCAAGTGTTTTACGGTTGTCCCGTGATTCATCAATTGCTTCAATGAATCAACCCCGATCGCCAGATGCGTTTTTGCAAACTGAGTTGTTACAACCCTATCACTGGCTTCAGTTTTGATCCCATCACGTGTCATAGGCATATCACTGACAAGCAAAAGTGCTCCTGCAGGCATCTGGTTTTTAAAAGCGGCTACAAAAATGGTCGCCGTTTCCATATCAATCGCAATGCAACGCAAGTCGCGAAGTTTGGTTTTAAAGTCTTCCCTGTGTTCCCATACGCGCTTGTTGGTGGTATACACCACACCGGTCCAGTAATCCCGCTCATATTCGCGGATGGTAGTAGAAACTGCTTTTTGCAGCGCAAAGGCCGGCAATGCAGGTACCTCTGGTGGAAGGTAGTCGTTGCTCGTCCCTTCGCCTCGAATGGCTGCGATGGGTAAAATCAGATCCCCATTATGATTTTTTCCCGTTTTAAGCCCGCCACATTTGCCTAAAAAGAGCACCGCCTTGGGGTGTATGGCCTCTAAAAGATCAATAATTAAACCGGCATTGGGGCTACCGATACCAAAATTGATAATCGTAATTCCGCCGGCAGTTGCCGCTTGCATGGGACGTTCGAGTCCATGTACAGCCACTCCATGCTGGTCAGCAAAATCCTTGACATACCCGCCAAAATTGACCAGAAGGATGTAATCACCAAATTGATCCAAAGCCATCCCGGTATACCTCGGCAGCCAATCTTTCACGATCGAGGCCTTGGAGGCCTTTTCTATTTCAAAATTTTCCTGCCATAGCAAATCCATTTCTGCTTGAGAAAGTGCGCGGGGTAGATCATCCTTGTTTTTCATATTGTTGAATTTAATGTGCTTTGTATGCGCCAAAAGGTTGATACAGGATGTCACGGCGCATTTTTGTACCGATTTTATGAGCGCGAAAGTCCTATAAAAAGCTGGGTTTGAGAAATGATTTTTGGAAATCAGGCGATTTGACACCAAGCAGTTTTTCACTCGAATACTGAAAAATGAAAAACCACTCTATCTTTCGCCCCACGAATATTAAATCTAAAACTCTACTTTGTATGGCAAATCTTTGGATACGCAAACCTCTTTCTCAACTTTTAGAACAAGCCGGGGATTCTGAAAAGGGCCTGAAGCGCACGCTGGGCGCCTGGAATCTGGTGGCGCTTGGCATTGGAGCCATTATTGGCGCCGGTCTTTTTGTGCGTACTGCTGCAGCGGCAGCAGAAGCAGCTGGTCCTTCTGTCACGTTATCCTTTATCGTGGCTGCCATTGGCTGTGCATTCGCAGGACTTTGCTACGCAGAGTTTGCTTCTATGATCCCAATTGCTGGCAGTGCTTATACGTATGCCTACGCTACCATGGGCGAGTTTGTAGCCTGGATCATTGGTTGGGCATTAATTATGGAGTATGCGCTGGGTGCGGCCACTGTGTCCGTTGCATGGTCCGAATACCTGAACAAACTCCTGGGCGGTGCCATACCCTATGAATGGTGTCATGGACCTATGGAGAATGGCATTATGAATGCGCCAGCCCTGATTATCCTGCTCATCCTCACCCTGGTGCTTATTAAAGGCACCCAGGAATCAGCAATGCTGAATGCAGTAATTGTAGCCATCAAAGTTTCTATTGTGCTGATTTTCATCGCAGTTGGCTGGCAATTTATCAATCCTGCCAACCACACGCCCTACATGATCCCGGAAGGCACTGCAGGACATGAAGGCTTTTTTAAACATGGATGGGGTGGTGTACTCGGTGGTGCTGCCATTGTATTTTTTGCTTTCATTGGTTTTGATGCCGTTTCTACCGCTGCTCAGGAGGCCAAAAACCCGGGGCGAGATATGCCTATTGGCATCCTGGGCTCACTGGCCGTTTGTACCGTGCTTTATATCCTGTTTTCTTATGTCCTCACAGGAGTAGCCAATTGGACTGAGTTTGGTGGAGCAGGTAAAGAAGCTTCTGTCGCGTATGCCATTCAGAACCATATGCCTGGCTACGAATGGCTCGCTACGGCTGTCACGGTTGCCATTCTTGCCGGATTTTCATCGGTGATTCTGGTCATGTTGATGGGGCAAAGTCGGGTGTTTTACTCAATGGCCAACGACGGTCTCATTCCCAAGGTTTTCGCCGAACTTCATCCAAAATTCCGCACGCCTTATAAGTCTAACTGGATCCTTTTCTTTTTTGTAGGCGCATTTGCGGCCTTTGTACCGGGCAGCGTTGCAGGCGATTTAACTTCTTTCGGAACTTTGCTCGCTTTTGTACTGGTTAGCCTTGGAGTACTGTTTATGCGCAAATCAAGTCCTGACCAGCACCGTCCATTCCGTACACCTTTGGTTCCGTTGGTACCCATCCTCGGAGCGGTCATCTGTCTGGGCATGATCGTAGCCATTGATCCGTTTACACTCAAAGCGGCTTTTGGCTGGATGGTCATTGGCTTCCTGGTGTATTTTGGTTACAGCCAGCGCAATAGCAAGCTGCAGAATAAAAGCTGATAACTTTATTATTTTACATCCCGCCGCGGCTGTTAAGGAACGTTGAAAGCAATACTTCAGGGTTCCTTAGCGAGCGCGGCGGGATTTTTATTTATTTATTTTTTCAATTCCCCAGCCAAACACATACCATGCTAATCTCTGCAATCGTCGCTACTGCCAAAAATAATGTGATCGGAAAAGACAACCAGATTCCCTGGTATTTGCCGGCCGACTTGTCCTATTTCAAAAAAACAACTCTGGAACACCATATCATTATGGGACGCAATAGCTTCCATAGTATCGGTCGACCACTCCCGAAACGCACCAATATTGTGGTAACCAGAGATCCCTTTTTCACAGCAGACGGGGTTTTGGTAGCGCATTCAGTAGAGGAAGCACTGGGTATGGCTTTTGATGGTGAGGAAACAGAGGTGTTTATTATCGGAGGGGGAGAAATCTATCGGGAAACGGCAGATCTCTGGGATAGGATTTACCTGACCGAGGTTGACCTTGAAGTGGAAGGGGATGTGTTTTTCCCTAAAACAGCCCCTGAAGAATGGACGGAGCTCTGGAGCGAAGGCCATCAACCCGACGAGAAAAATGAATGCGCCTACACTTTCCGTGTTTTAGAGCGTAAAATGGAGGGTTAAGAGGTTTTGAAAATTTTGCATCAAACTCTTTGGAAAAAAAACCTGCCTTTTTTTATACTTTTGCAACCGAATTTCGTGGGGCAAGGTATAGATAACCCTCCCACGTGCGCTTCCCGAAATTCGGTTTGCAATAATATCGTGCTTTACACACACCAATCAAGTCTGGTTTTTTGACACATGGAAAAGAAGCGACTGCTCCTGATCACGCAAGAACTCGCACCCTACACTGAGGGCACCGACATTTCTGAACTCGTAGGGAAACTTCCCAAATTTTTTGCCGATCAAGGTTACGAATTGCGCATCCTTATGCCTCGGTATGGCGTAGTGAACGAACGCCGCCACCGCCTCCACGAGGTAGTGCGGCTCAGTGGTATGAATATCATCGTCGACGACGACGATTACCCGCTCCTGATCAAGGTGGCTTCGTTGCCAGGCTCCAGGCTTCAGGTATATTTCCTTGACAACGAAGAGTTTTTCAAGCGCAAAATGGTGTTTGAGGATGACAAGGGCGTACCATTTGAAGACAATGCCGACCGCGCCGCATTCTTTTGTAAAGGCGCCATCGAAACGGTCAAAAAATTTGGCTGGCCACCAGATTATATCATGTGCCAGGGTTGGATGACCAGTTTGCTTCCACTCTACCTTCGCACTGCATATAAAACGGAACCCATTTTTGCCAATGCGCAGATCATTTATGGCGCCTATGACACCCCCCGTGAGCATGAGGGTGGCGAGCGTTTTTTTCAAAAAGCCGCCATCAATAATCTGACCAAAAAGCACCTTGAACCCTATCGGGATGGTGAAAATGTTTCCATGCACAAGGGCGCTGCACACTATGCAGACGCAGTGATCATCGGCAGCGAAACACTCGACACCAGCGTTCCGTACCTGTCTGTCTCTGGTGACAAACCTGTGCTAGAATGGCAGCCCAATGACGTGGCATTGCCTGGCTATCTTGAATTTTTGAAAGGTCTGTCAGAACGAGTCCCTGCGTAACGCTCCGCAGGGTGCTCTATTTCTTTATGGTGGGCAAATATTCCCTCCTGCAAGGCAACCCGGGAGCCCATATTTATGCCACGCAGGGCAAGCTATGCCCATTATCCAGTAGTCACCAACAAACCAGACATCCATTCACATGACCATAAACATGAAGCAAAAACTCCCGACGCTGGTCGGTATCTTGATGATCGCTCTGGCACTTTGGGCCGGTTGTAAAAAACCAAGTTCTCTTGGCGCTGATCTGCTGGACGAAAGCGGATACGAAAATTTCGTGTTCACCGATACTGTGGAGGTTCGTTGTACCATTGAACGGGAAGACAGTTCGTTGACCTCAGACCGCAATTCTACAGCAGAGTACTTTTTATGTGGCGAGCTGAATGACCCGGAGTTTGGAAAATCGGCTTCTGATATTTATGCCCTGATGCTGGGTGAAAATCTGAACCCAAATTTTGATACCACTCAGACATTTGATAGTATCGTGCTTTACCTTCGTTATGCCTCTGCGGGAGTTTATGGCGATACCCTTTCTGCGGTGCAAACATTGAAAGTACTTCGGGTAGATGATGGCAGTTACCTTCAATACAACAAAGATTATTACTCAAACCAATCACTCCCGGCAACGGAGGAACTTGGAAGCATCACCTTTTCACCCAAGCCCAACAAGCGGGACAGTCTTTTCGAAGGCATCAAAGGCCCTTTCATACGAATTGCATTAAAGCCTGAGTTTGGACAGGAGCTTTTTAATCTCGATTCTGCTGCATATTCGGTAGACTCCCTCTTTTTTAAAAAATTGCGTGGTCTGAAAATTGAATCGTCTTCCGGCGGAGCCAATCCCGGTGCCATGCTTGCATTCAACCTGAATGACAATTCGCTTAGCCGGATGCGACTATATTATCACAAGGATACCCTCAAGAAAGATTTTGATTTCTTTTTTGAAGGCGCAAACAAATTTACGCACTTTGACCATGAGCATCAAGGTAGTCCGGCGGGCCAGCTCATAGGCCAGCCTTATGCCGGGGAAAAGCTCTATGTGCAAGGCATGCAAGGCCTTCGGGTGAAGGTAGAATTCCCCCATGCCCAATATCTCAATAACATCGCAGTAAATCGCGCGCAATTGGTTCTGACGGTCGCCGACAACAATACATACCTTACACCTGCCAGTCAGTTATTTTTAACCCAGCTACAAGAAGACACCTCTTTTGTACTGACCAGTGATGTCTTATACTCCTTTGGGCCCAACCTCACCGGCGGATTTCTCCTATTTGGTGGCACGCCCCATAAAGTGGTAGTCAATGGTACAACAGTGACCCAGTATCGACTCGCGCTCAGTGAACTTTTTCAACATATGGTCGATGATGACAGCAGCGTGGATACCAAAAACCGAACGGTTTACATTGGAGTTTACCCAAGAAGCCGGACGGCAGGACGAGCCTTGCTGTACGGCCCGGAAAGCCTGATTTTTCCGGCCAAGCTGGAATTAACTTACACTAAAGTAAATTGATGGACCAGGAAAGCAATGCAGCCATGAGGTAATTTCAAAGACCGTTTAGCTGCATTACTTTTTTCTTTAATCAAGCCATACACTTATATTATGTGCGGAATAGTTGGTTATATCGGCCCAAAAAAGGCCTATCCGATCCTGATCAAGGGCCTGACTCGCCTCGAATACCGTGGCTATGATAGTGCCGGCGTTGCCCTTCAGAACGGATCGCTCCGCGTATACAAGAAAAAAGGGAAAGTTGCTGAACTCGTAGCCTTTGCAAAAGATCTGGATACCAGTGGAAATATTGGCATGGGCCATACCCGTTGGGCTACGCACGGCAAACCAGACGACACCAACGCCCACCCACATACCAGTACCAGTGGCCGCTTGGTTCTGATTCACAATGGTATCATTGAGAACTATTCCGTATTGAAAAGCGCCCTCCTGCGCCTTGGCTATACCTTCAAAAGTGAAACGGACACAGAAGTCCTCGTAAATCTCATTGAAGAAGTACAGAAGCAGGAGAATCTCCCGATCGAAGAGGCGGTCCGTCAGGCGCTTACACAAGTGCGTGGCGCCTACGCAATTGTCGTGATGGACCGGGATGATCCCAATAAAATTGTTGCAGCCCGTAGATCCAGCCCATTGGTGATTGGCATCGGGAAAGGTGAATTCCTGATTGGTTCTGACGCAACCCCGATTGTAGAACATACCAAAAATGTTGTATATCTGGAAGATGAGCAAGTGGCCACCTGCTCCCTTGGACAGGAATTAAGTATAAAGACCCTTCGCAACGAAGTGGCCACCCATACGGTCCACAAGATCGAGATCGAGATCGAGCAGCTGGAAAAAGGCGGCTATGATCACTTCATGCTCAAAGAGATCTTTGAGCAACCTACCACTATTGCTGAATGTATGCGGGGGCGTATGAACGCAGATGAAGGCTGGGTCAGGTTGGGCGGTATGGATGAGTATTTGAAACGACTCGTCAACGCTGAACGAATGATCATTTTAGGATGCGGAACCTCCTGGCATGCAGGCATGATCGCAGAATACCTGATTGAAGACCTGGCTCGCCTACCGGTGGAGGTAGAGTATGCTTCTGAGTTCCGATACCGGAATCCGGTGGTGCGTGAAAATGACATTGTTTTAGCCATCAGTCAATCAGGTGAAACCGCCGATACATTTGCAGCACTTGAATTGGCCAAACAACGTGGAGCACTAACTTACGGCATTGTAAATGTGGTGGGTTCTTCCATCGCGAGACTTACGCACAGTGGTTCCTACATCCACGTGGGGCCCGAAATTGGCGTTGCCTCCACCAAGGCATTCACGGGGCAGGTAACCATGCTCAGCATGATGGCCTTAGTTTTGGGTTACGAACGCGGTTTCCTTCCAAAATCACAGTATCAAAAACTGGTTCAGGAGCTTTCTTTAATTCCTCAAAAGGCCGATGAGTTGCTCCAAAAATGCCAAAAGCAAGTAGAATATATCGCCGGCGAATTTAAAGATGCACCCAACGCACTCTACCTTGGCAGAGGTTATAATTTCCCGGTGGCCCTGGAAGGAGCTTTGAAACTGAAGGAGATCAGTTATATCCATGCAGAAGGATACCCTGCTGCTGAAATGAAACACGGTCCCATCGCACTCATAGACGAGAACATGCCCGTGTTCGTAATTGCGACCAATAAAAGCGCTTACGAAAAAGTGGTGAGTAATATTCAGGAAGTAAAAGCACGTAAAGGTGTTGTAGTGGCCGTCGTAACGGAAGGCGATGAGATCATTAAAAAGCTTGCAGACCATACGATTGAGATTCCGGAGACCGAAGAACCATTCACACCCTTACTTTCTGTCATACCTTTACAGTTGCTGGCATACCACATGGCCGTGCTGCGTGGTTGCGATGTAGATCAGCCTAGAAATCTTGCAAAATCCGTAACTGTAGAATAACTCATACCTTTAACTTCCGCCCCCCGGCAAGGTTGGAACCAAATTGACCACAATTCAAATATGAATAATTTAGATATAGAATACAATACCGAGCGTCCGGATATTCAGTTTCCGGAGTACGGCCGTTCCATTCAGGAAATGCTCTTACACGCCAAGACCATCGAATCTCCTCAAAAGAGACAAAAAACGGTGGAATCCATCGTGGGGCTCATGATCATGCTCGGACCGCAAGGCAACCGAAATATGGACGATTACCGTGAAAAGCTATGGAACCATGTATTCGCGCTCACCAATTATGAACTTGAAGTTACGGTTCCTGCTGGAATCGTAATTCGTCGGGAAGAGGACCGCGCTAAACCTCAACCACTGGGCTACCCCAGCACAGCGACCCGGATGCGTCACTATGGCAACAGCGTACATGCGCTGATTCAAAAAGCCATTGAAATGCCTGAAGGGCCGAAAAGAGAAGGTTTTGTTGAAGTTATTGCTTCCTATATGAAACTGGCCTACAAAACCTGGAATAAAGAACATTATGTCAGCGATGATATCGTGAAAGAAGACCTCGAAATCCTTTCTAACGGCCAACTTTCTTTACATGAAGGGCATGATTCACTCGATAAATTGGCCGCAGGTGTAGGAAAATTAGATAATCGGAACAGAACCAATGCTGGCGTAGGAAATGATCGGGGAGGTCGTAGACGGGGCGGCCGGAATCGCGGGAGCAGCGGGAGCGGAAGTGGCAGCAATAGCGGGAGCGGTAGCAATAGCGGGAGCGGCCGAAGCAACAATAATACGGGCGGCAATAACAATAACAACAGCGGAAGACGGCGGAAACGTTAATGGTTTCCAAGATTTTTCTGCGTTCTTGTTTAAAAATCAGGCGAAAAAAAATTCCGAAAAAAAATTAAAAATTTAATGCTCCTAACATTGACTTTTCAAAAAGACTTTTAACTTTGCACTTAAATAAGCAATAACCTGCTTATTTGACCGCCCAAAAAAATTAGCCTTCGGGCTCCAAAATAAAGGTTTAAAATGAAGCGTGTTTTGATGACGTCCTTCTCCGAAAACGTTCGGAGGGGGACTTTTTTTATGCCCTAAAGATTCCCTGCTTACCTTAGCCCCATGTCTTCCATTACTCCCACCCTACACCCCTTATTGGTGCGCCTGGTCGCACAAAGTCTGCAATCCATTTTTAAAGAAAATCGATATGCCGACAAGGTCATTGAACAAGCCCTGCGCAGCAACCCTAAAGCAGGAAGTCGCGACCGGGCATTTGTTGCCGAAACCACGTACGAAGTGGTACGATATTACCGACTTTATGTCGAAATCCTAGGCTTGACACCTGTGACTGAGCATGATTTCTGGGAACTTATCGGCGTTCATTTGGCCTATAAAAACGTAGAATTGCCCGATTGGAAAGAATTTAAAATCTTAAAAACCAAAGATTTTATGGCCAGAATAAAAAACTGGCAACCCCGTCCCAATGGAAAATCTACCGCAGATTCGCCCCGGCGCATCCGGGAAAGCATTCCCGACTGGCTTGATGAACTTGGAGCATCCGAACTTCCGGAACAATGGGAGGAGACCCTGCACTGGCTGAACCGGCCGGCACAGGTAGTCCTTCGCACCAACCGCCTGCGCACCAATCCCGCAGCACTTAAAGCTGCTTTGCTCGCCGAAAATGTGGAGACCAGAACCGTGACTAACTCCGATGCTTTGGTGCTTAACGTCCGAAAAAATGTCTTCCAAACCAGTATTTTCCGAAAAGGCTGGTTCGAAATGCAGGACTACAGCAGCCAACTGGTAGCGCCCTTACTCGCTCCGCAGCCTGGCATGCGGGTGGTCGATGCATGTGCCGGCGGAGGAGGGAAAACCCTGCATTTGGCCTCCTTGATGGAAAACAAGGGGAGTATTATTGCACTGGATACCCAAGCCTGGAAATTAGATGAACTTCGTTTACGGGCGCGACGTGCCGGAGCGACCAATATTGAAACGCGCGCCATCGAAAGTCGCAAGACCATAAAACGCTTATATGGATCTGCCGACCGACTTCTGCTGGATGTACCCTGCAGTGGAATCGGTATCTTGCGCCGCAATCCTGATGCAAAGTGGAAACTTCAGCCGGAACAGATCGATAAGCTCCGCGCCACCCAACAGGAAATTTTGCAGGCTTATGCACCCATTACCAAGCCTGGCGGGCGCATGGTGTATGCCACTTGCAGTATTTTGCCTTCAGAAAACCAGCACCAGGTGGAAAAATTTCTTAACAGCGAGGTAGGTAAATCTTTCAAACTATTGGAAGAACGACGAATTTTGCCTCAGGATGATGGGTTTGACGGGTTTTATATGGCGCTCCTCTCCAGGGAATAATACACACCTAAGCCCCCTTTTAAGTGTTACACAAACAAATACACGCCCAATAAATGACGATTGAATCATTACTTAAAAGCAGTGCTTCCTACAACCTTTGGGCAAACAGCCAACTGGTCGATTGGCTGAATTCAAAGCCCTCAGAAATTCTGGTCCGCGAAATGCCCTCCAGCTTCCCTACCCTACGCGATACCTTGTTGCACATCTGGGGAGCGGAAGAGATCTGGCACGAAAGACTGATGCAAGTGCCCACTTCCATTTTTCTTTCTTTTCGATTTACAGGCACCACTGAAGATGTTTTGGAAGGAATTTTAAAACAATCCAAAGCCTTGGAGGCTTATATAAACGACCTTTCAGATGCGGATTTTCAGGAGATATGCACTTTTAGACTCCTGAATGGGACCGAAGACAGCCGCACACGGGTAAAAATGATCCATCATTGCCTGAACCACAGCACCTATCACAGAGGTCAGATGGTGACCATAGCACGTAATTTTGGTCTGAGCGATCCACCTGCTACAGATTACATCAAGTATATTCGCCTTAAATGAGGATCCTCCACTTTTCAGATACACATCTTGGCTATCAGGCCTTTGAGCGGGTCACTGATGCCGGCATAAACGCGCGTGAACAGGACGTGTACGATGCTTTCGAACGCGTGGTGGATCGGATTCTGGACTTAAAACCAGACCTGGTGATTCACTCCGGCGATTTTTTCCACCGGCCCAGTCCAAGCAATCGAGCACTGACCTTTGGGCTGGAGCAACTCAGGCGCATTGGCCAGGCAAATATCCCAACTGTCATTATCGCTGGCAATCATGAGACCCCCAAGACCATTTACAATGCCCCAATTCTTCGTGCACTTCGCACCCTGGAGCATGTTTTTCCGATTTTTGGAGCACAATTTGAAACCTTTGAATTTGGGAATATGGCCATTCACGGAGTGCCCCATATCAACGACAATCGATTACTGCTTTCCGAGTTGGAAAGGCTGGAGCCCTTGCAGGACAAGTTTAATATCCTGATGTTGCATACTTCTTTGGGTAAACGCTACCTGATGGAAGAATACGGAGAACAGGTATTTCCTGCAGCATTTGAGGCCAAGTTGGCCGGCTTTCAATATATTTCCCTAGGACACTGGCACGATTCACAGGCCGTCAATCTTCATCCCTGCGCCTGGTACTCCGGTAGTACCGAGCGATTCAGTGATACTGAAATCGGTGCTGAAAAGGGCTTTTTGATGCTCGATATTCAGTCGGATAATAGCTGTAAAGTGCACTTTGAGGCCATTGCTACCCGTCCCTGGCTGCGCTGGGAACGCAATGCATGTTACGAGGTTTCTGTAGCAGAACTGGAAGCAGAACTGGAAGTTTTTAAAACAAATAACCCTGCTCCGGATGCCATCATATCCTTGAATTTTAATGATATACGCCCCGAACAAAGCCTTGAACTTGGAAATCTGCGCCTCCGGCAATTGTTTCCCGAGGCCTTCCAACTCATCCCAAAAAGAAAAACCTACAGCGACCGCGCCTTTGTACACGGAATAGAAGCCAACCAGTTTGACAGCCTAGACAAGGTTTTTGCAGATTATTTGCGCAGTAAATACCCGGAGGATGAGGTTTTGGCAAAAAAACTGGTTGAACGTTCTGCAAGGTATTTTAATCTCGAAGATCAATGATTATCAACACCTTACGGCTCTCTAATTACAAACAATACAGCCACCTGGAATTGGAATTCCGGGAAGGCCTGGTCGGCATAATCGGCAAAAATGGAGCAGGAAAATCTACCATTTTTGAAGCGATCCTGTACTGCCTTTTTGGGCGGGATGAGGGCAATAAAGCCCACATCCGCTCTGCATTTGTCGACCCGAAAGCTACCGTGGAGTTACAATTGGATTTCACGATCGGCGAGATCGGCTATCGCGTAAGGCGGGAATTTCGGGGCAAAGCACTTGCTGTGGGAGCTGAATTTTATAAAAATGATGTCCTGATCGCCAAAGGGGTTTCACCGGTGAATGAGGAGTTGGTGAAAGTATTGCACATGGAACGCGATGCCTTCAAACGATCCGTTTTTTCAGGCCAGAAAGAACTTTCAGAACTCTCCGACACCTCTGGAGAGGCCCGAAAACGGATGGTGCGCCGCATGCTTGGCCTGGACACCCTGGATGATGCTCAGTCACGAGTGAATGCAGACCTTCGGGACCTTAGTAGCCAGGCCGCAGGGCAACGCCAAAACTTACTATCCGAAGAGGCCCTGGAAGCCCTGAAAATGGACATGGCTACAAGGGATAAAGCCTTGGAGGCAAATGGATTAGATGCAAAAAATGAGCGATTAAAACTTCAGGATATTCAGGAGAAATACCAGGCTGAAAAGCAAAAATTTGATTTGGAGGAGATCCGGTTTAAACGCCACAGCCTGCTCCAAAATGAACTCGCCCAAGCCAGTGAACGCCATGCAGGTCTGCAGATACAGCAAGTATCTTTAAACAAAAAGGACGCTGACCTCAGTCAGCAGAAGTCGGCTCTGGATGAAATACGCCCGGAGTTTGCAGGTTTTGAGTCAGAGAAAAAAGCACTGGAAGCCCTCGAACACGAGCATTCCAAACACATCAACCGAAATGCGCGCCTGGCAAAGATCCGTGAAACAAAGGACCAGCAGGAAGCCAATACGGAAAAAATCAAGACTTTGACTAATCAGTTGAAGCTGCGTCCAAGCGTAGAATCTGAACTGAGCGAAAAGCAAAAAGTAGTCGCCGATCTGGAAGCTGAAATGGACGCAAAACGCAGTGAGCTCCGCGGGATCGACCAGCAGATCGGCGGGATCCTGACAAGTCTGCGGGAAAGAAAGGAGAAGCTGGCTCAACTGAAACAGTTGGGTAATGAAGGCAATTGCCCCACCTGCCTCCAACCCTTAATGGATGGCTACGAAAGCGCACTGGCAGCCTTGGAGTTAGAGATTACTGCCTTACAAAGCAAACAATTGGAGCAGCTGGAAGTCCAGAAAAAAGCCATCACCGAAGCAGGGATCGCGCTAAAGAACCGGCAGACCACTGTACGTTTAGAAGCGGATAAATTGCTCCAGGAACAGACCCGCTTGATGGAGATCACACGCCAACTCAATGCTGAAGAAAACCAGCAACGACAATTAGATGCGCGTTTAGCCGCTGATGAAACCATTCTCCGTGAGATCGGAGCGGTACATTTTGATGCGCTTGCTTACCAGTCGTTAAAATCAAAACTTGCCGCCCAGGAATCGCGTTACCGCGATTTTTTGTCGCAGGAGAATTACCTTTCCCGGGAATTACCTGCCACTCAAACGGCCTTAATTGCGACCGGTTCAGGCATGGAGGAGGCCAGTCAAAAGATCGCTTCCTTAAGCACCGAACTTGCTTCCGTGGGCTACCAGGAGGAGACCTATAACCTTGCAAAACAAACGATAGCAAGTTTTACCGAGGCTTTTCAGACACAAACGGAAGCTTTGAGAGCGCTGGAAAAGACTGGCCTTGAACTCTTGAATGATCAATCCAGATCTGCTGAAAAACTCCGTATCAACGCGCGTATTCTCGAACAGATCAGCGACAAACTGGAGGAGGTTGAACTGCTTCGGAGGCTCACAGAGATGCTTGGGCTTTTCAAAACCGAAATTCTGGAAAAAGTAAGCCCTGGTATTTCCCGGGAAGCCAGCGATCTGTTCAACCGGATCACTAAAGGGAAATATGAAGGCATTCGGGTGGATGAGAATTTCGACTTTTTCATCACGGATGGCGGGATCTTTTATCCCATCGAGCGGTTCAGCGGTGGCGAGGTCGATCTTGCCAATTTCTGCCTGCGGATTGCCATTACAAAAGCCATCATGGATCTAAGTGGCTCTTCTGCTGAAAGACGCATGGAATTTTTGGCCTTCGACGAAATCTTTGGTAGTCAGGATGAAGAACGCAGACTAGAAATGATGCTCGCACTGAACTACCTGCAGGAGCAGTTCAGACAGATCTATATTGTTTCGCACATTGATAGCTTGAAAGACTACTTCCCACACTTATTGGAAGTACAGTTTGCAGCGGAAGGCAGTTCTGCGGTCTGGAGATGATAAAAATGTCCAATATCCAAC